>DIMT01000004.1:1963-50567 GCA_002425705.1 Firmicutes bacterium UBA5559
TATTCCGGATAATTATAAGGTCCTGTTCCTCCAGGGAGGCGGAACCCTTCAGTTCGCCATGGTTCCCCTGAACCTGCTGCGAAACTCCAAAAAAGCCGACTATGTGGTCACCGGGGCCTGGGCCCAGAAGGCAACGGCGGAAGCTAAAAAATTCGGCGATATCCGGATTGCCGGTTCTTCGGAAGAACAGAATTTTACCTTCATTCCAAAACTGAAGAAGGAAGACTTCCGAACCGATGCCGATTACGTCCATATCACGCTGAACAACACCATTTATGGCACCCGGTTCCCGGAACTGCCGGACACGGGAGATGTTCCCCTGGTAGCGGATATGTCCTCCAATATTTTATCGGAAGAAATTGACGTGACCCGTTTTGGCCTGATTTATGCCGGAGCTCAGAAAAACGTGGGACCTGCCGGTGTGACCATCGTCATCATCCGGGAAGATCTGATCGGCCATGCGGCCAAGGAAGTTCCAACTTATCTGGATTATAAGATTCATGCAGATAATGGCTCCATGTATAACACTCCCCCTTGCTTCGGCGTTTACGTAGCCGGCCAGGTGTTCAAAAAAATTAAAAACACCGGTGGTGTAGCAGCTATGGAAAAGCTGAACCGGGAAAAAGCAGAAAAACTGTATCGGTACATCGATGAAAGCAACCTGTACAGTTGTCCCGTTGCTGAGGAGGATCGGTCTTTGATGAACGTAGTCTTCGTCACTGGCGACAAGGACCTGGACAAGAAGTTTACCAGCCAGTCCAAGGAAGTTGGTCTGGTCAACCTGGGGGGTCATCGGTCTATCGGCGGCATGCGGGCCAGCATCTACAACGCCATGCCCATGGAGGGAGTAGACGCCCTCATCGACTTCATGAAAAAATTTGAGGCAGAAAACAAATAGGAGAAGCAACGAATGAAATACTTAATACTGGTTCCGGATGGAGCAGGCGACGAACCCCTGGAACAGTTGGGCGGAAAGACCCCCCTGCAGGCGGCCCGTATGCCTGCAGTAAATAAATTGGCAGCCCGTGGAATCGTGGGAATGGTGAAGACCATTCCCGACGGGGTGGCCCCGGGAAGCGATGCAGCCAACTTATCCGTCATGGGCTATGACCCGGCAGTGTACCTGACCGGCCGTTCTCCCCTGGAGGCCGCCAGCATCGGTATTGATATGGCGGACACGGATGTGGCCTTCCGAGCCAACATCATAACCCTGGAAGGGGAAGGTGCCTATGAAGACCTGACCATTCTGGACCACAGCAGCGGAGACATCACCACCGAAGAAGCGGACCAGCTGATCCAGTCGGTGGAAAAAGCCCTTGGAACGGATAGCATCCATTTCTATACCGGCGTCAGTTATCGGCACTGCATGATCGTCAACAACGGATCCACCGATTACCAATTGACGCCCCCCCATGATGTGCTGACCCAGAAGGCGGGAGCCCATCTCCCCAAAGGGGACGGTGCGGAATTCATCATCGAATTGATGAAAAAAAGCTACGAAATCCTGAAGGATCATCCCGTCAACCGGGCCCGGATGGAAAAGGGCCTTAGGCCGGCCAACTCTCTGTGGATCTGGGGGCAGGGTAAAAAGCCTTCCCTGTCTTCCTTTTATGATAAGTACCGGATTCATGGTACTGCCATTTCCGCGGTAGACCTGATTAAGGGGATTGCCCTTTGCGCCGGGCTGGATTCCGTGGATGTAGAAGGGGCCACCGGCACCCTGCACACCAATTTCGATGGGAAGACCCAGGCCGCCATCGCCGAGTATGAAAAGGGAAAAGACTTCATTTACATGCATTTGGAAGCCCCCGATGAGTGTTCCCATCAGGGGGACCTGGAAGGAAAGATCAAATCTCTGGAAATCATCGATGAAAAGGTGCTGGCGCCCATCGCCGAGTATCTGATGGCCACCGGAGAGGATTTCCGCATCCTGGTTGTGCCGGACCATCGGACCCCCATTCGGATCCGGACCCATTCTTCGGACCCGGTTCCCTTCGTGATCTACAGCAGCAAGAATCAGGAGTATGTCAATGAAAGCAACCGGTTCGATGAGGAATCCGGCGCCGGAGGCATGTACTTTGACAGCGGCTTTGCACTAGCCGATTACTTTTTTGCCCGGTAGGGTTGCCCGTTAAGACTGAGAAAGACATTATCGTCATAACAGAAAGGGAACCATGAGAAAATTCATACTCATTATGCTGACGATCCTCTCGGTTCTGTGCCTCCCTGTCCGCCCGGTCATGGCGTTGACAGAGCCTCCCGCTATCGTGGCAGTCGGCGGCGTAGTTATCGATGCAGAGTTGGGAACGGTCTTGTTTGATAAATATAAAGATGAAAAGCTGGAGCCGGCCAGCACCACCAAGGTGATGACCGCACTCCTGACCCTGGAAAACCTGGAGCTGGATAAAAAAGTCATCATCGATGAAGAAACATCCTTCACTCCCGGCAGCCGAATCTATCTGCTGGAGGGGGAAGAGGTCACCGTGGATCAGCTGCTCCACGCCCTGCTGATTGAATCCGCCAACGATGCAGCAATGGCTCTGGCCAAGGAAATATCCGGATCGGTGGAGGAATTTGCCAAGCTGATGAATCAGCGGGCCAAGGAACTGGGGGCTGAAAATACCAATTTCGTCAATCCCCATGGCCTTCACGCAGAGGGTCATCTGTCCACCGCCTACGACTTGGCTCTGATTGCCCGGGAAGCAATGAAAAACCCGGTTTTCCGGGAATATGTACTGACCTATCAGTATACCATTCCGGCCACCAATAAGCAGCCCACCCGCTATTTGTACAATACCAACCGGCTGATTTACGACGGGCGGACCAAAGTGGATGCGGCTGGTGTCCTAAGGCCGGCCAAATATGAGGGGGCCACGGGAATCAAGACCGGATATACACCGGAAGCGGGAGGATGCCTGGTGGCATCTGCCTCCCGGGACGGCAGTGAATTTATTTCCGTGGTTCTGAAATCCACGGATCTTGGACGTTTCGGAGACAGCATTGCCCTGTTGGATTACGCCTTTGCCAATTACAAATCGGTGGTAGCCGTCAAGGCTGGCGACGATATGGGAACCATCCCGGTGAGGGGTGGCGCGGTACGACAGGCAACTCTGGTACTGGAACGAGACGGAGGGGTTACCCTGCCCAGGGAAGCCTCGGAAGAAATCGTTACCACCAAAACGATTCTGGAAGAAAAAATTAAAGCTCCTGTAACCAAAGGACAGAAAATCGGAGTGGTTGAGGTTTACGAAGGAGACGTGCTTCGGGATCAGGTTCCCATCGTTGCATCGGAAGAGGTTCCCCAGGGAACGATCCTTTCTTATGTGGGGATTGAGGATGAAACAGCCTTCAAGGTTTTCTTCTTTCTGAAGATCATAGGAGCGGTTTTGGGGGCACTGATTTTGATCCTGCTCCTCTATATCCTGATTCGCAGACAGCAGATTCGTAAAAAGAAGCGATTGCGCCAGAAACGGCTGATGGAGCTGGCAAAGGAAAGAAATGTTCGATATTAAGGAAAATCTGAAAAAACTCCCGGACAAACCGGGAGTTTACCTGCATAAGGACAAAATGGGGCAGGTCATCTATGTGGGGAAGGCTTCTTCCCTCAAGAATCGGGTCCGCCAGTATTTTCAGTCCTCCCGGTCTATGGACCCGAAGGTTCGGGCCCTGGTTTCCCATATCGCTGAATTTGAATACATTACCACTGCTTCCGAGATGGAAGCCCTGATCCTGGAATGCAACCTGATCAAGCAGCATATGCCCAAATACAACGTGCTGCTTCGGGATGACAAGACCTATCCCTACATTAAAATCACCCTGGGAGAGGAATACCCCAGACTGGTCAAGACCCGCCGGCTGGAAAAGGACGGAGCCCGGTATTTCGGCCCCTATGCCGACGTGACTTCTGTGAACCAGATTCTGGACCTGCTCAATCACATCTACCGGCTGAAGCGGTGTTCTGCCCGGAGCTTCCCGGAAAATTTCCGCCCCTGCCTCAACTATCACATCGGTGAGTGTAGCGGTGGCTGCATCAAGGCTATTTCCAGGGAAGAATATATGGAAGGGATTCAGCAGGTCATCCAGTTCCTGAACGGTAAAACCGGACCCTTGTTGGATTCCCTGAAACAACAGATGGAGACGGCTTCCGAAAATCTCCATTTTGAAGCAGCAGCCGAATTCCGGGACTGCATCCTTTCCGTCAAGAGCCTGGAACAGAAACAGAATGTGGTAATTCTGGGAGCGGGGGATATTGACATCCTGACCATCCTCCAGGGAGCCCGGAATTATTACGGCGTCCTTTTTTATCTGAGGGACGGGAAACTGTCGGGACGGGACCTTGTTCCGCTTCAGGTATCCGAGGAGGATTCCCGGGAAGACATGACCAAGGCGTTTATTGAACAGTATTACAGCGATACCCGGAAAGTGCCCGGCGAGATTCTGATTCAGTATGACATTCCGGAAAAGGAGCTGCTGGAAGAGTTCCTTTCTGATCTGGCAGGAAGAAGGGTTCGAATCACCCACCCTCTGAGGGGGGAGAAAAAAGCCACCCTAGAGCTTGTTAAAAAAGACCTGATTGAAATGGCCGGAAGCGTGGATGCCAAGGCCCTGCATGAAGAGGAGCGGGAAAAGCTTCTCGGAGAAGAAATGGAGGGAATCTTCAATGAGTATGATGTTCTTAATGGCGGGAGCGGTGGTGGTTCTTGCGGTGATCGTGGTTCTGGTGCTGGTTCTGAAATAAGGAAGTTCCGGATAGAGGCCTACGATATTTCCAATATCAACGGAGTTGATTCGGTAGGAGCCATGGTGGTCTTTGCAGGGGCGAAAAAGGTCCAGAAGGATTATCGGCGGTTCCGGATCCGGACAGTGGAAGGCCCCAACGATTATGGCAGCCTGCAGGAAGTGGTCTACCGCCGGTTTAAAAGGCTGCAGGAAGGAGACCCCGGTTTTGCCCGGATGCCCGATGCCTTGTTTATCGACGGAGGGATCGGTCAGGTACAGGTCGTCGTCAAAGTTCTGAATGCGATGAAAATCAATCTGCCGGTTTTCGGTATGGCCAAGGACGACAGCCATCGGACCAAGGAACTGGTTTTTCTCACCCGGGAAGGCACCATGACCATTCCGCTCCGGGAGCGGCCCTTGCTGTTCCGATACGTGGGGACGATTCAGGAAGAGGTTCACCGGTTTGCCATCGAGTACCACCGGGGACTTCGGGGGAAAAAGATTCAGAAATCCGCATTGGATGAGATTGCCGGAATCGGGCCGACAAAGAGGAATCGTCTGCTGACCGCCTTCGGCAGCATCGACGCCATCCGAAAAGCCAGCCTGGAGGAACTGATTCAAGTGGAAGGAATCCGGCCAGTGGACGCTGAAAATATCCGCAGTTTTTTTCAATGATTTATCGTTGAACTGGCGGGAAAATAATGATATAGTAATAAATAGCAATATTCAGGCTAAAGTGCCGGTGTATTGCCGCTGGAGATAGAAATACCAAATGGAGGTGAATGAGATGACAGAAAAGAAAAATCCGTGCGAATCCGGGAACTACGATGATGTTCTGGAATGTGCAGTAGGCGAAGTGGATGAGGATGCAGATTACATCACACTGGAATTTGATGACGGCGTTGAGCTGGAATGCGAAATCATGGGTGTGTTCGACTGCGAAGGAAAAGAGTATATTGCGCTGATTCCGGGAGACGGAAGCGACGACGTTTACCTCTACGGCTACAAGGAAGTCGGGGAAGACGAATTTGAACTGGTTGACATCGATGATGACAAAGAGTTCGAAAAGGTTGCCAGTGCATTTGAAAAAATCACTGTGGAAGAAGAATAAACAGTCCGGAGAATCAACGATAAAAATTGACCTGCCCAGGCGGCAGGTCATATTTTTTTGGTTCAGGATAGTCAGTATCGGGCGTTTCGAAGGAATCCCAGACCCAGTATGGTAAAGAGGATCAGGCCAGTCACATGGAAGGACTCCATTTCCTTGGTCAGGATGTTGACGAGGAAATAAACGGCTCCCAGCAGCAGAACGATTCCGACGATCATTTTTTTCTTGTCTTTCATAAAACCTCCTGTGGATCCCGAAGGATTCTTCTGGTCCATTATAAAAGTAATTGTGTTTTTTGTCAAATTGAGGTAAAGTATTTGTTGTATGTTTAAAAATTCGGAGGAACAAAATGAAAAAGTATGACATAATCGTTGCCGGTGCCGGTGCCAGTGGTGTTTTCCTGACCTACGAGCTGACCCGGATCAAGAATAAGGCAAGCATCCTGATGCTGGATAAGGGAGCACCCCTGGAGCGGAGGAATTGCCCCATTAAGATGGGAAAAGTCCCCAACTGCATTAAGTGCAGCCCCTGCCACATCATGAACGGATACGGCGGAGCCGGTACCCTGTCCGATGGAAAATACAACATTACCACCCAGTTCGGCGGGGATCTTCACAATTATGTAGGGCGGGACGAAGCCATGGCTCTTATGGAGTACGTGGACGAGGTTCTCTGTGCCATGGGGGGAGCCGATGCGAAGCTCTACTCCACCGCCAATTCTGAACTGAAGACCATCGCCCTTCGAAATAACCTGCACCTGCTGGACGCCAAGGTGCGCCATCTGGGAACGGATCGAAATGTTCAGATCCTCCAGCGGATCTTCGACTATATCAGCGAGCGGGTGGATACAGAATTCGGTGTTACCCTGGAGGATGTGGAACAGCTGCCTGACGGGACTTTTGAAATAACCAGCAGCCGGGGTGAAAAATATCAGTGCCGGGATCTGGTGCTGGCCGCCGGACGTTCCGGATCCAAGTGGATCGGTCATGTCTGCGACAAATTCGGCATCAAGCAGAAAAAGAACCGGGTAGACATCGGTGTCCGGGTGGAACTGCCGGCAGAGGTGTTCAAACACATCACCGATGATGTTTATGAAAGCAAAATCGTCTACAAGACGGATAAATACAACGATATGGTCCGGACCTTCTGCATGAATCCCTACGGGGAAGTGGTGGCAGAAAATACCAACGGCATTGTTACGGTCAACGGACACAGTTATTCGGATCCCTCTCTCCATACGGAGAATACCAACTTTGCCCTGCTGGTTTCCAATAAATTCACGGAGCCCTTCGAAGACAGCAACGAGTATGGTGAGTCCATCGCAAGGCTGTCCAACATGCTGGGAGGCGGCGTGCTGCTCCAGCGGTTCGGCGATCTGGTCAAGGGCCGCAGAAGCAGCGAGCGGCGGATGGAAAAATGTTTCACCCGACCAACCCTGGAAGCTACCCCGGGAGATTTGAGCCTGGTCATTCCCAAACGTCAGTTGGACAACATCATTGAAATGATTTATGCCCTCGACAAAATCGCACCGGGCACGGCTAATGAGGATACTCTTCTTTATGGGGTGGAAGTCAAGTTCTACAATTCCAAGGTGGAAGTGGATCGTAATCTGGAAACGGCTGTAAAGGGCCTCTATGCATTAGGAGACGGATCCGGGGTAACCCATTCCCTGTCCCAGGCTTCTGCCAGCGGCGTTCTGGTAGGCAGGATCCTGGCAGAGAAGTACGCAGAATAGGAGTTAGTCGTGGAGGCATTAAAGAATAAAATCATTCGGGAAGGGGAGGCCATCGGCACGGAAATCGTCAAGGTGGACGGATTTCTGAACCATCAGATCGATGTGGCCTTCGTAGAAGAGCTGGGCCGGGAGTTCAAAGCCCGGTTTTCAGGAGAAGAAGTGACCAAGGTCCTGACGGTGGAGGCCAGCGGCATCCTTGTGGCGGCCATGGCTGCCAGGGAGTTCGGGTATGTGCCCTTGGTATTCGCTAAGAAAACGGCACCCAGTACCATGAACGGAGAATTTTATGGAGCAGATGTCCGTTCTTTCACTAAGGGGACGGTATCCAATATCCGGGTCGCAAAAAAATATCTGAATCCGGGGGACCGGGTCTTGATCATCGATGACTTTCTGGCCCATGGGGAAGCAGCGGTAGGGCTGGTGAGCTTGGTGGAACAGGCCGGCGCTTCTGTGGTGGGCATCGGAGCCGTCATCGAAAAGGAATTTCAGGGGGGCAGCCGCCGACTGAAGGATCAGGGATACCGGGTGGAATCCCTGGCGGTGATCCGGGAAATCCGGGACGGAGCCATTTCCTTTAAATAACGAACGTTAACGACAGAATTAAAACTTGAAGTTCGGATATATACGAACTTCAAGTTTTTTTTATTGGGTATAATCCTTTTATTTGCCATTTTTCTCTTTACGGCCCTTCGGTGGACGGCTATAATAAAGCCATAAAAGACATGACGTCTCAAATCATATCATCAATTTACGTAGAAGTAGAAGAAGGAGAAGACAGGATGAAAAAGGTATTATCGGTTTTATTGATTCTTGCTTTGGTCTTCGGTCTGGCAGCCTGCGGCGGCGGCGAGACTGCAGAGGAACCGGCGGGAGATGAAGCCCTGAAGGTTGGATTTATTTATATCGGAACCAAGAATGACGGTGGATTCACCCAGGCCCATCATGAAGGAACCATGGCTATGGAGGAATACTTTGGCGGCAAAGTGACTACCATCATTAAAGAAGGTGTAGACGACACCGATAAGCAGGCAGCTAAAGAAGCGGCTCTGGGCATGATCGATCAGGGAGCTTCCGTCATCGTAGCCTGCAGCTTTGGATTCATGGATGCCCTGGATGAACTGGCCAATGACCCGGCCTACGCAGATATCAAATTCCTGCATTTCTCCGGTTATAAAATGAATGACACCAACTTTGGCAACTACTTCGGAGCAACCGAAGAACCCAGATATTTAAGCGGAATCGTTGCCGGGATGCAGACTGAAACCAACAAACTGGGTTATGTCGCAGCATTCCCCTATACCGAAGTGCAGATCGGCATCAATGCCTTTACCCTGGGCGCCCAGTCCGTTAACCCGGACGTTGAGGTTAAGGTTGTTTATATCAACAGCTGGTATGATCCTGCTCAGGAAAAAGCGGCTGCTGAAGCTCTTCTGGCTCAGGGTTGTGATGTCATCACGCAGCATTGCGATACCACCGGACCTCAGGTTGCGGCAGCAGAAAAGGGCGTATACGCCATCGGATACAATATGGACAACAGTGCGGTAGTACCGGAATCCTTCCTGACTGCTCCTATCTGGCACCATGAAGAGTTTCTGATTGCTACCATCCAAGCCATCATGGACGGAACCTGGACACCGGAATCTTACTATGGAACCATGGCAGACGGCTATGTGGACCTGGCTCCCATGACCGACCTGGTACCGGCTGAAACCAAGGCAGCTGTGGAAGCGGTCAAGGCTCAGATTATAGCCGGCGAAAAGCCCATCTTTGTAGGGCCCATTTATGACAATGCCGGAAACCTGGTAGTTCCTGAAGGAACCACTCTGGATCGCGGCGGTATCTGGGAAACCAACTATCTGGTAAAGGGCGTTACAGCCGTACAGTAAAAAATTGTTCTTCATTTTCTGAATAGAAAACCGACGCAGCATGTGGACATTATGGTATAATGTCCACATGCTGATTTTCGGAAGGGAATCGGCAGGAATAAATGAAGGAAGCTGGAGGAAAAATGCAAGACAAGGTTGCCATAGAAATGAAGGATATTTCCAAGGCCTTCGGCGCGGTGAAGGCCAATGAGAATATCAACCTGTCCGTACTCAATGGGGAGATTCATGCCTTACTGGGAGAAAACGGGGCAGGGAAAAGTACCCTGATGAATATGCTGTCCGGCATTTATAACCCGGACGGAGGAACCATCTCCATCTACGGCAGGGAAGTGAAATTCAATTCCCCCAAGGACTCGATCCGGATGGGGATCGGGATGATCCATCAACATTTCAAGCTGGTGGACGTGCTGACTGCCAAGGAAAATATCGTCATCGGTCAGAAAGGAAACTTTTTTACCCGGGGAAAGGAATTGTCCCGAAAGGTAAGGGAAATCTCCGACCGGTACGGGCTGGATATCAACCCGGATAAAAAAGTGTATGAGATGTCAGTTGGTGAAAAGCAGACACTGGAAATTATTAAGGTCCTGTACAGGGGAGCAAAAATCCTAATTCTGGATGAACCGACGGCAGTGCTGACTCCCCAGGAGATCAAACGACTGTTTCAGATTCTCCGGAATATGAAGGAGGAAGGCTGTGCAGTTGTAATTATTACCCACAAACTCAATGAAGTGATGGAAATCAGCGACCGGGTGACGGTCCTGCGAAAGGGAAACTCCATTGGAACTGTTGAAACTTCAAAGGTGGAGGTTTCGAATCTGATTGAGATGATGGTGGGGAAAAAGGTGGATCTGGCCATTAAAAAGGAAACCTTTGCCAATCCGAAACCTTTGCTGGATGTGGACAATCTTTCCGTTTTGGACAAAGAAAAGAAGCCGGCCCTGGATCAGGTAAGCTTTACCCTGAACAGCGGAGAAATTTTGGGAGTAGCCGGAGTAGCTGGTTCCGGCCAGAAGGAACTTTGTGAGACCATTGCAGGGTTGATTCATGCGGATAAGGGAAGAATTTTCTTTGAAGGAGGAAACATCGTCGGCAAGACTCCCCGGGACATTATTCGTCTGGGCATCCGGATGGGATTCATTCCGGAGGACCGGCTGGGCATGGGCTTGGTGGGGAGCATGGACATAGTCCATAACCTGATTCTGAAGGACTACCAGAGCCAGCCGGGGATTTTTCTGAAGCGGGGCCCCTGCGTAGAAAAGGCCAATAAAATCGTTTCCAGGCTGGATATTTCCACCCCGGATATCTATACGCCGGTGAAACGTCTTTCCGGCGGAAACATTCAGAAGGTGCTGCTGGGAAGAGAAATCGATGCAGCGCCCAAGGTGCTGATCACCGCCTATGCGGTTCGGGGGCTGGATATCGGTGCATCCTATAAAATCTATGATCTTCTCAATGAACAGAAAGCCCGGGGAGTGGGCGTCCTGTTCATCGGAGAGGACATTGACGTTCTGATGGATCTGTGTGACAGGATCGTGGTTCTCTGCGGCGGCAAGCTGACTGGAATCGTGGATCCTGGTCAGGTGACCAAGGAAGAAATCGGTCTGCTGATGGCCGGAGGTACGCTGGAGAAGGAGGTGGGCCAGGCGTGAATTTCATCAAGATAACGAAGCGGGATGATCTTCCCCGCAACAAAGCCATCCTCATCCGGGGAGTGGCCATTCTTCTTTCCCTGATCTGCGCCGGACTGGTCATGCTGATCTTTGGCCTGGAGCCGATAAAAATTTATACGGAAATCATCAACGGTTCCCTGGGCAGCGAGATGCGGATCAAGCAGACGATCATCAAAGCCATACCCCTGGTAATCACCTCCCTTGGAATTCTGGTGGCCTTTAAAATGAAATTTTGGAACATCGGAGCAGAGGGGCAGATTATCATGGGAGCTATGGCAGCTGCCTATGTAGCTCTCAATTATGGTGAAACACCAAAGCCTGTTCTGCTTCTGCTGATGGTCATTGCCTCCATGCTGGCCGGCGGGATCTGGGCTTTCATTCCTGCCTTTTTTAAGGCTAAAATGGGAACCAATGAAACCATTTTCACCTTGATGATGAACTATATTGCCATCAAGTTTGTAACCTATCTTCAGTACGGTCCCTGGAAGGATCCGGGTGCTCAAGGCTTCCCCAAGATCGCACAGTTCGGCGACAATGCGGTTCTGCCTGCGGTTTTCGGCATCCATGCCGGCTGGATCATTGCCCTGATTTTGGTAGTCCTGATGTACATCTTCATCAATCATACCAAGAAGGGTTATGAAATCACCGTTGTGGGAGAAAGCCTGGAGACGGCAAGGTACGCTGGAATGAACATCAAATCCATCATCATTACGGCCATGCTGATTTCCGGGGGTCTCTGCGGACTGACGGGAATGATTCAGGCGTCTGCCATTGAACGAACTCTGACCTCCGGCATTTCCGCCGGATATGGATTTACAGCCATCATCACCGCCTGGCTGGCCCGGCTCAATGCCATCGCCGTCCTGGTGGTGTGCATCCTCTTTGCCATGCTGATCCAGGGAGGGGCTTATCTGCAGATAGCCATGAACGTTCCGGAGTCCGTAGCCAGCCTGGTTCAGGGAAGTGTGCTGTTCTTCGTACTGGGCAGCGATTTTTTCATACAGTATAAAGTCAGCCTTCAGGGGCTGTTTCGAAAAAAGAATGCAGAAGAGGGGGGAGCAGCATAATGGAAGTGTTTTTAGCAGCAGCCATCGTGGCAGGTACTCCCCTGCTGTTTGCAACTGTAGGGGAACTGATTACAGAAAAATCCGGCAGCATCAATCTGGGAGTAGAAGGAATGATGCTCATGGGAGCCTGCATCGGTTTTGTGGTGGGTCTGGCTACCGGGAATCCGGTACTGGCTTTGGGGGGAGCAGCCTTGGCAGGAGGCGGTGGTGCCCTGATTTTCGCCATTCTGACCGTTACCCTTCGTGCCAATCAGGTAGTTACCGGATTGACTTTGACTATTTTCGGCACAGGGTTCACCCGTTTTGTGGGGCAGGACATGGTTGGCGCAGTCATTCCAGGAGAGCTGAGAGCCAGCTTCGCTAAAGTGGAACTGCCCGGCCTCTCGGAGATCCCCTTTTTCGGTCCGGTCTTTTTTCGGCAAGATGTCTTTGTCTATCTCGGATACATCGTCGTAATCCTGGTTGCCATTTATATGTTCCGAACCAGAATCGGTCTTAATATGCGGGCTGTGGGAGAGAATTCCGGAGCCGCCGATGCCTCCGGCATCAATGTGGCCCTCTATAAATATGCTCACATCGTCCTGGGCGGGGCCCTCTGTGGCCTGGGTGGAGCCTATCTGTCCCTGGTTACGGTGCCCATCTGGCAGGTGGATGTGGTTGGGGGCCGCGGCTGGATCGCGGTAGCCCTGGTCATCTTTGCCTCCTGGAATCCCATCAAGGCCCTGTTTGCCGCCTTCCTTTTCGGCGGTCTGGGAATCCTGGGCCTCCGGCTCCAGAGCATGGGCGTTCACGTCTCCCAGTACCTGGTGGACATGATACCCTATATGGCCACCATTCTCATCGTCATCATCAGCACCATGAGAAACCGGAAAGAAGGAATGCCTCCCTCCGACCTGAGCAACCCCTATTTCCGGGAAGATCGTTAACAAACCAACTTTAAGAACAGCTCTGCCAATTGATTCGATTTCTACAAGAAAAAAGCCCCTGTAAATCCTTGAATGCCTTGGAATTACAGGGGCTTGTTCGTTGGCGGAAGTAGAGAATCCGCGACAACTGTCAGAACTGTTTATAAAGTTGGTGTGGCGCATTCGGAGTCGCTGCCGGTTAGGATGTCCAGGCCGTGGATCAGGGAGGGAAGGATGTATTCCAGGACCTCCCGGATGGCCTTGGGGCTGCCGGGCATGTTGATGATCAGGGTGTTGTTCCGGATACCGGCTTCTGCTCTGGAAAGCATGGCCCGGGGGGTGATCTGCAGGGAATAATAGCGCATGGCTTCCGGGATGCCGGGAACCCGCCGCTGACACACTTCCAGCGTGGCTTCCGGAGTAATATCCCGTTTGGAAAAGCCGGTGCCGCCGGTGGTCAGGATTAGATGGAGTCCCTCTTCGTCGCTCATCCGGACCATTTCCCCCTTGAGGGCTTCCGGTTCGTCGGGGAGAATGACCATTTTCTTCACTTCAAATTCAGGATGACCCGATAGGATGTCCCGGATGGCCGGCCCCGACAGATCCTCCCGCTGACCGGAAGAACCCTTGTCACTGGCTGTAATGATGCCTACTTGATACATAATTGCTCCTTTTTCAATCGGATTGTAGAATTCAATCCTATTTTATTATATAATAGGGTCGATTACAAGGGGCGGGAAGCCTGCCCACCCAGAATGGAGGAGGATCGTGAAAATCGTCAACATCATCTGTTCCGTGATACTGGCTATTACCCTGCCGGTTGTTTCCATCTGTGGAGGTTTCAATCTGGCCGGTCGGCTGCCGGACCTCTATTCCTATGAAATGAAAGCCACAGAAGCCCTGAACAGCATCAGCATTGAGGAAAACGAAGATCAGATGGGAGCCTTCTTCAGCAGCTATATGACCGGAAAACAGGAGACCTTCCAGCTGACCTATCTTTTCGGGGAAAACACGGATAATCTGTTTCTGGCGGAAGAGCAGAAAACCATGGAGATTTATAAAGGAACCCTGGATTACAGCCTTGTAGTCGGAGGGATAGCCCTGATACTCGCCCTGATCGCTTATTTTTTACTATACAAACAAAATCTGAAACCATTGCTTCGAACCAGTCTGATTCGGGGCATACCCGTATACCTGGCGCTGACCGGACCTTTTTTGGCTAGCATCGTAATCGGCACCTTCCGGTCCAGGATCCTGCAGTATCTCTTCCCTTATGAAATCAAGGAATTTATGGTGCTTCCCCGGTTATTGCCGGAGAGCTACTTCCTTCACTTGTTCCTGGTTTCCCTTTTTATATCTCTGATTATCATGTCCTTCATTGGGTATTTTACCTGGAAAATCACCAAACCACGGCGGATCTTCGGCGCTGCCCGCTAAAAAGAACAGGAGGCTGAGCGATGGTATATATTCATTTAGCTACAGGTTTTGAAGAAATTGAAGCAGTCACCATGGGTGATATTCTGCGGCGGGGAAATGTTCCTGTCCGGTACATTTCGCTAACGGGAAGCCATTTGGTAACCGGATCCCATGGGATTGCCATTCAGGCGGATCTCACCTGGGAATCCGCTGATTATGAAAACTGCTCCATGATCGCTCTTCCCGGCGGTATGCCCGGTACCAGACACCTGGCGGAACACCAGGGACTTCTGGAAAGAATCAGGGAATTCCACGGCCAGGGGAAATGGGTTACGGCTCTGTGCGCGGCACCCCTGGTGCTGGCAGAAGCCGGCATCCTGAAGGGAAAAAAAGCTACCATCTATCCGGGAATGGAGCAGGAGCTGGGGGATGCCCTGGTTCAGGAGGATCGGGTCGTATGGGACGGCCACATCATCACCTCCCGGGGACCCGGAACCGCCATGGAATTTGCATTGGCTTTGCTGGAGGCGATGGCCGATCCGGAAACCAGCCAGCGAGTCCGAAGCGGACTGGTGATGGCATGAAAGCTAAGATGAATCAGGGAAGCAGCTACCGAGTCGATCTCCATACCCATTCCTTCTATTCCGACGGTACCCTTTCTCCGGAAGAACTGATGGACTGGGCAGTAAGCCAACAGCTGGATCAGATCGCCCTGACGGACCATGACGGCATCGGGGGCATTCCGGAAGCCAGGGAAGCTGCCATGAAACGGGGTATCGACTTTATCCCCGGCATTGAATTTTCTGTAGAGGATGAAGACGGCAGCACTATGCACATCCTGGGCTACCACATCGACGGGGAAAACAAAGAATTGAATCAGGCTATTTTTGAAATCCGGGAAAACCGCCGGGAGCGAAACGACCGTCTTTTTCAAGGACTGAAAGAGATGGGATATCCTCTGGAATGGGAGGATTTTGACAAAAAAGGGGACCGGAATTACCTGGGAAAACCGGATTTTGCCAGAGCAATGCTGAAAAAAGGCTACATCCGGGCATTCAGAGAAGCCTTTGAACCGGGTAAACTGCTGGGATCCCCGGAAATCAGGAAAATAAGGAAAAAGAAGATTAAAGCCAGGGAGGCCATTCGGCTGATTCTGGATGCCGGAGGAATACCGGTCCTGGCCCACCCCATGAAGGTGAGCGGCCTGAAGACCGGAGAAACCGTGGAAACCCAGGAATACATGGAAGCCCTGGAAAAACTGGTAATCAAGCTGAAGAGCTATGGCCTGAAGGGGCTGGAATGCCTCTACCCGGAGCATACGCCGGAGGAGACGGAGGCATTGATCGGCTTGGCTGAAAAATATAAGCTCCACATTACTTCTGGCTCCGATTACCACGGACCCACTGGCCCCCCCACCACGCAGGAGGACTGTTTATAAAATTGGTGATTGACAAAATATGGAAATGAAGGTAAAATAAGTCATACAATCAATTGGTCTTTGTTGCTGTGGAGAAAGGAGCTATTATGGCTGGCAATGAAAAGGAACGGGATGAAGTCACCTATGAAGTGGTGGAGCACATTGGTGTGCTGGCGGCTTATCCGACGGGATGGAAGAAAGAACTGAACCGGGTTGCCTGGAACGGCAATCCGCCAAAGTTTGATTTGCGGGACTGGGATGAAAATCACGAGCACATGTCCCGGGGCATTACCCTCCATCAGGAGGAGGCGAAAAGCCTGCGGGAGCTGCTGACTGCCATCGAACTCTAAGAATGTCCTCCCCATTGAGTCGGAATAACCGGAAACGCCTCGAAAAACAGAGCAAAGACAAATGCTCTGTTTTATTTTTTGGTTTAATTTCACCGCTGATTCCCGTATAATGGGCAGTAGGAGGTACATGCCCATGGAGATAACATTGATTCGAGGCCCTAGAATGGAGCCGGAGATCGTCGAGGCAGCAGAGGGGACCAGCATTCTTGATCTGATCAAGGACCGGACCGATGACCTGCCCTATCGGATATTAGCTGCCAAATTCAATAATAAAGTAGTAGAGCTGACCTACCCACTAAAAGAGCCGGGAACTGTCGAACTGCTGGATATGAGAAACCAGGCAGCCAATCTGATCTATCAGTATTCCCTGTCCCTGATCTACCTGAAGGCTATTTATGACCTATATGGCAAAGTGGAAGTCCTGATTGAGCATTCCCTCAACAAGGGGCTTTTTACCAAGATCGATCTGCTTCGGCCCCTGACCCAGGATGATGTCTGCCGAATCGAGGACCGGATGCGGGAAATCGTGGAGATGGATCTCAAGTTCGAACGGCACATCGTGGATTATGAGGATGCCAGGGATCGGCTGCTGTCCGATGCCCAGCGGCAGAAACTGCGGCTGCTGCAGAAAATCCAAGGGGCAGAACGGATCAAATACTACTCTTTGGACGGGACGGCGGATTTTTTCTATGGTCTGATGGTACCAACAGCAGGATATATCCGGCATTTCCAGCTGAGAAAATATCGGGATGGCGTCCTGCTCCGGTTCCCTCACCAGAAGGATCCCAATTCCGTTCCTCCCTATGTGGACGAGAAAAAACTCTACGGCGCCTTCCTGGAGGAATCCCAGTGGGCGGACATCATGGAGGTTCGGTATGTCTGTGACCTGAATGAAAAAATATGCCGGGGAGAAGACAAGGAACTCATTCAGATATCCGAAGCCCTTCACGAAAAAAAGATTGCAGAGATTGCGGACATGATTACCCGGGAAGGAAGGAGAATCGTCCTGATTGCCGGCCCCTCTTCCTCCGGGAAGACCACCTTTGCCCGGCGGCTCTGCATTCAGCTTCGGGTCAATGGCCACAAGCCCCTTTATCTGGGTACCGATGACTACTATGTGGAGCGGGCGGACACTCCCTTGGATGAATACGGGGAACCGAACTTTGAGGACCTGGAAGCCATCGATCTGGAGCTGTTCAACCAGCAGCTCAACGACCTGTTGGACGGAAAGACCGTCGATGTCCCCCATTTTGATTTCTTTGAAGGGGTCAAGGTCTTCGGAAAGCGGCTGACCAGGATCGAATCAGATCAGCCTATTGTCATCGAAGGAATCCATGGCCTGAATCGTCAGCTGACGGCTGGCCTGCCCGATGAAGAAAAGTTCCGGATATACATCAGCCCCTTTACCCAGCTGAATATTGATGAACACAACCGGGTTCCCACCACCGATGCCCGAATGCTGCGGCGGATCGTCCGGGATCATCAGTTTCGGGGATATTCAGCCCAGCGGACCATCGAACTTTGGCCCAAGGTCCGGGCCGGCGAAGACAAGAACATCTTCCCCTTCAGCAATGAAGCGGACGTCCTCTTCAATTCCGCCCACATCTATGAGCTGTCCGTTCTGAGAAAATATGCGGAGCCCCTGCTGCTGGAGATCAGCCGGGATCGTCCCGAATATGCAGAAGCAGCCAGGATGCTGAATTTCATCCAATTTTTTGACATCATCGAAGATGACTCCGTCATCGTTAACAATTCCATCATTCGTGAATTCATAGGAGGGAGCATATTCGTATGAGCAGAATCACCATCGTAGGCGGCATCACCGCCGATATAGAGGGGAATCCCACGGGCCAGCTGGTCATGGGGGATTCCAATCCGGGGAAAATCAGCATTGCCTTTGGGGGTGTCGGACGGAACATCACGGAAAATCTGGCCCGGCTGGGAAGCAGCGTGTCCTTCGTTTCCGTGGCAGGGGATGATATGACCGGACACTCCGCCGTTCATCAGCTTCAGACCCTGGGAGTAGACACAGAGGGGGTCCGCCTCCTGGAAGGTGAAAGCACGGCCATGTACTTGTCCATCCTGAATCTCTTTGGAGAAATGGAGTTGGCCCTTTGTAACATGGATATCCTGGAAAGGGTCACCCGGGAACAGATGGAGGAACTGCTGCCCAAACTAAGGGAGTCGGAGATTGTCGGGCTGGACACCAATCTGACGGAAGAAGTCCTGGATTATGTCACCAGCCAGCTGGAAGGCACCCCCCTGTTCCTGGATCCGGTGTCAGTAGCGAAGGCGGTTCGGGCGAAAGATTTGATTGGCCGTTTTCATACCATCAAGCCCAACCGGGCAGAAGCGGAAGCTCTGAGTGGCCTGACTATTCTGAACGAAGAGGAATTGGCAGAAGCAGGCCGGTGGTTTGCAGAAAAGGGAGTGAAACGAATCTTCATCACCCTGTCCGGCGGCGGGGTATATTATAAGGAAGGAGATCGGGAAGGAATCCTCCGGCCGGGACGGGTATCGCCGGTCAGCGTTACCGGAGCAGGGGATGCCTTTTCAGCAGCGGTGCTGGACGGATATCTGCGGGGCATGGACGTGGAGGAAGCTGCCCGGTACGGCATGAGCGCCGCTTCCTGCGCCATGGAGGCCAGAACGGCTGTGAATCCCTCCATCAGTCATGAAGAGATAAAAAGGAGGATGGACCATGATCAATGAGTATCTGGATATCAATCCTGAGGTGGCGGCAGCCCTGGAACGGGGAGAGCCGGTCGTCGCCCTGGAATCCACCATCATCGCCCACGGAATGCCCTACCCGAAGAACGTGGAAACGGCCCTCCGGGTCCATCGGGTAATCCGGGAAAACGGAGCGGTTTCTGCTACCATCGGCATCATCGGAGGCCGGATCAAAGTGGGGCTGACCGACGAAGAAATCGAATACATGGGTATGGCCCATGAGGTGATCAAGGTCAGCCGTCGGGACCTGCCCTTTGTCCTTGCCCGGGGCGGGGACGGGGCCACTACCGTGGCGGGGACCATGATTGCCGCCTCCATGGCCGGCATCCGGGTCTTTGTGACCGGAGGTATCGGCGGCGTCCACCGGGGGGCGGCGGAAAGCTTCGATATTTCTGCGGATCTGGAAGAAATGAAGAACACCGATGTGGTGGTGGTTTGTGCAGGAGTCAAGTCCGTTCTGGACATCGGCAAGACCCTGGAGTACATGGAAACCTCCGGAATTCCGGTTATCAGCTACGGCACCGGTGAATTTCCAGCCTTCTACAGCCGGCGAAGCGGATACCAGACCGAATACGCCATGGAGACTCCGGAGGAAATTGCCCGGTTGATTCGTCTGAAGTATGACCTGGGATTGAAGGGTGGGGTTCTGGTGGCCTGTCCCATTCCGGAGGAGGACGAGATTCCCCTGGATAAGATTGAATCCATTATTCAGCTGGCATTGGACGAATGCGAAACCAAAGGCATTACCGGAAAGCGGGTAACTCCTTTCCTCCTGGACCGGGTTCAGCAGCTTACGGAAGGGATGAGCCTGGAAGCCAACATCCGGCTGGTACTGAATAATGCCATGCTGGGGGCCCGCATTGCTGCCGCCCTATAAAAAATCTCCAAATAACCATTGACAGAATCGGAAAGGAAGGCTATACTAATAATAGTAATCATTACTATTATTTAAGGAGCAACATCATGTCCAAGTACTCCCGCCAGAGGGAAATGATCCTGGATGCCCTGACCGGCACCCGGTGTCACCCTACCGCAGACTGGGTATACAACCATCTGAAGCCGGACAACCCGGCTCTGAGCATGGGTACCGTTTATCGGAACCTCAATTTTCTTGTGGAAAGAGGCTTGGTCCGCAAGCTCTCCGTTCCCGGGGAGGCCGATCGCTTTGATGGCCAGGTGAGTACCCACATGCACTTTCGCTGCTATCAGTGCGGCAGCCTGATCGATCTTAAGGGAGAGGCGGCAGAGGAGATACTCGATTTTGCNNTCGGTTCCGGGACCTTACGGGCCTGGAAATGGATCCCGCTGGCCTGGTGCTGGAAGGCCGATGTGAAGCATGTTCCGGGGACTCTCCCGGCAATTGCTCCTAAACCGTTAACATTGCGCAGTATTATAATGGAGGTAAACAATGAAAGATCTGAAAGGCACAAAAACTTACGACAATCTGATGGCTGCATTTGCCGGAGAATCCATGGCAAGAAACAAGTATTCCTATTATGCTTCTGCAGCCAAAAAAGAGGGATTTGAGCAAATTGCTGCTATTTTCCAGGAAACTGCTGATAACGAAAAAGAGCATGCCAAGCTGTGGTTCAAGCTGGCTCACGGGGTAGGGGAAACCATGGACAATCTGCTGGATGCAGCCGCCGGTGAAAACTATGAGTGGACGGACATGTACAAGAACATGGCAGCCACCGCCAGAGAAGAAGGATTCCCGGAAATCGCCGAGCAGATGGAAGGAGTCGCAGCGATTGAAGCTCTTCACGAAGAAAGATACCGAAAGCTTGCTCAGAACATCAAGGATGGCAAAGTCTTTGAAAAGGACGGCGATGTAGAGTGGAAGTGCCGAAACTGTGGACATGTTCATAGCGGTGGGGATGCAGCCGCCATTTGCCCGGTATGTAAGCACCCCAGAGCCCATTTTGAAGTGCGGGCTACCAATTATTAATCCAATCAACGTAGAAAAACTGCCTTCGGGCAGGGGAGCCGGACAGCGGTTGCTGACGGCTTCTTTTTTTATTTTCCATAACAGGAAACGCCAGGATGCGTGTCCGATAAGGACCTGGGGAAGTCGTTGAAAACATCAACTTTAATCAGGGAAAAAAGGCGAAAAAAATCCCAAAGTTTTTTTAAAAAACTATTGCATTCGAGAAAAGGATATTATATACTACAAAGGCTTGCTTAAGGCGATGAAGTGGGAAGTTACTGCGCTAACAGAGAATTCCCATGGAGAATTGTCCTCACCAGATGGGGGCGAAGGGATTCGCCGGCTTTTTGCTTTGTGCTCTTTTTAGGGAAACACACGGAGCCGTGTACATAGTGAGCAAAACCCCGTACACGTTGAAAGCTGTGGCATAAGGACCCCTTGTACAGGCATAGCGAAAACGTACAAAAAAATAGGAGGAAGAAAAATGAGTGAACAACAAAAAATCAGAATCAAGCTGAAGGCCTTTGACCACAAGTCATTAGACCAGTCCGTAGCGAAGATCATCGATGCCGTCAAGAAGACTGGTGCTGATGTATCCGGACCCATTCCGCTGCCCACCGAAAAGGAAGTCGTCACGATCTTGAGAGCCGTTCATAAGTACAAGGACAGCAGAGAGCAGTTCGAACAGAGAACCCACAAGAGACTGATCGACATCACCAACACCACACCCAAGACCGTAGATGCGCTGACAAAGCTGGATCTGCCCGCAGGCGTGGACATCGAAATCAAATTATAGTAAGGGAACTCCCCTTAGTATGATTGCCCGAAAGGGTAATCCGCTGTAAGAATTTAGGAGGAAAAATATGAAAACAATCTTAGGTAAGAAAATCGGCATGACCCAGATTTTCACAGAAGCCGGAGAAGTCATCCCGGTAACCGTCATCGAAGCCGGTCCGGTAGTTGTGACTCAGGTTAAGACAGAGGAAACAGACGGCTACAACGCTGTTCAGATCGGATTTGAAGATCAGAAGGCCCACAGAGTGAACAAGCCGATGACAGGCCACTTTAACAAATATGGGGTTTCCGTCAAGAAGCACCTGGCTGAGTTCCGAACAGAAGCCGGTGAAAGCTACGAAGCAGGACAGACCATTACCGTGGCAGACTTTGAAGAAGGCAAGAAACTGGACGTTACCGGCGTATCCAAAGGTAAGGGAACCCAGGGTAACATCAAGCGGCACAACCATGCAAGAGGACCGATGACCCACGGTTCCAAGCACAAGAGACTGGCTGGAGCACTGGCTGCCGGTACTTATCCTTCCCGAGTATTCAAGGGCAACAAGGGCCCCGGAAGAATGGGCCGTGATACAGTTACTGTACAGAACGTGGTTCTGGTAAAAGTAATGGAAGACAGAAACCTGATGCTGGTCAGAGGAGCTGTTCCAGGAGCAAAAGGCGGCCTGCTGCGAATTCAGTACGCAGTTAAAGGTCAGGACAAATAGATAGAACTTCAGAAAGGAGGAAGTAACAAATGGCAAAAGTAACAATGCTCAACATGGCCGGACAAGAAGCCGGAACCATTGAACTAAAAGATTCCATCTTCGGCATCGAACCCAACCAGAACGCGGTTCATGCAGTTGTTAAAAACTATCTGGCAAACCAGAGACAGGGCACCCAGTCTGCAAAGACCAGAGCTGAAGTCCGGGGCGGCGGCAGAAAACCCTTCCGGCAGAAGGGAACCGGACGTCATAGGCAGGGTAGCACAACGGATCCTTCCCAGGTTGGAGGAGGTATCGTCTTCGCACCGAAGCCGAGAGACTACCGGTACACCGTGCCCAAGAAGCTGAGAAGACTGGCAATGCTTTCCGCTCTGTCCTCAAAGGTAGGCGAACAGGAAATCATCGTGCTGGACAGCCTGAACTTCGACGCTCCCAAGACCAAGGAAATGATCAAGGTCCTGGAAAACGTCAAGGCGGCTAAGAAGGCCCTGATCATCATGGCTGAAAAGGATGAGAACGTAATCAAGTCCGCAGCCAACATTCCGGGAGTCCGAACAGCGCTGGTATCCACGATGAACGTTTACGAAATCATCAACTACACCAGCTTTATCGTAACAAAAGACGCAATCAACAAAATTGAGGAGGTGTATTCGTAATGAGAACCCCTTACGATGTAATCATAAAGCCGGTTATCTCTGAAACAAGCATGGATAACGCACAGGTTAAGAAATACACATTTAAGGTAGCCACCGATGCCAACAAGACAGAAGTCAAGAAGGCGGTTGAAGAAATCTTCGGCGTCCAGGTGGAAAAAGTGAACATCATGAATGTTCAGGGAAAAGTCAAGAGAATGGGCAAATACGTGGGAAGAACCGCGGCCACCAAGAAAGCTATCGTGACCCTTACAGAGAAGAGTAAGGAAATCGAATTCTTCCAGGGTCTGTAAGGAGGGACAAGTAATATGGGAATTAAAAAATATAATCCGACCTCTCCTGGATTGAGAGGAATGACGGTTTCTACATTTGAAGAAATCACCAAGAGCACACCGGAAAGGTCATTGACTGTTACGCTGAAGAAGCATTCCGGAAGAAACACCAGAGGCAAGATCACCGTTCGTCACCGAGGCGGCGGCTACCGGCCCAAATACCGAATCATCGACTTCAAGAGAACCAAAGACGGAGTCCCCGGTAAGGTTGCAGCCATCGAATACGATCCCAACCGAAGCGCAAACATCGCCCTGATCGTTTACGCAGACGGTGAAAAGCGATACATCATCGCTCCCAACAAACTGTTTGTCGGCGACATGATTGAATCCGGACCGAATTCCGACATCAAAACCGGAAACGCTCTTCCCCTGGCCAACATCCCTGTTGGTACCGTGATCCACAACATTGAGCTGAAGCCCGGAAAGGGAGCTCAGATGGTAAGATCCGCAGGAAACGGCGCACAGCTGATGGCAAAAGAAGGAGATTACGCGCAGGTAAGACTGCCCTCCGGCGAAGTACGAAAAGTCCGGATCGAATGCCGGGCCACCATCGGAGAAGTCGGAAACGGCGATCACGAAAACATCAAGATCGGTAAAGCCGGACGAAAAAGACACATGGGCATCAGACCTACTGTCCGAGGTTCCGTCATGAACCCCAACGACCATCCTCACGGTGGTGGTGAAGGAAGAACCGGTATCGGACGTGTCAGCCCGGTTACTCCCTGGGGCAAGCCTGCTCTGGGTTACAAGACCAGAAAGAAGAACAAAGCTTCTAATAAATATATCGTGAAGAAGAGAAATGAAAAATAGGAAGGAGCATAGATAATGGGTAGATCACTGAAAAAAGGCCCTTTCGTAAACGCTAAGCTGATCAAAGCTATCATTGATATGAATGCAGCTAACGAAAAGAAAGTATTAAAGACCTGGTCCAGACCATCCACAATTTTCCCCCAGATGGTGGGACATACCATCGCTGTTCATGACGGAAAAAAACATGTTCCCGTATACATCACTGAGGACATGGTAGGCCACAGACTTGGAGAGTTCGCTCCAACGAGAAACTACAGAGGCCATGCTGCGGACAAGTCATCCAAAGTCAAGAAAAAGTAGGAAAGGAGATCAAATAAAATGGAAGCAAAAGCAATTGCAAAATACGTTCGGATGTCTCCTATCAAACTGAAGCCGGTTACTGACCTGGTCAGAGGCAAAGACTTGAGCGAGGCGCTGACCATTCTGAAGTTTACTCCCGGTAAGGGTTCTCAAATTGTTGAAAAGGTTGTAAAATCAGCTGCTGCTAATGCAGAAAACAATTTTGACATGAATCCGGACAACCTGTACGTTGCAGAGGTATATGCTCATCAGGGACCCACCTTAAAAAGATGGAGAGCGGGATCCCAGGGAAGAGCATCCGTGATTCTCAAGAGAAGCAGCCATGTTGGCGTTACGTTAAAGGAAAAAAACTAGGAACAGGAGGTTCGTTGAATGGGTCAGAAAGTAAGCCCTCATGGATTGAGAGTGGGCATTATAAAGGACTGGGATTCTAAATGGTACGCCAGCAAGAACAGCTTCGCTGATCACCTTGTGGAGGACCATAAAGTCAGAGAATTCGTCAAAAAGAAATTATATGTGGCAGGCGTATCCAGAGTCGTCATCGAACGGTCGTCTGACAAGCAGATAAAGGTAGTGATCCTGACCGGCAAGCCGGGCATGGTCATCGGCAGATCCGGAGACGGCATTGATATGCTGAAGAAGGAAATCGAAAAGATGACTGGCAAGGAAGTCACCATCAGCATCGTTGAAATCAAAAGAATTGAACTGGATGCACAGCTGACTGCTGAAAGCATTGCTCAGGCCCTGGAGAGACGTGTGTCCTTCCGAAGAGCCATGAAGCAGGCTATCGGCCGAACCATGAAAGCCAATGCCAAGGGAATCAAGGTCCTGGTATCCGGCCGACTGGGCGGAGCCGAAATTGCCAGAAATGAAAAGTACAGCGAAGGAAACGTTCCTCTGCATACTTTGAGAGCCAACATCGACTACGGATTCGCAGAAGCAGACACCACCTACGGAAAGATCGGCGTAAAAGTCTGGATCAACCACGGAGAAGTTCTGGACAAGGGTCTGATGAGTGCGGTACCGGAAGAAAAGCCGGCTGACCGACGTGGTGGCGACCGAGACCGAAGACCGAGACGGGACAACGACCGACCTAGAAGAGACAACGATCGTCCCAGAAGAGATTCCAGGGATGCCAGGGCGGAACTGAAGCCGTCGGTCAACCCAAGAGTCCGAAAGGCACCCAAGCCGGAAGCAGCAGCTCCCGTCGTGGAAGCCCAGGTGGAATCAACAGCAGATAACGCAGAAGCGACAGAAGAATAGTAGTTGAGAAAGGAGGAGTGTAGCGATGTTAATGCCAAAGCGCGTTAAACGCAGAAGAGTCCACAGAGGAAGAATGAAGGGCGTTGCAACCAAGGGCAACACCATTACATACGGAACTTACGGACTTGTTACAGAAGAATGTGGCTGGATCACTTCAAATCAGATCGAAGCGGCTCGTATCGCCATGACCAGATCGATCAAACGAGGTGGTAAAGTATATATCAAGATATTCCCCCATAAGCCGGTTACCAAAAAACCCGCTGAAGTACGAATGGGTTCCGGTAAAGGTGCTCCTGAGTACTGGGTAGCAGTAGTTAAGCCCGGTCGGGTCATGTTTGAAATCGAAGGAGTTACCGAGGTTCAGGCCAGAGAGGCTATGAGACTTGCCTCCCACAAACTGCCGGTACGATGCAAATTTGCCATCAAGGAAAATAGTGTAGCAGAGGGTGGTGAAGTATAATGGAATTAAAGAAAATGAGAGATATGAGCGAGCTTGAACTGAATGTTGAGCTGAAGAAAATGAAACAGGAGCTTTTCAACCTGAGATTCCAGCACGTTACTGGCCAGCTGGAAAACCCGATCAAAATGAGAGATGCTAAAAAGCAGATCGCACGGGTAAAGACCATTATCAGAGAAAAAGAACTGAAGAAGGTTCAAGGTTAATCGAAAGGAGGATGTGCTATGACAGTTGAAAGAAACAGAAGAAAGACCAGAGTTGGCATGGTTGTCAGCGATAAAATGGACAAGACAGCCGTAGTTGCCGTTGAAGACTTCGTAAGACATTCCCTTTATGGAAAAGCCGTAAAGAGAACCAAGAAGTTCAAGATTCACGATGAAAACAACGAGTGCAACATCGGAGATAAAGTTAGAATTATGGAAACAAGACCTCTTTCCAAGGATAAGAGATGGAGACTTGTGAACATCATTGAAAAAGTGAAGTAAAGGAGGCACCAGAGATGATTCAGACAGAAACCAGATTAAAAGTCGCTGACAATTCAGGTGCGAAGGAACTGTTATGCATCCGTATTCTCGGCGGTACCAGCCGAAAATATGCAAACATAGGAGATACGATCGTGTGCGCCGTCAAGGAAGCAACTCCCGGCGGAGTCGTGAAGAAGGGTGACGTTGTAAAGGCAGTAGTGGTAAGAACCATGCACGGAGCCAGAAGAGCCGATGGCAGCTACGTGAAGTTCGACCAGAATGCCGCCGTCATCATCAAGGACGACAAGAACCCGGTTGGAACCCGTATCTTCGGACCTGTAGCTAGAGAGCTCCGTGACAAGAGTTACATGAAAATCGTGTCACTGGCGCCGGAAGTACTGTAGGAGGTGTGAAGGATGCGAATTAAGAAAGACGATATGGTCGTGGTGATCACCGGTAAGGACAAGGGCAAAAAGGGTAAAGTCATCAAAGCCATGCCCAAAGAAGACAAGGTGATCGTAGAAGGCATCAACATGCAGACAAAGCATGCGAAGCAGACCAGAACCACCAAGAGCGAAATCAAGCACCAGGAAGGCCCCATCCATGTGTCCAACGTCATGCTGTTCGACAGCAAGGCCAAGGCTCCCACAAGAGTGGCCATGAAGGTGGAAGGCAATAAAAAAGTTCGGATTTCCAAGAAATCCGGTGCAGTAATCGACTAGGAAAGGAGGAGAAAAACTTGACAGCCAGATTAAAAGAAACATACAACGATGTTGTATTCAAAAGCATGATAGAAAAGTTCGGATATAAGAACGTCATGGAAGTTCCCAAGCTGGAAAAGATCACCATTAACATGGGATTGGGAGAAGCTAAGGAGAACGCAAAGCTGATGGAAACAGCCGTAGAGGAGCTGGGCCTGATCTCCGGTCAGAAACCGGTCGTCACCAAATCCAAAAAGTCCATCGCAAACTTTAAAGTTCGTCAGGGCATGCCCGTCGGCGCAAAGGTCACTCTGAGAGGGGACAGCATGTACGAGTTTGCAGACAAGTTCTTCAACGTTTCTCTTCCTCGAGTCCGGGACTTCAAGGGAATGAGCAAAAATTCCTTTGACGGACGCGGAAACTACTCCCTGGGGATCAAAGAACAGCTGATATTCCCTGAAATCAACTACGACAAAGTAGACAAGATCAAAGGAATGAATATCGTATTCACCACAACGGCGAAAACAGACGAAGAGGCAGCTGCGCTGCTGGAAGCTCTGGGCCTGCCGTTCGAAAAGTAGGGAGGGAACACAATGGCTAAAACATCTCTAAAAGTAAAACAGCAGAGAAAACCAAAGTTTTCCACTCGAGCATACACCAGATGCAGAATCTGTGGAAGACCCCATTCAGTTTTAAAGAAATATGGCATATGCCGTATCTGTTTTAGAGAACTTGCTTACAAAGGGGAAATCCCCGGCGTGAAAAAAGCAAGCTGGTAATTTGACAAAAGGAAGGAGGTACTGTAATGACAATGACAGATCCTATAGCAGATATGCTTACAAGAATCAGAAATGCCAATACTGTAGGACATGCAACAGTTGAAATCCCGGCATCCAAGATGAAGAAATCCATTGCGGGGATACTGACTGAGGAAGGATATATCAAAGGCTTTGATGTCATCGAAGATGACAAGCAGGGCATGATTCGAATCCAGATGAAGTACGGTCAGGATAAAGAAAGAGTTATCAGCGGAATCAAGAAGATTTCCAAGCCGGGCCTGAAGGTTTACGCAAAGGCCGAAGACGTACCGAAGGTACTGGGAGGCCTGGGTATCGCCATCATCTCCACTTCACAGGGGCTGATCAGCGACAAGGAAGCCCGGAAGCTGGGTATCGGCGGCGAAGTTATCTGTTATGTTTGGTAGGAGGAGCGAATTATGTCAAGAATAGGTAAGCTGCCTGTTAATCTTCCTGCTGGTGTAGAACTGACCGTAGACGCAAACAACAATGTTACCGTCAAAGGTCCCAAAGGCACCATGACAGAGCAGGTTAGCAAGCTGGTAAAAATAAATGTAGAAGATGGTGTTCTCACCGTGACCAGAGAAAAGGATGACAAGGATTCCAGATCTCAGCACGGCCTGGCCAGAACCCTGATCAACAATATGGTCGTCGGTGTTACCGAAGGCTACAAGAAAAAACTGCAGATGGTAGGCGTCGGATACAAGGCCGAAAAAAAGGGCAATACCCTGGTCATGAGTCTTGGTTACTCCCATCCCGTTGAGATGGAAGATCCCAGCGGCATTACCACTGAGGTGACCACTCCCACGGAGATCATCGTCAATGGTATCGACAAATCCGTTGTCGGCAACTACGCAGCCAACATCCGTAAGTGGAGACAGCCTGAACCGTACAAGGCCAAGGGTATCCGCTACGAGGGCGAAGTAATCCGAAGAAAAGAAGGCAAGACCGGGAAGAAATAGAAAGGAGTGAAATAACATGGCACAGGAAAGCAGAAAAGACAGACGTGTCGCCAGACACGCCAGAGTTCGTAAGACTCTTAGCGGAACTCCTGAAAAACCCAGGCTTTGTGTTTTTAGAAGCTTAAAGAATATCTCCGTACAGGTCATCGATGACGTAAACGGAGTCACCCTGGCATCCGCATCCTCCTTGGATAAAGAGCTGAAGGCCAAAATCGGCTACGGCGGAAACAAGGACGCGGCTAAGCTGGTAGGAGAAGCTATTGCACAGAGAGCACTTGCTAAGGGAATTGAAACGGTTGCTTTTGACCGAGGCGGATTCTTATACCACGGAAGAGTGAAGGAATTAGCCGACGGAGCACGTGAAGCCGGGTTGAAATTCTAACAGGAGGAGAAGAGGAATGCGACAAAATATGATTGATGCATCCAAGCTTGACTTAAAGGAATCCATCATTAACATCCGACGTGTTGCGAAGACGGTTAAGGGTGGTCGAAATATGAGATTCAGCGTCACGGTCGTAGTCGGAAACGGCGAAGGATACGTCGGCGTAGGACTGGGAAAAGCCCAGGAAATTCCTGAAGCAGTCAGAAAAGCAATTGAAGATGCAAAAAAACACTTGATACTGGTTCCCACTGTAGGAACTACCATACCCCACAGAACATTGGGGATCTTTGGTGCCGGACAGGTTCTCATCATGCCTGCTGCCCCGGGTACCGGAGTAATCGCAGGAAGTTCCGTCCGTCAGGTACTGGAAGCTGCCGGCGTAAAAGATGTCAGAGCGAAATCCATTGGATCCAGCAACTCCGGAAACATGGCTTACGCTACCATTGAAGGTCTGAGAGGACTCAAGACTGTTGAGCAGATCAGCAGACTCCGAGGCAAGACCAAGGAAGAAATCTTAGGATAAGGAGGAAGCCCACTATGGCAAATGTAAAAGTTACTTTATCAAAAAGTGTGATCGGCGCTTCCCCGAATCAGAGAAAAGTCGTTGAAGCGTTAGGATTAAAGAAGATGCACCACTCCGTTGTTCTGCCGGAAAGCGCCCAGACCATGGGAGCCATCAAAAAGGTAGAGCATCTTGTGACTGTAGAAAAACTGTAGGATAGGAGGTGCACAGACATGAAACTGCATGAATTAAAGGCTGTTCCTGGTGCTACCAGAAAAACCAAGAGAAGAGGTCGTGGTACAGCGTCCGGTCAGGGTAAGACCGGCGGACGAGGTATGAACGGTCAGAATTCCAGAAGCGGCGGCGGTACCAGACTGGGATTTGAAGGGGGCCAGATGCCCCTGTACAGACGAATCCCCAAGAGAGGCTTCACCAATATCTGGAGAAAAGAATACACCATCCTGAATCTGGATGATTTCAACAACTTCGATGAAGGCTCCGTTGTCACACCGGAAATGCTAAGTGAAGCCGGCCTGGTGAAACAGGTTAAGGATGGAATCAAAGTTCTGGGAGAAGGAAACCTGGAAAAGAAAATCACCATTCAGGCTCAGAAATTCAGTAAAACCGCATTGGAAAAGATCGAGTCTGCCGGAGGAAAGGCAGAGGTGATCTAGTATGGGTATGATAAAAACAATTGCTCATGCCTGGAAAATCGCCGAAATCAGAAGCAAGATTATTTTCACGCTTCTGATGCTGGTGGTTTTCCGGCTGGGCTCAAATATTCCGGTTCCAGGTATGGACAGAGACCTTCTTGCTGAAGTTTTCAGCGGAGATACAGGACTATTTGGCTTGTTTGATTTATTCTCAGGGGGCGCCTTCAGTAATTTCACTATATTTGCCCTGAGTATTACCCCTTACATTACTGCATCCATCATCCTTCAGCTCTTGACCATTGCCGTACCCTCCCTGGAGAGACTGGCAAAGGAAGGGGAAGAAGGGAAAAAGAAAATTGCTCAGTATACCCGCTATCTGACGGTAGTACTGGCCTTCGTTCAGGCCATCGGTCTGTCGGTAGGATTGTTCCGTCAGGCACTGATCAGTACGGATTTGTTCTCCATTACTGTCATCGTCCTGACCCTTTCTGCCGGTACCGCATTCCTGATGTGGCTGGGTGAGCAGATTAATGAAAACGGAATCGGAAACGGAATCTCCCTGATCATCTTTGCCGGAATCGTTTCCCGAATCCCCAGTGCAATCCATACCACCTGGATCAAGCTCCAGGCCGGGGAAGTCAGCATCGTTACCATTATTGTTTTCCTCCTGTTCGCCGCCATTGTGGTAGTGGGCATCATCGAGGTTCAGCAGGGCCAGAGACGGATTCCTGTACAATATGCCAAGCGTGTCGTAGGCCGGAAGATGTACGGTGGTCAGTCCACCCACATTCCTCTGAAGGTGAATCAGGCGGGAGTCATTCCTGTCATCTTCTCCCTTTCCCTGCTGCAGTTCCCGCTGACCATCACCTATTTCACCCCCAACACCGGTTTTTCCGCCTGGGTAACCAAGTGGCTGTCACCGGGAGGGGATCCGGGAGTTTGGATCTATACCGTGTTCAATATTCTGCTGATCGTTTTCTTCACCTATTTCTATACAGCGGTAACCTTCAATCCTGCTGACGTAGCCAATAACATGAAGAACAACGGCGGATTCATCCCGGGTATCCGGCCCGGACGTTCCACCGTGGAATATCTGACAAAAGTACTGACCAGAATCACCTTTGTAGGTGCCATATTCCTGGCGGTTGTAGCTACTCTGCCTACCCTGATTGACCAGTTTACCAATCTGGAAGTGGGATTCGGCGGAACATCGCTGCTGATCGCAGTTGGAGTTGCCCTTGACACAATGAAACAACTGGAAAACCAACTGGTCATGAGAAATTACCAGGGTTTTCTTAAATAAATAGGAGTAAATCATGCTTAGACTAATTCTGCTGGGCCCTCCCGGAGCGGGAAAGGGCACTCAGGCTACAAGAATCGTTGAAAAATACAGTATTCCTCATATTTCTACCGGCGATATCTTCCGGAAGAACATCAAAGAAGGAACCGAACTGGGCCGCAGGGCACAGGAGTACATGAATAAGGGAGAACTGGTGCCCGATGATCTGGTTATCGAGATCGCCGAAGCCCGTCTTCTGGAAGAGGACTGCAAAAACGGATACCTGCTGGATGGATTTCCGAGAACCGTATATCAGGCAGAAAAGTTTGATGAATTCCTTCAGGAAAAAGCTGCAAAGATCGACAAGGTCATTGACATCGAAGTGGCAGCTGAAGAACTGAAGAAGAGGATCATCGGACGAAGGGTGTGCCGGTCCTGCGGGGCCAGCTACCACGTGGACAACATGCCTCCGAAAAAAGAAGGGGTATGCGATGTCTGCGGAGGGGAACTGTATCAGCGGCATGATGACACGGCAGAGACGGTGGATAACCGAATCAGCGTCTACAACGAACAGACGAAGCCGTTGACCGACTATTATGAAAAAACCGGCAGACTGGCCCGGGTCGACGGAGCCGGGGACACGGACGCTGTGTTTGCTGCGATCGTCAGCATAATAGGAGAGTAAGGGATGATCATCATCAAGTCAGATCAGGAAATTGACATTATGCGGGAATCCGGAAAGGTGACGGCTCATATCCTGAAGGAATTGGAAAACTTCATTAAACCGGGGATATCCACCATGGACATCGACCAGTTTGTGGAAACGACCATTCTGTCCAACAATATGATCCCAAGCTTCAAGGGTTACAACGGCTTTCCGGCCAGCGCCTGTGTGTCCATCAACAACGAGGTGGTACACGGCATACCGGATGCTGCGCGTTTCCTGAAAGAAGGAGATATCGTCAGCGTCGATGTAGGCTGTACCTACAAAGGCTATATCAGCGATGCGGCCAGGACTTACCCCGTAGGGGCCATCAGTCCGGAGGCTCAGAAGCTGATCGATGCCACCCGGGACAGCTTCTTCGAAGGACTGAAGTTCTGCCGGCCGGGCTACCGGCTGTCGGACATCTCCCATGCCATCCAGCAAAAGGCGGAATCGGAAGGATTTTCCGTAATTCGGGATTTTGTGGGTCATGGTGTAGGAAGAGCGATGCATGAGGAACCTCAGATCCCCAACTACGGGAAACCGGGACGGGGGCCCAGATTGGCCAGGGGGATGGTGTTTGCCATCGAACCCATGATCAACCAGGGAACCTTTGAGGTGGACGTGCTGGCGGATAATTGGACCGTGGTAACCTTAGACGGTAAATTATCAGCTCATTACGAGAACACTGTTGTCATAACTGATGATGAACCAGAACTGATAACCCTATAGGGTCATATGTAGAGAGAGGTGTAATATATGGCGAAAAAAGACGTCATCGAGGTATTCGGTACCGTTGTAGATGCCCAGCCCAACGCGATGTTCGTGGTGAAGCTGGAAAACGGTTACGAGGTACTCGCACACATTTCAGGAAAAATCCGGATGAACTTCATCAGGATTCTGCCGGGAGACCGGGTAAAGGTTGAACTATCGCCCTATGACCTGACCAGGGGCAGAATCACCTGGAGAGATAAATAACGTATAACGCAATGGATTAAAGAGGAGGAAGGATAATGAAAGTAAGAGCTTCCGTTAAACCGATCTGCGAAAAGTGCAAAGTTATCAAGAGAAACGGAAAAGTCATGGTTATCTGTGAGAACCCGAAGCACAAGCAGAAGCAAGGCTAATAAGAAAACCTGCGGGGGAGCGGCTGTGTTCTCTTGCCGGGAGGCAATGGGACTACCTCAGGGTATTCTATAGATTAATAGTGATAATGGTTAAATACCGGGTTCCTGTGACTGTCACGGGACCGGAGAAGGAGGAGTAGTATGGCTCGTATAGCCGGTGTCGACTTACCAAGAGAAAAAAGAGTGGAGATTGGTCTGACCTATATTTTTGGGATCGGAAGACCGACTGCACTGAAAATCCTGGAAAAAACAGGAATCAACCCTGACACGAGAGTAAAAGATCTGTCAGAAGAAGAAGCTGGTATGATCAGAAAAGTCATAGAACAGGATTATGCGGTTGAAGGAGATCTCCGAAGAGAAGTTTCCCTGAACATCAAGCGACTGATGGAAATCGGATGCTATCGGGGAATCCGACACAGAAGAGGCCTGCCCGTAAGAGGACAGGGAACCAAGACCAATGCAAGAACCCGAAAGGGACCGAAGAAGACTGTAGGAAGAAAGAAAAAAGCTGGAAAGTAAAGGAGGTAGGGTAACAAATGGCTAAAACTGTAAAAAAGACAGTACGTAAAAAAAGAAGAGAACGTAAGAACATTGAACGTGGTCAGGCTCATATCCAATCCACCTTTAACAATACTCTTGTGACTCTTACAGATCTGAATGGAAATGCACTTTCCTGGTCCAGTGCCGGATCCCTGGGATTTAAGGGTTCCAGAAAATCCACACCCTTCGCAGCTCAGATGGCTGCCGAAGAAGCAGCAAAGGCTGCTATGGAGCACGGACTGAAGATTGTTGAAGTTTATGTTAAGGGACCCGGATCCGGAAGAGAAGCGGCCATCAGAGCCCTTCAGGCTGCCGGTCTGGAAATCAACATGATCAAAGATATCACGCCCATTCCGCACAACGGATGCCGGCCGCCGAAAAGACGAAGAGTATAAGGAAGGGAGGAGTAGTTACCTATGGCAAGATATACAGATGCTTCCTGCAGATTATGCAGAAGAGAAGGTCAGAAGCTTTTTCTGAAAGGCGAACGATGCTACAGCACCAAATGCGCCCTGGAAAAGAGAAATTACGCTCCTGGACAGCATGGTCAGAGCAGAAAGAAAATGTCCGAATATGGCCTGCAGCTTCGTGAAAAGCAGAAAGCAAAGAGATTCTACGGACTGCTGGAAACACAGTTCAGAAATTTATTTGATAAAGCAGCTAAACGAAAAGGCATGACCGGTGAAAACCTGCTGATCATGCTGGAATCCAGACTGGACAACGTGGTATTCCGAATGGGATTCGCATCCTCCAGAAAGGAAGCAAGACAGCTGGTCAACCATGGCCATTTCACCGTAAACGGCAGGAAGGTGGACATTCCGTCCTTCGAAGTCAAAGCCGGTGATGTGATCAAGGTCAAAGAAAAGAGCACCAGCTCTCCTAAATTCAAAGAAATCAAAGAAATGACCATCAGCGTTCCCTCCTGGATCACCGTTGATGTCGACAAACTTGAGGGTAAAGTAGTTGCACTGCCTAAGAGAGAAGATATTGATACTCCGATTGAAGAGCATCTTATCGTCGAATTGTATTCCAAGTAAAGCAGCTTAGCAACGTGCTCAGGCTATTATTTGGAAGAAAAGGAGGGTTTTGAGTGATAGAAATCGAAAAACCAACAATTGAATGCATATTTAAAGAGGAAGATGCTAACTACGGAAAGTTTGTCGTTGAGCCCCTGGAAAGAGGTTACGGCACGACCCTGGGAAACAGTCTGAGAAGAATTCTGATCAGCTCATTACCGGGTGCAGCCGTCACATCCGTCAAGATCGACGGGATTCTACATGAATTCTCCACGATCCCCGGTGTGAAGGAGGACGTAACGGAAATCATCCTGAATCTGAAGAAGCTGGCCGTCAAGATCAGCGGTGACAGCACCAAGCGTGCCATCATCAATGCAGTTGGTCCCAAGGTGGTCACAGCGGCAGATATCATGGGGGACATGGAACTTGAAATCTTCAATCCGGATCTTCATATAGCTACCCTGGAAGAAAATGCAAGTTTAGTGATGGAAATCAATATCTCGAGAGGTCGGGGCTATGTTTCGGCTGATCAGAACAAGAGCGAGAACGCTTCCATCGCAGTCATCCCGGTGGATTCCATATTCACCCCTGTGCGGAAGGTCAACTTTACTGTTGAAAACACCCGTGTAGGCCAGATGACCGACTATGATAAGCTGATTCTGGAAATATGGACCGATGGTTCCATTACCCCGGAAGAAGGCGTTTCCATCGGCGCCAAGATCATGCAGGAGCACCTGAACCTGTTCGTCGAACTGACGGACAACACCGATGCCCTGGAGATCATGGTGGAGAAGGAAGAAGACCAGAAGGAAAAGGCCCTTGAAATGACCATTGAGGAACTGGAATTATCCGTTCGTTCCTTCAACTGTCTGAAGAGAGCCGCCATCAATACCGTGGAAGAATTGACTCATAAAACAGAGGAAGACATGATGAAGGTGCGAAACCTCGGAAAGAAATCCCTGGATGAAGTCAAACACAAACTGGAAGAATTAGGACTTGGACTCAAACCAAGCGACGATTAGGAAAGGAGAAGAGGCGATGCCAGGATATAGAAAATTAGGCAGACCTACAGCTCACAGAAAGGCTATGCTGCGAAATATCGTAACCTCCCTGTTCCGGGAAGGACGAATTTCCACCACCGATCACCGGGCTAAAGAAGCAAGACGTGAAGCTGAAAAGCTGATCACCCTTGCTAAGCGTGGCGATCTCCACGCAAGAAGACAGGTTCTTGCCTACGTTTACGATGAAGATGTAGTCAAAAAGCTTTTTGACGAAATCGCACCGAAGTACGCAGAAAGAAACGGCGGATACACCAGAATCCTGAAACTGGGACCCAGACAGGGAGACAATGCTGAGGTCGTATTCTTAGAACTCGTATAAAACAAACAAAGGCTCGCAGCAATGCGGGCCTTTTCCAAACAAACCAACTTTTAGAGCTGTTCTGATAGTTGGTAAAACAGATCTCAAGACAGGCAGGAAAATAATGATGGAAAACCGAGAAGGAAAAATAATCCTGTCCCTTACCGGCAGGGATCACAGAGAAATAGAGAACCAGCTTCTTTCAATGAAGGAGCTGGATTTTGATGTGGTGGAGTGGCGGGCGGATTTTTATTATCATCCGGATACCTTCAGCCTGATCCGCCGGATCTGCCCGGAGAAGGAACTGCTCTTTACGGTGAGAAGCCGGGAGGAGGGAGGCCTTTTCCAGGGCTCCGACGGGGAGCTGGAAAAAATGTTATTGCAGGCATCTCTGGAAGGAAAGGCAGAACTGGTAGATCTGGAACTGTTGGGATTCTACGGCCGCAATCGGGAGATGCTGGAAACACTGAAGAAAAACGGGACCCGGGTCATTCTGTCCTTCCATGATTTTCACTCGACTCCTTCTGAAGAGCGGATTCAGGAGTTGTTCCGCTCCATGCGAGAAGCCGGGGCGGATATCGGTAAGATCGCCGTCATGCCCCGGAGGAAAGAGGACGTGGAAACCCTGGCGGAATCAGCCCTTCGGGCCGGAGCGGAGCTGGGGCTGGAAATCATCGCCATCTCCATGGGGGAACTGGGTAAGAAGACCCGAACGGACCTTTCCCTGACCGGATCCACCATGACCTTCGGTGCCCTTGGCACCGGCTCTGCCCCCGGGCAGGTGGAAGCCGGGGAACTGGCCCGACTATTAAAAGGAAGAATCTCCGGCAGTGGATCCTCCTCCGGACCAGGTTGCTGAAGCCAATGAAACCGGTTTTTATTGCCGCTGTTTGCTGAATAGGGTATAATGAATCTCATGGAAACCATCATACGAATTGAAAACTTAATATTTGAGTATAAAAGAGAAGAAGAGCAGGAAGTGGTCCGGGCCATTGACAATGTTTCTCTGGAGATTCCCAGAGGAAGCTTTACAGCGATCATCGGGCGAAACGGCTCCGGCAAATCGACCTTGGCCAAAAATCTGAACGCCCTCCTTCTGCCCACCAGCGGCGAAATCTGGATTGACGGATATAATACCAGAGACCCGGAATCCCTCTGGCAGGTTCGGCAGCGGGCCGGCATGGTTTTTCAGAATCCCGACAATCAGCTTGTTTCCTCCATCGTGGAGGATGACGTGGCATTCGGACCTGAAAATCTGGCTATTCCACCCGATGAAATACGGATAAGGGTGGATGAATCCTTAAAGGCTGTAGGCATGTACGAAGAACGCAAAAAAGCACCTCACCTGCTGTCCGGAGGCCAAAAGCAGAGAATTGCCATTGCTGGAGTGGTGGCCATGAAGCCTCAGTGCATCATACTGGATGAACCGACAGCCATGCTGGATCCCAGGGGGCGTGACGAGGTCATGGCCATCATGAAAAAACTCCACCAGGAGGGCATTACCATCCTCCTCATCACCCATTTCATGGAAGAGGCAGCCCAGGCAGAACGGGTCATCATCATGGATCAGGGCCGAATCTGCATGGATGGGACGCCGGAGGAAATCTTTGCCCGATCCCGGGAGATCCGGGAACTGAGCTTGGATGTGCCCCTGCCGGTGGAACTGGCAGAAGGCCTCCGGGAAAACGGAATTCCCGTACCACGGAGCATTATCACAACGGAAGAAATGGTAGACTACCTATGTCAATTGAAGTAAAGAACATTACCCATATATACAGCGAAGGGATGCCCTACGAATCCGTTGCCCTCCAGGAGGTCAGCTTTTCTGTGGCAGACGGCGAATTTGTCGGGATCATCGGCCATACCGGCTCAGGGAAATCCACCCTCGTCCAGCATCTGAACGGATTGCTGAAGCCGAAAAGCGGCGCTATTTTCATCGGTGATGTGGATATTACCGGAGAAAAAGTGCTGATGCGGGACATCCGGAGAAGGATTGGGCTGGTTTTTCAGTATCCTGAGTATCAGCTTTTTGAAGAAACGGTCCATAAGGATGTGGCCTTCGGCCCCATCAATCTGGGTCTTTCTGAGGAAGAAACCGATCATCGGGTCCGGGAAGCCATCGGTCTGGTAGGACTGGATTATCAGGAGCTGGCAGAACGATCCCCCTTTGAATTATCGGGCGGACAGAAGAGAAGGATTGCCATCGCCGGTGTCATAGCCATGAAACCGGAGGTTCTGATACTGGACGAACCCACCGCCGGCCTGGACCCCAGAGCCCACAAGGAGATTCTGGATATGATTCGGTCCATCCACAGCACAGAAAAAAATATCACGTTGCTGATTTCTCATAATATGAATGATATTGCAGCCCTTTCCGACAAGGTGCTGGTGATGGAAAGGGGACAGGTTGCCATGATGGGGACCCCCCGGGAAGTCTTCAGCAAGGGGGCTGAACTGAAAAAAATGGGTCTGGCCCTGCCGCCGGCAGCGGAATTTATGGACAGGATGAAGGAAAAAGGATTTCCTGCAGAAACCAGCGTCTTGACGAAAGAGGAAGCCCTGGAGGCTCTGCTCTTCCAGTTGAAAGACAACAGAGAGCAGGTGGTTCAATGATTCGAGACATCACCTTAGGACAATACTATCCGGGTGAATCCTGGATTCATAAACTGGACCCCCGGACTAAAATCATCGGGACCTTTGTGTTCCTGGTGGCCCTTTTTCTCGTGAAAGATTTTTGGGGCTTTCTGGTAGCAGTTGCCGGACTGGCTCTGGTCATTGGCATATCCCGGGTTCCCCTGAGCTTTATTCTCAAGGGGCTCAAGCCTGTGTTTCTTATCATTCTCTTTACCTTTGTCATCAATATGTTCATGACAAAGGGGGAGACTCTGGTAGGATGGGGCTTTCTGGTCATCACCAGGGAGGGGCTGTACAACGCCTTCTTCATGGGGGTGCGGCTGGTGCTGCTGATCATCGGGTCCTCCCTGCTGACTCTGACAACCAAGCCGATCAAACTCACCGACGGCATAGAAAACCTGCTGGGTCCCTTGAAAAAAATCGGAGTGCCTGCCCATGAACTGGCCATGATGATGACCATTGCCCTCCGCTTTATTCCTACTCTGCTGGAGGAAACGGACAAGATCATGAAAGCTCAGATGGCCAGAGGGGCCGACTTTGAAAGCGGAAACCTGCTTAAGCGGGCCAAGAGCCTGGTGCCCCTGCTGATTCCCTTGTTTATCAGTGCTTTTCGGATTGCCCAGGACCTGGCCATGGCCATGGAAGCCCGTTGTTATAACGGTGGAGAAAATCGGACCCGGATGAATGCCATGCGCTACAGCCGGCGGGATTTTCTGGCTGCCGGAGCCATGATTTTCTTTGTGGTGCTGATTGTTATGGAAAGGAACTTGATTTGAATACGAAATATTATGTTCAGGCGGCCATCATCGCAGCGGTTTATGCTGCCCTGACCATGCTCCTGGCTCCCTTTAGCTATGGTTTCATGCAGATCCGGGTATCGGAGGCTCTGACCATCCTGCCCTTTTTTACCCCTGCAGCAATTCCCGGTCTATTCATCGGCTGCCTGGTATCCAACCTCCTGAGCCCCTATGGCCTTCTGGACGTGGTCTGCGGCAGTGCAGCCACTCTGCTGGCAGCAGTGCTTTCTTATAAGCTGAGGGGAACTCCCTGGCTGGTACCACTGCCTCCGGTCATTGCCAACGGGGTGATCATCGGTCTGATGCTCCACTATGGATACGGGGTTCCTGTGAACCTGTTTGCCATCATGGGCTGGATTGCCCTGGGAGAGTTGATCGCCTGTTACCTGATTGGTTACCCTCTGCTCCGCTATCTCCAGAAGCATAAGAGAATCTTCCAATGAAAAAGCAGAATCTGATAATAGCAATCCTCATGCTGATTGCTATTATTCTTCTATTTTTGATCCTGGAGCCGGCGCTGAAAGAGCAAGGTTCCCAATCCCCTGCCGGAGAGATATCCCCGCCGGCCCCTTTGATTGTCCGGGAAAGCGGTCAGCTGGTCTTCGACCTGAAGTACACCCGCTATCAGGAAGGCTACCCTTATCAATATGAATACCAGGGACAAATCAGGCCATACCGGTTCCGGGAAATGATGGAAACTGCCGGTAAGATCCTGGAAGAACAGGAGAAGGGGCCGTTGACCTTTCTGGACAATTATAAGGATCGGAAGGGGAAAGCCCCCCTTTACCATGGGAAGGCCACGGACCGGAACGGGACACTGCGGGGAGCGGCTGTTCCCGGTTACCCGGATCTTTCAGAACAGGAGGAGTTTGATTATCTGCCCGATGGGACCCTGGTCCGGATTATGAATCAAAAAGAAAACGGATTCCTGCAGGTCTGGTCCCTGACGGATCAAAAGGCCTATTGGGTTCCGGAAAAATATGTCCGGCAGGATCGTCAGATGGGAAGGATTAAAAAGGTCATCGCCATCGACCGGACCAACCAGACCATCGCAGCTTTGGAGCAGGTCACCCGGATGGAATATTTTCAAAGTCCTGGCGTTTTTCTGAAAACAGACTGGCAGATCGTATCCTACAGCCGGTGTACTACCGGAAAACTGGGGCCCTACCATCAGCCCACACCGGTGGGAACCTTTTACGCTATGGAAAAGAAACCCTATCTGGAGTACCTGATTGACGGAACCAATCAGATCGGCGGGCGGGAGCCCTGGGCCATCCGTTTCACGGCAGGAGCCTATGTCCACGGTATGTCGGCGGGGGAATTCTCCGAAGCCATCGGAACCGTCCCCCTGTCCCACAAATGTGTCCGGAATTACACTTCCCACGCCTTGTTCCTCTACAACTGGTTCGAGGGGGACCGGACCGCCGTCATCGTCATCGAATAGAGAAAGGAAGAGGAATGCGGCAGCGCACCATTCGGAATATCCATGAAAAAATCAAAGTCCATCATGCTCCCGGCAGCCGTCTGGTCACACGCCCCATGGAGCAGAAGGGCAAGTGGCAGGATCGTTTTGTCAAACCGGGAGATCTCTGCCTGGAACTGGGATGCGGCAAAGGTCAGTTCCTGATCAGCCGGGCCGGAAAAATACCGGAGAAGAACTTTATAGGCGTTGAGGGGCAGCCTTCAGTACTCTACCGGGCCCTGGAAAAAACCGGAGAGAGTTCCCTGGACAATCTCTGTTTTATCGAAGGGTTTGTCCGGGATCCCATGGACTACTTCGCTTCGGAGGAGCTTTCCGCCATTTACCTGAATTTCAGTGATCCCTGGCCAAAAGCCCGTCACAGCAAGCGACGCCTGACGAGCCCGGCTTATCTGAAAGCCTACCAGGCCATTCTCCGGGAGGGGGGCACTCTGGAAATTAAAACCGACAACCGGGGCCTCTATGAATATACGCTGGAGATCATGGAAAGCCTGGGGATGGAGCCGGAACTCCGGTCTGAGGATCTTCACGGTGAGGGCCATCCGGCTGCCTGCTTTACCACCGAGTATGAAGACAAATTCCGGAAAGAAGGCAAAGGGATCTTCTACATCCGATGGACCAGGAACTCCGGAGCATCAAGTAGTTGAAGTTGAATTTCGTTCGTATTATAATTATAAAAAAGAAAAGGAGATGAGCATATGGGGAAATATATTCTGGCAAGAGAAAACGGAAGAGTCATACCCAAGGAGGATAAAATCTTTGGCATCAACAAGCTGGCGAAGGAAATGATCGCGGAGAAGGGGAAGGATGCGGTGGTCAATGCCACCATCGGCTCCCTGCTGGATGACCAGGGGAATCTGGTGGTCCTTTCCTCCGTAGTTGACGTACTGAAAAATCTCACTCCAGTGGATTATGCCGACTATGCGCCCATCGGCGGCACTCCCGAATTCCGGGAGGCCATCAAGAAAGCTGCCTTTGGAAATTATGTGCCTGGATGCCATACAGAAGCAGTGGCAACCCCCGGTGGAACCGGAGCCATCCGGAACACCATTTCCAATTACTCCGACTATGGGGACACAATCCTGACCTCCGACTGGTACTGGGCGCCCTATGGGACCATTGCCTCGGAAATTGGACGAAAACTGGAAACCTTTACACTTTTCAATGCCGATGACCGGTTCAACATCCGTTCCTTCGAAGAAAAGGTCAATCATCTGATGAGCCGTCAGGAAAGCCTCGTGATCCTGCTGAACACACCGGCCCACAACCCCACCGGGTATTCCCTGACCCTGGACGACTGGAAAGCTGTCCTGCAGGTTCTGGAAGAAGCCGCTGTTCCCGGAAAGACCATTGCCCTCTTCGTTGACGTGGCCTACATCGACTTTGCCGGAGACTCGGAAGAATATCGAAAATTCCTGCCTTTGCTGGACGGCCTTCCGGAGAACATCCTGCCCATCATCGGTTACAGCGCCTCCAAGACCTTTACCCTCTACGGCATGCGATGCGGAGCCATGATCGGCATGACCCCCAACCCGGAGATTGCAGCTGAATTCAAGCTGGTGAATGAATACTCCGCCCGGGGGACCTGGTCCAACAGCACCCGCGCTGCCCAGGCGGTGATCGCTAAGATTTACAGTAGCCCGGAACTTTTGCAGAAGGTGGATGAAGAACGGACTCAGTGTCGGGACATGCTGGTCCGTCGGGGCAAGGCCTTTGAAAAGGCAGCGCTGGAGGTGGGACTGGCCATCGTTCCCTTCGATTCCGGGTTCTTTGCTTCCGTGCCCTGCGCCAATGCCGAGGAAGTTGGTCAAAAGCTTCAGAAAGAAGGCATCTTTGCAGTTCCCCTTGCCAAAGGTCTTCGGATCTCTGTGGCCTCCATCCCTGAATCAGCCTGCAGCATGCTGCCCGCCAGGATCCTGGAAGCAATGAAATAGCCGCCATCGTCAAGCAGTCAGAATAGCATGGAGGGCTGACAGAAGGAGACTTATGAACATACGACATATTGCCAAAGAGGCAGGCGTGTCGGTAGCTACTGTTTCCCGGGTTCTGAATCACCCGGAGAGCGTAGCACCTGCCACCAGGGAAAAAATCGAACGGATAATGGCGGAAACCGAGTACATTCCCAACTGGTTCGCCCGGGGCCTGAATTTCAACAAGACGGCTACCATCGGGCTGGTGATTCCCCATATCCTCAATTCGGAGAACATGGAAATCGTTAAGGGGGCCGAAGACGTAGCTCATCAAAAGGACTATACTTCTCTTCTCTGCAACGTGGAAAATGACGTGGCAAAGGAAAAGAAATACATCGATAACCTGATCAAGCGCCGGGTGGACGGTATTCTCCTTATTTCTTCCCTTCTTTCAGAAAAAGATATTCTCAATATCGTGGACCAGGGAATTCCGGTGGTCCATATTGGGGAAGTGACCTGGGAGAACAAGCTTCCGGTGGTGAGCATTGATTCCAAGGATGCAGCCTATAAAGCTACCCGCCACCTTCTGGAGTGTGAAAAAAAGAGAATCGGCGTCCTTTATGGGACCACTCCTGCAGTGGAAAACGGCCGGAAGGTAAAAGGATATGAAAAAGCCCTGAAGGAAGCAAAGATTTCTGTCAACGACAGCTACAAGATTCAGGTGGAGGATAATATTGAAGGGGGATACTTGGGAGCCCGGAAATTCCTCGACATGAGCGAACCCCCGGATGCGATTTTCGCTACCAGCGACCTGATTGCTTTTGGGGTCATGGATGCCATGAAAGACAACCGGATTTCGGTACCGGATCAGGTATCCGTGGTGGGATTTGGAAACATCCGGATGTCTAACCTGGTGGAACCCAAGCTGACAACCATCGAGAAACCACTTCACAAAATGGGGGTTGTAGGGGCCCGGCTCCTTTTCGACCTGATTGAAGGAAAAGAGGATGACGGAAGCGGGATGAAGAACATCCAGCTTCAATCCAAGCTTAAAATCCGTAAATCCTGCGGACATAAAGAAAGAATCGGAGAAATGTTCTAATGAATACTACATTTGTCGGTCTTAAACTGAAAAATCCCATTATCCTATCGGCTGGTCCCTGGAGCAGGGATGGCCTTTCCATCAAAAGAGCCCTGGAAGCAGGGGCGGGAGCCGTGATTACCGAGTCCATCGTCAGCGATGCCATCCTCGATGTACGCCCCCGGATTGCCTATAACGGCAGCGGAGCCCAGAACATCCGGCTGTACAGCGACATCCAAATCGAGGGATGGGAGCGGGAAATGGAAATTGCCAAGAGTGCCGGAGGCATCGTCATCGCCAGCATATCCGGCCATACCCCTTCGGAGCTGGCCTATCTGGCATCCAAAATGGAGCACTTCGGAGCGGATGCTATTGAAATCAGCGTATCCAACCCCATGGGAGAATCGTTGGAAATCCTGGCTTCCGATGCGGATCAGATGTATCGGATCATCAAGGAAGTGGTCGAGCACGTGGACATACCCGTCATTGTTAAATTGTCCCAGACTGCCACCAACATTGCCAAGGTTGCCAAGGCTGCAAAAAAAGCCGGGGCTGCCGGGGTCAGCGCCATCAATTCCATCCGATGCATCCTGGGGGTGGATATCGAAACAGGAGAGCCCATGCTGCCCACTTATGGAGGGTATTCCGGTGCTCCCATCCGGCCGCTGGGTCTGGCTGCCGTGGCGACAGTCTCCCAAACGGTCAACATTCCCATCTGCGGCATCGGCGGCATTGAGAACTATAAAAATGCTCTGGAGTACATGATGCTGGGGGCTTCCGCCGTACAGGTAGGCACTACCGTGATGATCAACGGATTTGAAAAAATCCGGGAGATCGTGGAGGACCTGGACCGGTGGGCGGACAGCAAAGGAATCAAATCCGTTGCTGAAATCCGCGGCAAAGCATTGACTCATCTGAAATCCTTCGACGAGATGAAGGTAGAGCCGGTGATTTCCCACTCCAATCACGAGCCCTGCCGGGAGGACTGCAAAGCTTGTGTGAAGGGTTGCATTTACGGAGCCATCACCCGGTTGGAGTCGGATGTGGAAATCGACAAAAACCGCTGCACCGGCTGTGGCGTCTGCATATTTGTCTGCCCGGAAAAGAAATTGAGCCTACGCTGGTAATCATTTTTATGTTCAGGAAAAAGAACAAGAATGTTGTTAAAATGTTCTTGTAATTTTCTGAATATATGTTAAAATGAAGTTGTCATGTAACCGGTTACACTAAATGAATGTTTAGTTTGCTGGATTATAAGTATACAATATATATTATCTTGTCGTAGGAATTAAAGGAGGGAAATGAATTGAGTAAAATTGTAAAGTCAGACTTCAATTCAGAAGCCGTAGCTGGGTTCACCCACAGAACCGCTATGGAAGAGGCAGCAAGATGCCTGCTGTGCATCGATGCTCCCTGTAGCCAGGGATGTCCGGCTGGAACGGACCCCGGTAAGTTCATCCGGTCCATCCGTTTCAGAAACGTGAAGGGCGCAGCAGAAACGATCCGAGAAAACAACATCCTGGGCGGTACCTGTGCAAGAGTCTGTCCTTATGACCGACTTTGCGAAGAGTTCTGCAGCAGATGCGGAATCGATAAGCCGATCCAGATCGGAAAGCTTCAGCGATATGCCATTGAACAGGAAGAAGCATTCAACATGCAGATTCTGAAGGCTCCCGCTGAAAAGAAAGCCGGAAAAGTTGCCTGTGTTGGTGCCGGCCCCGCTTCCCTGGCATGTGCTTCCGAATTGGCAAAGGCTGGCTACAACGTAACCATCTTTGAAAGAGAAGCAGAAGCAGGCGGAGTCCTGACCTATGGAATCGTCCCCACCAGACTTCCCAAGAAAGTCGTGGATCACGATATCAAAATGGTCAAGGACCTGGGCGTTGCCTTTGAGTTCAACAAGGAAGTAAAAGAGGCAGATCTGACAGATTTCGATGCTGTTTTCGTAGGCGTCGGACTGTGGGGAGCCAAGATTCCGGACATCAAGGGTAAAGACCTGAAGAATGTCTATGCTGCTGTTGATTTCCTGAAGCAGGCCAGAACTCTGGAAGACAAGTTCGCTCCTGGTGAAAACGTAATCGTGGTAGGCGGCGGAGACGTTGCCGTGGACTGTGCAGTATCTGCAAAACTGGCTGGGGCCAAAAATGTCCGAATCGTTTACCGAAGAACCATCGAAGAAGCTCCTGCTAATATGACAGAATTTGAATATGCCCTTTCCCTGGGTATTGGCATTACCACCGAAATGGCTCCCGCTGAATTAGTAGGAACTGACAAGGTAGAGTTTGCCATGTTTGACGGAAGAGACGGCGTATCCGGTGCCAAGTTCAAGGCGGATGCAGTTGTATTTGCCATCGGACAGGGTCCCGAAGCCGTGGATGGCTTTGCCGCTGTTGCAACTGACGATAAAGGCAGTGTCAAGGTTTCCGACCAATTTGAAACCAATAACGAAAAGGTATTTGCTGCAGGGGACATCGTAAACGGTGGCAAGACTGTAGTAGAAGCCGTTGCGGAAGGTAAGGCTGCTGCCGCTTCCATCATGGCGTACCTGGAAAAGAAAGGAGTGAAGTAAGATGGCAATTAAGAAAGATTTATCCATTAAATACCTGGGAGTTAATTGCGAAAACCCCTTCTTCCTTTCATCCTCTCCCGTAGGCAGCAACTATGAAATGGTTGCTAAATCCTATGAAGAAGGCTGGGGCGGCGTGTTCTATAAAACCGTAGGGATATTCGTCGCTGATGAGTGCTCTCCCCGATTTGACCAGACCAACAAAGAGGGTCTTCCCTGGGTTGGATTCAAGAATATGGAGCAGATCTCCGACAAGCCGACTGAACTCAACTTTGAGAATATGTTTAAGCTGAAGAGAGATTACCCGGACAAAATCATGGTAGCCTCCATCATGGGTTCTTGTGATGAGGAATGGAGACTGTTGGCTAAGATGTGTGATCAAGCCGGCGTTGACCTGATTGAAGGAAATTTCTCCTGTCCCCAGATGACCAGCCATGCAATGGGATCCGATGTTGGAACCAACATTGATTTAGTTCGGGATTACTGTAAGTCCGTAACTGAAACAACCAAGATTCCCTTCATTGCAAAAATGACCCCAAACATCACCAGCATGGAAGTTCCGGCAAGAGCCGCTTTAGCTGGCGGTGCAGCAGGTGTATCCTGTATCAACACCATCAAGTCCATTACCAATATTGATTTTGAAAATATGACCGCTATGCCGGTCGTAAACGGCAAATCTTCCATCTCCGGCTATTCCGGAGCAGCTGTTAAACCCATCGCCCTGCGATTTGTAGCACAGCTGATGCAGGATGAAATTGTCGGTAAAACGGAACTTTCCGGTATCGGTGGTATCGAAACCTGGAGAGACGCAGTAGAATTCCTTCTGCTGGGATGCCGAAACCTGCAGGTAACCACTGCTATCATGCAGTACGGCTACCGAATCGTTGAAGACATGATCAGCGGCGTATCCCACTTCATGGACGAAAGAGGATACAACAAGCTGGAAGACTTCATCGGTCTGGCTCTGCCCAACGTAATTCCTGCCGAAGATCTGAACCGAGATTTCAAGATCTATCCGGATTTCAACCACGATATGTGTATCGGATGCGGAAGATGCTATGTTTCCTGCTACGATGCTGCCCACCAGGCTATCGACTGGGATCAGGAAAAGAGAAGACCGGTTCTGAACGACAAGTGCGTTGGCTGCCACCTGTGCCTGAACGTATGCCCCGTACAGGGATGCATCACTCCGGGAGAACTCAAGTGGAAAGATGGCAGAAAGCCTGTCGATATCAAGATGAAGAAGCAGTACGACTAATCCTGAGCCCCTTTGGGCAGATCAGTCTGACATTGCCCAATAATTAAGAATTATCAGGACCAATAGGGAGAAGTATTCTGTATACATCTTCCGATTGGTCCTGAAATATGAGCAAGTGTGTTAATATTATAATCTCAACTTTCCCACACTAAAAA
>DIMT01000022.1 GCA_002425705.1 Firmicutes bacterium UBA5559
GGGGCTGGGCCATGTTTCTGGCACGGGTTACACTGCCATGGTCCGGGGAAACGATTACCATGTTTTCCAGATTTCTTTCCTTAAAATATTTTACCAGGATGGGAATTCCGAGAAGATGGTCTACCGGGATATCAAAATAGCCCTGAATCTGGGATGCATGAAGGTCCATGGACACCACACGGTCTGCACCTGCAGCCACCAACAGATCAGCAACCAATTTGGCTGTAATGGGGTCTCTGGCTTTTGCTTTTCGGTCCTGCCGGGCATAACCGTAATACGGGATTACCGCATTGATTCGACCGGCGGATGCCCTTTTCATGGCATCGATCATAATCAGCAGCTCCATCAGGCTGTTGTTCACCGGATCACAGGTAGGCTGAACGATATAACAGTCCACCCCTCGAACGGTTTCCCAAAGGTCCACCGAGATTTCGCCGTCGCTGAAGGTATTCACTGAAACCTTTCCCAGGGGTTTACCCATAATCGATGCAATTTCCTCTGCCAGTGCGGGATGTGCATTTCCAGTAAATATCTTATATTCTGCGAACGCCCCATTTTTCATTTGTCTACACCTCTTTCCACTACGCTTTACGATTACTTTTTATTGAGCAGGCCCCGCCTGGAGACCCAGCCTTCGATAATTCTTCCTTTAGCCCGGGCAACACACAGGGCGTCCGCCGGCACATCGGTGGTTACCGTGCTCCCTGCCGCCACATAGGATCCTTCCCCCAGTACTACTGGAGAGACCAGGTTTACGTTGCATCCGATAAAGGAACGGTCTGAAACGGTGGACCGGTATTTTTTCGACCCATTATAATTCACAAAAACAACACCGCAGCCAATGTTCACTTCCTTACCCACATCCGAATCTCCGATATAGGATAAGTGGGAGGCTTTGGTGCCATCGCCCAGGCTGGAATTCTTCACTTCTACGAAGTCCCCTACTTTGCAGTTGTTTCCGATGGTGCTGTTAGGCCTTAAGTAGGCAAAGGGGCCTACTTTGGTGTCTTCACCTATGCGGCTTTCCAGAATCACCGAATTGTCCACTTTTGTCCGGTCGCCAATGGTGGAACCGACGATTCTGCTTCCCGGCCCGATGACACAGTCTTCTCCGATGAGAGACTCCCCCTCCACAATCACATTGGGATATATTTTCGTTCCAGATCCAATCTTACAGCCTTCTTCAATATAGGCAGAACGGATGTCCATGAATTCGACGCCCTGCTCCATCAGGCTGATATTGTACTGAATCCGTTTTTCTTCTTTTTCTATGTATTCCTGGTAGTTCATACAATCCTCCACCCTATAGTCCGGCTCCTTTGGGAACCCTTTTTTCCAAAATCATTTCTGCTACTTTGTATATATCCCCGGCACCCATGGTGATCACCAAATCCCCTGAACTGCTGTTGTCTGCCACAAAGTTGGCAATATCCTCAAACCGTGAAAAGTAATAAACTTCTTTCCCCGGATATTTTTTCTTTATTTCATTGACCAGTTCCTTGGAGCTGATTTTGTGGATGTTCTTTTCTCTGGCTGCATAGATTTCTGCCATGATGATTTTATCGGCTCCGTCGAAGGCTTCGGTAAAGTCGTCAAAGAGAGCCATGGTCCTGGTGTAGGTGTGAGGCTGGAACAGGCACCATAGGTCCTTGTGGGGGATGTTTGCTGCAGCTGCCAGGGTTGCTCGAATTTCGGTGGGGTGGTGGGCATAATCATCGATAACCCGTACCTGATTGTCCGTGACGCCAATGTAGTCAAAGCGCCGCTGAGTCCCCTGGAAGCTTTCCAGAGTACGAACAATGCTGTCGGTTTCAATCCCCAGCTCCCTACAACAGGAAAAGGCTGCCAGAGCATTCAGAATGTTATGCTCTCCCGGAACGGCAAGCTTCATCGAGCAAAGTTCCCTATCTTCTTTAAAAACACGGAAAGATGGGAGTCCTGATTCATTAAAAGCAATATCCTGCACGTAATAGTCACAACCTTCATTGAAACCGAAGGTAACCACATTGTCCATTTCCCGGATGACTGAGTGAACGAAAGGATTGGCATCATAAGCGATGATCAGGCCATCCTCGGGAACCAAATAAGCAAACTTCTGAAAAGAAGATACGATGTGATCGATATCCTTGAAATAATCCAGATGATCGGAATCGATGTTGAGAATGATTTCAATTTTCGGATGGAGACTCAGAAAACTGTCCATGTATTCACAAGCTTCGGTGACGAAATAACTTCCTTCTCCTACCTGCACATTGCCGTTTATTTTTTCCAGATTCCCCCCCACCAGAATCGTGGGCTGTCTGCCGGAATCTTCCAAAATCAAAGAGACCATGGAAGTGGTCGTTGTCTTCCCATGGGTTCCGGCGATGGCAATACTGTTTTCGTGGTCCTTCATTAAGAGACCCAGCATCTCCGCTCGGGTGATGGCAGGTATGCCAAGCTGAGCCGCCCGCTGCAATTCCGGATTATCCAGTCCCACAGCTGCGGAATAAACAATCAAATCGGCCCCTTCCACATTTTTACTGCGATGGCCCAAAAAAATGCAAGCTCCGTCACGAATCAGCCGGTCGGTGATATCGCTTTCCTTCATGTCAGAGCCTGTTACCTGAAAACCTTTATTTAACAAAATTTCTGCGATGGCGCTGAGTCCGATGCCTCCTATGCCAATACAGTGAATTTTTTTATGGTTGTTTAAGTCGATCAAAGTGATTTCCTCCATATTTCTGATAAGATATTATACCATAAACCCCGACTATTGGACCGGGTTTTTTATGAAATTGACAAAAAGATAAAAAGCGAATATTATTATTAAATAAGTCAATTTAATTCGTATTTACAGGAGAGTCTCATGAAACGTTCGGAAAGAGTCAGTGCAATCGTAAAAATATTATCCGATTCCCCCAATCAGTCCTATAGCCTTGGCACCTTCTGTCAAATGTTCGGAGCCGCCAAGTCCAGCATCAGCGAAGACCTTCAGGCTGCCCGTAATCTTTTGGAAAAAATGGAACTGGGATACATTGAGACTACCTCCGGTGCCGGTGGCGGTGTTCGATTCATCCCCTCTATTTCAGATAAAGTTTTTTTGGAACTGCAAATGGATCTTTGTGAAAAACTAAAGGAACCAGCCCGGCAATTGGCCGGAGGATTTTTGTACACTTCTGATATCATGTTCAATGCCCGGCTGATGAAAAAAGTAGCCCATGCCTTTGCCCGCAAATTCCAGGATACCGGAGCCGATTATGTGGTTACCATCGAAACCAAAGGAATCGCCGTTGCCACCATGGTATCTGATCTGCTTAATATTCCGCTGGTCGTTATCCGCAGGGAGAGTAAGATTTCCGAAGGATCCACCGTCAGCATCAATTATTTTTCCGGATCTTCCGATCGGGTCCAGAAAATGTCCATCGCCAAGAGAGCTGTCGAACCGGGTTCCCGGGCACTGATCATCGATGATTTCATGCGGGCCGGCGGCAGCGTCAAGGGCATCGCCGACATCCTGACTGAATTTGATGTTGAGATCGTGGGCACCGGTTTGATCATCGTCACCACCGAACCTGAACGAAAAACCATCCCGGAATATTCAGCCCTCCTCTATCTTGCCGGAATCGATCCGGAAAAGAAAGAACTGAAGGTTTTTCCAAATATTCAGTTTTTTTAAAATTTTGCTTGTAATAAAATGTTAATTGCTATATAATTATGGCAAATTAGAAAGGTGGTGTCTTGATGAATATAACTGACGTAAGAGTTCGTAAGGTCAATGATGAAGGCAAAATGAAAGCTGTCGTTTCTGTAACTTTTGACGACGAATTCGTGGTGCATGACATTAAAATTATTGAAGGTCAGAATGGGCTTTTCATTGCAATGCCCAGCCGGAAAATGGGGGAAGGAGACTTCCGTGACATTGCTCATCCGCTTCTTTCCGAGACCCGAAATAAAATCAAAGATGCAATCTTTGCCGAGTATGAAAAGGTGCTGGATGAAAAGGTCGAGACACCCGCTGCAGAGTAATTTCCTGCAGAATATTATTTAATAAACGAGATAAAAAAACGCATCCATGGATGCGTTTTTTGTATTACTATTTGTGTTTCTAAGCCTTTAAGAAATAACTATCTTGCTATTATATTAGAATTTTTTTCGTATTTGCTAATCCAAAATACGTCCATCGGTGGAGATGGTGACCACCTGCCAGGGAATCATCTTTCCGCAATTCTTCAACGCTTCAATGGTTGCATATTCCAGACCGCCGCAGCAAGGAACTTCCATGCGAACGACTTTTACGCTCTTGATATTATTATGTTCCAGAATCGCCGTCAACTTCTCCGAATAATCTCCCTCATCCAGCTTGGGGCATCCAATCAGGACTACATGGTTCTTTAGGAACGTGTTATGAAAATCACCAAAGGCAAAAGCTGAGCAGTCAGCAGCGATCAGCAGGTTGGCCCGATCGAAATAGGGTGCGTTGATGGGTGCCAGCTTGATCTGGACCGGCCATTGTCGAAGCTGGCTTTCCAGGGATACTATCGGAGTCGTTGCCGGGGCTGTATTGGCCCTTTCAAAAGCCATTGACCGGCTTCCAGGGCATCCGCCTTGAGGTGCTGCAGCTTCCTGAGCTTTTTTAGCCAGCACAGCTTCTTTATCAAAGGCTGCAGCTTCCCGTTCTTCAAAGCTGATGGCATTGGTCGGACAAACCGGCAGGCAGTTTCCAAGGCCGTCGCAGTAGTCATCCCGGAGCAGCTTGGCTTTTCCATTCACCATTCCGATGGCACCTTCGTGGCAGGCATTGACGCACAGCCCACAGCCTACACATTTTTCTTCGTCTATCTGAATTACTTTTCTGATCATATTCATTCCTCCTCTTTACTTCCTGATGGTATTGTATTATACTAAAAAAAAATATTCCGTTGCATATGCAACAATGGAGGCGCCATGATAGAAATTCTTCAAAAGAGTCCTTTGTTTGCCGGTATGGATCCTGGAGAAATCCAGCATATCCTCCAATGCCTGGGAAATCGTCAGAAAAGTTATCGAAAAAACGAATATATCTTTATGGAAGGGGAACAAAAGCCCCGGGTGGGAGTGATTTTATCCGGATCGGTACAGGCTATTAAGGAAACAAAGTCCGGAGGTCTGATCCTGATCAACCAGATGTTCCCCGGCGATACCTTCGGTCTTTCCTATGTCTGCGCTGATGTAAAGTATCTGCCCATTTCCATTATTTCCGCTGAAAACACCGATATTCTCTTCATCGAGCTGGAGCAGCTGGTCCGAACATGCCACAATGCCTGCCAGTTTCATGTGGAAATGATTAAGAATGCCCTTCGGATCCTGGCTGAAAAAAACCTCTTCCTGGACAATAAGCTCTATTATATTTCTCACAAGACCATCCGGGATCGGATCCAGTCCTACCTGGAGGATCAGGAATCCCGCCATGGTTCCAATGAATTTGAAATATCCTTTAACCGGGAGCAGTTGGCCGATTTCCTATGCGTAGACCGGAGCGCCCTCAGCCGGGAGCTGAGCCATATGAAAAAAGAAGGCATCATTGATTATAAAAGAAATTGGTTCCGGGTAACCGTCTGATTACATTTCCTTCTGAATGTCTCCGAAGCCTTCCCCTCTTCCCCAGACATTGTCCACGTGAATAACTGTGACCAAGGCATTTCGATCCACCGACGCCACATGTTTCTTCACCATGACGCTTTCTCGAGGGGAGCAGAGCAGAATCAGTTTCTGCCTTTTTTCTCCCGTATATTCCCCTGTGACTTCGATGCTGGAGACCCCCCGTCCGATGTCGTTCATAATGTATTCGGTCACCTTTTCCTTATGACTGGTGATGATCTCAAGCTGAACGATTTTTGTTTCAAATCCGTAAATCACATAATCTACCGTCTTGGCAAAGATAATCTGTGTAATCAGAGCATAAAGAGCGATGTTCCTTCCGAAAACCGCAGCTGAAGAAAGAATGATAACTGCATCGATAGCCAGGAGAATCTGACTGAGGCTGATATGGGGCAGCAGTTTCCTTCTTATGATTTTGGCGATGGCATCCGTACCGCCGAAAGAAAATCCCCGATAGAAAAAGATACCGGAACTGATGCCCCACAGGATACCGCAGAATATGGCTGCCAGAATGATATCCGTTTCTTCCAGCAGCTGAAAATGAAGGGCTTCAAAAACCATCAGAACCGCGGGATAGAGTATCGAGACCAGGATAACCTTCCGCACTTCTTTAAACCCAAGAAATATGGCTATGACAATCAGAATCGCAGCCATTGCCATATAATACAGAACAGAAAATCCTAGTGGCACGACGCTCTGGAGAATCCGAACGATTCCCGTAACCCCACCGCTGGACAATCCATTGGGAAGCAGCACTGCCGTAACGGCAAAAGAGCTGATTGAACAACCCAACAGTACATAAAACAGATCGGTAAAAAACTTTTTAACATCCTGTTTGGTTATTTTTTTGATTCGAGACATAGTCTCCCCCCCTCTATTTCCAATATCCGCTGATAATCCCTTCCAAAGGAATCCCGTAGCCGGATGCTTACCCTTCCATGGTTCCCAATGACCTTTCCCGCAGTGATTGAACCCTTTGCGCCCCTAATTTGCTGGACAACACGACCCCGGTGAAGTTTTCCGTCAAAATGGAAATCGACACTCCAGCTTTCCACCATATTTAGAGAGTCCAACCCTCGCAGCTGCCCGATCCGCTCCCTGTCCTTCTTGCCTGCATGATGATCCAACAGGGACTCTGGCTGGAATCCGGTCAGCTTCAGGTTCAGGAAGGATTGTTTGTCATCTATGGCAGTAATTTCTGCATCCAGCATAATGCTGGATGCACCATCAGAATAAGAGCAGGTATCCACCTCGTACATTTCGTCCTGCTGAAAAAGAGTAAAACCTTCTCCTTGAGGGATCAGACGAGAGATCGTATGACTGACAGCCAGATTCCCCTGGTCGCAGCAGATCCAGTTTCGTTCAAGTTTTCCCGCAGCAGCAGCCAAGGTGCCGGAACCACAGAAAAAATCTCCGCAAAGGTCCCCGGGGCGGGTACAGGCTTCCAGGATCCTAAAAAGCAGGGCTTCCGGTTTCTGGGTAGCGTAGCCGGTCCTCTCTCCGGAAGTTCGCCCTACCATATCCAACTGCCACACATCCTTTTGATTGACCAGGGTATACCAGCCGGTTTCATCCCGGTATTCCTCCACACCTTTGAAACGGTAGGGTTTCAATCCCCGGTTATAGGATTTTTCCTTCATGGGCTGAAAATAGTAATTCTTCCCTTTTCCATAAAAAAGGAGAGTGTCGTGCTTCCTTGCAAAATGCCGTTTGCTGGTTCCACCGGATTTATAGGTCCAGATTACTTCATTGATGAAACGATCCTCGCCAAAGATTTCATCCATCAAAATTTTAACATAATGGACACAGTGCCAATCCAGATGGACCCAGACAGTTCCCTCCTCTTTGAGCAGGTCCCGGATGCCGTAAAGGCGGAGGCAAAGCATATGCAGATATTCTGCCATGCCCCTTTCCCACGTGTCGCTGTACGCTCTGCCGCGGACACGAAACTGCTCCTCTCCTTCACCGATCCGTATTTGAGCCCCATAATCCGCCTGGGAAAAAAAAGGAGGGTCAATATAAATCATCTGAAATAAACCCTTCAAACCGGCTGATTCCATTAAATACTTCATGAAATCCAGATTGTCCCCCCGGGCCAGCCAGTTTTTATCCTCTCCTTCTCCGGGACAGATTTCCCAGGGCACAAAGGTACCAGCCGTCATTTCATCATATTCCCTTTTGCTTTTTTCCAGTATTTCCGGAAGTTTTTTCAGTAAGCTCATGGATCAGATCTTCTCTCTTCATTTTTTTCAGGAGACGGATGGCCGTCTGCCGGCTTTCCGGTTTATTGAAATGGAGCAATGCCCTTTGAAGCTGCTTTTCTTCCTGGCTTCTGGCCACATAGACTTTTTCACCCGTCAGCGGATCCAGACCCGTGTAATACATACAAGTGGAAAGGGTCCCCGGAGTAGGATAAAAGTCCTGAACCTGATCCGGCACGAAACCCATTTTTCGAAGGTACAAAGCCAGCTCGACCCCGTCTTCCACCGTGCTTCCCGGATGGGAAGATATCAGGTATGGAATCAGGTATTGCTTTTTCCCCAGCCTTCTGTTTACTTCCTCATACCGCCGGCTGAACTCTTCAAAAACTTCTTTCCCCGGCTTTCGCATCAACCGGAGAACCCGGTCGGATACATGCTCTGGTGCTACCTTCAGTGTACCACTGACATGGTGACGGCAAAGCTCCCACAGAAATTCATCCCTGGGATCCGCCAGAACATAGTCGTATCGAATTCCGGAACGGATGAACACTTTCTTGACACCCTCCAGATTTCTAAGGCTTCGAAGAATATCCAGATACTCGGTATGGTCTACCTCCATCTGGCTGCAGATTTGGGGAGTCATACAATCCTTATTCCGGCAGACGCCACTTTCCAGTTGTTTCCTGCAGGCAGGGTGACGGAAATTAGCAGTAGGGCCTCCTACATCGTGGATGTATCCTTTGAAGTCCGGATGACGGATCAGTGCCTGCGCTTCTTCCAAAATGACTTCCTTGCTCTTGCTCCGGACTTCCCGCCCCTGATGATAGGTGATAGCACAGAAACTGCAGCCACCAAAACAGCCCCGGTTGCTGACCAGGCTAAACTGGACCTCCCGAATAGCTGGTATACCCCCCATTTCTTCATAGGAAGGATGATACGTTCCCTCATAGGGCAACTGATATACCCGATCCAGTTCCAGCTGTTCCAAGGGGAACTGAGGTGGATTCTGAACAACGAACAGGTTGCTAGGATATTCTTCGGCCAGAGTCTTTCCCTGAACCGAATCCATATTGCGATACTGAAGGGCAAAGCTCTCTGCATATAAGGGCTTCAATCCCGGCATCTTTTCTTCCTCCAGAAGGGATTGAAAATCAGGGAGTCTTTCAGAATACTCGTCCGGATCCCATCCGGTCCTCTTGTAACAGGTGCCTCGGATCCAGCTGATATCCTTGATGTCAATTCCCGAATCCAGAGCTTCGGCCACCTCAATGACCGTTCGTTCCCCCATACCGTAAATCAGCAGGTCCGCTTTCGCGTCCAGCAGTATGGATCTTCGAATCCCGTCTTCCCAATAATCATAATGGGCAAGGCGGCGGAGGCTGGCTTCAATACCGCCGATGATAACAGGACAGTCTTTGTAAGCTTCTCGAGCCCGGTTGCTGTAGACGATCACTGCCCGGTCGGGACGCTTCCCTGCCTGACCACCAGGAGAATAGTCATCGGTCTTACGACGCCTTTTAAAAACCGAATAATGATTGACCATGGAATCCACATTGCCGGAATTAATGAGAAAGCCCAGCCTGGGACGTCCGAAACGGCGAAAATCTTCGGTACTGCGCCAATCCGGCTGAGACAGAACCGCCACCTTATACCCATGGCTTTCTAGTACTCTGCCGATGATAGCCATACCAAAAGAGGGATGGTCGACATAACCATCCCCTGTTATTAAGACGAAATCCGGCTGTTCAAAGCCTCGCTCTATGCATTCTTCAACTGTAACAGGCAGAAATGCCATGGGCTACCTGCTTCCTTTGTCATAGGGAACCCCTACTGCCTTCGGTGCCTGGGATGTCTTGGAACTGAATGCCAGAACAATGAGAGTAGCAATAAAGGGTACCATTTTATAAATATCACTGGGTATGCTGGCTGTTGCCAGTACCGGGATAACCGAGTAAGCAGAAGCAATCGTCTTCATCAGGCCGAAGAAGAAAGCAGCGAAAAGAATCCGCAGGGGTTTCCACTGACCGAAGATCATGACCGCCAGGGCCAGGAATCCGTATCCGGCTACAGTGGCGTTAAAGTTCGTTGACGTTGGAATAACGAAGACCAGGCCGCCCAACCCGGCCAGAGCCCCTGAAATCACCACGCCTGCATACCGCATCCGGTAGACGTTGATTCCCACCGAATCAGCAGCCTGAGGATGTTCCCCGCAAGCTCGCAGACGAAGACCGAATTTGGTTTTATACAGTACGATGACCGCCAAAACCAGAATAGTAAAGCCAATATAGGTGGTAATGTAAGCATTTTTAAAGAACAGCCCTCCCAGAATGGGAATATCCCCCAATATAGGCACGGAGGGAATCCGGAAGGTATTGGTGAAAGTAATCTGCTGAACTCCATTATCCTGCAGGGTTCTGGCCACATAGATGGCAAAGGCAGGAGCAAACATATTCAAGGCCGTTCCACCAATGATCTGATCCGATTTCATGTTAATAGCCGAATACCCCAACAGCAGGGAGAAAACCATACCGGTTCCCACTGCAATGAGGATGGCCAGTATCAGCAAAGTCTGTCCGCTCATGGATCCCTGCATCTGGTTAATGAAGAAGATGCTGGTAAATGCTCCCATGATCATCATACCATCCAGGGCTATGTTGGTGACTCCGCCCCTTTCCGTGAACATGCCGCCAAGGGCAACAATCAGGAGAGGAATAGAGAAGAACATGGTCTGTTGTACTACCAGAAATACGATATTCATTCCTTTTCCCTCCTTTCAGTCTGTTCCGCTCCGATGGAGGCAGCTTCGGCTTCAGCATTAGCAGCTGCTTTATCCTTTCGGAAACGCAGGATTCTTGGAACGATAGATCGGAATAAAAAAGCAAAGGCACTGAAGTAGATGATGCAGGCAATGATAATATCAATGACCTCCGGCACAAAGTCCAAGGTCTGCATGTAATTTCCACCCTGCGTAATATAGGAGATAAAAATGGCAGAGAAGATGATTCCAATTGGATTGGAGAGTCCCAGTAATGCAACTGGAATACCGTTAAAGCCCTCGACGGCCAGTACATCCACCACTTTAATGTGCCTGCCGTTGGCTCCTGAAAGGTAGAGGAGGGCTCCTCCCACACCGGCTAAGGCGCCGGCTATAACCATGGACAGGACAATGTTTCTCTTTTCATTGATGCCCGCATATCGGCTGGCATGCTTGTTAAAACCGCATGCTTTCAGCTCATAGCCAAAGGTTGTTTTATTCAGAATGATGTACATGACAATAGCTATCAGGATGGCAATCCAGATGCCACTGTTCACGGTAGAAAGGTCCTTACCATTGCCAAGCGGATTATAAAACACATAGTCCAATCCGCCTTTGGGCAGTACCGAAGAAGGGGCCGTATTCATGGACAACGCCTTTTTGGAGTCGTAAACCGTAGCTTTAATAAGAAAATTGGCCATATACATCCCGATATAGTTCATCATGATAGTAGAGATGACCTCGTGAACATTGAGGTAGGCTTTCATCAGCCCTGGAATCAGAGCCCAGAGACCGCCAATCAGGGCTGCACCCAAAATCGCCACCATCCAGTGGAGAGGGGCCGGAAGGAAGGTCCATTTGACACCGATATATACTGCTGCGAAGGCCCCCATGATAAACTGCCCCGCCGCTCCGATGTTGAAAAGCCCTGTTTTAAAGGCGAATCCTACAGACAGGCCGGTCATGATGAGAGGCGTAGCAAAGTATAGGACCTGACCCAACCCCTTGGCATTGGTATTGAATCCGCCCTTTAGTATAATCGTAAAGCCTTGAACAGCCTCGGAGGGATTGCTGATCAGAAGAACGATAAAGCCGAAAAGCAATCCTATGAAAATCGCGAACAAGGAGGAAAAGGCATTATTGGCGCCGTCACTCAGCATGATATCTTTAGCTTTTCTCATGAAGACACCCCATTTCTTTTCGATCCGGCCATGTAAAGGCCCAGTTCCTGAATTGTTACCTCATCCGGTTTTACATCCGCCACCAGTTCTCCTTCATAAATCACCAGGATCCGGTCGCTGACATTCATGACTTCATCCAGCTCTAAAGAAATCAGCAGGACTGCCTTGTTTTCATCCCGAACCTCAATCAACTCCTGATGGATGTATTCAATGGCGCCCACATCCAGACCTCTGGTGGGCTGCACAGCAATGAGAAGCTGTGGATCCACATCAAACTCCCGGGCTACAATAGCCTTCTGCTGATTGCCTCCGGACATGCTTCGCATTATGGTTTTCGGTCCGCGGCCGCTTCGAATATCAAATTCTTCAATGAGTTTTTGAGAAAAATCTTCAATTTCCTTAAACTGAATGAATCCATTTTTTTGGAATTCCGGTGTAAAATATTTTTTCAGCACCAGATTTTGAGATAAAGTAAATTCCAGTATCAATCCATCCCGATGCCGGTCTTCCGGAATATGCCCCAACCCACAGCAGTTTCTTTCCCGTATGCTGGATTTGGATATATCTTTTCCGTTGAGCAAGATCGTTCCGCTGTCTATTGGAGTCAGCCCGGTGATGCCCTGAACCAGTTCCGACTGGCCATTGCCATCGATTCCGGCTATGCAGACTACCTCTCCCCGGCGAACTTCAAAGGATACTCCCTTGACTGCTTTTTTCGTATGGTTTTTAGAAGGAACAACCAGGTTTTCAACCTTCAAGACCGTTTCTCCCGGTTGAGCCTCTTTCTTTTCGGTAACAAAACTGACCTTTCGTCCAACCATCATTTCAGACATTTCTTCCTTGCTGGTGGTCCTGACATCGATAGTTCCGATATATTTTCCCTTACGAAGCACGGTGCACCGATCGGCAACGGCTTTGATTTCATTCAGCTTGTGAGTGATGAAGAGGATGGATTTTCCTTCGGCGGTCAGATCCTTCATGATTTTCATCAGCTCGTCGATCTCCTGAGGCGTCAGTACCGCTGTGGGTTCATCAAAAATAAGGATTTCATTGTCCCGATAAAGCATTTTCAGGATTTCTACCCGCTGCTGCATCCCAACGGTTATATCCTCTATTAAAGCATCCGGATCCACCATCAGACCGTATTGTTCTGATAGTGCAATTACCTTTTCCCGGGCGGCTTCCATCCGCAAAAAACCTTTATTGGTGGTTTCCACCCCCAGGATGATGTTCTGCAGTACGGTAAAATTGTGAACCAGCTTAAAATGTTGGTGCACCATGCCGATTCCCAGTTCATTGGCATCGTTTGGGGACTTAATCCGGACTTCCTGTCCGTTCTTCTTGATGATTCCTTTTTCCGGTTGATACATGCCGAACAGCACGCTCATCAGCGTCGATTTTCCGGCTCCGTTTTCTCCAAGCAGGGCATGAATCTCTCCTTTTTTTAATTGCAGGGTGATATCATCGTTTGCGATGATACCAGGAAATTCTTTCGTGATGTGAAGCATTTCGACTATATAATCCATGTCCGCTTCTCCTTCTGTTCTGGTAGATTTATACAAGAACTATTATAAAATATTTTCCATAAAAAAGCAAACAGACGTTGCCGCCTGTTTGCTTTACTTGTACAATTGTGTCAATTAATTGACGACTGTTACCTTTACGATGGTTGTTCCCAGGAGACCGGCATTTTCTGCATCCGTATCCTTCTTCAGCGGGATTTCGCCAGCAACCAGTTTTGCATACAGAGCATCATAGTCTGCCTGGCTAAAGGTATTGAATTTGGAAGTTTCCATTGGCAGAGCAACACCGTCCATGTCCGCTCCAAGAGTCAGGGTTTCACCACCCGGGAAGGATCCGGCATAGTATTCAGCCAGGGCTTCCTGAACAGCAGCTGCCAAGCCTTTTGTTGCAGAGGTAATGACGGTTTCGGATTCTGCACTCTGATCTACGTCTACACCAATGACTTTTCCATTGGATGCTTCAGCAGCAGACATGACAGAGAATCCAACGGCACCGCCGCAGGCAAAGATGACTTCCGTTCCTTCTGCATACCAGGAAGTGGCCAGAGTCTGTACTTCAGGGGTAGCATCGAATCCGCCTGTGTAGTGGTATTTCACATCGATGCTGGTCAGACCCAGTTCTTTGGCAGCATCTTCAGCACCCTGCACAAATCCGTATCCGAATCGGACTACAGCCGGTACGGCCATTCCGCCCATGAAGCCCAGCTTGGTGTAGCCATCCTTAACAGCAGCATAACCAGCCAGATAGCCGGACTGTTCTTCTGCAAAGAAGATGCCTACTGTGTTGGGATCGGTTCTGAAATCACTGTAGTCAGCATTATGAGGCGTACCGTCAATCAGAATGAAATTAACTTCCGGATACAGTTCCTGAGCCAGGTAAATAGGCTCTTCAAACAGGAATCCGGGGGTTACGACCACTTTGGCTCCACCGTTTACAGCCAGCTGAATGGCTGCCAGGTAGGCGTCGGTGCTCTGCTCTGTCGGTTTGTAGTACTTATGGGAAATACCATTTTCCTCTGCATAAGCTACAACACCTTCCCATGTTCCCTGGTTGAAGGACTTGTCATCGATGGTTCCTACATCCGTGATCATGGCGATTTCGTAGGTTGTTGGTTCAGGGGTTTCTGTCTCTCCGCCTCCGCAGGCAGCCAGAGAGAACACCAGAACCAGTACCAGCAGAACTGCTACTATTTTTTTCATCTTTTCGTTCCTCCTATTTTTCTGAATAATAAAAATACCGTCATGCTTATTATAGCGCAAGGAAATCCGGTTGGAAAGCACTTTTGTCGAAAGCTCCTTCATTTCTGCTTAAAAATCAGTAGATTTCCGGTCTTCTTGCTTTTAAGAGCGGCAACTGTTCCCGAAGGGATTCAATGGAATTATTATCCAGACTTGCATAGACGATGGATTCTCCAGCGTCGGTCTTTCCGCAAATCTCACCCCAGGGATTGGCTACCAGGGAATTCCCAAAAGCGATGTAGGGGCCTCCCGTATCCCGTGCCGGGGAGCATGCAGCAACATAGACCTGATTGTCTAACGCCCTTGTTCTCATGGTCAGCTCCCAGTGGGCAGGCCCGGTAGTCATATTAAAAGCTCCCGGAAGAACGATCAGACGAGCCCCATCCAACGTCATTCTTCGGAACAGCTCCGGAAATCGAACATCGAAACAGATGGCAACGCCGACTTTCCCAAAGTCAGTTTCCAGCAGAGTAACCTCATCGCCAGCCGTCAGTGTTTCCGATTCCATGAAGCGAATACCGCCGGCAATATCGATATCAAAGAGATGGACCTTTCGATGCCGGCCAATCAGTTCCCCCTGAGGATTAAAAGAAAAACTGGTATTGAAAATCTTCTCCCCCTCCCGTTCAGGAATTGAGCCTCCGATGAGCCAAATTCCGTTGGTTCTGGCTTCTTGCGACAAAAACCGATAGGTATCTCCTCCCTCTTCCTCTGCAAAAGAAGGAAAAAAATCATTGGAATAGGGGCAGTTCCACATTTCCGGCAAAACCACCATCCGGGCTCCCTTGCCGGATGCTTCACGTATCATCGCAGAAGCTTTTTCCCGATTTTTTTCTTTACTGTCCGTTACCGCCATCTGGCAGAGTGCCAGGTTCAGTTTCATCTTCCATCTCCTCCTTTATGGTCCCTAGGATTTGGACCATGTTCATGGTAATCCTGCCTGTCAGGCCCCAGATCACCCAATCCGAATAAAGATATATGGGTATTTCCGACCTTCCCTTTCTCCAGTTGTATCCATCTCCAAAGTTTACCTTTTCGTATGGAAAGTCTTCCCGGATATCGGGAATCACATCCATCGTATAAATGTAGGGTTCCTGCTCCAGGATTTCCTTCAGCGGTACAAAAAAGATTTCTTTTACCTCGTCTTCGTTGGGGATGCCACGGGCTAATTTGTCTCCATCAATGATGCCAACAAAGGCGTACATGGTGAAGTTGCTGTAAGCGTACAGGGTATCCAACTGACCCAGGACTCTGATGGCATCCGGATGAATTCCTAATTCCTCGCAGGTTTCCCTTACCGCACATTCCTCCGGGGTTTCCCCAGGTTCCATAGAACCACCGGGAAAACACACCTCTCCCGGCTGTTTAGTCAAATTGTCGCTGCGCACTTCGTAGAGGACATGAAGTTCTCCTTTGATTTCCACAAGAGGTGCCAGAACGGAGAAAAAACTGTATTTTCCAATGGGTACCGGTATCCGGCCTTTCATTTTTTCTTCGATATGCTGAATAAATTTCTTCACTTGTCTTTTATTCATCTTGATCACCCGGCTTCCATAACCGAACCTTTCCTGACAGAGTAATGAAGGAACCGACCACAATAAGAGCAATGCCCAGATAAGTATTCCACAGAAGGATATCCTTCAGAAAAATAACGGCAAAGATGGGAGCGATGGCCGGTTTGATATAGAAGGCCATCGAGGCTGTCGATGCATCGGAATGGCGAATGGCCATGAAATAAAAATAATAGCCAAAACCGGTGACGAAAATGCCGATGTAAAGGACCAGCAGGAAGTTATCAGCAATTCCATCCAGAACTGGCCTCTTCATGAAAAACATGACGGCCAGCAGAACCAGAGAACCCAGAATAAAACTGATGCTGGTCTGGGTAATCAGTCCGATTCGCTGCAGTCGCAACTTTCCGGCTACTGTGTATAAACCAAATATCAGGGAGGCTGAAATCATCAGCACAACCCCGAGGACCGAGTTGCCCTCCTGCATATCCCAGGGCCGGATCATTAAGATGATTCCGCCGGTACCTAAAATCAGAGCCAGCACTTTGCGGGAAGTAATTTTTTCCTTGAGGATGATGCTGGCAAAAAGCATGGTAAAAAGCGGATTCACACTAAATAATACCGCTGCTGTAGATGCATTGGAGTTCATGATTCCCAGTTGGAATGCAAGCATGCTGAAAGGAATGCACAGAATCCCCAGGAAAAGCATCCACAAGTAATCCCCAAAGATTATGTTACTTCTTCCTTCTCTTTTTTCCTTCCAGGCAAAGGGAACCAGAAATACTCCCCCAATCATAAACCTCAGGAACGTCAGCTGCAGAGAATCCATCTCGCTTCCCCCCACCTTCAATACGACTTCCATGGTACTGAAAAGGAGTGCCGTTAAAAAAACATAGGCAATTACTTTTTTATTCATGTCATTCCTTAAAAAAAGGCGGTGATCAATCACCGCCATTCCGTCAATATCATACTAGTTCAACCTGGTTAGAGTATTTCGATATGTTCAAGCTCCATTTCTTCAAGAGCCTCTTTTTCCATGGAAATGGAAACGATGAATTCTTTTTCGTATTTCTCGGAAAGGCTCCGAAGTCTATCTAAAAAGCGTGGAACATCTGCTGCATTGATGTCCGCATGCTTTAGCAGGCTATCGATAAAAATCAATTCGATGTCATGGTCGGAACTGATGATTCCATACAGGAATCCGATATATTCATCACTATTGGTGATGCCTTCATAATCATCCATAGTAATGACCCGGATATTGTGGTTTAGATCATACATAAGTCGATGATCCTTGTTGATGAAAACAATATTCCCCTTACTGTTTTCTGCTCTATGGTTTGCCATTTCGATCATTTTTTTTGTCTTGCCGGTACCCTTGGTACCTACTACCAGTCTAACCATATTAACCGCCTCCGTTTCTGATTGCCGGCGCTGCCAGCCAGGACGATACCTTTATGTAGATTATACACTATCCCCAAGTCTCCATCAACACCCTAAAAAAATTATCCAAGCCGAAGCTGACCACAGGCAGCCGATATATCCGCTCCCAGTTCTCTCCGGATAGTAGCGGGAATACCCCGCTTTTCCAACTGGGCCCGAAAGCGTTCCGCTGTCTCTCGGTCCGTCCCGTGCAGACCCGTTTCCCTTACTTCATTAAGAGGAATCAGATTCACATGACACAGCATGCCCCGAAGCAAATCGGATAGACGGTCAGCATGGCTGAGACTGTCGTTGACTCCTTTCACCAGCGCATATTCAAAAGTGATTCGCCTCCCGGTCTTCCGCCCATACTCCCTGCAGGCCTGGATTAACTGATCGATGGGATAACTTCTGTTAACCGGCATCGTCCTGGAACGAAGAGAATCCTCCGGAGCATGAAGAGAAATAGCCAGGTTTACCTGGGGGAAATCATGGCCAAACCGGCTGATCATGGGTACAATTCCACAGGTGGAAACAGTGATGTTCCGGTAACTGATATTCAGCCCCTCCGGATCATGAATCAGTTCCAGAAACTGAGCCAGATTGAGGTAATTGTCAAAGGGTTCTCCGGTTCCCATCACCACTATATGATTAATTTTTTCACCGGCTTGCCGGGAAGCGGCAAGAACCTGCTCCAGCATCTCTGCGGCAGTCAGGTTTCGCTTCAATCCGCCGATTCCTGAAGCACAAAAGGTACATCCCATACGGCATCCGGCCTGAGAAGAAATACAGACAGAGTTACCGTACTTGTACTTCATGAATACGGTTTCGATGGTATTGCCGTCTTCCAGTGCAAATAGGAATTTCCTTGTATGATCCGAAGCTGATTCCTGTACCTTCAGAAGTTCCAAAGAACAGACGGTGGCGACTTCCTGCAGTTTGTGGCGAAGCTCTTTTGACAGATCAGTCATTTCCTCAAAGCTTTCCGCTCCGCTGCTGATCCATTTATAGATTTGCCGGGCCCTGAATTTCTGCTCGCCGATATCAGTAATGAAGCGTTCCAGTTCATTTAAATTCATATTTGTCAGATTTTTTTTCACGTTATTCCAATCCTTCCTTTTTAATAGTTTTCTTATACCCATATGTGGGAAGGGAATCATGCTATTTCATATTTCCCTGTAACTGCCAAGAAAAGTGAAGGAATCCGGTTCCTGCTCCAGCTCGCAGATCAAATTCAGAATTTCTTCCTGCAGAACGGAGGAATCCAGGTCCAGATGGAACATAAATTCAAAGTCCTTTCCGGGAATAGGCCTGGATTCCAGTTTGGTCATATTGACTCCCAAAGCTGCAAACTTTGAAAGGACCTCATACAGGGCTCCCGGCTTATTCGGAGTCGTGAACATGAGACTGGTCTTATCGGCTCCCGGATAGATTTCCATTTTTTTCGAGATACAGATGAACCGGGTGTAATTGTTGTCATTGTTCTGAATGCCGTCTTCCAGAACGGTAAGTCCGTACAGGTCAGCACAGAGTCGGTTGGATATGGCTGCTTCTTTCGGATTTCCCAAGTCTGATACGATTTTCGCTGCTATAGCGGTATTTTCCGCAGGTTGAGCCATCATGCCGGGATGTTCTTTCAGATAATCGCTGCACTGACCCAGTGCTTGCTCATGGGAGTGAACGATCTTGACAGTTTGGGGTGAAGCTCCCTTCACGCCAAGGAGGGCATGATTGATCTGCATTTTCGTACTTCTAACGATGTAAAGCCGATACTTTTTCATCAATTCATACACTTCACCCACCGAACCATTCAGGCTGTTTTCAATAGGCAGAATTCCATAGCGGCACAAACCCTTGTCAACTGCCGAGAATACAGCATCAAAGGTGTTCAGGAAAGTGATATCCGGGATCTGGAACATTTTTTCACAGGCAAGCTGAGAGTTGGACCCCTCAATTCCCTGACAGGCAACGGTAGCCCGTTTCGGGAAAAATTCCGACGTGCTGCGTATTCCCTCTCGGATAGCCTCCGCCTTCTCGGAGTGGAGATAGACTTCTTTGTTTCGATAAGAATCTTCCAGGTCATAGAGAGTCTGAAACAAAACTTTAGTATAAATAGCCATTTCCTCATCCATGGATTTGGTCAGGGAGGATACTGCCGCCCCTCTCCTTTCTCCAGAACCAGATCCACGGAGTAGGATAGAATTTGTTTCTGCTCTTCCCGTCAGGCGGAGCCTCTTTTCCAGCAGTTGGGCCAGTTCCTTATCGATATTACTCAGTTCGTTTCTCTTTTCCTTGTTCTTCATCATTTTAGGCCTCTCTTTTCTTCAAAATTTTCAAAATAGCAATAAAAAAATCTGCGGTACTTACTGACCGCAGATTGGTTGATCCTCACAAAAGTTCCCGAAAGAACCCTATCTCATCCTCTGTTCAGCAAATACAAAAAGCCTTGTCCTTGTTAAAGACAAAGTTCGTAAAGCTGAAAAAGAATGTTCTGTTCATGATTCTCATGACGGGCTCCTATCCATTGTTTATATGTTTAAGGTATTATCACATAATAAGAATTTGTTGTCAACCGCAATTTTCAGAAGGTTAATTAAACATTATGTTTATTTTCTTCCCATAAATTCGTCTAATTGTTTAATATTTCTTCTCCATCTTCTTTTTCATGTACAATAATTCAGTACGATTTGAATAATTCATGGAGGCATTATGATAGCAGGTGATAGGTTGCGTATCCTGCGCACAGGAAAAAATCTCAAACAAGAAGATATAGCCATGATCATCCACCGGACACCTCAGGCTTATAGCCAATATGAACTGGGGAAACGGCAGCCGGATCTGGAAGTCATCCGTTCACTGGCCATATTTTACGGGGTAAGTTCCGATTATATCCTCGGTCTGACCGATGATTCCACTCCCTATTATAATGTCCGGCCTAAAAATCTGAAACAACTGGATTTATCAGGCCTGTCCAAGGATCGGATTGATAATATCCTGGCGCTGGTCCGGTTTCTTCGGGAAGGCCAGCGCCCATAAGGAACTCGTCCAATCTAATATCGGAAAATAGCACCCATCTCCGATCTTTCCGTGATATTGCCACCCTCGGCAACCAAAACTTCACCGCCTCTTTTTAGAGTATCTTCTGCTGTTCGCTCACGCAGCCTGATGGCCTCCTGACGATCCTCTGTCAACTCTTTATAATTATCCTGAAGCTCTCCGAGGAGCAGGGTTCTTATTCTGCCTTCTTCCGCAGCCCGGCTTATTTCAACCGGATCATCGGATGCCAGTCCCTTGGCCATTTCACCCGGTAACATTTCAATCAGGCTCTTCAGACCCGATTCCATTTCTCCGGCCAATATCCTTCTGGCCGACTCTGCCTGTTGTTCCAGCTTAACGATGTCAAAGGCTTCCGGAACTCCCTGAGCATGGAGATTGGGGTTGGAAGATATTTTCCTGAATTCTCCCTGATGCTCGGTCAGCGATATCAGAATCACCGGAAGGGGCTCTTTTGAGACGATCTCTTCTGATACAAACTTTTCCACATATCGAAAATATTTTTCCAGGTCGATCATGGCTTCATCTTTTTTTGCTCCCTGGCCATGAAAAATCGATCCGCCTCCACCCCCTGGCCCGGCATACCTTCCATGGGTCAGAAAACCTTCCGTATGCTGATCACCCAACACTTCCTCTAAGGTTCTGGGTGTTCCCTCCTGCAAAGGAACTTCAGTCAAGCCCTCCTGATTCCCCTTATAAATCCAGAAATCTGTCAGAGAAAGACCCAGAAGATAGAAGGGAATATCTACCCGTTTCCTTATCAGAGGACTGATCAGGAAGGTGTCCCCCACCGACAGGAAGGGAAGGGTCTCTCCTGGAAATCGGTATACGAGGGCTCGGTCCGACGTGGCAAATAAGGCCATTCCACCGATGGAATCCTGCCAGAAGCCTTTATCCTCTTTAATTTCCTCCAGTGGCGTAAGCCATTTCTGGACTTCTCTTTTATCCATTCTTTCACTTAATTGCTCTTCCAGTTCTCTCAGCATATTCCTGTATGTGACCTGATCGGCCGATAGTTCCATGCTTCCCGGGCGGGCAGGCTGATAGATGGAGACACAAAGATCCTGGGGTTCCATCAGCATAGGGTCGGGAAAATTCTTGACGATTTCAATCATTGAGAACACCTCCTGTCAAAACGATTGGTTATTTCCGAATTTGTCATTTGATGATACCCGTTCTGTTACCTATTACCCGGGAAAAAAAAGGGCTCTCGTCGACAGAACTTTTTATCTGTCGACGAGAACCGCCATTTCTTATTGCTTAGGCTAGTTTTTCAACCTGAATACCGGTGGGATGACCGTTAAGGTCGTACTTTTCAAAATCCTCACTGCTGTAGTTCAGTTCTTCTGCCAGGGTTTCGGTTCGGATATACTGAATATGCTTTTCAATGGCTTCCTGCACCTCCGGATCAGCTTGAATCCGAATGCGGATATGATCCATCATTTCAAAATCATGCTGCTTCCGAAGCTGCTGCACCTTGGAAACCAGTTCTCTGGCCAGGCCTTCCTGAATCAATTCAGTAGTAATTGTGGTATCCAGGATTGTGAACAGGTTGTTTTCCATGGCTACCGTGAAGCCTTCCTTGGCGGTGATTTTCACTTCCACCAGGTCTTTGTTCACCCTGGTCTCTTCTCCCCCCACATTCAGAAGGATTTCCTCCCCTGCTTCCAGTTTTACTGCTGCTTCTGCCCCGTCTGCTGCTGTCAAAGCCGCTCCGAAGTCTTTGATCTTACCGCCAAAAACCGGGCCTGCTACTTTAAAGTTGGGCTTGAGGGAAAAGTTCATATACTGATCCAGCTGTTTCTCGAAGACCACTTCCTTCACGTTCAGCTCGTCCATGATCAAAGGCGTCAGGTCGCTGATCAGATCTTCGTACTTTCCGTCTACCAGAATCCTGGTCAAGGGCTGCCGGACTTTGATTTTTTCTTTTTCCCGGGTGCCCCGTCCCAGGCCGACCAGATCCCGGACCAGGTCCATCCTGGATTCTACATTGGCATCAATCAGACGCTCATCCGCTTTGGGATAAAAGGCAATGTGCACCGATTCTTCTCCAGTCAATTTGGTGAATACCTCATCAGCCAGGAAGGGGGCAAAGGGAGCGATTAATTTGGATACTCCGACCAGGACCTCATAGGTGGTCAGATAAACCGATTTTTTATCCTGATTCAGTTCTTCCTGCCAGAATCGCCTTCTGGCTCGTCGGATATACCAGTTGGAAAGATCCTCTGTCACGAATTCCTGAATCTTCCGTACGGATTTCATGTGATCATACCGGTTCATTTCTTCGGTGACTTCCTTCACCAGTTTGTTGTACTTGGACAGGATCCATCGATCCAGTTCCGGCCTTTCTATCATAGGCACTTCCATTCCATCGAAGGAAATTTTATCCTGATTGGAATAGAGTACGAAGAAATTATAGACATTCTTCAGGGTTCCGAAGAACTTGCTTACAACCTCTATCAGGCCATCTTCATCAAACTTTGTAGGAGACCAGGCCGGAGATACATACAGAAGATACCAACGGGTAGCATCCGCCCCATATTTTTCGAACAACTCAAAGGGATCTACCGTATTGCCCCTGGATTTGCTCATCTTCTTCCCTTCCTTATCCAGGATCAGGTCATTGACCAGAACGTTGCGATAAGGGGAGGTTCCCTTAATAAAGGTGGAAATGGCCATGAGGGAGTAGAACCAGCCTCTGGTCTGGTCGATTCCTTCGCAGATGAAATCTGCCGGGAACAGCTCTTCGTCAAACCGTTCTTTGTTTTCGAAGGGGTAATGATGCTGGGCAAAAGGCATGGCTCCGCTGTCAAACCAGCAGTCCATCACCTCGGCGATTCGTTCCATCTGCTGGCCGCAATGAGCACAGGTCAGGTGGACATCATCCACATAAGGCCTGTGAAGCTCAATGGAAAGGTCAATTTGCTCCACGGCTTTATCCACCAGCTCCTGGCGGCGGCTGATGCATTCCAGGTGGCCGCATTCACATCGCCAGATAGGAATAGGAGTGCCCCAGTAACGATTTCTGGAAATGGCCCAGTCATTGACATTTTCAAGCCAGTTTCCGAACCGCTTTTCTCCGATAAAATCCGGGAACCAGTTGACTTCATTGTTATTAGCTACAAGCTGATCCTTCAGCTTGGTCATTTCAATGTACCAGCTGGGCTTTGCATAGTAGATCAGCGGAGTAGAGCATCTCCAGCAGTGGGGATAATTGTGCTCCATTTTTTCTTTGCCGAAGATCTTATTTCCCTGAGCCAGATACTTGATGATGTCGATTTCCAGCTCTTCTTCCATGACAAACCGGCCTGCCCAGGGTGTTTCCGTGTATTTTCCTTCTTCATCCACCGGGTTGGGAACCGGCAGGTCGTACCTTCTGCCTGTCTGATAGTCGTCTTCTCCAAAGGCCGGTGCCGTATGAACGATTCCGGTACCGTCTTCTGTGGTGACATAATTGGCGCAGGTTACATAGAAGGCCTTCTTATCGACCTTCACAAAAGGCATCAGTTGCTCATATTCCAGATATTCCAGGTCCTTGCCCTTCATTTCTGCCAGCACTTCGTACTTTCCTGCTCCCAGAACCTTGTCAGCCAGGGCCTTGGCCACATAGAACACCCGGCCCTCTTCGTTGCCTTCCAGCATCCGGGCCCGGACATAATCCACTTCATACCCAACGGTCAGAGAAACATTGGAAGCCAGGGTCCAGGGGGTAGTAGTCCATGCCAGGAAATATTCGTCGGCGTCCTTCCGCTTGAACTTGGCAGTGATGGTATTGACCTTCACTTCTTTGTATCCCTGGGCTACTTCATGAGAGGCCAGTCCGGTTCCGCACCGGGGACAGTAGGGAAGGATTTTGTGCCCTTCGTAAATCAGGCCAGCCTTGAAGAATTCGCTGATGATCCACCAGACCGATTCAATATAATCGTTGTCCAGGGTGATGTAGGGATGATCCAGGTCGATGAGGTAGCCCATCCGCTCAGTCATCTCCCGCCACATGCCTTCGTAAGTAAAGACCGACTCCCGGCACTTGGCGTTAAACTCTTTTATTCCGTACTTTTCGATGTCCTGTTTTCCGGACATGCCAAGCATTTTTTCCACTTCAATTTCCACCGGCAGACCGTGGGTATCCCATCCGGCTTTTCTCTTCACTTCAAACCCCTGCATGGTCTTATAACGGCATACCGAATCCTTCAGAGTTCTGGCTATGACGTGGTGGATCCCCGGTCTTCCATTGGCTGTGGGGGGGCCTTCATAAAACACAAAAGAGGGCATCCCCGCTCTGGTCGTCACACATTTATGCAGGAGATCCTCTTCCTCCCATTGTTTAGCCTGCTCCATCTGTAGCTGGGCAATGGCTTTTTCTGATAATTTTTCAAACATGCTCTTCTTCTCCTTTAATTAAAAAACCCTAATTCGCTATAAACGAATTAGGGACGATTGTAAACCGCGGTACCACCCTAGTTGCAATAAATGCCACTTTAATCTTATTCAGTTGGAGCTCCGAAGTGATTTTCACCTGCGCTTCACCGATGGTCTCTCAGCTATGACCATCTCTCTGTAAGGATCTTACCCGCGGCTACTGTCTTCCTCAACACCCAATTTATTCATGCAAGATCACAATCCTGCATATACCCTCTCATTTTACCCAACATTCGGAGTGGTGTCAAGACGGAAATCCATCTCATGTTCGTTCGTGTATCGTCCAGATGCCTTTCCCTTTTCGCTTCGATTGATAAAGGGCTTCATCCGCATAATGAAGAATCTCATCATAACTAAGGGTATTGCCATCCAGCCAGAGAAGACCTCCTGACATACTGACAGGCAGCCTTTCCCCATCAGGGAAAAGGAATCTGCTTTCTGTCAGATGCGCAAAAAATCCGGCTACATATTCAGAAAGTTCCTCTTTTGAATCCCAATCCCGGAAGAAAAGCAGAAATTCATCGCCGGATCGTCGTCCCAGTATAGTATTGTTTCTTTCCGCCAGAGCCTTTAACTCCCGGACCGATTCCAGAATATACTGATCTCCCCATTGGTGTCCATAGGTATCATTGATGGGCTTCAAATTGTCCAGGTCCACCATCAGCAAAGCCTGACAGCAAGAAGAATCCGATTCGACCCTTGCCCTTTCCACCTGGTATTGAAAGGCTTTCCGGTTCAGGAGCCCAGTCAGGGGATCCAAATCCCGGTCCTTCCGAATGGCCTGCTTTTCTTTCATTTCCGGTGTGACGTCCTGCATGATCCCTTGAATAATATTCCCATCCCGAACAGAAGTGTATTTAATCCATCGATCTCCCACTTTATAAATATGGGTTTCTTCCGGCTCCGGATTTCTAGTAACTTGCTCCAGAAGAGCCAGAAAGCCTTCCCTGGAATCGTGAAATTCAATCTGATCAACCGGAATACTCAGAAGGTCATAGAATCCCTCTGTTACAAAAACCTGATCCTGATCATCCCTCAATTCAAAGGCTCCGATAGGCACATCCAAAAGGCCGATGATACGGGATAAACGGGATGCGGCTTCCATCCGGTCTTTGTTCGCTTCTGCCATAGCTGCAGCCAGTTCATCTACTTCCAGAAGACCAGTTTTATCCATAGGCAAAAATCCTTCGTTTTTCTTTTCCCGGACAAAGCCGGCCAGCCTGACGATGGGTCTGGTGAACCGGTTGCTGAAATACAACCCTCCGGCTGTACCTAAAACAAGGGCAACCAATAGGGCACCCATTATGATATATTGAATTCGGTGAACATAACTAAGCAAGTTGTCTTCCCTCATCAGTCCAACCAAAGACCACGTTTCCTCTTCGTAAGGCGTATTGTTGCGATAAAGGCTAATGGGCATGATGCAAGAATACAGGGATTCCTTGTTTTGTTCATTGAACAACCGATAAATGTTCAGATTTTCATCTGCGGTTAACGGAATCAGTGGTTCATCCGCAGAAAGAAATCGTTTCTGGAGTGCTCCGGTAAACAGGATCGGCATCATGGGGCTATCCGGTTTTTCCTGATAAACCAGCACATAGCCCAGTCCGTCCTTTGGCTGTAAATCGGTTTTCGGCAGCAGGGAAACAAGATAGTTTAGCGTTACTTCAACACCAAGTATCCCCCGGAGATTTTTATCCTCATCAAATAATGGAATAGAATAGGTAATGATCGGCAAATCCTTTTCTGTCAAATGAAAAGGTGGGCTCCAGTATCCTACCAGACTGGCTCTTTCACAATCCGCAGCCGCCCTCATGGGCCTTTCAAAAAACAAATGGCTTTCACCGGCAGGACGGTATCGATAACTCCAGGTCTGGTCCAGAGGAATCCGCTGCTCCTCCCCCACAGAATCCGGCCCCATCAGCAGGTAAATATCATTGCTGCTGTTTCCGTTGGTAAGAGGATCGTAATCACGAAAATGCAAGGCTGGATAACTGCTCTCCCCTGTCTTGTCCGCTAAAATCAGAAAAACCCCGGTGGTCTGAGTGCTTCGGAGCATAAAAATCAGATCCTCCGACACCAGGTGAAGGATCTGGTCTGAATCATCCGGGGACTCGGATATTTTTTCGCTGATGGCGGCGGTAAAGGGGTCTAGGTTCGTCCAGCGGTTCTTCATCTCTCTTTCAAGATAATTCTTCCTGCCCGAAACCTTTTCGTAAAAATTCTGGTAAGCATTCAGCTTTCCCTGCGCCAGAACTCCTCCACCGATCATACTGAATGTCAGCAATGCAGTCTGAAGAAATATAATCACCAGAATCAATGCGGTCAAGCGAAATACGATGGAGTTTTTCTCGTAGAACCTTTGCTTCATTTTGTCTCACTTTTCAGATTTGAATTTTCTGACCCTGTGTTTTCAAGTCTTCAAACCACTTTATAAATTCATCCCGGCTGCTCATTCGGGCAATGACATCCTCTCTGCTACCGCCCTCCCCAACCTCTCGATGGAGTTTTTCAAGATCTTTCCGGACCTTTTCCGACAAATGATTTTCCAAAAGATTTCTCATTTCATAACTGCCCGAAAAGGGTTTGTTGTTGTAAAGAGAATAGTTTTCCAGCATATCGACGGAAGTCTTGATAGCCTGCCCGATAGCCGGATTACTAAGATCCGTTTCCTCCAGTGCTTCCAGAAGCAGGCCTGCTTCCAGCGCTTCTTTCATCACTGGAAAATATCCGGTAGAAACTGCAAACTCAATGTTTTGTTCCGGCTGGGTAAACCAACGGAGAAATTCAGCAGCACCAAATTCATGGGCCGGATCGCTGTTGATGATGCACATCCCTGCTCCCTGCTGGATCACAAAAGGATTTCCATCCCGGAAATAGGGATAAGGCAATACCAGGGGATCTGCCTGAACCACCTGACTTTCGCTCAGGGTAACCTCCGTTGGGAAATAGGCCGATCCGGCAGTAGATCCGGTGTAGGCCAGTACTTTTCCTGTTTTAGCATCATCGGAGCTGAAACGTCCTGATTTGGTAAAGTATCCCTTCAGATAGGGAATATAATAATGATTCCAAATTTTTTCCGCTGTCTCTTCCCTTAAATTCAACACAGCGCTCCCATCCTCCTGGTAGGAATAGAGTTCCTCACCCAGCTGCATGGAGGCTAAAAGCATGTAATTGGCATTGGCGTCCAAACTGAAAAAGCTTTTACCCGTCTCGTGATAGTATGCTTTGGAAACCTCCAGCAATCCTTCCCAGGTCTGAATATCCTGATCGGTATATCCTCTGGAGTCAGCAAAGGACCGCCAGGAATTCTCATTGACAAAAAGGGCTTCAAAGGACTTGGCAATAGGCATGATGTAGGGCTCTTCACCGGTTCCAAAACGACCTTCTTCCAGAAACTCCGGCCGATACCGGCTCAGTTCTTTTTCAGAGAAATACTTCTCCAAGCTGACTAAACCGACGATTTGATGAATCCGCATGGCGTTATCCGGATAAGCAGCAAAAATGTCCGGCAGGGGATCGGTCCCCATATCCTGATTGGCGGAAGCAAAAACAGCATCAGCCAGTTGCCCCACATCTCCCAGACTCAGGGCATCTACGGCGATTCCTTTTTCCATGCCCACTGTTTCATTGAATTCATTGACTAGAGCGTCAAATTTATCCTTGATATGGCCATTGTAGTAGTGCCAAATGGTAATCGTCACCGGATTTTCAGGATCCAAAGGAGACTGGGGGTCCTTGCTTCCACAAGAGGATAAAAGGGAAGCCATCAGGACCAGGATCAGCAATAAGGGAAGTTGCTTCTTTGCGAGAATTTGTATCTTCTTCATGGGAGGTCTCCTTTAAATGTTTAGGCGGAATTTATAATATTATCGGCCAATTTCACAAAAAGTTTACCTCCTTCAGTCAAAGAGACGAATCACTTGATCCGGATGTAATAGGAACGGCCTTTCATCTTCAGTTCCAGCACCGGAATGGCGCTGATCAAAGCCGAAAGTTTGGAATAGCCATAATTACGGGTGTCAAAATCCGGCTGCCTTTTCACCAGTATATCTCCCAGCACGGACAGATTGAGCCAGCCCGCTTCATCAGACATATCCTCAATCAAGGGCAGAATCTGATTCGTGATTTCTTTTAATTCCTTCGGCACTGCATCGATGCTGGGGGATTTAACCTGGTTCTTATCCACTTGTATCAGGGATTCCAGGTACTTGAACTGACCGCAGGCGGCGATAAAGGGACTTGGGGTCTTTTTTTCTCCCATACCGATGACGTACATCCCGTCTTCCTTCAGTCGGACCGCCAGTCGGGTAAAGTCACTGTCACTGGAAACGATGCAAAATCCGTCCACGTTTTCCGAATACAGAATATCCATTGCATCGATGATCAGGGCTGAGTCGGTGGCATTCTTACCGGTGGTATAGCTGTACTGCTGAATCGGCGTAATGGAGTAACTGAGAAGCACTTCTTTCCATGCCGACTGCCGGGTGCTGGTCCAGTCTCCATAAATTCTTTTATAGGTGGGCACCCCGTGTTTGGATATTTCATCGAAAATATATTTAATGTACTTTTGTGACACGTTATCTGCATCTATGAGAACGGCAATCCGCCGCTCTTCTGCATTGTTGTTGATCCTTGCCATATTATTCCTTTCTGTCAATGATGACATCTTCCATCCGATAGAGACCAGGACCCTTGTCTTTCATGAAAAGAGCTGCCTTACAGGCCCCTTCTGCATAACAATCCCAGCTATGGGCATGGTGGGTGATTTCCAGCCGTTCCCCCCGGAATCCGAAGAGGACCGTGTGGCTGCTGACAATATCCCCTGCCCGAACAGAATGATAAACCGGTGAAATACCATTGCCTTCCCCAGGGGCTGATTGGATGACCTGACCCAGCTCCAGAGCGGTACCGCTTGGAGAATCCTTCTTGTCCCGGCTGTGCATATCGATGATCTCAATGTCTGCAGTTGTACCGAAGGATGTTGCCGCCTGGCTCAGCAGCTCTTTCATCACGTTCACTACAAAAGAAGTGTTAGCAGCCCTCATAAGAGGAATGTCACGGGAAAAAAGAACAAATTGGTCCTCCTGTTCTCTGGTGAATCCGGTGGTCCCGCAGATGAGGGCCTTTTTATTCTGATGACACCACCTTAAAACTTCTATAGATAATTCGGTGGTTGAAAAGTCGATGACTAAGTCAAAGTCCGTTGGTGCTTCGTCCAGGGAACCGTAGGTCAGGGCTCCAAGAGCCTCCGGAAGTCCGGCGGCCAGGGCGATGTCCTTCCCTATATAGTTTCTGCCCGGCGTTCCCACTCCACCCACAATCTGCAATGCAGGTTCTGCTGCTGCTGCTTTAACAATCAGCCGATCCATCCTGCCGGCAGGGGCCATTATGATGATTTTAGTCCGTTCCATCTTCTACCCTTCCTTTCCTGCATTCCTCGAGAACCCTATAAATCAGTTCTGCTGAGTAACCAAGGGAACCGAGCCGACGTCCGATCCGGGCCGTGGTTTTTTCGTCAGCTGCCATCCCTCCAGTGATTTTAAGTGCTTCTCTGCGGGCTTCCCGGATATCCCGCTGAATCAAGGATCCTTCTTCCTCCTCCCAACGATGCAAAGCCTCCTCCATGTCGGCAACGGCGATACCCTTTTGAAGCAATTCCTGCTTCATCCGGTAAATGCTGCGGCCTTTCCTGCCGGCATAACGGAAATACTTTTCAGCATAAGACCGGTCGTTGATATAGTTCCAATCCTTCAGCTCCTGCATCAGTTTGACTGCGCTGCTTTCATCAAATCCTTTTCCGATCAGATGCTCCCGGACTTCCCGGCACGTTCTGTCCCGATTGGCCAGGAATCGCAGGGCCGTATCCCGGATATCCATGGTACTCCCTCCTTTACCCTTTGAGACGTATCTGTTTTTTTCCGGCTACGCTGACTCCCGCCACCCCTATGATGATCAGCACCGTACACAAAATGTGGTATGGATGGAGTGGTTCCTTCAGCACTACTACCCCGGCAATCAGAGAAATAGCCGTGGAAAGATTACCGAACATAGTGGCTTTGACCGCTTCCAGATTAGCCAGCATATAGCTTGCTAAGAAGGCTGTAATCAGGGTGCAGAATATGCCCAGATAAGCCGTAGATAACACAAAGAGTGGATTTCCAAAGAGGCTTAGCGTGTGAATCAGACTTTGGTCCCTGATCCCGGAAATCAATGTTGCCAGATTAAAAATCACAAATCCGCTGAAGGTAATGGCAAAGGAAATTTCCAGAGGAGAGAATAATTGCCGGACATATCGCATGAACACATTGCTGATGGCCATACAGGTACTGGAAAGAAGCAGCAGCAGAATCCCCCCTATATTGGCATCGATAACAGCAGCATCCTTGATAATCATCACGATCAGGGATACCACGGAAAGGAGAACAAACCCATTCTGTAGCCAGGTGGACCGCTCCTTGAGAAATATTTCTGCTATGATCTTGGCAATAATGGGAATCAGGGCAAAAATGATGCCGCTGACGATGGAAGTGGTATAAACCAGACCTGCTGCCTGCAGAATCATAAAAAGTATATAGAAGGCAGCCGTCAGAATTAAATTCTTTCGATTCTCTGCAGGAATCCGAAATCCCTTTTTTCGGGCCAGCAGGACAAAAAGAGTAGCAAGAAAAGCAAAATCATACCGAAAAGCCAATATTTCAAGGGTACTGCCGATGGATGTAATGCTTTTTACACCTATGAAACTGAAACCAACAAGAAATGAAAACAGCAAGGCTGCGCTGTAGACTTTTATAGTTTTTTGATCCATATCCGCTCTCTCTTTCTGGTACATATGCAGCATTTGACTTCCGGACCCAGCGGGATCATCTGAAATTGGCAGAACGTTGGCTTTTCGATCCTGTCCACGATCTGTCCCTTATGAACCAAATTGAAATTTTGAAATCCGTAAGCGATACCCTCACCGATGTATTTGACAAAGGCTTCCTTTCTGGACCAAAGCTCAAAAAATGCTTCTTCTCCATACAGATTCACATAATCGGATTCCTCTGTCGAAAAAAAACGCTGAGCCACCTCAATGGTTCTCGCGTGACGGATATGCTGGATGTCGATGCCGATTTCCTTTTTTCCAACGGCACAGATCATCAGATTCCCCGAGTGACTGAGAGAAAAATGGATCGGAATCCGGTCAACATAGGGTTTGCCCTTGGAGGTCCGAATAATCGGTGCTTCATCAAAAAAGGAATCTATCAGGCCGAGTCCTGTTTCCCGGTTATAGGCGCGAAGGGAACTCCGGATCATTTCATCGCTGGTAAGCGGAGTGGCCGGGTCCTTCTGGTATATATAAATATTCATCTGCTCACCATAAGAAAAGAACGCCTTTTCCGGCGTTCAGAATAGGAATTTACTTGATTCGTTCTAAAATTCTCTGATATCCTTCCGCCCCGTAGACCAGGCACTTGTTGATTCTGCTGATCGTTGCCGTACTAGCCTTGGTGATATCCTCAATTTCACTGTAGGTCTTCTTTTCTGAGAGCAGCTTGGCAACCTGAAGCCGCTGGGCAAAAGCATGGATTTCATTGATGGTGCAAAGGTCTTCAAAAAAACGATAGCAATCTTCTTCGTCCTTCAAAGACAGGATGGCCTTGAACAGCTCGTCGATATCGGCTCTCTTGAACTTGGAATCATAACTCATAGCATTGCTCCTTTCAGCCGCTTTAACACTTTACAGTATGATTATAGCATTGACCTTCCCTTGGGTCAATCGGTCTGCATGATCTATTTCAACAACTCCAATGCTTTATCCAACTGATAATCCTTCATATCTCCTTCTGTCAGTTCTACGGTATAGTCCGGCTGGATTCCCTGCTTATGGATAGCGTTGCCATCGGGAGAGAAGTACTCCATGATGGTGATTCGCATATAGTCCTTTGGTGTTACTCCCAGTACTGTCTGGATGACTCCTTTTCCATAGGTCTTTTCGCCGACCACAGGTCCTCCCTTGTGATATTTAACCCCAGCTACCAGGATTTCCGAAGTGCTGGCTGTCCCCTGATTGACCAGAATCACATAGGGGAGTTTGGTCTTTCCGTGTACCGACTTATAATAGGTCCGATCTTTTTTATAATCTTCTGTATAGGCAATGATCCCTTCATCCAATAAAAGGTCTGCGATCTCCACACCACTTTCCACGATGCCTCCCCCATTATCCCGGAGGTCGATGATCAGCCCTTTTGCTCCTTTCATTTCCAATCCCCTCAGTTCCTTTTCAAAGTCAGACCCGGTATTGGATTCAAAGGATTTGATGTCAATATAGCCAATCTGATCATCCAGCATTTTGGATGTGACCGATTCCAGTTCTATTTCAGCACGGATGATTTCTATCTCCCGGACTTTTTCATCCCGAAGAAAAGTCACCAGAACCTTGGTGCCTGTTTCTCCCCGTAGGGCTGCGGCGGCTTCCTGAAGCTGGGAACCATCGTATTCGGTTCCGTCCACTTTTATGATCAGATCTCCGCTTTTCAGTCCTGCTTTATGGGCCGGTGATTCTTTCACGGTACTGACGATCTCTACGAAATTGTTGTTCGAGGTTACGGTTACTCCGATACCTTGAAGCTGTCCGGTGGTCATGATCATCAGTGACTCATAGTCTTCTTTTGTGAGATAATTCGTATAAGGATCCCCCACACCGCTGAGGAGGCCCCTTTTCATGCCGGTCATCAGTTGATCTTCCGTAACGGGAAAAAGGGATAGTTCCATAACCTTAGCTTTCAGTTTTTCGATATCCTGATATTCCTTCCCGATGGTCTGAAGGGCCGAGTACTCCGATACCGGTATTCTCACCGAACCTCCCTGACTATTTTCAAAGAGCAGGAAACCTCCTCCTCCGGCCAGAACACCCAGAAGAAAGAAAAGGATCAGCAGTCCGGCTAATTTTCTTTTCTTGATTGCAAACATATCATTCCTCCACCGGAATATTTTACCATGTTATATCCAGAACCACAAATTGTATTTTCAGCCGGTTGTTCCATTCATTCAAACTCAGGGATCCGATAAGATTGAGGGGGTTCCCCTGATTCAGATGGCCTTCGAATCGATCTGCTTCTCCAAAGAGCACACAAGGAATGCGGGTGCCGTCCCTGCAGCTGGCCTCAAAGCGAAGATGCTCACCACCCCCGCCCATTCGGGAAACACGCTCCGGCCGGATTCCGGAAAGCAGGAAGCTTGGTTTCTCATTGCCGAATCCAAAGGGCTCCAGAGCCTCCAGACTCCGAATCAGGTCAACTGAAATCTCTTCTCCCAGAAAAACATAATCAATCGCTCTATGGATCTGAAACAAATCTGGATTTTCTGTCTGAAGCCGCTTCATTTCTTCTTCAGCAAAATCACGGAGTTCCTGCAGGCCTTCTCTCTTCATCAGGAAACCACATGCACCAGCGTGTCCTCCGAACTTTTCAAAAAGCTGCTCACCACCTTTGAGCAGCTGATGGATATTAACTGAGCCAATGCTCCTGCCAGTACCTTTCAGATACTCCTTGTGCTCGCCGCTGTCTGTTACCAGGACCACCGGCCGATTCATACGATCCTTGATTTTGCCCGCTACGATACCGGCAATGCCCTCATGGACCCCTTCTGCCTGAAGGATTACAAACAAGTCCTGCTGATGCTCGTCTTGAATAATGGCAAGGCACCGCCGAAAAGCCATTTCCTGAAGTTCCTTCCGTTGACGGTTAGCCTGTACCAGTTCTCCCGCCATCTGCTCCTGCTGTTCCGGATCGGTCGAGGTCAGCAGCTGAACGGCCCAATGGGGAGATCCGATCCGTCCTGCCGCATTAATATGAGGAACGATAATATAGGCAACGGATTCAGAGTGGATGGATTCCAGTTTCAGACTGATTTTATCCGCCAGAAGACGAAGTCCCGGCCTTTTGGTGCTTCGGAGAGCTTTGAGACCATACTTTACCAGGGTCCGGTTCTCATCTACCAAGGGAACGATGTCCCCCACGGTTCCAATGGCCACCAGATCCAGGACACCAGAAAGGATTGACTTTGGCAACCCAGCCTGTTGCTGAATTGCCTGCGCCATTTTAAAGGCAATGCCGCATCCGGAGAGCTCTTTGAAGGGATAAGGACAGTCAGCCTGCTTCGGATTGATAAGGAGGCAGTCAGGCACCTTGTCACCCATATTGTGATGGTCGGTTACCAGAATATCCATCCCCAGCTCTTTNNCTTTTGCCAGTTCCACTTCCTCCACCGATACGCTGCCACAATCAACGGTAATAATCATCCCGGCTCCTGTTTCCCGGATCCTTCGGATGGCATCCTTGTTGAGGCCATACCCCTCATCAAATCGAGATGGAATATAATAGGTGATTTTATCAGACAGTTCTCCTAATATCTGGAGAAGTACCGAAACGGAAGTGACTCCGTCACAGTCGTAGTCTCCGTAGATGCAGATGGGGCAGTCCTCCCCGATTCGTTCCAATATTAAATCCACTCCTGCCCGCATATTATGGAGCAGGAATGGATCATAGGTTTTTTGTGGGGCTTCGGATAGAAATTCCCGAATTTCCTCATCCCCGGTGATTCCCCGAACCTCCAGAATCTGTCGGAGAATATGCTGATGCATTTCAATCATTTTATAACCAATCCATCGGATTCTTGTACTGCCCGTTGACCCGCACTTCAAAATGGAGATGGGGTCCTGTAGACATACCGGTAGAACCTACCTTAGAAACAGTTTGACCCTTTGCTACCACATCGCCGGTCTTAACCAGCAGGCTGCTGTTATGCGCATATAAGGTGACGATTCCGCCACCGTGATCAATCATCAGCAGGTTGCCATAGCTGTTGTTCCATCCTGCTTTGATGACGGTTCCGGCATTAGCCGCAACCACAGGGGTACCTGATTTTGCAGCAATATCCAGACCGGTGTGCAATTCTTTTGTTTTCAGTATCGGGTGGATACGGTAGCCGAAGGGTGAGGTTATCTTACCCTGAACCGGCCAGGTCATGACTCCCCCTTCGTAGTCCCCACCACTCTGCAGGGCTTGAATTTCTTTGATCAGTCGGTTGGCTTCCGCATTAAGGGCATTAATCTGCTCCTGAAGCGCCTTATTGTTGGTAGCCACTTCGGATTTCTTGGCAGAAACCTCACTTCGGCTCTGCTGCAGTTCCGATTGTCGGGCTGCTTCTTCCTGTCTTTCAGCTTCCAGCTGGGCCTGAAGGCTCTTCAGATACTGGCGCTGGGCGTCAATCATGGCATATTGCTTTTCCATGGAGGCCAGAACTTCCTTGTCGCTTTCATAAATCCGCTGAACCATGTCCATATTGGTCATAAAATCGGATATGCTGTCCGATCCCAGAAGGACATCCAGGGCTCCCACGCCACCGTTTTTATACATAGCCCGCAGTCGATCGCTCAGGCGGCTGTTCTGAACTGCCATATCGGCTTCCACTTGAGCCAGTTGATTCAGGGCTTCCTGAATCCGGGCCTGAGTGGCTTCAATATTTCCTCGAAGTGCCTGGATTTCACTCTGGGTCTGATTGATCTGATTTTCCAGAGAACTGATTTCCCGGTTCAGCTTATTTTCTACAGCCTTTCCTTCGTTAAGCTTCTGTTGGGTTTGATTGATCTGACTATTGACATCATTCAGCTTATCTTTGCTGGTCTCATCTCCGTAAATGTTGCCGAGCCCGTAGAATCCTGTGATTAGGGCTACTGCCGTCAGAAGGGACAGAACTCTTTTCATTTTCATCTCCACACTCCTTTACGTATCCAGGAATCGCCTCATGGATATAATACTGCCGCAGGCACCGATGCTGATTCCGACGGCCAGAAATATCGATATCAGGTTTATGGTCATGAAGCTGACCGGAACCATGGGGGTTGAAAGAATAATGAAGACGTCCTGTCCGATCAGTTCAGAAATCTTGCTGTACGTCAGGGCGATAATACCTACCGAAATCAATGCTGAGAAAATGCCAATCAGCATCCCCTCCACCAGGAAGGGGCCACGGATGAACCAGTTGGTCGCTCCAACATACTTCATCATGGTAATTTCTCTGGACCGGGCAAAAACGGTAAGCTTAATCGTATTAGAGACCACCACCACCGCTACGATGATTAGGAATACCATAATGATCAGAGCACCGATCTGTATGAAATTGGTGATCTTCAGTAATTTTTCCACAGTCTCTTTATAATATTTGACATCTTCGATGCCTTGGGCCTTTCCTGCCTTCAACACTACTTGATCCGCCGCTTCCAGCTGAGATACGGTTATCAGGATGGAGTTGGGCAGGGGGTTATTTCCCAGGGAGTCCAGCAGATAGCCGCTCTCCCCCCATTTTGCCTTCCATTGCAGCAGGGCTGTTTCTTTATCCAGATATTGAGTTTCCGACACCCCCTCGATTCTTTTAAAAGAATCGATCAGCACCTGGGCTTCTTCAAAGGTCACTTCATCCTGCAGATAGACTTGCACCGTTTCATAGTCCTGCTTGGCTGCTTCTGTGGCCATATTAATGTTCACTGCCACGATAAAGAAAAGTCCCAGGATCAGCAGCATGGCTGATATGGAAAAAATGGAGGCCAGACTCATGGCCCGATTCCTGGAAATCTGCAGAAATGCCTGTTTTATTGAATAAAATATACTATTTAACATCTTGGCTGAAGACACCTCCTTCCGGCTGGCAGGATGGTGTCTCGAAGACATCGATGCCGTATGCACCAACATTATCCCGAACGATTTTTCCTTTATCGATTACGATGACCCGCTTATTCATCCGGTCTACGATATCCTTGGCATGGGTGACCATCACAATGGTGGTGCCCCGGAGATTAATCTGCTCCAGCAGCTTCATGATCTCCCAGGCCGTATCCGGATCCAGATTTCCCGTCGGCTCGTCTGCTATAAGAACGGTAGGATTGTTTACGATAGCCCGTGCAATTGCCACCCGCTGCTGCTCTCCGGCAGACAGTTCATCCGGATACTTGGAGGCCTTGTTGGCTATGCCTACCAGGCTCAGAATCTGAGGAACCTGCCTGCGAATGGTCCTGGGGCTTTTATGAATGATTTCCATAGCAAATGCCACGTTCTCAAATACGGTTTTTTTAGGCAGGAGCCTGAAGTCTTGGAAAACAATCCCGATGCTGCGCCGTAAAATGGGGATCTGTCGGTTGGACAAACTGGTAACTTCCTTTTCGTTGACCAGAATGCTGCCCGAATCCGCTTCTATTTCTTTGAGAATCAATTTGATGAAGGTTGATTTCCCGGCTCCGCTGGGTCCGACCAAAAAGACAAAATCCCCTTTATTTATATGAACGCTGACATTTTCCAGCCCGACGTTATTCTTATAGTACTTGGTAACCTTCTCAAATCGTATCATGTCGGTAAGATTCCCCCTTTTCAGCTTTAATTCGATCAGTTGTCCGATAATATTATAATACAATTCCCCAACTATGTAAAAAGAATTAGGGGAATATGCGGCGAATAATTTTTTCCAGAGGCAATTTCATCCGATTATTGATTGTGGGGTCTTTCAGCGGAAGCTGGCAGCTGAACTGGCACCTGCAAATGGCTTCATAGGGAATATCCGGGACGGTCAGCGGATCACTGTCCTGGAGGAATCGAAGGACTTCCCTTTTCTCAATGCCCTCGTTCCAACGGTTAAGCACTCGAACTACCGGCATCCCGGCCTCTTCCATCCGCCGTATTTCCCGAAGCATCGGAAGGGACGCCAGCAGCCCGGACGGAGCCGGGTCCACCACCAGAATTAAGACGTCCATATCGGCAAGATGTTCCCCCACGTCCGGGAAAATACTGAAATCGCAAAGCAGGATGCTGCCCGGTGCCCTACGGATCAGTCTGTCCCGTTGCGTAAAATTGCCGGAACAGTTTTCAGGCAGGGGAAGGATCCAGTTGATTCCATCATCCAGATTGAGCTTTTGACGAAAAGGCTCCTGATTTATTGCCATACTGAAAAAATCCCAAAAGTTCCGTCCGGCAAATCGCTTTTCCATCCCCGTCCAGTCATAGACCGTCGGGCCTGCTGTATTTCCCCGAAGTTCCAGATAGGAGATCCGATCCCTGCCCTTCCGATCTTGCTGAGCCAGCAACTGAGCCAGTCCAAGGGAAATAAGAGAAGCTCCCGCTCCTCTGGATCCGGGGATCACGCCGATTCGAAGAGGGCCGTTTCCAATCAGGTCGAATGTTTCTTCCCCCACCTCACTCTGCGGATTGGTTCTCATCAGTATTCGATTCATAAGACCTCCTGAAAAACATCTCTTTCACAAAAGGATAATATCATTATATGGTTTTAATGTTATAATTTACCATATCGTCTGGTAAAAAAGGCAGAGTCCGCGCTCTGCCTCTCCATACCCGAAGGCTTATCGATCCATAATCTTTCTGCAAGCACGGATAACCGCTTCTGCATCCATCCCGTACTTTTCCTTTAACTGATCCGGTTTGCCGGATTCCCCGAAGGTATCCAGCTGCCCCACCATTTCCATGGCAACAGGCCATTCCCGAACCACTACTTCCGCCACAGCTGAACCTAGTCCTCCTATAACAGAGTGTTCTTCTGCCGTGACGATTCTTCCCGTTTCCTTTGCCGCTTTGACAATAATATCCCGGTCGATGGGTTTGATGGTATTGATATCCACTACCCGAACATCCAATCCTTCTTCCTGCAGTTTCTCTGCAGCCATCATGGCTTCACTGACCATGATCCCGGTGGCGATGACAGTCAGGTCCTTCCCTTCCCGGATACATTTTCCTTTGCCAAGCTGAATATCATCATCCTCCTGATAAAAGTTAGGGACAGGTGCTCTTCCCAGTCTCACATACACCGGGCCATCCATCGCCACAGCCTGCCGAATCAGTTTCTTTGCCGATACACAGTCACAGGGATTGACTACCGTCATGCCGGGTATGGTCCTCATCAGAGCCATATCCTCAAAGGTCTGATGGCTGGCCCCATCCTCTCCCACGGTGATTCCCGCATGGGTAGCGCAGATTTTAACATTGGCTCTGGTGTAGCCAATGGAATTCCGAACGATTTCAAAAGCCCTTCCAGTGGCAAACATGGCGAAGGTGCTGGCACAAACCACCTTGCCGGATATGGCCATGCCGGTAGCGGCACCATAGAGGTTCTGCTCAGCGATACCCATATTGATAAAACGCTCCGGAAACACTTTCCCGAACTCGGCGGTCATCGTGGACTTGGACAAGTCCGCATCCATGACCACCAGGTTTTCCAATTCATGGCCCAGTTCGACCAATACTTCTCCGTAGGCCTGTCTCGTAGCCATTTTTACTGTCATGCCCATACACCTCCCAATTCCTCAACTGCCCGCTTCGCTTCCTCTTCGTTGGGAGCTTTTCCATGCCATCCGGCACTTCCTTCCATGAAGGAAACCCCTTTGCCCTTGATTGTCCTGGCAATAATCAGGGTTGGCTTACCCTTGCATGCCCGGGCCTGATTCAGGGCGTCGATGATTTCCGGCAGACTGTGGCCGTCAATCATCAGCACATTCCATCCAAAGCTGGCAAATTTCTGATCGATGGGCTTAACGGTCATGACGTCATCGTTGTTGCCGTCAATCTGGAGTCCGTTCCAATCAACAAAAGCCACCATGTTGTCCAGCTTATAGTGACCAGCCGACATGGCTGCTTCCCAGACCAGACCTTCCTGCAGCTCGCCGTCTCCCAAAAGCACGTAGACCCGGGAGTCTTTCTTATCCATTTTCCGGGCCATAGCCGCTCCACCGGCAGCCGAAAACCCCTGGCCCAGGGAACCGGTAGACATCTCCACTCCCCGAACCTTCCGCATATCCGGATGGCCCTGAATGTTGGAATTGATTTTCCTCAGGGTCAGCAGCTCTTCCGCCGGGAAAAACCCCTTTTCCGCCAGTGCTGAATAAAGAACCGGCGCTGCGTGTCCCTTGGATAATATGAATATATCCCGGTCATCCATCTTTGGATTTTCGGGATCCAGCTTCATCTCATGAAAAAACAATACGGACAGGATATCTGCCGCTGACAGGGAACCCCCCGGATGTCCGGATCCTGCAGAATGCAGGGCTTTGATAATATTAATCCGGATATTGGTGGCTCGCTGCTCCAGTTCCTTGAAATTCATTTTTTCTTTGCCTCCTGATTTCTCTCAAACGGTCGGGCCCTTCCCGACCAATTAAATACTATCAGCAGGAACGCTCCCATGTCAACAGACAATTTTCCCTTATGATTGGAATCACTAGCTGATCCTCTTTCCAGATCAAAATTCTCGGCAGAATCTGAAACAGTTTTTCCTGATGCTCTTCTCCAAGCTTGAGATGACTGCTGATATAGGCGGCTGCTTCCTCCTGATTCCTAACGGGCTGGCTGAAATCGTGGGTGATCTGCCGACATTCCACTTTCAGCCCGGCTGTTTCCAGAAGACTTTTGGCATAACAACCGTTCTGACAGGATTCCCGAATAGCTTCCAGACCCAGCTCCGGCAGGATTTTTTCTGCCAGGGTGGGCATACAAGCCGGACCCTGGGAGGTCATGATTCCCGCTCTTTTGCCAATTTTTAATATTTTCTGAACATTATCCGTTGTCTCGGCAAATCGGTTGTGATAAAAGGAAACCACCACATCGCAAGGTTCCAGTTCCACCTCCGGCCACTGGCCCAGGCGGGTTTCCACATTGGTGATCCCTCGTTTTTCCTTTTCCTGATCCAAAACCCGCAGAGCGTAAGGATCCTGATCAATGGCTATCACCCGGCTGCAAAGGGATGACATAAATAAAGCCGGAACACCAAAACCACAGCCCACATCCGCAACCACATCGGTTTTCCTCAGGATTTCTCTCAGATAGCTGCCGAAGGGAATCTCCGGGTAATTCATAAATTCGGCCGCCCAAAGATAGGCTTCATGACTGTTTTCCTTCCAGAATTTTTTCATGCACGATTCCTCATCTGCCGTCTCTGGCTGTTGTCAGAACTTTTAATATAAAGAGGGGCAGCTGGGCCATTCTTTTATAGCGGGATGGCTCCTGAATAAAACGAAATAGCCATTCCAAACCATATTTTTGATAAAATTCCGGGGCCCGGCGAACGGTTCCGGCCCACACATCCAAGCTTCCTCCAACCCCCATGGCACCTCGTACTGTGACAAGGGCGGAGGCATTTCGGGCAATGAACTGCTCCTGCTTCGGAGAGCCCAGCGCAACACACAGAAAATCTGCACCCGATTCGTTGATTTGACGAACAATCGCTTCCTCATCGTCTCTTTTGAAATACCCGTCTCTAGTGCCAGCAATCTTCAGATCCGGATAGGCCTTTTTCATCGCTTCTCCGGCAAGTTGGGCTACCGAGGGCCGTTCCTCCGAAGCTGGCTTACTGCCCAGGAGATAGATTGACCGGCCCCGGCTTTCCAGTTCCTTCAGGATTGCCGTCAGAAAATCCACACCGGTGACCCGCTCCCGAAGGGGTTTTCCAATAATCCGGCTGGCATAAACCAGCCCAATTCCGTCTGGAATAATAAGGGATGCGGAGGTAATCAGAGCCTTCAGCTCTGGATCCTTTGATGCATTGAGTACGATTTCAGAGTTTGGGGTTACGATCAGGGAACATTCCGGAGCCTCCATCAGTCTTCGGAAACGGCCCAAGGCCTCCTCCTGAGTTACTGGATCCACCGGAATCCCTAATATTTCTATTCGATTGCTTTCCTTCATGCTATTTCTCCAATAAATCCTTGATGATTTCTTCGTTGGCATCCAATTTTTTTCGGAGTACCGTCATGTGCTCCGAGACTTTTTTTCGATTTTTTTCCCGATCCCTCCAGGCTCGGTTAAACTCCTCCATGAAGAAATCCGCATCAAAATCATAAATGCTGCACATGGCTCTGAGACCGATGGAATGAAGGAAGGAATTAATCTTAGGATCGTAGGAGATTCCAATCATGGGCACTTCCATGATAGCCGCATGTATGAGGGCGTGAAGCCGGACACCTACCAGCAGATCCATGTTGCCGATGATGCTGAGCATCTCATCGGTCAGATATTTATGCCGAAGAGCACAGACGTCGGCCCCCAACCGTTGCTGCAGTTCGTCAATGACTCCCATATCCTCGCTGTAATGAAATGGAATCAATACCAGCTGAACGTTGGCTTCTCTTCTCAGTCGGTCCATTGCAATGGCCAGCTGATCGACGAAACGACTGTCTGTTTTTCGCTCCCGGATGGCAAATCCAACAGTTATTTTATCGGGAGACCGGACAAATCCTTCTTTTTCCAGAATCTCCAACCCCATCCGCAGGTCTGCAGGAGGAATCCGGAGAACCGGATCCGCTGTCACCAGGATTTCCTTGCCGGTCACCCCGATTTCCTGCAGAAACTCCCGGGAAGCGTCGTCCCGTACCACAATACCCTCTGCCCGCCTCAATATCCGGCAGGTAATCCTCCGGTTAATCAGTGAATTGATGGGGCCGATTCCCTGGCTGTAGATCAGAACTTTTTTCCGAAGCAGCCGTGCTGCCCACATAATAAACAGATAATAAAATATGCTCCGCTTGCTGGTCACATCCTGAAGAAGGCTTCCACCTCCGCTGATCAGGATATCGCAGTGCCAGAGGGCTTTCAGAATAGACAGGATGGACCGCCGGTCCACCGAATCCACTTGATACTTCTCCTTTGTTGAAATCGGATCCTGAGACAACACTGTTATGGATGCTTCCGGGATACGGCTTTTCAAATTGTCAATAACAGCCCGGAGAATAGACTCATCCCCAATGTTGTTAAATCCATAGTAACCGGAGATCAGCAGGTTTTTAGAATGTTTCATCGTCAAGTGCTTCTCCTCCGTCAGTCAGATAAGGTTGAACTCTTTTGGTGTACAAGCGGTAAAGCTGGTCGAAAGCCAGGATGGCTATAATGCCCAGCACGATTCCGAAAAGCAGGGAGTATCCGGTCCGGAAAAACCCAAGGTAAAGGGGCGTCCGAATATGCATAAAGGTATTGATGACCGAAGTCACTCCGATTCCTCCTGAAAGGCCGAATACCACCGTCCAAAGACGCAGTTTCCGAATAGAGGTATACACCATCAGCATGATAGCCGGGAACGCAAACAAAAACTCTTTCGTTCTGGGCCTTGCAATCAGGGCATCCTCCAACCGGTTTCGGAATAACATCTCCATGCTGGAAACCTGAATGGAGGAGTCGTGGCCGGTCCTCATGATGTAATAGGCTCCCATGGCCCCCAGCAAACCGGCCAACAGGATCATCCAAACCTTGATGCTGGTATTCAGCATATCTTTCATATCCAGAATTTCCAGTTTACCCGGTTCTTCCTTTCGATTTCCAAAACCGTAATAGGCAAGGTAAGCGATGGCAAAATAGGCCAGGGGCAGCAACTGGGCTGCCTTGACGCCTCGGAATATGTCGATTTCCAGCATATAACTGACAGAGGAAAGGGGTGCCGCTGTCATCAGACCGCCGACCAGCGCTACCAGAACCGAAAGGATCAGGGTCAGTACCGCTGCCGGCAGGATCAGGGCCACAGAGGCATTCTTGTCCATCTTTTCAGCATACTCCCGGCTCATCCGGGTAAATACTGTAATTGCCAGGCAACCAAAAAGAACAGCAGCAGCAAAGCTAACGGCCAGTTCCAGCATCCCCGGGAAGGCAAAGGCCATTCCTAAAACCCCTGCGATACCTAGTCCACCAAGAATCCCCTTCCCTTTTCGCCCGATGGGCAGGAAAGCATCCAAAAGCAGCAGGCCGGCAAAGACACATCCCACCCCCAGAAGAATCTTGAGAATCGGGCTGGTCTGAAGGGCCGGCATCACTGATGCAGAATCCCTGGTAATGCCATGTTCACTCAGCCGGGCTTCCAGATTTTCAAACATCTGCTGGTAAACCAAGGGGTCTGTGACATAGGTGTGGAGGTCTTTAAACTCCATAACCGGTTTAAAATAAATAACCCGTATGTTTCTCTCCGTAATGGCCCGGAACAGGGTGTTTTCGATTTCTTCAGCACCCGGATACCCATAATACTGGTATCGGTTCTGGATATAGTTCCAGACAGAAAAGACCCGGACCGTCTGATAATCGTTAGCCTGAGCAATGGATTCCACACCGTACTGCATGATATTTTGAAGCTGGGTGGTATTTTCTATGAGACCGATCAGGATCTCGTTATCTTTTAGATATTTCCCGGCCGTTTCCGTTCCGTCGTCATAGCCGATGACTGCTTCACCACCGACAATGATGTACTCAGGCTTTATCCCATATTTTTCATATTCTTCAATGACTGCCTCTGCATAGCGGGTTCCGTTCCATCCGCTGTAACTCAGGGTCCTTGGTACGATTTCCATTCCGGCTTCCTGAATGGCAGACACTTTTTCCGGAAGGAAGCCCAGACTGATGTACATCAGTTTCGATCCTTCCAGTCCGATTTTTTCCATGAATCCCGCATTTTTAGAATTCATCTCCTTGTATTTTTCCGTATAAAGGGTCATATTTGAAGTGCCATCCAACAGAATATAGGTATTGTCCCCTTCTTCTACGATAAAATACCGTTCCGGTTCCATCCGTTCCCGGATAGCCTCAGCAACAAATCCACTGGTTTCGGTATTCTTAATATCAATCAGAACATCAAAAGAATCAAAGCCGTTGGTTTCCAATGCTTCGATCAAGGATGCCGGGTACTGGTCCTGCCAGCTGGCTTCTTTGGTAATGATTCCCATCAGTTCCCCACTGACGGGCACACCGTCATTTTCCATCAGGGAAATAATATTTTCCTCTGTCAGACCCACTTTGGAAATGCCCAATTCATCATGAAAAAATTGAAGCCACCAGGACAGATCCTGATCGGATTGTTCGGCCATCGCTTCAATTTCATTGTAGTCCAGGACCACATCCACCTGTTTATTTTTTGATTCAACCCCCATCCGGCTGCCGATAATCAGGGCAGCCAGCAGGAACGGTAAAAGAATCCCGGCAATCAGGATTCGGTTTTTATGAAAAAATTCAGTCATTCTCTTCTCCCTGTTTTGTCTTGTTAACGAATGGTATAGCTCCCCCGAATCAGGACCCAGGCTTCTGTAGATACCTTGATCCCTCTCCCGTCTGCTCTGGGGACCAGCAAGAGATGATTCAGCTCTACCTTCATGCCACTCATCAGATCCCGGCCGCTGCTGATATCCGATACACCGTTGGCACCATTGTCGATGGCAGTCCCTTCACCGCTGCGAAGAATGATTTCCGTTCCTTCATCTCCAATCAGGGACTGACCAGGCTGAAGCTGCAGCGGCACATAGGAAGTCTTCCCGTCTACGTAGCTTTTAGAGACCAGCGGATCGGCTTCGGAGCCCGGTGTCGTATCTGCTCCGGAGGCCGCTGCCATACCAATACCAAAAAAAAGGATACCAGTCAGCAGAATCGGAAGGATTTTCTTTATTATCATATTTGTTCCTCCATTATTTTTTTCATCCCATAAGCAGTATACCGGCAAAGATCTCCCGCCATCAGGCCATCCTGGCCAAAGCGTTCTGCGGCAAGATCTCCCGCCAGACCGTGGATGCGGGTACCCAGGCGGGCTGCTTCTCCTGCGGTATATCCCTGTCCCCACAAACTACCGATAATTCCGGATAAAACATNNGGATCCGGCGGTTGCCATCCCGGGATTCCCCGTTTCATTAACCTGGAAAAGATGTCCGTCATAGACCACCGTTTGATGGCCCTTCAGGACGATTACAGCTCCGGTTGCCTCATAGAGCCTTCGGGCTGCGTCCTTTCTTTCCTCTGGGAGGATTTTATCATCCGGTTCCATCCCCAGCAGTTTTTTAGCTTCCCCCGGGTGGGGTGTCAGGATCAGCCGGGCTCTCGTTTGACTCAGCCATCGGATCCGGTCTCCACCGGCAATGAGGTTGAGGCCATCCGCATCCAGCAAAATTTTCTTATCATATTCTTTCAGGACCCATTCCAGCAATTGAAGTTCCGGGGAATCCAGACCGATACCCGGACCAAAAATAATCCCGTCATAGGATTGAAGATCCGTGGGGTTTTGTATCCTGGTCACGCAAATGGCCTCCGGTACAGAAATCTGTACCACCGGAAAAAGAATCTCCGGAAGGGATACTTTCACCAGGCCGGCTCCTGAACGGTAAGCTCCCGTGGCACACAAAACAGCAGCCCCGGCCATACCAGGGCTGCCGGCAATAATTAACAGTTTACCATAATCTCCCTTGTGAGAGTCTTCTTTTCGAGTTCGGAGCTTGTCCATATCACAACCCCAGAATCAAGGATGCCATCAAGAAATAAGTTACGACGGAAACCATATCCGTCAGAGAAGCTATTAAAGGACTGGCCATCAGAGCCGGGTCAATGCCAAACTTCTTGGCAGCCATAGGAAGAAGACAGCCGATACTTTTTGCCGCCATGACGATGATCAGCATCGATAAACAGACTACTAATGCCACCCAGGGGCCCTGACCGTCCAGCCACCAGATTCTGGCAAAATTCAGGCTGCTTAATATCAGTCCGATAATTAGGCTGACCCGGATTTCTTTCCAAAGCACCTTTCCTGCATCCCGAAGCTCAACATCACCCAGGGCCATTCCCCGGATAACCAGAACCGCAGATTGGGAACCGGAATTACCCCCAGTACCCATCAGCATAGGCATATAGGCAACAAGGGATATAACCTTTGATAAAACATCTTCAAAGCCAGCGATGATGCCACCGGTTACCACATAAGACAACATGAGGATGAAGAGCCATGGCAATCGGTTCTTAACATGCTTCCAGACGCTGATATCCAAATATTCGGCATCGCCGGTGTCAATGACTCCCGCCATTCGTTCGAAGTCCTCGGTGGTCTCCTCTTCAATAACATCCAGGATATCGTCTACCGTGATGATGCCCACCAGTCTGAATTCATTATCAACAACCGGAATGGCCAGAAAACCGTAACGCTTAAAAGCATCGGAAACCACTTCCTGGTCGTCGTGAACATTGACCGACACAAAGTCTTCGTGCATCAGATCCCGTATCAGGGCATCAGACTCAGAAATCACCAGGGTACGAAGGGAGATGATCCCTTGAAGCTTGCGGCCCTTTTCCTTGACATAGCAGGTGTAGATGGTTTCACTGTCCATCCCTTCCTTTTTTATATAGGAAAGAGCCTGCTCCACCGTCATATCCCGATTGAGGCTGATATAATAGGGGGTCATCAGGCTTCCAGCACTGCCGTCCGGATAGTTCAGGAATGTATTGATGAGTTTTCGTTCTTCCTTGGAGGTCTTTTCCAGAATCTTATCCACCAGGTTGGCCGGCAGTTCTTCCAAAACGTCGATCATATCGTCGAAATCCAGTTCATCCATGATGTACTTGATTTCCTTATCGGTGATGACGTTGATAAGGGCAACCTGATCCTCCGCCGGCAGATAGGAAAAGACTTCCACCGACACATCCTTGGGCAGTGTCCGGAAAATAATCACCGTCTTTTCTATGCCGAGCTCTTCCAGGATCTCTTCCAGTATCTCTGCGATGTCAACCTCATTGTTTTTCAGAAGCTCGTCCCGTGCTGCCACATATTTTTTTGCATTAAGGAGATCGATGATGTTTTCCACTATTTCAGCAAAGCTTTCCGTAAATCGCTTTTCAAAGTTTCTTTCTGTATCCATCCTTCTCCCTCCTTCCACTATTTTATAGAATTTCTATTTTTTCGTAACACCGTATTATTATAACCTGATTTCCCCCTTTTTTCAAGCAAAAGGGACTGGCCTCAGCCGTTCTGACGATGGGACGCAACAACCCGATTATAGAGGGCTTCAACCTGATTGCCAAAGGCCTCTACCGAATAGGATCGGGCTTTTATCATGGCTTTTTCCTGAAATTCTTTCAGTTTTTTCCGGTCCTGCAATAAACCCAGCAGCTGCTCTTCAAAATCATCCTGGCCGACAAAGGTATAGCCGTTGGAACCTTCATCCACCACTCCTTTCAAACACTCATCCTGCTTGACAACCAGGGGAAGACCGCTGGCCATGGCTTCGATATAGGTGAGTCCCTGGGTCTCACTGGTGGAAGCGCTGATGAATAGTTCTCCCAGATGATAATAGCTGCTGATTTTCTCTGGTGAAACCATTCCGGTGAAACGAACATGATCTTCCAGCCCCAGCTCCCGGACCCTGGCTTCCAGCTCAGCCCTGGCCGGGCCGTCTCCCACAATCAGGAAGATGATGTTTTCGCCTCTGTCAAAAATCGGTTTCAGCTTTTCCAGCAATTCATGGATATTTTTTTCTCTGCCCAGTCGTCCTACGGTAAGAACTACCTGATCCGAAGGTTCGATTCCCCAGTTTTTTCTCATAGCAGACCGTTCTTCCGGCTCCAGGTTCTTTTCGAAACGTTCCAGCTTGATTCCGGTTGGAATTTCCACGATGGCTCTCCGTACTCCATAGGATTTCAGAACACCCATGACTTTATTGGTGGGTACGATAACCTCCTCTGCACGGGAAAGGACAAATCGTGTCATCATCACCACTGCTTTCTTTCCGATTCTGCGACTGGGGAACAGGTAATGGGTATAATCCTCATACAGGGTATGATAGGTATGGACCATAGGCGCCTGAGTTCTTCCCGCAATGAACCGGGCATGAATATAGGTGGTGAATTCAGTATGGGTATGGATGATATCCGGTTTCCATCGAATCAATTCCCGGACATAGGGGTGGATGGGTTTGGCCGTCATCCGGGTCTTGGGGTAAATCATCACCGGAAGGGATCCAATAAAATAAATATTTCCCTCGATTCGGGATGACCGGTTTTCAGAAAGGGTAAGGATTCGGACATCATGGCCCTTTGCCTTCAATTGTTCATACAAGTTCTGAACGGACACAACGACTCCATTGATCATCGGTGCGTATACATCAGTTGCAAGCAATATTTTCATTGGAATACCTCATGTTCCGATAAAATAACGTATCTCATTGTATCACCCGGAGGAAAAATTATCAATATTTTGTGATAAAGTCACTTACTGCCGGGGTATAAATCGATATATTAATATCATAGTCAATCGTTAGAGAAACAATAAGATAGAAAGGTTCAGGTAACAATATGTCAATCAAAGTAACAAAGGATAATTTCGAAAGCGAAGTAGTGCAGTCCAGTGTTCCCGTTCTGATCGATTTCTGGGCAGCCTGGTGCGGACCCTGTAAGACCATCGGTCCTCGTGTGGACGAGCTTGCCGTGGAAGTTGGTGACAAAGCCAAAATCTGCAAAGTCAATGTGGATGAAGAAATGGCCCTGGCCCAGAAATTCGGAATCATGTCCATCCCCACCCTGGTCATCTTCAAAGATGGAAAAGAAGCAAACCGGGTTGTGGGTGTACGAAGCAAGGATGAATTAAGAGGGCTTCTGGGGGTATAATCCCGGAGTTAATCGAATATGCAATATGCGATTGTTTTTTTAGAGGGGATAATAACATTTATATCCCCTTGTTTATTACCCATGCTCCCTCTGTATCTTTCCTATTTTGCCGGGAATGATCCCGGGGGCACCAGCAGGAAGACCCTGAATAACGCTCTGAGCTTTGTAGCAGGATTTACCATCATCTTTATGATTCTGGGAGCCTTTGCCGGATCCATCGGTCAGTTTCTGATTCGGTATAGCGGCTGGATCAACGGAATCGGCGGATTTATCGTAATTCTGCTGGGCCTTGGTTTTTTAGGGTTGATTCGGATTCCCTTTTTCAATCCCGGAGGAAAAGCCCATTTATCCCCCCAGGGTCTGAACGTCCGAAAATCCCTGCTCTTCGGCATGGTCTTCTCCATTACCTGGACGCCCTGTATCGGAGCATTCCTGGGTTCTGCCCTGATCTTAGCTTCCCGGCAGGGTTCTGTCCTTCAGGGTATGCTGATGCTCTTCCTTTTTGCCATGGGTCTTGCCCTGCCGCTGATTGCCAGTGCTCTGCTGATCAACAGTCTGAAGAGTACCTTTGACTTTTTGAAAAGACACGCCACAGCTGTCAGCCGGGCTTCCGGCCTGTTGCTGATTATCATGGGTCTGCTGCTGATGTCCGGCAGACTGATATAAGGAGATGGATATCATTATGAGCAATAAAAAAAGAACCCTTCTCAGCATTATGGTCCTGGTGTTATTTCTGGCAGGCGCCTATCTGCTTTATGGATACTTGCAGGATCAGCAGGAGCCTGGATCATCAAACAATACGGGAGAATCCATCATGGCTCAGGATTTTGAGGTTCTGGATCAAGAAGGCAACACGGTCCGTCTTTCCGATTATTTCGGCAAACCCATTGTTCTGAATTTTTGGGCCAGCTGGTGCCCACCCTGTGTTGCTGAGATGCCTTTTTTCCAGAATGCCTATGAAACTCTTGGGGATCGGGTGGTCTTCCTGATGGTCAACGAAACCGACGGAAACCGGGAAACTATAGAAAAGGCTGAGGCTTTTCTAGAGCAAGAAGGTCTGGCCCTGCCAGTCTATTTTGACACGAAGCTGGAAGCTGGCTACGTCTACAATGTTACTGGTATCCCTGTCACCTATTTCATCGACACGGAAGGAGTGATTCGCTCTTTCGAGCGAGGATCCCTGACAGAAAAGAAATTGCTGGAGAACATCAATATTATCTTGTAAAGAAACCCCCGGCCTCCTGAAGGAAGCCGGCGGTTTCTTTACTCATTCATTGAACCGATCCTGTTAGATCAGCCATTCGCCAAGAAGGGATCCGGAAAGGGCCACTGCTGCTTCAGCAGTCCTATTGCCATGATCCAGCAGCGGATTGACTTCTACGAATTCCACACTGACCAGCTTATCTGATTTGGCTATCATTTCCAGTGCATAGTGAGTTTCCCGATAGCCCATACCGCCAGGAACTTTGGTGCCGGTACCCGGAGCGATTTCCGGATCCATGGCATCCATGTCGAAGCTGACGTGGATGCCGTCAGTCCCTTCCCCGGCAATCCGGATGGCTTCCTCCATGACCTTTTTGATTCCCATATCATCGATTTCATACATGGTGAATACTTTAATTCCCTGTTCTTTCATGGCTTTCCGCTCTTCCGGATCCAGATCCCGAGATCCCACATAAACGATGTTCTCCCGCTTCAAGAACTCCCCGTTTCCAATGGAAGTCAGTTCCTCGGGCCCGATGCCCATCAGGACGGAAACCGGCATTCCATGAATATTGCCGGAGGGGGATGTATCATTGGTATTGATGTCTCCATGGGCGTCAAACCAGATTACTCCCAGGTTCTTCTTTTTCTGAAGGACCCCAAAGATGCTGCCTATGGCAATGCTGTGGTCACCCCCAAGGACGACCGGAATCTTTCCTTCCTCCATGGCTTTGGTTACTTCTTGGCACAGTGCCCGGTTGACCCGGACGATTTCATTCAGATTTTTCAGATTGGAACCTTCCAAAGTCTCTGCTTTTCTGCGGTCCGCCGAAATATCTCCCCGGTCATCCACCTGATAACCGATGTTTTCCAATCTTCTTTTGATTCCGGCGATTCGGATGGCTTCCGGACCCAGGTTGCTGCCCCTGGTTCCGGCACCCAGGTCCATGGGAACTCCGATTAAGGCAATCTGATTGTTGATATCTGGTTTCATACGCTTTTCTCCTTCCAGTGAAAAGGTCCGTTGAAAAAGTTTATCCCCTTACCAGGTGGTTCCCTTCTGGTCCTTATCCCTGGTAAAGATTTTAAGTTTATTGGGCAGAAGAGAGTAGGATATGGGCAGATCGTCACCCTTTTCCCCGTCTATATCCGTACCCACATGCTGAGGGGATTCCACCTGCAGTCGATTGGTTCTGAAATAAATGATATGCTTGTTCTTTTCGTGATTGCCCTGCAAAACGTTGATGAGCAGCGGCAGGAAATCCGTAAGTGGCATTTCCCGGAATACGATGACATCAAAAAGACCATCGTTGATTTCTGCACTGGGAGAAAGTCGTTTGAACCCTCCGGCTGACCGACCGTTCATGATCAGCATGAAATACATTTGCTCTTCGCCGGAGAATTCCTCGCTGGTAATGCGGACCGGAATAGGCTTCAGATTTGGAACCTCGATGATTCCACGTATATAATAGGACAGAACCCCCAGAATGCTCTTGAGATTAGGATCCGTTTTCTGGCTCACATCCACCATGGTACCCATGGCTGCCACATTCAGAAAATACTTCTCATTGGCCTTTCCCAGGTCGCTGTAGGTAAAGTTACTTCCCAGGGCGATGTCGATCATGCTGTTGATTTCCAGGGGAAGATCCAGATAATAGGCAAAGTCGTTAGCCGTTCCCGCAGGAAAGATAGCTAAAGGCAGATTAATGCTATTCCGCATCATGGCATTGACACAAATATTGATGGTGCCGTCTCCGCCGGCAGCAATCACCTGACGGTACTCAGACTGGTCGATGGTTCGGAATACTATGTCCAGCATCTCTGCCCGACCGGCCCGAATCGGGATCACCACTAATTTTTTCTGCTGGAAACGTTCGATGATCAGGTCCAGATTGTTCTTGAACAATCCGTTTCCTGCATTTGGATTATAAAAAAGCAATACTTTTTTTCGTTCATTTCCCGATCCCATTTTTGATGAACCCCCTTAGTTGTCCGATTAAGTATAACGATCCGGCGGCGATGAGGACATCTGGCGGCTCTTGTTCTGAAAGAGCCTTTTTCAGGGCCTCCGCCGGTTCGGGAATAGCTTTGCAGTTCCCACCTCTATCGTTAATTATATCACTCAGTTGTCCGGCTGTCATTCTTCTTTCATTATTCGGTTCCGTGGCAATAAAATCCTTGGTGATTTTTAAAAATTCACCAATCATTCCTTCTACATCTTTATCCGCCAGGGCACCAATGATCATCCGAATCTTCCCTTTCGGCAGAAGATACTCAGCCGCTTCCGCCAAAGCAGCCGCCCCGGCCTGATTGTGTGCCCCATCCAGAAGAATCATGGGATCTTTAGCCATCAGTTCCATACGTCCCGGCTGACGAGCTTTCAGTACACCTTCATAAAGCCGGTCCCTCTGCAATCGGATCTGCCCGTTTTTCCTCAGGATTTCCAAAGCTGCTAAAGCCGTTTTGATATTTTCAGTCTGATGCCTTCCCGCCATGGAAATCCGAACATCGGAATAGTCGGTCCCAAATAATTCCATGTTCAGGGTGCTCCCTTCGAGGCTTTCCTCCAGGATCCTGACGGGTATGGGCGAAACATCAAAAAGCTTGGATCCTGATTTGTAGGCCTTACTGGCGATGACCCGGGCTGCATCCCTTTGATTCACGTTCATGACTACCGGGATTCCCGGCTTAATGATTCCCGCTTTTTCACCGGCTATTTCTTCCAGGGTATTCCCCAGCCGATCCATGTGATCCATAGAAATGGATGTGATAACCGAAATCAGGGGAGCATCTATGACATTGGTAGAATCCCCCCTACCTCCCAGTCCAACTTCCAGTACCACATAGTCCAGTTCTTTTTCCTGAAAAAACAGGAAGGCTATTGCGGTGACCACCTCAAATTCGGTGGGGGAGTCCATCCCTTCTTCCACCATTTTTTCAGCTTCCCCAGTGACCCGGTCTGTCAGATCAGCCAGTTCTTCGTCGGAAATCATTCGGCCGTCGGCTTCGATCCGCTCATTGAATACTTCAAGGAAAGGTGACGTATACAGACCTGCCCGATATCCGTTGGCCTGAATTCCTTCGTAAAGAAAACGACTGACCGATCCTTTACCGTTAGTCCCGGCTATATGGAGAATTTTCAAACTCTTTTCCGGATTCCCCAGTCTTTCCAGCAAAATCTTTATCCGCTCCAGGCCCAAAACACTTCCGAATCTTTCGTAACTTGATATTTTATCCAGTGCTTCCTTTGCTTCCATAAGCCTCCCCTAGCATTTTCGGGCTACAAGTTCCAGTCGATCCCGAATCTTATCCAGTTTATCCCGGTATCCTGCCGCTTTTTCCCGTTCTTCCGCTATGATGTTGGCTGGCGCCTTGGCTACGAAACCTTCATTGGACAGTTTCTTTTCCAGTCGGTCCACTTCTTCTTCCAGCTTTTTCTTTTCTCTGGAGAGTCGTTCAAACTCAGCCTTGTAGTCCAGCAGGTCATCCAGGGGGATGAAGATTTCTGCACCGGAAATAACGGCGGACATGGCCTCCTCCGGGGTTTCTGTTTTATCCGCGGTGATAAGGATTTCTGTTATATTAGCCAGGCTCATGATATACCGGCGGCAGGACTCCATCACTGCTGCCCCTTCCCCGTCGGCCAGGATTACAGCCCGGAGCTTTCTGCCTGGAGCAGCCTCCGCTTCCGCCCGGATATTTCGGATACTCTTGATCGCTTCCATGGCGGTTTCGATTCTCTTTACCTCTTCCGGGTATTCCAACTGACCGTCGACTACCGGCCAGGCTCCCTTCATCAGGAAATCTTCCGGGTTGTCAGCATCAGGAGTTCCCTTTGGAAGATAACTGTAGATTTCTTCTGTTAGGAAAGGCATGAAGGGATGGAGAAGCTTCAGCATATCCTTCAGCGCGTGGACCAGGACTGCCCGGACTACCTTCTTTTCCTGCTCATCTCCCTGGTAGAGCCGATTCTTTACCAGCTCGATGTACCAGTCGCAGAATTCATTCCAGATTACTTCATAAATCCGTTGACCGGCCAGGGAAAGTTCAAACTTTTCCAGATTGTCCGTAATGTACTGAACGGCACTGTTGACCCGGGAAAGGATCCATTTGTCTTCATCCCGAAGTTCCAGTCCCTCCATAAATTCCGGTGTCTCAAGGAAGTTTCCTTCTTCATCCTGCAGATTCATGATGACGAATCGTGAGGCATTCCAGAGCTTATTGGCAAAATTCCGGGAAGATTCCAGTTTGTCGGTCTTAAACCGCATGTCATTTCCCGGGGAGATTCCGGTGGTCAGCATGAAACGAAGGGCATCGGCTCCGTACTGATCGATGATTTCCAGCGGATCAATACCGTTGCCCAGGGATTTGCTCATCTTCCGGCCTTCTGCATCCCGAACCAGCCCATGGACATATACGTATTTAAAGGGAATTTCACCGGTCATTTCGATAGCAGAAAAGACCATTCGCACCACCCAGAAGAATATGATGTCATAGCCGGTCACCAGCACATCCGTGGGATAAAAATATCTATAATCCTCACTTTCTTCAGGCCACCCCAGGGTGGAGAAGGGCCACAACCCGGAGGAGAACCAGGTATCCAGTACATCCTCGTCCTGACGGATTTTTGAACTTCCGCATTTACTGCAGACTACAGGCGCCTCGGTCTGTACGATCAGTTCTCCGCAATCGTCACAATAATAGGCGGGGATGCGATGCCCCCACCAGAGCTGGCGGGAGATGCACCAGTCCCGGATGTTTTCCAGCCAGTGCAGGTAAATCTTTTCAAACCGATCCGGCACGTGGACCAGCTGTCCACTTTTGGCTGCTTCAATAGCCGGCTTAGCCAGCTCTTCCATGGCAACGAACCACTGGTCCGACAGCATGGATTCGATGATGGTGCTGCAGCGATAGCATTCTCCGGAGGGAATGACCTTATCTTCGGTTTTTACCAGGTATCCTGCTTCCTCCAGCTCGGCAGCCCACTTTTTACGGCACTCAAACCGATCCAGCCCTTCATATTTTCCAGCCAGTCCGTTCATTTTTGCATCCGGATTGATGCAGCTGGGCCGTTCCAGATGATGTCTCTCCCCAACTTGAAAATCGTTGGGGTCATGGGCGGGGGTAATCTTTACCGCACCGGTTCCTTTTTCCGGATCCGGATATTCATCGGCAATGATGGGGATTTCCCGTCCCACCAGAGGCAGGATCACTGTTTTTCCGATCATATCCTTGTATCGTTCATCCTCCGGGTGGACAGCGATGGCCACATCTCCGAACATAGTCTCCGGACGGCTGGTTGCTACCACGATACCTTCTCCGCCGTCTTTGGCGGGATAACGGAAATACCAGTACTTCCCGTTCTTATCCTCGTGCTCCACTTCTGCATCGGACAGAGAAGTTCCGCACTCCGGACACCAGTTGATCAGCCGGTTGCCCCGATAAATCAGACCCTTGTCATACAGCTTGACGAACATTTCGATTACTGCCTTATTGCAGCCTTCGTCCATGGTAAACCGTTCCCGGCTCCAGTCGCAGCTGTTACCAAGTTTTCGCACTTGCTCTGTAATCTTTCCCCCATACAGCTCCTTCCACTGCCAGGCCCTCTTCAGGAATTCTTCCCGTCCCAGATCTTCCTTGGTCAATCCCTCTTCTTCCCGTATCTTATCCACCACCTTGACCTCTGTGGCAATGCTGGCATGATCGCTGCCGGGGATCCACAGGGCACTGAAACCCTGCATTCTTCGCCATCGGATCAGAACATCCTGAAGGGTCTGGTCCAAAGCATGGCCCATATGCAGCTGCCCTGTGATATTCGGCGGGGGCATGGCTATGGTATAGGGTTTTTTCTTGGGATCCCTTTCTGCCCGGAAGGCTCCGTTCTTTTCCCATTCAGCGTAGATTCGTTCCTCAAATTCTTTCGGGCTGTAGGTTTTAGCCAGATTCTTTTCCATTCTCTATTCCTTTTCCTTTCTGATCGGGGTTTTCGCCATAAAAAAATCCTTTAAGGCCTTAAGCCTTAAAGGACGAAAATTTCCGCGGTACCACCTTTATTCTGCTCTTACTCAGAGCAGCCCTCATTTTGAAATGGCTCCAAAGCAACCTTCAACCACTGCTTCCCTCAGAAATCTCTCAGCCACGGATTTCACTCTCTGTTCAGGACCTTTGGTCTACTCCTCTTTATCAACGCCGGATATTTAGTTGTATATTGAAATATTGTACCTTATTTTACCGATTTGTCAAGCAGGTATGCCCGGACTCCCTGGGAACGACCCGTATCTTTCTTCCCAAATCCGATGCCAGTTGCTACGATTTTTCCAGGCACTGCTGATACAGGAAGGGCTTTGATTCCTTTGAGGATTCCCAGTCCGGAAGGAGTTACCATTTCTGTTTCGACTTCCTCCTGAACCAGCTGGTAGGAAGTTCCTTCCAGCATGGCCCGAACTGCAGGTACGGGGACGGGAATCCGGCCATGGCTGCACTCAATGAATCCCGTGCCGTCATGGAGATTCGAACAGGTAATCCGGCCGATCTGAAGGACTTCCAGACAGATGGCCACGCCGATGATATTCATGATGGCGGTGTCCCTTCCCACCTCATGGAAATGGACATGATCCAGATCTGTACCATGAACTTTGGCTTCCGCTTCACCGATGACCTCATAAATATCCACTGCGGTATCCTTAATGGCACCGGTCAGAGAACTTTTTCGGATCATGGCCTCGATTTCCCTAAAACTCCTGTGAGAATGTTCCCGGGGCTGTTCATGATGATGATCATGCGGGTGATTATCCCCATGGGAATGGGAAACAGCCGGTACTTCGAAATAAATATTCAAGCCTGCTGTCCCATCCCGTTCTTCCCTACGGAAGCTTTCGGGAGATACGGTCCATCCGAAACCGGAAAGGCCGCTGATCAGATTATCCGGATTGACTCCTAAGTCCACCAGGGATGCCAGAATCATATCTCCGCTGATTCCCCGGGTACAATCGATGTGCAAATGCTTGTGCTTGGTCATGTTTCATCCTGTCTGACTACTCCCTTTGGGAGAGTCGGTTGATATTGGCTGCCAGATAGGCGGCTCCGAATCCGTTATCGATATTAACGATGCCTACACCGTTGGCACAGCTGTTGAGCATGGAAAGCAGGGCTGATATGCCCCCCAGGTTGGCCCCGTAGCCAATGCTGGTGGGGACCGCAATCACTGGTGCTTCCACCAGCCCCCCCGCCACACTGGCCAGTGCACCCTCCATGCCGGCTACCACGATGACCACATGGGCCTGACGGATTCGGTCCAGCTTCGCAAAGAGCCGGTGGATTCCTGCTACTCCGACGTCATAGATCCGATCCACCGGATTTCCCAGCATCATGGCTGTTACAGCAGCTTCTTCTGCTACCGGAATATCCGCAGTCCCGGCAGTAACGACGGCCACCGTCCGGTTATGTTTGGGCTGAGGGTCACGGTTGACCACAATCATCCGGGCTTCTTCGTAATATAAGGCATCCGGGACCAGATCCCGAACCGCTGCATAGTTTTCAGGTGTGGCTCTGGTGCCCATAATGTTGTCGTTGCTTTCAGCCAGCCGGACAAATATTTCAGCAATCTGAGCGGAGGTTTTTCCCTGACAGAACACCGCTTCCGGGTAGCCAGTCCGTATGTTTCGATGTTGATCGATATTGACAAAACCCAGATCCTGAAAGGGTAGGGTCTTCAGCACTTCGTAGGCATCCTCCGGTGAAGTCTCGCCGGAGGCAACCTTTTGTAGCAGATCATCCAAATGACGCTTATCCATTCCTTGGCTCCTTATCCTCTGGACTGCCGGACAGCAGCCTCCACTACCTGAAGAACCAGCACACCGGTGGTGACCGTTCCCACGCCTCCCGGTACCGGGGTAATCGCTTCCACCACCGGCTCCACTTCAGCGAAATTCACGTCCCCGCAGATCGATCCGTCCTCCCGAAGGTGAATCCCAACGTCCAGGACAATTTGCCCTTCCCGGACGAAATCCCTGCCAATGGTCTCGGATTTTCCGGCTGCTACCAGGAGCACGTCTGCTTCTCTGGTGATTTCCTCCATATGAAGGGTTTTTGTGTGACAGACGGTCACCGTACCATTTTTCTTCATCACCATCATGGCTGCCGGTTTTCCCACTACCAGGCTTCGACCGATGACCGCGACTTTCTTTCCTGTCAGGTCAATGTCGTAATACTCCAGGATTTCCATACAGGCTCTGGGTGTGCAGGGCGGGAATCCGACTTCGGATCCCGCATAAACTCCGGCCATGGATGCGGGGGTGATGCCATCCACATCTTTAGCTGGGTCCAGGACCTCCATAACCGCTTTTTCATCCAGATGAGACGGCAACGGCCGGAATAGCAGCAAGCCGTGAATTCCGGCATCCTGATTGATCTGAACGATGGTTTCCATCAGTTCCGACTGAGAAATCGTTTCCGGATAAACAAAATTCCGAACCAGGACCCCTGCGGCCTCGCATCGTTTCATGGCTCCTTTTTCATAGGAGATATCATCTCCCCGTTCTCCCACCCGGAGAATAGCCAGACAGGGGTGAATCCCCTGTTTTTTCAGTTCATCCACATCGGCTGTCAGTCTGGCGGTCAGCGCATCGGATACATCCTTACCTTTTAATAGTTGTGCCATATCGCCCTCTTATCTTATCCGGCTGACTACCAGTTGATGAACCTGGTCTGCCAGCTTTCCGTAATGCTCCAGCATCTCATCTGCTTCCCGGTTGATTTTTTCTGCATAGACCTTATCCTTCATCAGACCAGTATTGATAAATACATTGAGGCTGGCACCCTGAAGGGCGGCTTTGCAGAATATGGCCCCGACCCCCGCATCGCTTAAGGCCAGAGCACTTCCCTTTTGAGCAAACTCCTGCTCCAGTTCGATAGCCCGGCAGGATTTCTTCATGATTTCCAGGGGAACGGAGCAGGCAAGCTTTAGGGCATCTTCCATGACCCGATCTTTTTCTGCCTGCTGAGCTTCCGTATCCTTCGGCATTCCGTATGCCCTTGACAGAGGCTCAAAAACCTCGGCATCCCGATCCACCAACTCGAGAAGATCCTTTTGGAGATCGTCCGCTTCCTGTTTCAGTCGAAGGATATCCTCCTCCACGTCGGCATATTTTTTCTTTCCCACCGTCAGAGATCCAACCATATTACCCAGCGCGGTGCCCAAGGCACCCACCAGAGCGGAGGCTCCGCCTCCTCCTGGTACCGGATCCTTGCCGGACAGTTTTTCTACAAAAGTTTCGCAAGACTCCTTTGTAAATCCCATCTCCCCATCCTTTCCTGCTTTTCAGCCTTTAGAATAACCCGGAAATTTTACCGGATGCATCCACATCGATCTTTTCTGCAGACGGCACCGGAGGCAGACCGGGCATGGTCATGATATCTCCGGTTAAAGCAACGATAAATCCAGCCCCGGCAGAAATTTTCAGGTTGCGGACGGTGACGGTGAAGTTTTTCGGCGCACCCAGAAGCTTCGGTTCATCTGAGAAGCTGTACTGGGTCTTTGCCATACAGATGGGCACATTATTAAATCCAAGCTGTTCCAATTGTTCCAACTGTTTTTTTGCTTGAGGCGCCAACTGGATTCCGTCAGCCCGGTAGATTTTCTTGGCAATGGCTTCGATTTTTTCTTCAATGGTCATATCCAGGGAATAGGCATATTCGAAAGTGCTTTCCTGTTCTGCAAGTCGAACCACTTCCTTAGCCAGCGCTTCTCCTCCGGCACTTCCCTTGCCCCAGACTTCGCTGAGGGCTACATTTACACCAAGCTCTCTGCACCTTTCCTCAATCAGGGCCAGTTCCCCTTCTGTATCGGTGGGGAATCGGTTGATAGCCACAACAGCCGGCAGTTTGAACACTTTCGTGATATTTTCTACATGCTGAAGCAGATTGGGAAGGCCAGCTTCCAGGGCAGCCAGATTTTCCTGACCCAGATCGGCCTTTGCCACACCTCCGTGGTGCTTCAGCGCCCGTACCGTTGCTACGATTACTACGGCAGAGGGACTCAGATCTGCCATGCGGCATTTGATATCCAGGAATTTTTCTGCTCCCAAATCTGCTCCGAAGCCTGCCTCTGTTACCACATAATCTGCAAGGGACAGGGCCAGTCGGGTGGCCATGATGGAATTGCATCCGTGGGCAATATTGGCAAAAGGGCCTCCATGGATGAAGGCTGGCGTATTTTCCAGGGTCTGGACCAAGTTAGGCTTCAGGGCGTCCTTCAGCAGTGCGGCAGCGGCTCCTTGTGCTTTCAGGTCTCCCGCTGTTACCGGCTTGTCGTCGTAGGTGTATCCAAGGATGATCCGGCTGATTCGTTCCTTCAGGTCAATGATATCTTTGGACAGACAGAGGACTGCCATGATTTCACTGGCAACGGTGATTTCATATCCGTCTTCCCGGGGAGTTCCGTTGACCTTTCCTCCCAGCCCGTCGACAATAAATCGAAGCTGACGATCGTTCATATCCACACAACGCTTCCAGGTAATCTTCCGGGGATCTATCCCCAGGCTGTTTCCCTGATAGATATGGTTGTCCAGCATGGCCGCAATCAGGTTGTTAGCTGCACTGATGGCATGAAGGTCACCGGTAAAATGAAGATTAATGTCTTCCATTGGTACAACCTGAGCATAACCACCACCTGCTGCACCGCCCTTGACACCAAAAACCGGCCCCAGAGAAGGCTCCCGAAGGGCAACTGCCACCTTCTTGCCGATGGCCTTCAGTCCGTCGGACAGTCCGACGGTGGTGGTAGTTTTGCCTTCACCGGCCGGGGTAGGAGTAATGGCTGTGACCAGAATCAGTTTTCCATTTTTAGCATCTTTCCGGTCTTTCAGAATGTTGTAGTCGATTTTAGCTTTGTGGTTGCCGTACAGCTCCACATACTTTTCATCGATTCCGGCATCTTTAGCTACCTGAGTGATGGGGTCCATCTTTGCTTCCTGTGCAATCTGAATATCACTTTTAAATTCCATCTTTTTTCTCCTATTCGTTTCGCATTTTGAAACACCGTTTCGAATTACTTTATTGAAATAATACTATATGATTTAGCCCTGAAACTCAAGTTAAAAATTGTTTTATAAATGTTTTTCTGTGGATCCGGCAGAAGCCGTTTTCCTTTAGCCCTTTATAATGAAGTTCCGTTCCGTATCCCTTATTCCGATCAAAGGCATACTGGGGAAATTGCCGGTGATAGTCCATCATCATCCGGTCCCGGGTCACCTTGGCCACAATGGAGGCCGATGCAATGGAAATACTGGTGGCATCTCCCTTGATGATGCCGGTTTGGGGTATTGGAATACGGTCCAGCGTCAGGGCATCAATGAGAAGGTGCTGAATCGGATCTTCCAGCTGACCCCGGGCAGATTCATAAGCCAGAACCATGGCTTCCCTGGTGGCTTCTAAAATATTGATCCGATCGATCTGTTCGTTATCCACAATGCCGATTCCGCAGCAAAGAGCCTTTTCCAAAATGACTTCGCAGAGGCTTTCTCTCTTTTTCTCGGACAGTTTTTTAGAATCATCCACACCAGGAAGGTAAAAGTCTTCCGGGAGCACCACACAGGCCGCCACCACCGGTCCGGCCAGAGGACCCCGACCCACTTCATCCACTCCTCCGATGAGTCGGACGCCTTGGTTTTTCAGCCTTTCCTCATATTCCATCATGCGGAAAAACCGTTCCGCTTCCCGGGCTTCCCGCTCACTTTTTTTCATCGCCATCTGCTTTCTCCAATGTGATCCGGCCAATCTGACCAGACCGGAATTCATCCAGCACCGTACGGGCCGTCCTTTCATAGTCGATTCGTTTGCCCGGCAGGATGAATCCCCGGCTTCGGCTGATCTGTTCCATGGTTTCCAGGGGCTCTTCCGATAGCTCTTCCAGCTTGTATCGAACCTTTAAGAGTTTCGGGTAATCATCCTGAAGCACCCGGATCAGTTCCAGAGCCAGGGTAGGAAGGTCCATGACCTCATCCTTGATGGATCCGCAGAAGGCCAGGTTCAGCCCGGCTTTGGGATCTTCAAACTTGGGCCATAGGATTCCCGGAGTATCCAACAGCTGCATATCCTGCTGAATCGTGAGCCACTGTTTACCTCTGGTGACCCCGGGCCGGTCTCCCACCTGGGTGCTTTTCCGGCCGGTCAGACGGTTGATCAGAGAGGATTTTCCCANNACAATCATGAGCCGAAGGGTTTTTTTCAGAATTTGTCCCTCATTCTTGCTCTTCTGCACTGCCAGGAGCAGGGACATCAGGTCGTTGATGCCGCCTCCGATCATGCAGTTCATTCCAAGGACGCTGCTTCCTTCCCGGATAAACCGCTGGGACCATCGAATGGTCTCCGAAGGATCCGCCAGATCCGTTTTATTCAGAATCACGATCCTCTTTTTATCTCCGATGATCTCATGGAGAATGGGATTCCTGCTGGAATCCGGTATTCTGGCGTCCAAGACCTCAATGACCGCATCCACCATCTTCAAATTGTCCTGGATCATCTCCCGGGTCTTTTTCATGTGCCCCGGGTACCAGTTGATATTCTCTATCATAAGTCACCCCCGATATAAAAACAAGGGAACCCGCTGGTTCCCTTTTGTTTATTGTTCTTTGCTCTTGATTTTTGCTGCTTTACCAGTTCTCTGACGCATATAGTTCAGTTTAGCTCTTCGGACATCGCCTTTTCTGACTACTTCGATCTTGTCGATTTTCGGTGAGTGAATCGGGAATGTCTTTTCGACGCCGACACCGGATGCGATTCTTCTGACAGTAAAGGTTTCATTGAGACCGCCGTTCTGCTTTTTCAGAACAAAGCCTTCAAAAATCTGGATACGTTCTCTTGTACCTTCCTTGATCTTGATGTGCACTTTAACGGTATCACCGACTCCAAAGGAAGGAACTTCCTTCTTCGCAAATTCTTCGTTGATTAAATCCATTACATTCATCCTTGTTATTCCTCCTCTCTCCCAAGACGTTCATGGTATCCAATATACTCAGAGGACCGCCCGTAATAACTACAACAGTATATTACAAATAGAAAAATAAATCAACCGTTTTTTAAATTTTATCGGAATCATTTCCTGCACTCATGCCCGGGGATGGGTCTTGTCATAGACCTCCTTAATCCGGTTTTTCGTCACGGTGAGATAGACCTGTGTAGCGGTCACATCTTCATGGCCAAGCAGTTCCTGGAGCGACTTCAGGTCAGCCCCGTTCTGGACCATGTGGGCTGCAAAGGAATTCCGCAGGATTTGTGGTGTAATGGCTTTGTCGATCCCGGCCTTTACACCGTAATCCTTCAGCATTTTCCAGATTCCCTGCCGAGTAATCCGTTCTCCGTTATAATTGACAAAGAGGGCTTTTTCCGAATGCTTTTTGGAGCGGAGAAGCTTAGGCCTGGCATCGTAAAGATACTCTTCCAGGGCTGCCCGGGCCGGCCTTCCTATGGGAACGATCCTGGCCTTTCCGAACTCGCCGGTACAGGTGATGAATCCCACCCGAAGATTCAGGTCCTCCACATTGGCCTCCAGCACTTCACTGACTCGGATGCCGGTTGCATACAGCAGTTCCAGCAGGGCCCTGTCCCGAATACCTTTCACGGTTGTCTCTGGAAGCATAAGCAGGCGGTCCACCTCAGCCAGACTCAGATACTCGATTTCCTTCCGCTCCACCCGGGGTGATTTGATGTGAAGGCAGGGGTTGGCAGAAATCCGGCCTTGTTCCTGAAGAAAGGAGAAAAACCCTCGCAGTGAGGCCACCTTCCGGTTGGAAGTTGCCGTACTTCTCCCCAGATTCTTCAGATGAAGGACAAAGGCTACGATTTCTGTATTGCTGATATCCTCGGGAGAAAGGCTCCCCCTCTGATTCAGAAAAGCCTGAAATTCGCGGATATCCCGGAGGTAGGCCTCCGTAGAGTTCCGAGCCATTCCCTTCTCTTTTTCCATGTATTTTTTGTAGTCATCCATCAATCGATTCATGCTGCCTCCCAACTACCATCAGGATTGCCGCCAGGGTTTTTCCATCCTCGATCTCTCCCCGCAGGGCCTTCTGGTATAGTTCCCCCAGAGGGTATTCCTCTGTTTCCATGGACTCCGTGTCGTCCGGTTCCGGCTCACCAGGGGTCAGATTTCTGCAGAGGAACAGGTGAATGCATTCGGTCGTATAGCCCACGGAAGGATAGAAGCGCCCTAAAAACTCCATGGATTCGGCCGTATATCCGGTTTCTTCCTTCAGTTCCCGGACAGCTGTCCATGAAGGCTCCTCCCCTTCCTCCAGCTTCCCTGCAGGGATTTCAAGGATATCCCGGGACAGGGCTTTCCGGTACTGACGAACCAGCACCATCTTCCCATCGTCGGTAAGGGCGGCCAGGCCGACTCCCCCCCGATGCTCCACGATTTCCCGATGGGTGACGCCTCCATCTGCAGAATATACCAGATCCTTCCTCAGGTTCAGAATCTTTCCTTTATACAGATACTGGCTTTCAATGGTTTCTTCCTTAAATATCATTGTTTCTCCATTTGACGGGATTTCTCTTCGGCAGCCCGAAAGCCTTCCATCACCTTTTCTTCAAATCCATTTTCCTGGAGTTTTTTCACCGCTTCGATGGTGGTTCCTCCTGGGGAACAGACATTAATCCGCAGCTGCTCCGGGTCTATGCCGGTTTCCAGCACCATTTTAGCAGCTCCCAGCACAGCCTGAGCGGCAAAAAGAAGGCTGTCTTCTCTGCTGAGTCCACCGGCTTCTGCTGCTTTTGCCAGAGCATCGATGTACATATAAGTATAGGCGGGGCTGCTGCCGGAAACACCGATGACCGTATGAATCTGCTCTTCCTCCACTTCACAGGCTCTTCCGATGGATTCCAAAATGTGAAAAGCCCTGGAAAAAGCTTCTTCGGTAACCTTTACATTCCGGCATACGGCTGTCATCCCTTCTCCCACCATGGCCGGGGTGTTGGGCATGATCCGGATGACGGGAATATCCTCCCCCAGGAAACGGCTGATGTAGCTGATGCTGATGCCTGCCGCCATAGAAACAATCAGTTTATCCGAAGTCATCCATTCCGCCATTTCCGGCAGAACCTGATCAAAACTCCCCGGCTTCACACCAACAAATATCAGGTCGGCTTTCCGGGTCAGTTCCCGGATATCCTGGCAGGGACTGATGCCCAGCTCTTCTCGGAGTTTTTTCAGTTTATCCTGATCCGGGTCCGTTACATAGACTTGTTCCGGCCGGATCTCTCCTCCTGTCAGGCAGCCTCTCAGTATGGCCCCTCCCATATTTCCTGCTCCGATAAAGCCTATGTTCATCCTACGCTCACTTTCCCAAAAAAACCGTTCCGGTTTCCTTCTCTCTCATCGCATCCAACAAAATGTTCATCTTTTTTCCATTCAGCAGAATCATGGGGATCCCATAGGAATTCACCTTTCTTGCTGCCTCGATCTTCGTCACGATTCCGCCGGTTCCAAAACTGCTGGTACCCCGGACATCGATTTCCTCCAGAAGCCGATCCGCTCCGTGAATCTCCTCGATCAGCCGGGCATCCCCATTGGACTTGGGGTCTTTGTCGTATAGTCCGTCGATATCGCTGAGCAGTACCAGAAGGTCTGCATTCCACAGGTTAGCTGCCAAGGCACTTAACGTATCGTTATCTCCGATTTTAATTTCTTCCACGCTGACCGAATCGTTTTCATTAATAATGGGGACCACCCCTTCGTCCACCAGGGTAAACAGGGTGTTCCGGATGTTCAGAGTCCTGGTGGGATCATTGAAATCCTCCCGGGTCAGCAGCATCTGGGCCACATGAACGTCAAAATCAGCAAAATATTCTTTGTAAGCCATCATCAGCTCCACCTGACCGATAGCGCAAAGCGCCTGCTTATAATTGATGTCTCCCCGCCGTTCCCATTTATTGATGGCTCCAACACCACAGATTCCAGCACCGGAAGACACGATGATGACCTGTTTGCCCAGCTTCATCAGTTGACAGGACTGTTCGACGATATTGTGAAGCAGCTGGTTGTTGACCGTTCCTGTCTCGGTTGACAGAACATTGCTGCCGATCTTGATGACGATCTTTCTGCTGCTTCCGATGATCTGACTGAGTTTGCTCATTTTTTAATTCCTTTCAGGGGCGTGAATATACCCGATTAATTATTATACTCCACAAATGCGACTATTTTCAATATATTATGACTACTAATTTCCCTAAAAAATTTTCATAATCATACTTGAAATAGATAAAATTATTGGTTATAATGGTCACGTGGTTATCCCCCTGATAACCTCATTAATCTCTAATCCCAAAATACCCCTTTTGAACAAAATGGACTGCTCCCCTGCGGTCTGTTTTGTTTTTTGGTTTTTTTTGCTATAATGGGTATAAAACAAACCAAGAGGTATCTCTATGATTTCACGAATCATTACCTCCTATCAGGAGGAATTTTATCATTCCAGGCTTTTTAACCAGTATTTTGATGAAAGCCGAATTGCGGTAGCCGACATTGAAACCACCGGATTGAACCCCCTCAGCACTGCTTTTATTCTGGGAGGGCTTATTTCAATTCCCGACAATACTTCTGAACAATACTTTACGGAAGACCTTGCCATGGAACCAGAACTGCTGACGGATTTTCTCAGAAGGCTGACCGACTTTGATGTGATCATTACCTATAACGGTCAGTCTTTTGACCTGCCTTTTCTTCTGAAGCGGGCAGAACATCATCGACTGACCATTCCACGGGATCTGCCTTACAATCTGGATCTCTACAAAATTCTGAACGGCCATTCCAATCTTCGCCGTTTCCTTCCGGACCTGAAGCAGAAAACCATAGAGAATTTTCTTGGACTCTTCAGCGACCGCCGGGATGAGATTTCCGGAAAAGAAAGCGTCGAGCTTTACTTCAGTTATCTCCGGACAAAAGATCCGGAGAGTCGGGAAAAGATTCTGCTCCATAATCGGGATGACATCCACCAGCTTGCCCGGCTGCTCCCTATCATCGAGAAGGTCAATTTTCATAAGGCAATGAACCAGCTGGGCTTTCCTCTTCTGAATGCTCCTGTAAAGGGAACCGGCCTGCTGATCCGCTCCGTCATCCTGGGAAACCGGGAGCTGAATGTCTCCGGGGTGCAGCGGCACCAACCGGTGGAATTTCACTCCTTCGGCACCATTCAGGCCGGATATCGTGCTGCCTTTGACCGAAATGCTGCCGATTTTCGGCTGTCCCTGCCCCTCTTCAGAATTGGGGATTTCACCGTGGTGGATGCCGCGAAGTACCTGAAGGAGCTTACTCCTCTTGAGAAGTATCCTTCTCTGCAGGAGGGATTCCTCATCCTGCAGGACGACAGGGAAATCCGTTATCAGGAACTCCATCACTTCATTCAACTGTTTCTCAAAACCATCGGAGGTCAGATATCATGAGAACCAAAACACGACTGGATCAGGTTTTTGCAGATGCCTTTCCTGTCCCCTTCGACGAAAAGTCAAAATTCGTCTTCTTCAGCGACCACCACAGGGGGGACGACAGCCTTTCCGATGAATTCGGAAGGAACAAGCACATTTTTAATCATGCCTTGAATTATTATTATGAAAATGACTTCACCTACGTAGAAGTAGGAGACGGGGACGAGCTTTGGGAGCATGCCAATTTTGAACACGTTCGCAGCGCCCATGCCAAAACTTTTGATCTGCTGAAAAGTTTTTACGACTCGGGACGGATGCTGATGCTTTTCGGCAATCACAACATGAAGTACCGCAAGAAGCATCACGTAGAAAAAGACCTGTATCAGGTCTTCGACGAATATCAGAATGAAACGGTGGAACTATTCCCTGGTATCGACGTCCATGAAGCCCTGATTCTGACTCACCGAAAAACTGGTCAGGAAGTCTTTGTGGTCCATGGCCACCAAGGGGATCTGCTCAATGACCACCTGGCTGGAATATCCTATGTCCTGATTCGTTTTTTGTGGCGTTTCATGCATCTGGTGGGAGTCAAATATGCGGCCAGTCCGGCAAAAAGCCGTCGAAAAAGGCACAAGGTCGAAAAAAATTATACCAAATGGAACCAGGATCATGATACAATGATAATTTGTGGGCACACCCATAGGCCTAAATTTCCCAGAGCCGGAGAAGAAGCATACTTCAACTGTGGCTGCTGCATGCACCCCCGGGGAATCAACTGCCTGGAGATTCTATATGATCAGATTATACTGGTCAACTGGGGGGCCGATACAAAAAAAGATGGTTCCATGTATATCAAACGAACTGCTGTACAGGGTCCTGAGCCAATCGAAAGCTTCCAGAAGCGGCCCAGAGAAAAGGAGGATTTGAACGATGAACTATAAGGAACTTACCCGCCAAATCAAACTGGACAGTTATCAGATGTCCAGTCTGCCCCTCTCCCTTCGGAATCAGGCACTGGCGGATATCCAGGATGGCCTCTTTCGCCAGCGGGAAAAGATTTTTGCCGCCAATCAGGAAGATCTGGACAGCGCCATTCGGAATCAGGAACCTCAACCCATCATCAACCGTCTGGTCTTTGATCACCACAAATTGGATGATGTGATTCAGGGACTGGATAGCCTGATTGGCCTTCCGGATCCGTTGTTCAGGACCCAGCTCCATCGGGAACTGGATCAGGGATTGGTTCTGCGGCGGGAAACTTGCCCTATCGGTGTCATCGGCGTCATTTTCGAATCCCGGCCGGATGCTTTGGTGCAGATTTCTTCCCTGTGCATTAAAAGCGGCAACTGTTCCATCCTGAAAGGGGGCCGGGAAGCGGCTAAAACCAATCGGGCTCTTTTTGACATTATTTACGAGACTGGAACCAATGCCGGTTTGCCCGCTGGCTTTATGACCCTGGTAGAGAGCCGGGAGGCTATCGACGAACTGCTTCATTGCGACGAATCCATTGACCTGCTGATTCCCCGGGGTTCCAACCAATTCGTTCAGTATATCATGGATCACTCCCGGATTCCGGTTATGGGCCATGCCGACGGAGTCTGCCATGTCTACATCGATAAAGATGCCGATCCGGACAAAGCCCTGCCGGTCATTATGGATTCTAAAGTTCAGTATGTGACTGCCTGCAATACCCTGGAGACCCTTCTGGTCCATCGGGATGTGGCTGACGAATTACTCCCGGCCCTGGTGGACAGCAGTTACACAGGAAGCGTCGAACTGCGGGGATGCCCGGATACTATGAAGATCATTCCCTGCAAACCAGCCACCGAAATAGACTATAAGACTGAGTATCTGGACTATATACTGGCTATCCGCATCGTGGACAGTCTGGAACAAGCCATCGAGCATATCAACCGATATGGCTCCCACCATACGGACTGCATCGTTACCGAAGATCAGCAGTCCGCCGACACCTTTATGACACTGGTGGACTCGGCCAATGTCTATCAGAACTGTTCCACCCGGTTTGCCGACGGATTCCGATATGGTTTCGGCGCCGAGGTTGGGATCAGTACCGGAAAGCTCCATGCCAGGGGACCGGTAGGGTTGGAGGGTCTGGTAACCTATAAGTACAAACTGACTGGCAATGGCCATATTGTGGCCGACTATGCCGAAGGACGAAAGAAGTTTAATTTTAAAGAAGTTTAATTTTATGGATAAAGGTAAAAAATAAGGAGTTACAATGATCACTGTTAATAACGTAAGCATGAATTTCAGCGGCACCACCCTGTTTAAAGACGTAAACCTGAAGTTCGTGCCGGGCAACTGCTATGGCATCATCGGAGCCAACGGTGCAGGCAAGTCCACCTTTTTAAAAATATTGTCGGGTGAGCTGGACCCTACCACCGGAGAAGTGGCAATCGGCAAGAATATGCGGATGTCCGTCCTCAAGCAGGACCATTACGCTTTTGATGAATTTACCGTTCTGGATACCATCATTCAGGGCAACAAGCTGCTCTACGACATCATGAAAGAAAAAGATGGCCTCTATGCCAAGGAGGATTTCAGCAACGAAGACGGAATTCGCGCTTCTGAGCTGGAAGGTGAATTTGCCGAGCTGGGAGGCTGGGAGGCGGAATCCGACGCCAGCCGGCTGATTCAGGGTCTGGGCCTCAGCCAGGATATAATCTGGAGTCCTATGGCTTCACTGACGGAAAAAGAAAAAGTTAAGGTCCTGCTTGCTCAGGCCCTTTTTGGAAAACCGGAAATCATCCTGCTGGACGAGCCTACCAACGGTTTGGATATTCTGGCCATCAACTGGCTGGAGGATTTTCTCATGGACTATGAAGGCACCACCATTGTCGTTTCCCATGACCGTCACTTCCTCAATACCG
>DIMT01000017.1 GCA_002425705.1 Firmicutes bacterium UBA5559
TTCCCATTCCGCCACCGATACAGAGAGTAGCCAGACCATACTTGGAATCTCTTTTAATCATTTCGTGGAGCAGAGTGACGAAGATTCGGCATCCGGATGCTCCGATGGGATGGCCCAGAGCGATGGCTCCGCCATTGACGTTCAGTTTCGCCGGGTCGATTCCCAGATCTTTTCCTACTGCAACAGACTGGGCCGCGAAGGCTTCGTTGGCTTCGATCAGGTCCATGTCATCGATGGTCAAACCAGCGATTTCCAGAGCTTTCCTGGAAGCGGGAACCGGTCCGATACCCATGATTTTCGGATCAACCCCTGCAGAAGCATAGGATTTGATGGTGCAGAGAGGAGTCAGTCCCAGTTCATCGGCTTTTTCCTTAGACATCACGATGACGGCTGCTGCGGAGTCGTTGATTCCGGACGCATTTCCTGCAGTAACCATGCCTCCTTCTTTTTTGAAGGCCGGTCTCAGCTTACCTAAAGATTCTACGGTCGTGCCAAACTTAGGATATTCATCGGTATCAAAGACGATATCGCCTTTTTTGGAAGGGATGACTACGGGAACGATTTCATCCTTGAATCGGCCGGCAGTGACAGCAGCTTCTGCCTTCTGCTGAGAATTGGCAGCAAACTCGTCCAGTTCTTCTCTGGTCAGTCCCCACTGTTCACAGATGTTTTCTGCGGTTACGCCCATGTGATAATTGTTGTAGGCATCGGTCAGACCATCGTTGGTCATCATGTCAATCATTTTGGTGTCACCCATTCGGGCTCCCCATCGAGCTGCGGGCATAGCATAACTGGAAAGGGACATGCTTTCAGTACCACCTGCCAGAATAACTTCAGCGTCTCCGGCACGGATGATGGAAGCAGCCAGTCCAATGGCCCGAAGACCGGAACCGCAGACTTTATTAATGGTCATGGCAGGAACTTCCTTGGGAACACCGGCTGCAAAGGCTACCTGCCGGGCTACGTTCTGTCCCAGGCCTCCCTGGAGCACGTTACCCATGAGCACTTCGTCGATGATGGCCGGATCGATTCCTGCCCGTTCAATGGCGCCCTTGCAGGCAATGCCACCCAGAGTTACAGCTTTGGTGTCCTTCAGAGTACCGCCGAAACTTCCGATAGGGGTTCTGGCAGCACTTACGATTACTACATCTCTCATTGTTTTCCTCCTGACAAATATACAAAATTACAAGCGGATAGAATATGGGGATATTATACACTACACTTTAAAAAGTTGTAAAGAAGACTTCCTTCAATTCCTTTAAGTCGCAGTATTCCAATTATTCAGAATTTTTTCCGAGGGTTCTTTGATAGTCCTCCCGGAACAGAGCAATATGGCTTTCCTCCAGCCAGACCGGCTTATAGGAAAGCTTGGCTTTTCTCAGGTTGAGGATGTCCATGTCCTCTTCCCTGTTCACCAGGGTGATGTGCTCCGGCAGGTGGCGGCAAAATTCGTTGTTGATGGCCTGATAAAGACCCCTGTATTCAATGTTGGCCTTTTCCACATGGACGGCAACCGTGTTGGCATTGATCTGGCCACCTACGCTGATGGCTTCGATTTTTCCGTCGATGAGAATGGCTCCCGTCAGGTAACCCACTTCTTCCAAGTTATTGAAGACATAGGACATAGCCCGTTCCTCCATCTTGAGCAGTTTCCGTTCGTGTTCCGAGGGAAGATTTTTCCGCTCGTTGAACTCCCGGATGAAGGTCATCGCCTGATCCACCATATTAGGCTTCAGTTCGGTGTACTCATAGCTGTAATGGTTGAGGAAGTAGTTGAGATGATTTTTCTTGCTGTGCAGGTCCCTGCCCTTTAAGTCAATAAGGCTCTGCTTGCTGTAAACGTAGTCGTAATTTGGCCGGTCATCCAGGTAGACCATTTGCCCGGGGCAAGCCGCTTCTACAATGGGAATAAAGTGGCGGGGCATCAGCCGTATGCCAAATTCAAAACCCTTGGCTTCAAATATCTTTTTCGCCTCATATAGAGTTCGGCGCAGGCTTTCGGGATCATAGGTGCCGGTTTTGGTCAGAGGCGGAAAAAGGAAAGGTTCTGTTTTGTCCACTTCCAGATGGCTGAGGCCGGAAATGCACAGATAATCACCGATCTTCTGCCAGCAGAATTTGTTGATATCCCGCCACATGAACAGGGAAGTGAAGGACAGGCCGGAGGTGTTGTAATCGAATCCGTGGAGATATTCTTCCAGCAGGGGCCTGGCTTCTAAGGAGATTTGGTTTTCGAACATCTGCATGGGTTTTATTTGACTATAGCAGAAATCTGCTTGAACCCTTCTTCCCTTGCTCCACCCACAAGTTCAAATAATACGGCCTCGTAGGTCGTTGCTACCGCTCCGGCTTCACAGATCCGCCGCTGAGCATACTTTTTATCATTATTGTCCCGGGAAGAGACGGCATCCACTACCAGAAAAACCTGGTATCCGGCTTCCAGCAGATCCAAAGCCGTCTGCTGAACGCACACGTGGGCCTCTACGCCGGTTAGTACGATGGTTTTTTTGTCCAGAGCTTCCAGGGCTTTGACGAATTCCGGTTCACCCATGGCACTGAAGCTGGTCTTTTCGATGGGAGCATAGGCATCGCCCAGGGCTTCCCTCAGAGATTCCACCGTAGTGCCCAAACCCTTGGTGTATTGTTGAGTCAGCAGGACCGGCAATCCAAGAACTTTCCATCCCTCTGCCAGTTTCTGAATGGTTTCTTCCACATCCTTTTGGTTCTTCATGGCCGGCATCAGTCTTTCCTGAAAATCGATGGCCACCAGAACCGAATCCTCTTTTTTGATTTTTGGTACGGTCATTATTCAATCCCCCATTTCTTGATATCTTCGATCAGCCGATGGCTGGTTAAGTCGTAATGCAACGGTGTGATGGAGGCGTAACCCTCCTGCATGGTCCGGACATCGATATCCTCTGGCAACTCGGGATAAAACACGGGAATCCCGGAATACCAGTATTCCTTGTGTCCTTCTTCGTTGTGCCTTTCGCTGAACCAGTTCTCATATTCCCTCTTTCCCAGCCGGGTAAATTTCAGCCCTTTGATTTCATCTACCGGCAGATCCGGTACATTCAGATTGAGCACCGTGTTGCTGTCCAGCCTGCCGTAGGCAGACTTGAGGGTTTTGAGAGCAAGTTCACAAGCATATTCAAAATGCTTGGGGAAATGATCATTTACCGAAACCGCCACCGAAGGGATACCGTTGAAGGCCCCTTCTATGGCAGCGGAAACCGTGCCGGAATAAAGGGTATCCGTACCCAGATTTCCTCCATGATTGATTCCGGAAAACACCATGTCGATGGAAACCCCCTGATTCTGAAGAAGATTGAGTCCCAGTTTCACGCAATCCGCCGGGGTCCCTTCAATTTCCAGAGCATAAGCCGCATGATCAAAGGCTACCTCCCTGGTCCTCATGGGGCTTCCGATGCTGATGCTGTGGCCGCTGGCGCTTCTCTGGATGTGAGGAGCACACACAAATATCTCCGCTTCCGCAGAAAGGGCTTTCACCAGCCGGTAAATTCCTTCCGCCCGGATTCCGTCATCATTTGCAACTAATACTTTTAACATTTATTCTAATTCCTTCCGTCAATCGTCCTTTTGGATTATACCACCCAAGTGATCATTCAAAACAGAAAAGACCTCACCGATCTTTTCATTGAGGACCAGCGTTGCTCCGCTGTCATAAGGGGTGGGAGACTTGTTGATCAGCACAAGTTCCTTTCCGGAAAAATATCGGAGCAGTCCGGCAGCCGGGTAGACCACCAGGGAAGTCCCTCCAACCAGCAGGACTTCCGCTTCCCGGATCAGTCGGATGGAGTTTTCCAGTACTTCTTCATCCAGCGCTTCCTCATAGAGAACCACGTCCGGCTTGATTATCCCCCCACAAAGCCGACATTTCGGCACCGTTTCTGAGAATGTCATTGTGTACTCCAAGCTGTGAGGTTCGCCGCACCGGGTACAGAAATTCCGATGGACGGATCCATGGAGCTCCCGGACCACCTGGCTTCCAGCCATCTGGTGGAGCCCGTCGATATTTTGAGTAATGACGCCCTTCAGCTTTCCTTCTTGTTCCATGGCTGCCAGACCCCGGTGAGCCGGATTGGGCCGGGCTTCCGGATGGAGGATATTTTCCCGGTAATAATGGTAAAACTCCTCTGGCCTTGCCATGAAAAAGCTATGGGAAAGCATCTGTTCCGGGGAATAGCCGTAGTGCTCCTTTGCATAATAAAGCCCCGACTCCGATCGGAAGTCGGGGATTCCGCTTTCAGTTGAAACACCGGCGCCTCCAAAGAAGAGAATGTTTTGATGTTTTTCAATAATTGACTTCAGTTTCTGAATACTATCCTTCATCCCGGGTTTCCTCCTGTTCCATCCAATCAGAGAGGCCGGCATTCATCCAGGTATTTCCGGATCACACCTCCGAGGATTTTGACGCCCCTTTGGATGGCTTCCTCGCTTGGGGTTGAAAAATTCATCCGGAAGGTTCCGGATACCAGCTTTGCATCAATTTCAAACACCCGGCCAGGAACGATGGAAACCTTGGCCTCCCCGGATCGCCGGCACAGTTCCAGCGCGTCATACCCCTCCGGCAGGCTGCACCACAGGAAAAGCCCTCCCTGGGGTTTGTGAAAGATTACTTCCGCCGGGAAATGTTCCCGGATCGCCCCGGCCATCAGATCCAGCTTGTGTTTATACAGCTTCCGAACTTCCTGGACATGATCGTCCAGATTGTAACGTTTCAGGTACTCGGCTGCCAGAATCATAAAAAACTGATTGGTATGAACATCGGATACCTGCTTGGCAATGACCATCTTGGCGATCAGGTCCTTGTGGGCTGAAACGAAGCCCATCCGGATCCCGGGGGCCAGGACCTTGGAATAGGATCCAACATAAATGACCCGGCCTTCCTCGTCCAGGCTTTTGATGGGAGCCACGTCTTCTCCCTCATAGCGGAGATCTCCATAAGGATTGTCCTCTACGATGAGGAAATCATATTTTTTTGCAATCTCCAGTACCGCCTTTCGCCGCTCCAGAGTCATGGTCCTCCCGGAAGGGTTCTGGAAGGTGGGGATGGTATACAGGAACCGAACCTTCGGATCCGATGCAGCTATGGCTTCCAGGGCTTCCGGCAGGATTCCCTCCTCATCCATCTCGACCCCCCGAAGCTTCAGGCCATAGGACCGGAAGGCATTCATGGATCCGATAAAGCTGGGGTTCTCACAGATGACGGTGTCTCCTTCATTGGTCAGGATTTTGGTGGATAGCTCCATCCCCTGCTGGCCGCCGGAAACGATGATCAGCTGGTCGAAATCCCGACCGATGCCATACCGGTTTTTAAGCCGTTCCTCGCTGAGCCGCCGCAATTCAGGATACCCTTCCGAGATGCCATACTGGAGGGCTTTAGCTCCCTGTTCCTGGAAAATGGAAGCGGAAATTTCTGCCATTTCATGAATAGGAAAACTTTCCGGTGCCGGATTTCCGGCAGAAAAGGCAATGACCTCCGGATCCTGAGCTACCTTGAGAAGCTCCCGGATGGCCGATGATTCCATGCCCTGCATTCGATCTGCAAATGTATAGTTCATATTGGTTCCTCTTTTCCTGAAATTCTTCCTGATAGTATACCACGAACCGGGTGTTTTTTCAACGGTCAAACTCGGTCAAACTCCGTCAGATTCTTCCAGTAACGGCTTGGCATGAAGTTTCTCTGGCACCTGGGATTGGTTCGCTCCCGAATGGCAATGGTCTGAAAATAGAGACGCCACAGATCTTGGATTTCTTCTTCCCTGCATACGGTCTTTCCCAGCATCCGGAGCTGCTCCTGATCAACCGCCTGAAGGATCCAGCTGCCTCGGTTTCCGATGAGCGCCTTGTCCCGGTTCTGATCATGAATGACGAACAATTCCGACCCGAGGCGCTTACAAAAATGATTGCCCAGGAACTCCAGGATATCATGGTCCGGCTGAATACCGCTGTAAAGCACTCCCTGCTCCAGGGCAGAGAATCGCACCAGACCCAGGAAGCGATGAACTTCCATGCTGACCTTCCCCTCCAGCAGTTCGATTCTCCGTACTACGGGATCTCCGTGGAAAGAGCTGACTTTTCCTCCCATCCGGAATCCCAGCAGGATGTAACGCAGAAGGTCCATTTCCTTGCCTTCTTCTGAGCTGGCAAATCCCCGGTAAATCCGTTTCAGATCAAAGGAGGACATCTTCTTTTCAATGGCCTCATAAACCTTTCGGACTTTATCTTCCTCCGTGATCAGGAGAGTGACCGGATCCAGGAGACGGATCTGTTCCGGTTCCCGGGAAAGGATCTCCGTTGCAGGGCCTTGATAGTAATGGGCATGAACACAGGTCAGGAACCCTTCGAAGGTTCCGTCATAGCGATAGACGGCCATGCTCGCCCCTCCCTTCCCGTTTCATAACTCTCCGGAATCCAGTTGCCGGAACCAGAAAACAGGGAGAGTTGCTGCTGATCCTCTCCACCGGTGAGTCGGTACCGAAGTCTTTCTTCCATCAGAATCTGGCCTCGGATGGTGTTTTCCACCAGGTCTTTTCCTCCATAATACTTTCCCTGACAGGTCAGGAAATACTTGGCCCGCTTCATGACGACCCCCATCCGCTTCAGATCCTCTGCCTTAACGGAGGCAACCCTGCGCTGGCGAAGGATCCGTCGAGCTGATACCTCCCCTACGCCCGGAATCCGAAGCAGTTCCTCCAGAGAGGCTTTGTTCACTTCAATTGGAAAATGTTCCAGATGCCTCAGGGCCCAGGCTGCCTTCGGGTCCATTTCCAGTTCCAGGTCCGGATGCTCCGAAGGCAGGATCTCTTCTGCGGTAAAACCGTAGAACCGGAGCAACCAGTCCGCCTGATAGAGCCGGTGCTCCCGCATCAGGGGAGGAGCGGTCAGGGCAGAAGGCAGAAGGCTGGAAGAAGAAACAGGGATATAGGCGCTGTAATAGACCCGCTTCATGACAAAGCGGTGATAGAGTTTTTCACTGGTATGGATGATCTGCTGATCTGTTTCCCCGGTTGCTCCGATGATCATCTGGGTAGTCTGTCCCGCCGGAGCGAACCGGCGCCGGCTTCCGGAAAGGTCTAAAGCGGTGGTCTGGCTGACGGAGGGATCCATCAGGGGATGCATGTGGCCTGGAGCTTTCAGGGTCTTCTGTTCCATCATGGTGTTGGTAATCTGATTCATGGGCTTCAAGATACTCTGAAGCTGCTTTTGAGGGGCAAGCCGTTTCAGGCCCTCTTCCGTGGGCAGTTCGATGTTGATGCTGAGCCGGTCTGCCCGAAGGCCGATCTGATGAATAAGCTCTGCCGACATGCCGGGAATCAGCTTGGCATGGATGTATCCTGCAAAGCCGTACTGATTGCGGAGAAGATCCAGACAGGCCAGGATCCGCTCACCCGTATGGTCTGGAGAGACTTCCACTGCAGAACTGATGAACAGTCCTTCAATGTAATTTCTCCGATAAAACTCCATGGTCAGCCGGGCCAGTTCCTCCGGTTCAAAGGAAGCCCGCTCCGTCTGGGCGCTCCGGCGATTGACGCAGTAGGCACAATCGTAAACACAGTTGTTGGTGAACAGGATTTTAAGCAGGGAGATGCAGCGTCCGTCCGCCGACCAACTGTGGCAGATTCCGGCCATGTGGGTACTGCCCATCTTTCCTGTTCCCTCCCCGGAGGATCCGCTGGAAGAGCAGGATACATCAAATTTGGCACTGTCCGCCAGGATTTTCAGTTTATTCATCAGGTTTTCTGCCATAGCCCACGCCTCCCAATCAGAACATTTGTTCTTTCATTATATCCCTTAACCCCTGTGTGTACAAGGCTTTTTCTCTTTCTTTATTCGGTGTTGTACTGTTTTTTTCCGGGGTTTATAATAGAGTCAGCGGGGAGCCCCGCTGAGAGGAGAAAGGGCAAGATGAAAACTGGATTGGTACTGGGGGGCGGTGGTTCCCGGGGAGCTTATGAAATAGGGGTTTGGCAGGCACTGCGGGAACTGGGAATCGGAATCGACGTGGTAACCGGCACCTCGGTAGGAGCCATAAACGGGGCTCTGGTCTGTCAGGGTTCCTTCGACCTGGCTGTGGATTTGTGGCGGGAGCTGGAGACCCACATGGTCTTTGATGTGGGGGAAGAGAAAAAAATCTCAGATCACTTTGACTTCAACTTCAACATTGCCGGTATGCCGGTGGATCAGCTGAATGCCTACGCCAAGGAAATCCTGACCAGGGGAGGCGCCGACGTTACCGGACTGAAAAAAATGCTGAATCAGCACCTGGAGGAAGAAAACATCCGCCAGTCTCCCGTGGAATACGGCCTGGTGGCTGTAGAGTATCCGGCTATGATTCCCTATAATCTAAAAAAGCAGGACATCCCGGCAGGTCAGATGTCGGATTTCATCCTGGCCAGTGCCGCTTGCTTTCCGGCAGTCAAAACAGTTGAAATCGGTGATAAAAAATTTATTGACGGTGGATACTCGGACAACTTGCCGATCCAGCTTGCAATGGATCTGGGTGCCAAACGAATCATTGCCGTTGACCTGGATGCCATCGGGATTAAAAAAATCCCCAAGGACGTGGCCGCCCAGCATATTACTGTCATCTCCTCCTCCTGGGACCTGGGGAATTTCCTGGTTTTTGACAAAGTCAATTCCCGGCGGATCCTTCGCCTTGGTTATCTGGACACTATGAAGCAGTTCCAGGTATTTGACGGCCATTCTTTTTCTTTTTCACGGGGGGACTTCCCCAAAAAAGATATTCCGGGAGCCGATGCAGCCGCAGAAATCTTCCAGCTGGATCCAGAGATCATCTACACCCGGGATATTTTGAATCACCGTCTTCGCCAATCAATCGAAGCTCATCGAAGCTCGAACCCGAAAGGGCAAAGTAACAAGAAGACTCTGCTGGATAGAATTAAGGAAGACCTTCTGAAGATTCAAAGAGATCTGGACAGCCGAAGCATCGTGCTGCATCTGGCTTCTGACCTGATACAAAATCCGGAAAGCCCTGGCCTTACCCTCGCAAGGGGAGCAAAAAAAATTCTGCGCAAAGAGCTGGAAGCATCCGAATACCTGGCAACCTATTTAAAAGGAGAACTTTCCAATGCAACTAGCTAAAAAAATACAGAATTGGGTGAAATCCCTTTCCTCTACCAGGATCATCGTCTTCAGCTTTGCCCTGATCATCCTGACCGGAACTCTTTTACTCACCCTTCCTTCCGCATCCCGAAGCGGGGAAAGCATCCAGCTTCTGGATGCCTTGTTTACCGCCACCTCCGCCACCTGTGTCACCGGATTGGTGATTGCCGACACCCTCACCCAATGGTCCACCTTTGGCCAGCTGGTCATCCTGGCCTTGATCCAGATCGGTGGTCTTGGCATGGTAACACTGGCAACCTTCTTTTCCGTCCTGCTGGGCAGGAAAATCAGCATGCGAGGGAAAATATTGGCTCAGGAATCCATCAGCGACTACAACTTCTCCGATGTGCTTCAGATGATCCGGAGCGTCATCCGCATCACCTTCGGTTTTGAGTTTGCCGGGGCCGTCCTGCTCTCCTTCAGTTTTGTTCCCCTGTATGGCCTTCGCGGGTTTTACCTGGCAGCATTTCATTCCATCTCGGCATTTTGCAATGCCGGTTTTGATTTATTCGGTAATTATCGCAGCCTGACGGAATTTAACGACAGTCCTCTTGTTTTGTACACCATATCCTTTCTGATTATCACCGGCGGTCTGGGATTCATCGTCTGGAAAGATTTGTACGATTTCAGGAAAACCAGAACCCTGTATCTTCACACTAAACTGGTACTGATTATTTCCTTATCACTTATTGTTATAGGTGCCGTATATTTCTATTTTGCAGAGGGCTCAAACCCTGCGACCATGGGAAACCTTTCTGCCATGGAAAAAGTCAACGCTTCCCTCTTTCAGTCGGTTACCAGCAGAACCGCCGGCTATAACTCCATCCCCACTGGAGAAATGCGGGAGATGTCGCTGATCACAACAATTTTTCTGATGTTCATCGGGGCCGCACCGGGCTCGACGGGAGGTGGAATTAAAGTAACCACCTTCGGAATTCTAATGATTGCTATTTTTTCCAATATCCGGGGTAACGATGAAACCATCATTCTAAAGCGGAACGTTCCCCAGATGGTGGTGAATAAAGCTCTGGCCATTACTGGTTTGTCCATGTTGATGATATTCGTCATGACCAGCATTCTTTCCGGAGTCGAAGGCATTCCCTTTGTGCAGGCTCTTTTTGAAGTGACCTCCGCTTTTGGTACGGTAGGCCTCTCCACCGGTATCACGCCGGAGCTTTCTGATATCAGCAAAGTCATTCTGATCTTCACCATGTTCCTGGGCCGGGTTGGTCCCCTCAGCTTCGCCATCGCCATCGCCCTGAAGGAAAACAAAAAACTTCAGAACACGGTATACCCGGAAGGGAAAATTATGGTTGGATAGAAAAAGCCAGGCCTTTCTCGGCCTGGCTTCTTCAGTTGGAGATCAACCAACGAAAAGTTCTTTTAAATATTTTTTATTGTCCGAATCGGAAACGACGATTACCGAATCACCTTCCATCAGCACCAGATGGTTGCCTGGCTTAAGAACTTCATCGTTTTTAATGACGGATACCAAAAGGCAGTCCTTGGGCATCCGAATATCCATCACTTTTTTGTTATAGACAGGTGACGACTTCCTTATTTGTATTTCTGTTACAACAATCCGGTCATTTTTTATGCTGGTTAAGGTTTTCATCCCGGCATAATCCACTTCCTGCTCAATGAGATCCGCAATGACCGTGGTGCTGCTGACGGGAATATCCACTCCCAGCTTGATAAATACATTGGCATTCTTCGGATTGTTGACCCGGGCAATGGTTTTCCCCACCCGGAAATTATTCTTGGCCAATTGGCAGGAAATGAGGTTGTCCTCATCCTGGCCGGTTACAGCAATAAAAATGTCCGTTTTCCCGGCATCCCCGTTCTTCAAAATATCATATTTTGTAGCATCTCCCATGAATACCGGTATATTCAATTCATCTGCTACCTTCTGACAGGTTTCTCGTTTCAATTCTATAACGCTTACTTTATGGCCGAAGGACAAAAGAGTCTTTGCCAGGTAGTAGCCTACCTTACCTCCTCCAACAATCATGATATTCATGGATCCTGCTCCTTTTCGATTCCTTCCGCCCCAATTAAATTTTCTTTACAAAAACCAGTTCGTCATCAAAAGCCAGTTTTTGGGACGGGTTGAAGAACACCAGGTTTCCATCCTTCATGACACCCAAAAGATGGGCATCCTTCGGAACCGTTATATCCCTCATCAGCTTGCCGGTCCATTTTTCCCTAACCCGTTCATAGATAAAATCAATACCAGTGTTATCCAGATAAACAGTCCTGAGGCTGCATTCCCCCATCATCAGTGCTCGAAACTCCTGCACCGCCATCTCCGTAGGGCAGACCGTATGAACACCAAACTGATAAAACACCTGCTCCTTGACCGGATCCTGGACCCGGGCAAAGATTCTTGGCACATGAAAAATTTCCTTGGCGATCTGACAGGCCATCATATTGAGGTTATCGTTGGGCGTAACAGCTGCAAAGCCATCCGCACTTTCTATACCGGCCTGTTTGAGAACATCTTCATCGATGGGGATTCCAAGAACCGTGACTCCATGAAAACCGGGGCCAAGCTGCCGGAGATTCTCAGCGCTGCTGTCGATTACCACGATTTCATGACCTTCTTCTGACATGATCCGGGCAAATTGTGCACCGACTTTTCCGCAACCGGCGATAATGATCTGCATAATTTCCTTCTCCCTTTTATCGGGATTCCATTGATTTATAGGTAAAGAACTTTCGGGCCGGAGTTTTCATCAATCCTCCTGCTACCAGAACAGCAATCAGGAATCCACCGATAAATTGTAGCATATTTGCGGGAATGCTGAAAGCAGAAACGGCAAAATTTCCATAAAGAATCCCACCGGCGATATAGTAGCCGAATACCATCCACAGACCGGTTGCGGTCATAGCCAGCACCTGATACAAGGGAATAAAGATGTTTTCTTTTTTTCGGACTAGGATTGATATAAGGGCCAGGACCACCGGGATGGCCAGGGCGATGATCATCAGCTGACTCTGGACATTATTGATAAATTCTCCCAGCTCTGTCACCGACGAAACTCCGGCATCCTCAAAAAGCCTTTCTGCATTGGCGGCTGCTTCCATGTCTACAATCTTCTTAACACCGAAATTGAATGCCAACCAGACTCCGCCGATTACCAGGCTGAAAAGGGCCGTAAACCGCTTATCCTTCATGCACTGCTGAATGATGAGTCCCATGACCACCGCCATGAGGGCTTTGATTACGAAGGTCCAGGGGGCCCAGTGTACATAGGATAAGAAGATGTCTGCAAGAGCGGAACCTACTCCGGCAGCAAAAGCCCCGTATTTCCAGCCCAGAATCAGGACTGCAAGAAAAATCATGCTGTCCCCCAGATGGATGTAGCCATTGGTGAAGGGAACCGGCAGGGCGATGACCATGGTGGAAACTGTAATCAGCGCAGTCATCAATCCGGTCAGTACTATTTTTTGTGTTCTGTCATAAAGCTGCATGTCTTTTTACCTCTCTGCTCTTTCATTGTGCCGTTTGTACTTTTAAAATAAAGATTTAAAATAATATTGACTATTTCAATCATTATGATACGCTAGTATTGTAATTAATAAAATAGTCACTTTTTAATATATTTATATATACAGTTAGGAGGTTTCCCTTTGATACAAATCATGCCCTGCCTCAGGCCGGAGGATCCGACACCCCTTTACATCCAGCTCTACCAGTACATTCGGGACAACATCCTGTCCGGCAGCATACAGGGTGGAGAGAAGCTGCCTTCCCTAAGGTCTCTGTCAAAAGATCTGGGCATCAGCATCACCACCATCGGTCTTGCCTATGATCAGCTTCAGGTGGAAGGATACATATCCAGCCGTCAGGGCTCCGGCTATTTCGTCAGCCAGGTACCTTCCGGTGCCGGATTTCCCGGATATCCACTCCGCCGAGGGGAGGACTCTTTTTCCGAACTGAAGAATCCCTACTTTTACGACCCGGCTACCTTTGACTTCAACAAATGGAAAAAATGCATGAATCAGATCCTGACGGAGCATACCAGCCTCCTGTTTTTCGAGGGGGATCCCCAGGGAGAGGCGGCTCTTCGAAGGGAAATAGCCAAATACGTTTATCAATCCCGAGGCGTGGTTTGCCAGCCTTCCCAAATTGTCATCGGAGCCGGCACCCAGCAGATTACCGGACAATTGTCTATCATCCTGCGGCAGCTCTCCGTGTTTCGGGTAGTCCTGGAGGATCCCTGCTATCTGCCGGTAAAAAACAGTTTCCGGGATCGGGGCTTCCATCTTGTCCAGGTTCCTGTGGATCAAACCGGCATCCGGATTGAAGATTTGCCTTCCGGAACTCCCTCGGCAGTCTATGTAAATCCCTCCAATCAGTTCCCCACAGGAGCGGTGATTCCCATCGGCCGAAGATATGAGCTGCTGGCCTGGGCAAGAGAAAACAACAGCATCATCATCGAAGATGATTATGACAGCGAACTTCGCTACTTCGGCCGTCCCATTCCGGCTCTCCAGGGACTGGATACGGATCAGCGGGTCGTTTATCTGGGTTCCTTCTCCTCTACTCTCTATCCATCGGTTAAAATCAGCTACATGATCCTGCCCGATTCCATGGCGGATATTTTTCAGCGGCAAAAGTCCGACTATACCCAGACCTGTTCTAAGGCGGAACAACTGGCGCTGGCCCTTTATATGGAGAAAGGCCAGTATCAGACCGGCATCCGGAAGCTTCGCAGTCACTGCTCCCAGAAGCTGTCAATGGTCAGCAGCTTGTTTGCCAGAGAGGCCGCCGGTTTCATCACCGCCGTCAACACCAATTCCGGGGTCAATATCATCTTGAACATCCACACTGCCAAAGATCCGGAAACCCTTTGCCGTCAGGGGGCCCGGCTGGGAATCCATCTGGAACGGGCTTCCCGGTTTACGGATAAGGCCCGGTTATCCGAGAACAATATGGTCTCCCTGATTCTCTATTTCAATCAGATTCCTCTGGACCAGTTGTCAATGGCCCTTTCCTGCCTGATAGAAGCCTGGCGGAACGAAACATCGTCTTGAGCCGAAAAAACCCTGTTGACAATCCGCCGACAGGGTTTTATAATGATAATCAATTAAACGTTTGTTTAATTGATTAATTCAATATTTTACTTACGGAGGTTTCTATGTCAAGCAAAATACAGCTTCCCCACGATCACGGAACGGAGATGAGCCGGCTGGCCGCATCCCTGCCCGATGAAGTGACCTTTTTAAAAATGTCGGACACCTTTCAGCTGATCAGCGACAGCACCCGGCTCAAGATCCTATGGCTGCTCTGCCACAGCGAAGACTGCGTCACCAACATCGGTGCGGCATTGGAGATGAGCGCTCCTGCCGTTTCTCATCACCTTCGGATCCTGAAGCAGTCTGGCTTGCTGGCCACCCGCAGGCAGGGCAAGGAAGTCCATTACACCCTGGCCGATACGACGGAGGCCCGGCTGGTCCACCGGATCATCGATGCCACCTTCGAGCTCAACTGTACGGAAAAATGTTATCACCCGGCAATGGAGCGATTATAACGAACCCCTGCCGTAAAATACGAAAGGTAACTTTTATGAAAAACAACTGCAAAAACGGAGATTCCTGCTGCGCCGGCTGCGAAGCAATGAAGGCTTCTCCCGCTGAAAACATCCATGCCATCACCAGGGAACAGCGAAGAAAGATTCAACGAATCCTGACTGCCCTGGCACTGATGATCATCGCCCTTTTTCTGCCCCTGACAGGGGTATGGTCCCTGATCTCCTTCCTTCCCGCCTATCTGCTGGTAGGCTATGGAACGTTGAAATCCGCCTTTCAGAACATCCTGGCCGGTGAGGTTTTTGACGAAAATTTCCTCATGTCCATCGCCACTATTGGGGCCTTTGTCCTGGGGGAATACCCGGAAGCGGTCTCGGTCATGCTCTTTTATCAGGTCGGGGAACTCTTCGAATCCTATGCCGTGAACAAATCCAGAAGGTCTATCGCCCAGCTAATGGATATCCGTCCCGACTATGCCAATCTTCTTCAGGATGGGCAGGTCCGCACCACCGATCCTTCCCTGGTCCTTCCTGGTCAGCAGATTCTGATTCGCCCGGGAGAGAAGGTTCCTTTGGATGGCAAGATCCTGGAAGGCTCTTCTTCTTTGGACACCCGATCTCTGACCGGTGAATCCATCCCTCGGGACGTGACATCGGGAGACGAAGTCATCAGCGGATGCATCAATATATCCGGGGTTCTGACCGTAGAAGTCACCCGGCCTTTTTCCGAATCCACCGTGGCCAGGATTCTGGATATGGTGGAAAACGCCAGTGATAAAAAAGCGGATTTTGAAGCCTTTATTACCCGCTTCGCCCGGGTCTATACCCCGGTAGTGGTCGTATCTGCCCTTCTTCTGGCTCTGGTCCCCCCCCTGCTGATCGAAGGTGCCGCCTTCAGCGACTGGTTTTACCGGGCTTTGACCTTCCTGGTCATCTCCTGCCCCTGCGCCCTGGTGATCTCTGTACCCCTCACCTTCTTTGCAGGAATCGGTGCTTCTTCCCATGCCGGCATTCTGGTCAAGGGAAGCAATTATCTGGAAGCTTTGGCCAAAACAGAAACGGTGGTCTTTGATAAAACCGGGACCCTGACCAAGGGAGAATTTCAGGTGGCAGGGATTTACCCAGCGAAAGGCTTTACCAAAGAGCAGCTGACAGAAATGGCCGCTCTAGCCGAATATCACTCCAATCACCCAATCTCCCAACCCCTGAAGCAGCATTACAAGGGACCTCTTGCTCCGGATCGGATCACCGATTCCAGGGAGATTCCAGGCCAGGGAATCAGCGTTCGGATTGATGGACAGGCTGTTCTTGCCGGGAACAGCCGGCTGATGGAAGCTAACCAAGTAAATGGCTTTCATGCTGGCATGGAAGGAACTTTGATCCATCTGGCTGTAGACGGGCGATATGCTGGAACCATCACCGTCTCCGACCAACTGCGGGAGGACGCCCGGGATGCCCTGAGCCTCCTTCGGAGCAGCGGAGTGAAAAAAACCGTCATGCTGACGGGAGATAAATCCGATATCGCAGAGGATGTGTCCACAGAACTGGGCATCGACGAGACCTATGCCCACCTGCTGCCTGGTGACAAAGTATCCATTGTGGAGAAAATCCTGGCGGATCCGGACAGAAAAGGCACCCTGGCTTTTGTGGGAGACGGCATCAACGACGCTCCTGTCCTGGCCCGGTCCGATGTGGGCATCGCTATGGGCGGTCTGGGCTCCGACGCGGCCATCGAAGCCGCCGATGTGGTCATCATGAATGATCAGCCCTCTCAGGTTCCAGTCATCATCCGAATTGCCCGGGGTACTCTGAAAATCGCCCGCCAGAATGTAGCCATCGCTCTGGTCATCAAGTTTGGCGTCCTGATACTTGGAGCTCTGGGATTGGCTTCCATTTGGGCAGCCGTTTTCGCCGATGTTGGGGTCACGGTCCTGGCCATCCTCAACGCCATGCGGGCTCTGAAACTGAAATAGCGATCCTGAATCCGGGAATGCCCGGCAAGAAAAAGCGAGGTCTTTGAGTTAAAACTCAAAGACCTCGTATTGATGATGGAGTAAATCCAGTACCAGCATTCGTCCCTCCAGGGTTTCACCCTTTCGGAAGAGAACCTTCATGGCCTCCGCCACCTGAATGGAAGCCACCAGGGCCGGAGTGAAGGAAGGATTTCCCAACTCGGTTTCTGCTCCCTTTTCTTCGTTTTCCGGGTAGATTGTTTCCAGGATTCTGTCCTCTGGCCGGATCACAGCCACCTGGCCATACCACCCAGCAATGGCTCCATGAACCAGTGCTATTTTTTCCTCCCGGCAGCCGGCGGCCACGATTTTCCGGGAAGGCATGTTATCCAGAGCATCGATGACCAGATCATGGCCCCGGATGATTTCCCGGCAATTATTTTCCTTGACAAAGGCCACCACCGGATTCACCCGGACTTCACGGTTGACCTCCCGGATCCGGTCCTCTGCCACCAGGGCCTTTTCTTTTCCGATGAGGCTTTCCTTCGACAACAGCTGCCGATTCAGGTTGGTTTCATCAAAAACGTCCCCGTCTACTGCTGTAATCTGCCCCACTCCCAGCCGGGCCAGCATCTCAATGATATGACCACCCAAGCCTCCGCATCCGATGACACAGATCTTAAAATCTTTCATTCTCCGGTTTTCTTCCGGGGTAAAGGTATTCATGTTCCGCTGATAGCGGTTCTTAAATTGTTCGCTCATAACCACCAAGCTCCTTCAGCAATGCTTCAAATTCCCGGCTCTCCAGGACCTGGACAAAGGATCGGATCATGGGAGAGCCCCTCAATTCTTCTGCAACGGCAAAATCATAGTCCTCAAATCCGATGGGAATGAAATCCAGTCCCATGGCTTTGGCGGCTGAATAAACCCCTATTCCGGTGTCTGCAGTCCCGCTGGCCACGGCTGCTGCCACTGCCATATGGGTGGTCATATCCCGGTCATATCCCTGTATGTCAGCGGAATTGAGGTTTTCCTTCTTCAGCAGGTAATCGGTCAGAACCCTGGTGCCGGAACCCCGCTGGCGATTGACAAAGAGCACATCCTTCCGGGTGAGATCTTTCAGATCTCGGATTACCTTTGGGTTGCCGGGTGCCACCATCAGTCCCTGCTCCCTCTTGACTCCCTTGATCAGGAAGGCTTTGCCGGACAGATACCGGTTTATGGTTCCTCTATTATACTCCCCGGTTTCTTCATCCAGCAGATGAATGGGGGCCATGTGGGTTTCACCGCGCATGAGAGCCATGACCCCGCCCATGCTCCCCACATGGGTGGAGGATAGCTTAAATCCCTTCATCATGCTCCCGATGTAATCCATCAGCAGATCATGACTCCCGATGGAAACCAGGGTGCTTTCAATGGTTTTTAAATCTTCAAGAAGCTCGATTTCCACTTCTTCCCCGGCATCGTACCCTTCAGCATTTTTAGGAATGACCAGCATTCCATCCGCTTTGACCAGAGTCATGGTTGCTCCGGCTCCCCGGTTCAGAGGTGTTGCAATCAAACGGTCTCCCACCTTCCCAAGGGTGACCCGGACGTATTCCCGATGCTTGAGGGAAGAAACCAACCGGCGGGACAGGACCGCTTTCTTTTTGATTCTTGAAATCTCCGACTGATGATTCAGGGATCGCAGAATCGGGAGCACCACTTCTTCAAAAACCAGATAGGCAGAACCCGGATATCCGGGAACTCCGATTACCGGTTTTCCCTGAACCATGCCCAAAATCGTCGGCTTCCCCGGTTTAATGGCAATCCCGTGGAGTGTCACTTCCCCCAGTTCCTGAATGATAGCAGCGGTAAAATCCTTGCTTCCCGCTGAAGATCCGGCATTGATGACGATCAGATGATTATCCTTCAACAAGTCCAACAGGGCATTTTTCAGGGTATCATACTCGTCGGGAACGGGACTGATCCGGGTGGCCAGGCATCCGACTTCCTCTACGATAGCCTTAAAAGTCCAGGAATTGGTATCAAAGATCTTGCCCTGCTCCAGGTGCTGATAATCATCACTGATTTCCGATCCGGTGGGCATAATGCCAACAGCAATTCTTTCAAACACCGGAAGGCTGGTGATGCCACCACTCATCAGGGCCCCGATATCCTGGGGACGGATCTGGTGATGCTCCGGCAGGATCATCTCTCCGGCCACGATATCTTCTCCGATAGGTCGGATGTGCTGCCAGGGAGAAGCAGGCAGTAATATCTTAACCCGGTCCGCTTCATGACCCAGCATTTCCTTTCCGCCCCGGCTTTCCACTAGGCCGGCTTCCTGCTCCTCCAGCAGAATCACATCCTCGATCATAATGACAGCATCATAAGGGTCCCGAAGGATGTGGCCCGTATTGATGTATTCGAAATCCCGTCCTCTTTCCAGAATCACGGGATTGGATTCGGTGGCCAGGTAAGTTTTTTCCCCTTTCACCATGATGCCGTCCATGGCTGCCGCGTTGTGGTTGGGCGACGATAAGCGGGCAAAAACCGGCTGGCTCAGAATCCGTCCCCGGCTTTCCTGAACCGGAATCCATTCTTCTTTTATGGAGGCCCGGCAGGGACCGATCTTATCCAGAAAAAGGTTTACCGCTTCTTCCAGGTCCGTTATGGTCAGATATACATTCCGATTCATGCTACACCTCATTCCAGAGCCTGATTTCCACCAGCTGCCCCTTGGTTACTCCTTCCGAAAGAGCCGGCATCCTCAGAAATCCATCCCCGTAGCGAAGCTGGGAAATAGATCCGGACTTGGCGTGAATGGGTTCTGCTTCCCATCCTTCCTCTGCTTTCCGGAGCCGAACCATGGTAAAGGTTTCCCGTCCTTCCCCGCCGTGGATATTTTCCGTCATCCGGGCGGGTATGGTCATGGGTTCTTCTTCATTGCAGAAATAATATTTGCGGATAAAATCCTCTACAACGGCGCGAAAGGAAATCACGGCAGCCATTGGGTGGCCCGGTAATCCTACTATTAAGCTGGCCCGTTCATGACAGCAGCAATGTTCATCCTTGATGACCCCAACGATGGTCGGTTTGCCCGGCTTCATGGCAATGCCGTGGGTGAGAACACCGGGAGAACCCATCTCATTGATGACTGCAGCGGTATAATCTTTGAACCCGGCGGAGCTGCCCCCGGAAATCAGGACGATGTGATTCCTCCGCAGGGCTTCCTGAACCATGTTTCGGAGATCTTCCCGGGAATCCCGAAGAAGCGCCACCGTTCCCACCTTACCCCCCAGACTGGTCACCAAAGCGGCCAGGGAATAAGAATTGATATCTCGAACCTGCCCTGGTCCCGGTTCTTCCATGATGCTCACCACCTCGTCCCCGGTGGAGATGATGGCTACAACCGGACGGCTGAAAACGGTCACAAAGGCATGGCCCATGGCAGCCAGCAACCCCACATCCCGATTGCTGATCCGATGGCCTTGTCGGTAGAGGACCTGGTCTTTACGGAAATCGTCTCCCTTTCTCATGATTCCGGCTCCGGGAGCCACGGAACCGTAGACGGCCAGATTATGTTCATCCATTTTTTCCACATATTCGATCATGACCACGGAATCTGCTCCCCCGGGAACCATGCCCCCGGTGGGTACATATACGGCCTTGCCCGGCTCTACCAAGTGGATCGCCGCCTTGCCCATCTCTACTTCCCCGATGAGTTCCAGCAGGGCCGGGGAGGATTCGGAAACCCCGAAGGTCTCGGAGGCTTTAAGCGCATACCCGTCCACCACCGACCGGTCTGTTTCCGGAATATCGGAAGGGGCCATCAAGTCCTCTGCCAGATACCGGCCCACGGCCTCAAACAGGGGAACTTCTTCTGTAGTTCGGCTCATGCCGGAAAAATAGGGATGCAGTTTTTCCTTTACTTGCTCAATGGTATCGACTTTCAGTAGGTTCATAGACTTCTCCTGTTGGGATCCAAATAGGTCCCATTTTCATTATATCCATTTCTATTTTGCTTATTTCCATGTGCTTGTCTTATTATATCAGCAATTCCCCGGCGATGAAACGACGGGTTTTTTCCTCTTTTGGATTCTGAAGGATTTCTTGGCAATCTCCTGATTCCACCAGTTTTCCTTTGTCGAGAAAAAGAAGCCGATTGCAGACCCGACGGGCCTGAGCCAGGTTGTGGGTAACAAAGAGGATAGTAGTCCCTTCCTCCCGGTTGATCTTCAGCAGCATTTCTTCGATTTCTGCGGTGGTTGCCGGATCGATGTTGGCGGTAGGTTCATCCAATAGCAGCAGGGATGGCTGAAAGGACAGGGCCCGGGCCAATGCCACCTTTTGGGTTTCTCCGCCGGAAAGCTTCCAGGCTTTCTGATGTCGTAAATCCAGAAGCCCCAGATCTTCCATTAATTCGTTGCTTCGCTTCTTCATCCCTTCTTCCGGCCAGTTTCTGAGCCTAAGAGGGTACTGAATATTTCTCTCCACCGATGTCCGAAGCATATAGGGCTGCTGGAACACCTGGGTGACCAGCCGGGGATCCTCCGATTCGTAGACAACTTCTCCCTCGGTAGCCACATCAATCCGGCTGACAATGTTGAGAAGAGTGGATTTACCCGCTCCATTGGGTCCGATGATGGCGGTTCTGGTCCCTTTTTCTATCGTAACCGATTCCAGGTCCAGAACTCTTTTCGTTCCATAGTCCCGGACCAGTTTTCTGATTTCCAGTTCCATCTATTTGCCCTCCCTTTCCTGAAAATTATAGAGAATGGCATTTATAACAAAGGCGATGATCAGCAGCACGATGCCGATGGCAATGGCTCTGCTGTAATCCCCCATTGATTTCAACTCAGTAATATAGGTGGTCATGACCCGGGTCTTTCCCTTGATGTTTCCCCCGACGATCATGACGGCCCCCACCTCGGATATAGCCCGTCCAAAGCCGCTGACCACGGCGGCTGTCAGGCCGATCCGCATTTCCCGGATCATTAGAAACATGATTTCCAGTCGGCCTGCTCCCAAGGTGATGCCTAGCCGATTGACCACCGGCGCTTTTTCCCGAACCAGGTTGTAGATCAGCCCGATGATAATGGGGGTGACCAGACAGATTTGGGCGATGATCATGGCGGTTGGTGTATAGTTCAGCTGCAGGTATCCCAAAGGACCTCGCCGCATCAGAATCAAAAAAACAGTCAGCCCCGCGATGACCGGAGGCAGACTCATAAAGGTGTAGATAATTCTTAAAACGACCCCTTTTCCCCGGAAGGAATGGGTCCCCAGTAGGATTCCCACAGGCATCCCCAGGCAGGTTGACAGAATGACGGAACTAAAGGAAACAAAAAGGGACAGGCCTATTATCCCGACTATTTCCTGATCTCCCGATAATATTAATCTGAATGCCTGGGCAATGCCCGCCGAAATCACGTCCATAAATTAATTCCTTATTTCGCAGCGTTAGGGGTAAACAAAGGAGCACCAAATTCTTCCGTACCAAAGGTTCCGATCAGTTCCTGGGTCTCTGCAGACAGAATCCAGTTTTGGAAAGCTTTAGCCCCGTCAGCGTTGATCAGCTCATTCTTTTCCGGGTTGACGCAGATGACACCATACTGATTGTTCAGGATTCCGGAAGGGTTTTTTTCACTGACAATCTGCAGCTGTGTATTTCCGCCTACTGCCAGCCAGGTAGCCCGGTCAGCGATGGTATATCCCATTTTTTCATCGGCCATGGTGATGACATCACCCATACCGGCAGCGGCTTCCACGTACCACTCTCCAGCAGGCTGAAGACCGGCTTTTTCCCAGATGGAAAGTTCCTTTTTGTGAGTTCCGGAGTTGTCGCCTCGGGAGATAAAGGTTGCTTCCTTTTCCATAATAGCGGTAAATGCGGCGATGGCATCGCTGGCTGCTGCAGCCTTGACACCAGCCGGGTCATCGGCGGGACCGACGATAACAAAATCATTGTACATGACATCAAATCTTCCGTCAGCGTCAGCATGGCCCTTTTCTACAAAGGCAGCCTCATCCTTGGGAGAATGGACCAGCAGAACATCCGCTTCTCCGGCTTCACCCATAGCCATAGCTTCTCCGGATCCAACGGAAATAACGTCCACTTCCCATCCGGTCTGATAGGTAAATTCAGGTAAAATGTAATCCAAAAGTCCACTGTCCTTCGTGCTGGTGGTGGTGGCCAGAATGATCTTGCCCTGAATTTCTGAAGGACCTTCTGCTTCGGGAGCTTCCGGGGCTTCTGCTTCCCCGCCGCCGCAGGCAGCCAGGGAGAAGGCCATAGCCAGAACCATTAAAATTGCCAACCATCTTTTCTTGCTTGTTTTCATGTTTTCACTCCTCTTTTCTGATAAGAATCAAAAAAACCTTTCTGCTTTCGCCGAAAGGGTAGGATTGCGCGCTTAGGCCCAGCTGCAATTCCTTTCCAATGCGGGAGGCACGGCGATTTCTCGCCGAACCCATTGGTCGCCCGTCATAGCCCTTGGCCTTAGACTGCAGCGACTCGGAACTACTATGTAGTTGCTTGATTATTTTATAACAGCTGTGCCGGTTCTGTCAAATCCCAAGAAGGAACAGAGCAAAGAAATACCAAAAATCAGTCTTTTTCCCTGACTAACTGGAATCCTCTCTTTGTTAATTCATCCTTTATTTCCTGGACTTGTTCATGGTCCCTGGTTTCCATGACAACCTTCAAGAAACAACTGTTGATGGACATATTGGGATCACTGCTGTCGTGATGGACTGCGATGACGTTGCCACCTTTCTTGCTGATGGCTTCCGCTACTCCCAATAACTGACCCGGCTTATCAATCAGGGCAATAATCACCGTGCTTCTTCGGCCGCTCATGACCATGCCCCGGGTGATGACCCGGTTGAGAATATTGACATCGATGTTGCCACCGCTGACAATGCAAACTATTTTTTTGCCCGACAGGGGAATCTTTCCAAACATGCTGGCAGCAACAGAAACAGCTCCGGCTCCCTCGGCCACCAGTTTCTGTTTTTCCATCAGCATCAAGATGGCTGCGGCAATCTCATCATCGGTAACGGTGACGATTTCATCCACATAATCTCGGATCTGCAGGAAGGTGTTGGTGCCCGGCATTTTGACGGCAATCCCGTCGGCAAAGGTATCCACCGAAGCCAGGCAGGTCTTTTCTCCGCATTTTACCGATTCATACATGCTGGCTGCGCCGGCCGCCTGGACACCAATGATCCGGCATTCCGGCTTCAGGTGCTTGATGGCATAAGCGATTCCACTGATCAGGCCTCCGCCCCCAATAGGAACCACTACTGCATCAACCTCTTTCAACTGTTCCAAGACTTCCAGACCAACCGTACCCTGACCGGCAATGACATCTTCATCATCAAAGGGATGGATGAAGGTTCTGCCTTCCAACTGCTGACGCTTCATGGCTTCTTCATAGGCATCGTCATAGGTATCTCCGTAAAGGCAGACTTCTGCTCCGTAGCTTTTTGTAGCCTCCACCTTGCTGATGGGTGCACCGTCGGGCATATAGATCATGCAGGGAATATTATTTTTCTGAGCCGCCAGGGCCACTCCCTGGGCATGGTTTCCGGCGCTGCAGGCGATGATCCCCTTTGCCTTTTCCTCTTCGGTAAGCTGACTGATTTTATAGTATGCCCCCCGGACCTTAAAGCTCCCGGTCACCTGGAGGTTTTCCGTCTTCAGGTAGACCTGGTTCTCACTGCTGAGGCTCGGAGCCAGGATCAAATCCGTAGTCCGAACGGCGTCTTTCAAAATAAAATTTGCGTGATATATCTTATCCAGAGTAAGCATGTTGATTCTCCTTTTTGTGTTTCTTCACAATTTTTTCATCACTTTATTGTATCACAGACAAATTTTTTTGTAAAACATTCTTTGCATCCCATTGGTGTTTTAGGATATAATTGAATGGAAAATCAGCAAATTTTATCCCGATCCACCACAATAGGAGGTCCTATGAAAAAATCATCCCCATCCCGGGAATTAATATTAAAAATTGAAAGCCTGGTCCTGTTTCGAAACCTGCTGGAGGATCCGGTAATTACCAGTTTTTTAAAGAGTTTGAAGGAGTCGGTATCTGGTTCTGCGGAAGAAGAAAGCCTCTCCCCTTCCTATCCGGAATTTTTGCGCCGGCTATATCCTCAAACTACCAATTTCTCCCGATACCTGCTTCAGAGAATTCTGGATGACGATAATTTCTTTGTCCGGGCAAAAGCGGAAGGGAAAAATTTACCGGAGTTTCTCGATCTGGCTTTGAATCGGGAACTGAGCTCCTTGGAGGAGCTGTCTCGCATCATCCCGGACCAGTTAAAGGCATTTCACCTCCATCCGGAACTTCTCCCTCCCTACGAAACTGAAATCTTGGATTTTCATAAGGCCTTTGCCGAGTACCTGGATGCTATCCAAGGTCACGGCTATGGCATTTATAGGCAGTACGGGTTTTTCCATTATGGACAAGAGGGCTTGATACCGGTTCGTTATCCCGACAATCAAAAGCTTTCCGATCTTATTGGCTATCAGCGACAGCGGGATCTGGTGATTCGGAATACGGAGGCTTTGCTGGAAGGGAAAAGCGCCGCCAACATCCTTCTGTACGGGGATGCGGGAACCGGAAAAAGTTCCACCGTCAAAGCCATCGCTAACGAGTTCCGGGATCGAGGGCTGCGACTGGTAGAAATCAACAAGCACCAACTCCACCTCTTGCCGGAAATCATGGATTTACTTCCTTCCTCCCACTTGTTTTTTATCATCTTTGTGGATGATCTGAGCTTCACAAAAAATGATGACGATTTTTCCATGCTGAAGGCTGTTCTGGAGGGCGGAGCTACGGCCGTGAAGAAGAATGTGGTCATCTATGCCACTACCAACCGGCGCCATCTGGTCAAGGAGTCTCTCAAGGACCGGTCTCAGGAAGAACTTTTTGTCAACGATTCCCTGCAGGAAACCATGAGCCTTTCCGCCCGATTCGGCCTTTTTATCACCTTTGAACGGCCGGACAAGGATTCCTACCTGGAAATCGTTCATCACCTTGCAACAGAACGGGGCTTGCCTATCAAGGGGCGGGAACTGGATAAAAAGGCGGAGACCCACGCCCTTCTATGCGGAGGCCGGAGCCCCAGGGCTGCCCGCCAGTTCATCGATCTGATGGCCAACGACATCGAGCTTTAAGTACAGACATCACGAATCTTGAATGATGCCCTCATAAATAAAAGCTCCTTGGAGAAATATCCCCAGGGAGCTTGATTTTTACCATAATTCAATTGTTTTTCAGGCCTCCATCACCTCGATGGTGATTTCTCTAACCTTATTATCCAGGACTTCTGCAGAGTCTGGTGTTGATGCCGGATAGGGTTTTCCTTCCATGGCCATCGATTAGGACTTTGGTTGAGACTGGCCTTTCTTTATGGACGTTCCGTCTTCTTGTTGAATTTTCGTTGGCAATGCCACTCGTCCACCTCCTGTCTTTATTAACCTGTACTTTATTTTTACCCACAAACCAATTTTATAAACAGCTCCGCCAGTTGACGCGGCGGCCGGCAGCTGCCGACGCAAAAGACCCTGTAATCCCAATGTTTTCAAGGATTTACAGGGTCTTTTTTTTGTTTAAAACGCGTCAACTGGCGGAGCTGTTCTAAAAGTTGGTTATTTCAATACAGCTCCCGTGTTGGCGGAGGTTACCAGACGGGCGTATCGGCCGATCCAACCGGTGGTAACTTTCGGCTCCCTGGGGGTCCAGGCGGCCCTTCGCTTTTCCAGTTCCTCATCGCTGATCACCAGGTTGATTTTGGAGGCGGGGATGTCGATGCTGATGGTATCCCCCTCCTGAATCAGGGCAATTTCCCCGCCGGCTGCCGCTTCCGGACTTACGTGGCCGATGGAAGCTCCCCGGCTGGCTCCGCTGAACCGGCCGTCGGTGATCAGGGCAACATCCTTATCCAGCTTCATGCCGGCCAGGGCGCTGGTGGGTCCCAGCATTTCCCGCATACCGGGTCCGCCTTTGGGCCCTTCGTATCGGATGACCACCACATCTCCCGGCACGATCAACCCGTCGTAAATGGCGGCTATGGCCGCTTCCTCGCTGTCATAGACCCGGGCAGGACCCTGATGGATCATCATTTCTTCTGCTACCGCGCTTCGTTTTACCACGCAGCCTTCTTTGGCTATATTCCCCCACAGGATGGCGATGCCGCCGGTCTCACTGTAGGGATTGTCGATGGGCCGAATGATTTCCGGATCCTTGATAAAGGCCCCGGCGATGTTTTCTCCCACCGTCTTTCCAGTTGCCGTAATCAGGCTCTTATCAATATGGCCCTTCTTGTCCAGCTCTGCCATGACGGCTTGGATGCCGCCGGCAAAGTACAGATCCACGATATGCTTGTCCCCTACCGGAGCCAGGTGGCACAAATTGGGAACCTTGTTGCTGATTTCGTTGAACAGTTCCAGGTCCAGGCAGATCCCTGCTTCGTTGGCAATGGCCAGCAGATGGAGAACGCTGTTGGAAGAACAGCCCAGGGCCATGTCGCAGGCCAGGGCATTGCAGATGGATTTTTCGTTGATAATGTCCCGGGTGGTGATTCCCTTTTCCACCAGGTTCATGATGGCCATGCCCGCCTGCTTAGCCAGCATGATTCGTCCGTTGTAAACCGCAGGAATGGTTCCGTTTCCGGGCAAGGCGATGCCGATGGCCTCTGAAAGGCAGTTCATGCTGTTGGCCGTGAACATGCCGGAACAGGAACCACAGCCGGGACAGGACCCCTGTTCGATTTCCGTCAGCTGTTCATCACTGATCAAGCCGGCTTTACGGGCTCCCACCGCTTCAAAGGTATTGGACAGGCTCAAGGCTCCTCCGTCTACCTGGCCGGGAAGCATGGCTCCGCCGGAAACTACAACGGCAGGAATATTCAGTCGGGCTGCCCCCATGATCATCCCCGGTACGATCTTATCGCAGTTGGGCACCAGCACCAGTCCGTCCAGGCAGTGGGCCATGGTCATGGTTTCCACGCTGTCGGCAATCAGCTCCCGGCTGGGCAGGCTGTATTTCATTCCTTCGTGGCCCATGGCAATCCCGTCGCAGACCCCGATGGCCGGCATCAGGATGGGGGTTCCTCCCGCCATCCGAACTCCGGCTTTCACCGCATCGGCGATCTTATCCAGATTGATATGGCCGGGAACGATTTCACTGTGAGCAGAAATGACCCCGATCAGAGGCCGGTCCAGTTCTTCTTTCGTGTATCCCATGGCATAAAACAGGGATCGCATGGGAGCCCGTTCCACTCCCTGAGTTACCTTTGCACTTCTTCGTTCCATACTATTCTCCCTTCCATGAAGAAACTTCCGGACGGATCTGCCGTTGCAGCCCTGTCCGGAAGTGGTTCTGATCCGTCTTATTTCTTCAGCCAGCTCATCATCTTTCTCAGGTCCTGACCTACCTTGCAGATCAGGTGATCCGCTTCCATCCTTCTGGTTGCCAGGAATCCGGCCTTATTTGCACTGTTCATTTCAACAACGAACTTGCTGGCAAAGGTTCCGTCCTGGATTTCAGCAAGCACCTTTTTCATTTCTTTTCGGGTGTCTTCCGTGATGATTCGCTTACCGGTTACATAATCCCCGTATTCAGCCGTATTGGACACGGAATATCGCATCATTTCAAATCCGCCGCTGTTGATCAGGTCCACGATCAGCTTCATTTCATGAACACATTCAAAGTATGCCATTTCAGGCTCATATCCTGCTTCTACCAGAGTATCAAATCCGGCCTTCATCAGCTCGGTTACGCCGCCGCAGAGAACAGCCTGTTCACCAAACAGGTCGGTTTCGGTTTCTTCTTTAAAAGAGGTTTCCAAAATACCCGCTCTACCGGCTCCGATTCCCGCTGCATAAGCCAGAGCATAATCCTTGGCTTTGCCGGATTTATCCTGATGGATGGCAATCAGGCTGGGAACGCCTTTGCCTTCCAGATACTGGCTTCGAACCGTATGGCCGGGGCCTTTGGGGGCTACCATGATGACGTCCAGGTACTCAGCGGGCTGAATCTGGCTGTAATGGATATTGAAGCCGTGGGCAAACATCAGAACGTTGCCTTCCTTCATGTGCTGAGCCACCTGACTGTTATAGATCTTAGCCGCCACTTCATCAGGTACCAGCATCATGACAAAATCACCAGCCTTGGCCGCTTCTTCCACTTCTGTTACCTTGAGGCCTGCTTCCTCTGCCTGCTTCCAACTGGCGGAATCCTTCCGGAGTCCTACGACCACTTCAACGCCGCTGTCCTTCAGGTTCTGTGCATGGGCATGGCCCTGGCTTCCGAAGCCTATAATGGAAACGGTCTTGCCCTTCAGCAGCCCTAAATTGCAGTCCGAATCGTAGTATTTTGTAATCATGTTCCCTGTTTCTCCTCTTTTTCTTAAATAATATAGTGTTGACTTTCTATGTGATCAATCCTCGAACCGGGTGTATTCCCGAACACCCCGATGGATGCCGGTAACTCCCGTTCTGCAGAATTCAACCATTTCATAACAATCCAGCATCTTCATAAAGCCGTCGATTTTATCCGGGGCTCCCGTCAGTTCAATGATCATGCTATCCTTGGACAGGTCGATGATCCGGGCCCGATAAATGTCCACGATTTCGATGATGGCGCTTCGGACCGACTTATCGGCTTTCAGCTTGATCAGCAGCAGCTCCCGGAACACACTTTCTGCCGGATCCAGGACAAAAATCTCCCGGACGATTTCCAGCTTGCCCATCTGGGTCAGCAACTGGGACAGGGACTGCTCCGTACCGGTGAACCCAATCGTGATCCGGGTGATTTCCGGATCCTGAGTGGCCGATGCGGTGATGGTGTCGATGTTGAATCCCCGGCGACCGATCAAACTGCTGATTCGGCTCAGTACATTATACTGGTTATCTACCAGGATACTGATTACTTCTTTTTTCTCTGTCATAGCCGGTCCCCCTTATCCTATGATCATATCCTCTACTGTACCACCATTGGGAATCATGGGCAATACCTGTTCTTCTCTATCTACCAGACACTCGATCCATACGGGGCCCTTTTCTTCCAGGGCTTTCCCGAAAAACTCCCGGAATTCTTTCAGGTTGGAGGCCCGATAACCCTTGGCGCCGAAGCCTTCTGCCACCTTGACAAAATCCGTTTTCCGTTCCACCGTAGTGGCGGAATACCGGTCTCCGTAGAAGGCGCCCTGCCACTGATACACCATGCCCAGGACCTGATTGTTGAGAAGGACGGTGATAATGGGCAGCTGATGGGACACGGCAGTTGACGTTTCATTCATATTCATATGGAAGGATCCATCGCCGGTAATGTGGATCACCTGTTTTTCGGGGCATCCGATTTGAGCGCCTACGGCCGCTCCGTAGCCAAAGCCCATGGTACCCAGCCCCCCGCTGGTCAGAAAAGACCGGGGTTTCAGATGCTTGATATATTGGGCAGCCCAAATCTGGTGCTGGCCTACGTCGGTGACATACACCGCATCATCCCGGGTCATGCCGCAGATGGTACCGATGATCTGGTGGGGTTTCAGCACCGAATCATCATCCTTGGGCTTATAATTCTTCTCCGCCCAGCCGCCGATTTTCTCAAACCAGGAGGAACGTTTCTTTTCTTCTATCAAGGGCAGGATCCTTTCCAGGAAATCCCGGACATCGCAGACGATACTCTTGCCCACCACCACATTTTTATTGATCTCGCTCTTGTCGATGTCCACATGGACGATGGTAGCCTTGCTTCCGAACTTCTTCATGTTCTGAGCCACCCGATCGCTGAACCGGGTCCCCAGGGCTAGGATCAGGTCCGCCTGGTCCATGGCCCGGTTGGAAGCCACATTGCCGTGCATCCCGATCATGCCCATGTTTCGGTGGTCCTTATGATCCAGGACGCCGGAAGCCATAATGGTGAAGCAGGAGGGCATCTCCGATTTATCCAGCAAGGCTTTCAGAGCCGGTCCCCCGTCGGAGGCTGCCACACCACCGCCGCAGTAAACCATGGGCTGCTTGGCCTTGTTGATCATCCGGGCGATTTCCTCCAGATCGGACTGGGAGACTTCCGGGGGAACCGCTACCGCATAGGGGGCTCCCGTCTCATAATTGGCTGATGCTCCGGTGACGTCCTTGGTAATGTCTACCAGAACCGGACCCTTTCGTCCGGACTGGGCAATCTTAAAGGCCTGCCGGATTACGTGGGGCAGATCCTCAATCTTATTCACAAAAAAATTATGCTTGGTAATGGGCAGGGTCACACCGGTGATATAAATTTCCTGGAAGGCATCCCGGCCGATCAGCTCACTGGATACATTGGAGGTGATAGCTACCATGGGTATACTGTCCATAAAGGCAGTGGCGATGCCCGTCACCAGATTACAGGCCCCGGGGCCGCTGGTAGCCAATACGACTCCCACTTTTCCCGTTGCCCGGGCATAACCATCGGCCGCATGGGCCGAATGCTGCTCATGGGATCCCAGGATATGACGGATCTTATCTTTATACTTGTATAGAGCATCATACATGTTCAGGGCCGCTCCTCCCGGATAGCCGAATACCGTATCAACGCCGTGTTCCAGCAGTAATTCTGCTACGATTTCTCCTCCAGTCAGTTTCATCATACTCTTCCTTTTCCTGCATTTCCCCGAAAATGGGGATAAAATAAGCGATTTTACTACTACCATTATACGGGACAGACAGGTAAAGTCAACCTTTTTTGTTTATCTTCACAAAAAAACAATATATTGTTGGGTTATTTAACCAATTTTCTATTGACAAGGAAACCTCTATCCTCTATATTAGTACTATAGCAAAATTTAATAAGAACTGCGATGAAGGGAATAAGCAATAGCAGGGCATCAAAGAGAGCAGCCGGGTGGTGTAAGGCTGCATGCCTCTATTCTGCATCTCACCCCGGAGCAGAGATACAATGAGTGGGTAATTCTTACCAATAAGAGTGGTACCGCGGAAGTCACGATGATGGCCTTCGTCTCTTATGCGTCTGCGCATGGAGATGAAGGTTTTTTTATTCGAAATGGAATTCAGAATCAGAAAGGGTAAAAAAATGAAGAATCACAGCAAGTATAAGGTGGGCTATTTCATGCCCCCAAGCCCCAGCTATAAGTGGGTGGAAAAGGACCATATCGACAAGGCTCCCATCTGGTGCAGCGTCGATCTGCGGGATGGCAATCAGGCTCTGATCGTGCCCATGTCCCTGGAGCAGAAAATCGATTATTTTAAGCTCTTGGTGAAGCTGGGTTTCAAGGAAATCGAAGTGGGCTTTCCAGCCGCTTCGGAGACGGAGTATGCCCTTCTCCGGACCCTGATCGAACACGAGCTCATTCCCGATGACGTAACCATCCAGGTTCTCACTCAGTCCCGGGAACACATCATCGAAAAGACCTTCCAGTCCCTGAAGGGAGCGAAAAAGGCCATCGTTCATCTGTATAACTCCACTTCCCTGGCTCAGCGGGAGCAGGTATTTAAAATGAGCGAAGACGAAATCGTGGAAATCGCCAAGGAGGGGGCCCGTCTTTTCAATAAATACGCAGCAACCATGCCGGAAACCGATTTCCGCTTTGAATACTCCCCGGAAAGCTTCACCGGTACGGAGATGGAGTTCGCCCTCCGGATCTGCAACGAAGTTATCGACATCTGGAAACCCACCCCGGATAAAAAGGTCATCATCAATCTGCCGGCCACCGTTTCCATGTCCATGCCCCACGTCTACGCCACTCAGATCCAGTTCATGAGCGACCATCTCCACGACCGGGACAGCGTCATCGTTTCCCTCCACCCTCACAACGACCGGGGAACAGCGGTAGCTGATGCAGAACTGGGACTGCTGGCCGGAGGAGACCGGATCGAGGGGACCCTTTTCGGAAACGGAGAGCGGACCGGCAACGTGGACATCGTAACCGTAGCCATGAACATGTTCTGTCACGGCGTGGCCACCGGCCTGGATTTTTCCGACATGCCCAGCATCGTGGAGACCTACGAAGGATTCACCAACCTGGCGGTCCACCCAAGACAGCCTTACGGCGGAAGCCTGGTATTTGCCGCCTTCTCCGGATCCCATCAGGATGCCATTGCCAAAGGTATGAAGTGGCACGAAGACAAGGGGCTCAGCACCTGGAGCGTACCTTATCTTCCCATCGATCCCCACGATGTGGGCAGAGAATACGAAGCGGATGTGATCCGGATCAACAGCCAGTCGGGCAAGGGAGGCATCGCCTACATCCTGGAGAATCATTACGGGTACGAAATCCCCAAGACCATGCGGGAAGAAGTGGGCTACTACATCAAAGACGTATCCGACAAATCCCACAAGGAACTGTCACCCAAGGAGGTTCTGGAGGTATTTCTGGAGGAATATGTCAATTATTTCAGCCCCATCGACATCACCGACATTTCCTTCTCCAAGGATCCTTCCAGCACCAGCAGTCAGGATGTCCGGTTCAACACGGTAGTCACCGCCGAAATCAACGGCAACGTCTATAACCTGGAAGGCCAGGGGAACGGCCGGCTGGATGCCGCCAGAAAAGCCCTGATGACCGGGCCCTATAACATGGAATACACCTTTGTCACTTACGCAGAGCACGCCCTGGCAACCGAGTCAGATTCCACCGCTGTGGCCTACGTAGCCATCGCCGATAAGAACGGTCGGGTTTTCTGGGGGGTGGGCACCCACAAGGATATCATCTACGCATCCGTCAATGCCCTGACCTGCGCCATCAACCGAATGAATAAGATTGCCCCTTTTATAGCAAAGTAAGGAGAACACAAATATGGGAATGACAATGACACAAAAAATTCTGGCTGCTCATGCCGGCCTGGAAGAAGTGGTTCCGGGCCAGCTGATCCGGGCAAAGCTGGACATGGTGCTGGGCAACGACATCACATCGCCGGTAGCCATTAATGAATTTGAAAAAGCTGGTTTTGACAAGGTTTTCGATAAAAGCAAGGTATCCATGGTCATGGACCACTTTACCCCCAACAAGGATATCAAAGCTGCAGAACAGTGCCGTCAGTGCCGAACCTTTGCCAAATCCTTCGGCATTGAAAATTTCTACGATGTGGGAGCCATGGGGGTCGAACACGCCCTGCTGCCGGAAAAGGGTCTGGTAGCCGCTGGAGACTGCATCATCGGTGCTGACTCCCATACCTGTACCTATGGGGCCCTGGGAGCCTTTTCCACGGGAGTGGGAAGCACCGACATGGCCGCCGGCATGGCCACGGGAGAAGCCTGGTTCAAGGTGCCGGAAGCCATCCGCTTCAACATCACCGGCAAACTGTCCGAAAACGTCAGCGGCAAGGATGTAATTCTTCATATCATCGGCCTCATCGGCGTAGACGGCGCTCTGTACCAGTCCATGGAATTCATGGGGGACGGGCTGATCAACCTGTCTATGGATGACCGCCTCTGCATGGCCAACATGGCCATCGAAGCCGGGGCCAAGAACGGCATCTTCCTGGTGGATGAAATCACCAGGGAATATATGGATCAGCGGGTGAACCGACCTTACAACGTGTACGAACCGGATGAGGATGCGGTTTACGTGCGAACCATCGACATAGACCTGTCCCGGATCCGCCCCACGATTTCCTTCCCCCATCTGCCGGAAAACACCCGTACCATCGATGAAGTGGGAGAGATCGATATCCAGCAGGTGGTGATCGGTTCCTGTACCAATGGCCGGCTGTCTGACATGAGGATCGCTGCCGAAATCATGAAGGGCAAAAAAGTCCATCCGGAAGTTCGGGCCATCGTCATTCCCGCTACCCAGTCCATCTACATGGACTGCATCAAGCTGGGATACCTGGAAACCTTCATTGAAGCAGGCTGCGTGGTCTCCACCCCCACCTGCGGACCTTGCCTGGGAGGCCACATGGGCATCCTAGCCGCCCACGAGCGATGCGTAGCCACCACCAACCGGAACTTTGTCGGACGGATGGGCCACATCACCTCAGAAATCTATCTGGCCAGCCCGGCAGTAGCGGCTGCCTCTGCCATTACCGGTAAAATCAGCGGACCCGAGGAGGTACTATAATGGAAGTCAAAGGATTTGCACATAAATACGGAGATAACGTGGATACGGACGTCATCATTCCCGCCCGTCATCTGAATACGGCAGACCACAAGGAACTGGCCGCCCACTGCATGGAGGA
>DIMT01000026.1 GCA_002425705.1 Firmicutes bacterium UBA5559
ACGGCATGCCCGTCATACCAAAAAAGCAGGGGTCCGGAGGACACACCTGCTTTTGAATGTACATCAAACCTCTGATTAGTCAGCGGTATAGGGCAGCAGAGCAACGATTCGGGCACGTTTGATTGCCGTGGTCACTTCCCGCTGATGAGTAGCACAGGTTCCTGTGATTCTCTTGGGCAGGATCTTGCCTCTTTCTGTCACATACTTCTTCAGTTTTTCAACGTCTTTGTAATCTATGGTTTCTGTTTTATCGGCGCAGAACTGGCATACCTTTTTGCGTCGCATGCCGCCGCCTCTTCTTTTATCCATCATGTGAATAGGCCTCCTTTCAGAATTACTTTAATTCAGGTTTACCCTTAAAAAGGGATATCGTCGTCATCAATGGCCTGGAATCCGTCCGGTATACCGGCAGGAGTCCGGGGAGCTGCTGATTCATTCTTGTCTCCCCATTCCAGGAATTCCACCCGATCCGCTACCACATCGGTCGTGTAGACAGTCGCACCGTCCTTGTTCTTATAGCTGCCCGTCTGAATCCTTCCCTGTACGGCTACCAGCCGCCCTTTGGTCAGGAATCGTTCGCAGAGCTCAGCCGTCTTGCCGAAGGCGGTCACTCTGGGAAAATCGGTCTGCTTTTCTTTGCCCGCTGCCTGAAGCCGGTCAATGGCTACCGTAAAGGTGGCTACCGCCAACTGGCTTTCCGGAGTATATCGGACCTCCGGGTCCCGGGTCAGTCTTCCGATCAGTACTACACTGTTCATACCCTTACCTCTATTTCTCGTCTTTGTTGATGATCATGTGACGGATAACGGCATCAGAGATTCTGAGCCTTCGGTCCAGCTCCTTGGGCAGATCCGGGTTAGCCTTGAACTCTACGACAACATAGTATCCTTCATTTTTCTTCTGAATCGGATAAGCCAGCTTTCGCATGCCCCAGACGTCAACCTTGGTTACTTCTCCGTCTGCGGAAATGATTTCCTTCACGGTTTCAGTCACAGCTTCCTTCTTTTCTTGTTCAAGCGCTGCTTCCAGGATGAACATTAATTCATAATTGGTCATTTTTTCACCTCCCTATGGACTAAATGGTGTCAGCCTTATGCCGACACAGAGAGCATCTTTCAATCAATGCCTTTCTATTATATAACAATTATTGTTTTTTGCAAGAGTTTTTTTAGATGAACCCGGCTTCACCTTATTTGATTTTTACCTGTTGTGGCGAAGGGGACTCCATCCATAAAATAGAATCAAGAAGAAACGAAAACAGCCTTCCAAAAGGGAGGCACCCAGTTAAAGGAGGGGTTTTTCATGAGATTGATCGTAACCAATAACAAGAAAGTAGAAGGAAAGTACACCGGTCGGGCCGAAGTCCGATACCTGAAGGACATGTCTGCTGTATCGGTACTCCACGAAGCCAGAAAAGTGGCAGCCGAGGGAGGAAAGCTGATGGTGGATCCCACCAAGCTGAAGGGCTACTATCGAAGCCTTCTCTTCTTTGTAGACAAGGAAGCAAAGGCACCGGATGAAAAGAGCCTGACCTTGATCGATTTCTGCATCGAACAGGCCAAGAAAAACGGAAATACGGAAGAAAACAGCCAGGAACCCCTGCTGTCCGGAATCCTGCAGAATAAAGACCTGGGTTTGGTCAGCAAAATCTTAGGCTAGTCCCGACCCAGCAGGGCGGCACCAATGAATCCCGCCTTGTTTCCAAGCAATGCCCCTTCGATCCGGGGGCTGATCCTGAAAAAAGTTTTTTGATCCACCAGCTGCCGGAGAGGGCCGAAAAGGAACTCTCCGGCTTTGCTTATTCCCCCGCCGAGAGCGATGATCTCCGGGTCCAGAAGGACAATCATCGACGCCAGGGCGTCGCTGAGATAATCTAAATAACGGTCAACGATGACCATGGATTCCGGCTCACCGGATCGGGCCAGTTCCACTCGCTCCAAGGGTTCCATTCCTGTCCGCAGAAAATAAGCGGAAGAACAGTAGGCCTCCACGCATCCCCGGTTGCCGCAGGTGCAGTCTTCACCCTGATGGACCAGCCGCATATGGCCCAGCTCCACTCCCTGCCCCATACCTCCGTTGAACAGTTCGCCTCCCAGGATCAGACCGCCCCCTACTCCGGTGCCCAGGGTGATCATCAGCCCGGTCCTGCATCCCCGAAGAGCCCCCAGCCGGTGTTCCGCCAGGGCAGCAGCATTGGCATCGTTGATCAGCCTTACCTGCTGGAGAGGAAACTGGTCCTGCAGCAAAGCCAGCAGGGGATAGTCGGTCATACCCAGGTTGTGGGCATTCAGAACCCGCTCCGAAGCTGGATCCAGGGACCCGGGTACCCCCACACCGATAGACTGGACCACCTCCAGGCTCTTCCCAGCCTGCCGGCACAAATTCACCGCCAGGTCTTCCAGTACTCCGGGCAGGATATCCAGCCTTTTGGCTCCCGGAAAAGCTACCGTTTTCTCTGCCAGAATATGCAGTTCATGATCCAGCATTCCCCCTTTGATAAAGGTTCCGCCGATATCCAGTCCGATACGAAGCATCCTGCTCTCCCTTCCATTATCCTTCCAGCCATCATCAATGGCGGCAATTACCACAATCTTTCCGGATAGAGGCCCCTCTGCCTGAGATCCTTCATGGCTGCCATCACCGATGGCTTGTCCTCCATATAGGTGACCCCGTACCATCGGTCTGCAGAAGGCAATACCTTCACCGTTGCCAGCCCATTTTTCAGGCTGTGATCCACGGCGAAGGGAAGGTAGTACTCTCCTTTCAGGGGGTTTTCTTCCAGAATCCGGTCCAGAACCGAGGGGAACAGCTCCTCCATCATCCTCATGGCGCTCTGAGTAAATCCCCAGAAATTCATGGAAACCAGGGTATCCTCCGACAAGGGATGCCATTGTTCCTGTTCATCGGCATACTGGATCTCCCCGCTGTTTCGCTGGATTCTGGTCCGTTCTGTAATTTCCTCTAAAAAGCCTTCCCGGCTGACCTGACAGACCCCCCGGGCCACATGGCCATTTTCAGTCAGGGTATTCTTCAGGGCATAGCCGATCATGGCGTATCGATAGTATTCATCATCCCGGGCATCTTCCAGATACCGGTACATACGGGAAAAGGCCTCCCGGCCGTAATAATCGTCGGCGTTGATAACGGCAAAGGGGCCCCGGACCAGCTTTCGGCAGCTTAAGACCGCATGACAGGTTCCCCAGGGTTTCACCCTTCCTTCCGGCACTTCATAGCCTTCCGGCAGATCGGTGATTTCCTGGAAGGCATATTCTACTTCAAGATCCGGATAATTCCGGCTCTTCATCAATTCCCGAAAATCCTCTTCGATTTCTTTTTTTATAACAAAGATCACCTTTCTGAAGCCGGCCTCCCTGGCATCGTAGATGGAATAATCGAGGATCAGCTCCCCTCCCGGTCCCACCGGGTCCATCTGCTTCAGGCCTCCGTAGCGGCTGCCCATTCCTGCGGCCATAACGATCAGAACTGGTTTTTCCATGATAGTTCTCCTTTCACCTTTCCGGCTGTCAGCCTTCCTTGTTGCATAGGACAATTTTACACGAATCCGTTGCCCATTACAACCGGATGTCTTATAATTGAAGGGCGGAGGAAGAAGCATGAAAGAAGAATTCAATACAAAACCTCCCCGGCTTTTCGTCATCGGCTACATCGGCAGCCGGCGGATGGAACGGGGAGAAGAATTGGCCCGGGAACTGGGCTACCGGCTGCTGGACCTGGACCGGATGATTGAAGAGCGGGACGGACGATCCCTGAAAAAGCTCATCATGATGATGGGAGAGCACGAATATCGAAACAAGGAATACGAAATCCTTCAGGAGCTGGAGGATCAGCAGGGCTTTGTTCTGGTCTGCGGGGACGGAATCGTTCACGACGAAATGAACCTGGCCATTCTGAAAAGGGAAAACACCATTTTTGTGGAGGAGCCCCTGGAAATCCTGTGGGAACGGATCGCAGAAAATGAAGACGGTTTGTATGCATTCCTTCACGATTCAGATCGGGAAAAGGCCCGAAAAAAGTTCATGGAATTTTATAAGCTGAGGCTCCCCCTGTACCGGGAAGCCTCTTTAGTAAGTGAAGATCAGACGTTGTAGAAAGATAACATATTATAATTATCAAGAATTGCATGAGAAAAGGAGAAAGTTATTATGAAATATGATTCCAACTATTCAGAAGCTCTGATTGCCCTGGAAACCGCCCACCGGATGGTGACCGCCGCCAGAACCGCTCCCAAGGGATGCGGCGTCGACAAAATCATTGCTCTGGTCCTGGACGGGGAAGAAAAGAAACAGCTGGCCGATGAAATGAGAAAGCTGGCCAAGCTGCCCGACATCGAGTTCTGCGAACGGGATGCAGCCAACGTGGATGACAGCCACTGCATCGTTCTGATCGGAGTGCGGAATATCCCTCTTGGACTCAATTCCTGCGGGTTCTGCGGCTTCGGCAATTGCGTGGCCTCCGTCAAGGCAGGATCCCTTTGCGCCTTTAACACCACCGACCTGGGGATCGCCATCGGCTCTGCCGTTTCCGTGGCCGCCGATAACCGGGTGGACAACCGGGTCATGTTTTCTGCTGGAAAGGCGGCTCTCGAGCTGGGGCTCATGGGGGATGACGTCACCGTCTGCTTCGGAATTCCTCTGTCCACCTATACAAAGAGCATTTTCTTTGACCGGGAATCCACGCCGGTACTTTAAGTGAATATTTCTGCATTATCGTGGTATAATACAATACATTGAGCAAAATGAACCCCTGGAGGTTAGTACATGAAAATCATACGAAACATCCCTATGGTCTGGAAATTCTATCTGGCTCTTCCTTCCCTCAAACAGTATAAAAATGGGATCATGAGAGCCCGAGAGTCTGGTAATCTCCAGGAAGAACGAAAATACATCCTGAAGGCTACCGATGCCTGGGGAAACTTTGTCATGAATGTTTTCGGCACGGAAGTCCGGATTCACGGAGAAGAGAACATCCCAACCACGGGTCCGGTGGTTTATGTGGCCAATCATCAGAGCTATGCGGACATTCCCCTCTGCTGTAAGGTCCTGAATAAAATCCAAACCGGCTTCGTCGCCAAAGACGGCTTACAAAAGATCCCCCTGTATGGAGAATGGATCCACAACATTCGCAGCGTCATCATCCAGAGAAACGACCCCCGATCTTCCCTGCGGACTATCGAAGAAGCCATTGAGCTGATTCATCAGGGTTTTTCCATGGTGGTCTTCCCGGAAGGAACCCGGAGCAAGGGAGGACCGATGAAGCCCTTTAAGAAGGGGAGCCTCCGCCTGGCCACCAAACCCGGAGTTCCGGTGGTCCCCATCACCATCGACGGAACCTGGCGAATCTTTGAAGAGAAGGGCTATCCCCAGAAAGTCAGCGTGGACTTCACCATTCACAAACCCATTGAAACAGCATCCCTTTCCCGGCAGGAAGCCTCGGAACTGTCGGAAACTGTGGAGAACATCATACGAGGAGGATTGAAATGAGAGACGTGATCATCATCGGAAAAGGCCCCGCAGCCCTTTCTGCTGCCCTTTACCTGAAAAGGGCCAATCTGGATGTGCTGGTCATCGGCAAGGACTACGGTTCCCTGGAAAAAGCCAGTAGCATCGATAATTATTTTGGCGTACCCGGCGGGATCTCCGGTATGGAACTTCTGGAAAAGGGCTATGAACAAGCCCGGGAGCTGGATATTGAAATCCGGACCGAAGAGGTAACCGGAATCCGGCAGGAGGACAATTTCATCGTTCAAACCACCGTTGGAGAAACCGAGGCGATCGCTGTTCTCATCGCCACCGGCAAAAGCCGGGCCGGGCTGAAAGTAACGGGTTTTGAAGAACTTAGCGGCAAGGGGATCAGCTTCTGTGCCGTCTGCGATGGATTTTTCTATCGGGGGAAATCCCTGGCCGTCATCGGAAACGGGGATTACGCCGCAGCAGAAATTGCCGACCTTCACCATTATACTCAGGACATCACCCTCTTTACCAACGGAGCACCTCTCATCACCCAGCGGCTGAATCCGGACCAGAAAATCAATCACGAAAAAATCCTGGAAATCAAAGGAACGGATCGGGTGGAGGCCATTATCACCGAAGGCGGAACTTATCCGGTAGATGGCATCTTCGTGGCCATGGGCACTGCTTCTGCGGTGGATTTCGCCAGCAAGATCGGGGCTCTGGTGGGAGGCGGAAACATCATCGTGGATCCTGCTTTTATGACCACCGTAGAGGGCGTCTTTTCAGCAGGAGACTGCACGGGAGGGTTCCTTCAGGTTGCCAAGGCCGTTTCCGACGGAGCCGTAGCGTCCAAGGGAATCATCAAATTTGTAAAGGAAAAGAAAAAGTAATTCTTCTGGAACAACAAGGGAGGCAGCATCGGAAAACCGGTGCTGCCTCTTTATATTTCTTATATATCGTTTATTGTCTATTGGCGATATATTCCTATTCCACCCCTAATCCGAACCGCTCCTTGACCCGTTTCATGGTCTTTTCTGAAAGGTTGCCCGCTTTTTCCGCTCCATCCCGGAGGATGTGGATCAGCTCCTGAGAAGGTCGGATCTCCTGGAACCGTTCCCGAATGGGACGGAGGGCATCCACGGTGACTTCCACCAAATCTTTTTTGAAATCTCCGTAGCCCCGGCCTTCGTACCGGGTAACAATGTCTTCCACCGGCATGCCGGAAAAGGAACTGTAAATGTTGAGCAGGTTGGAAATCCCCGGCTTATTCTCCAGGTCATAATAGATGGCTCCTTCCGAATCGGTGGTTGCCCGCATGATGGCCTTTTTAATAGTCTTTTCATCGTCCAACAGAGAGATTCGGCTCAGGGGATTTTCCGCGCTCTTGCTCATCTTGCTGGAAGGGTCGTCCAGAGACATGATCCTGGCCCCTTCCTTCAGGAAGCGGCCTTCGGGGACCACAAAGGTCTTACCGTATTTGTTGTTGATCCGAATGGCGATATCCCGGCAAAGCTCAATGTGCTGCTTCTGGTCATTGCCCACGGGGACCACGTCCGTATCATACAGCAGGATATCCGCCGCCATCAGCACCGGATAGGTAAAGAGACCGGTGGGAGCCGATTCGCTTCCCCGGCTTTTGTCCTTGAACTGGGTCATCCTGGAAAGTTCTCCCGTGTAGGAGTTGCAAGTCAGGATCCAGGACAGTTCGGCATGACCCGGTACATCGGACTGAACGAAGACCGTGGACTTTTCCGGATCCAGTCCAACGGCCAGATAGAGGGCCGCCACATCTAGAATGTGTTTCCTGAGCTCTTTCGGGTCCTGGGGAACGGTGATGGAGTGGAGATCCACGATGCAATAGACGCACTGGTTTTCATGCTGAAGTTCCACAAACTGCCTTAGGGCACCCAAGTAATTGCCTATGTGGATATTACCGGTGGGCTGAACCCCTGAAAAAACTCGTTTCATACTACCTCCTGAATCAGGGTCCTGTTCCCCTTATTTTCTGAGTTCCTCACTGAACTTCTTCTTAATGCTCTTTTCTCCCCGGGATATGGTCATCTGGGAGACTCCCATTTCCTGAGCGATCTGGGTTTGGGTCTTGTTCTGAATATATCGTTTCTGGAAGATATTTTTTTCGCTTTCCGACAACCGTTTCAGGACAATGTCGATGATCTCCCCGTATTCCACGCTGTCGTAACCGCTCTCTTCGATAGCGGCATACCGTTCCAGGATCGGGTTGTCCCCCGTATCCCCGGATTCGTCAAAAGTCTGGTTGAGGGAATAGGAATTATAAGCCCGGCCCCCCTCCATAGCTTCCAGGATCTCTTCCTCCGTATTGCCCAGATAGGCAGCGATTTCCGCCACCGTGGGCATTCGCTGGAGTTGGCCGAAGAGATGTTCCTTGGCGGATGGAATTTTGGCACTCAGCTCCTTCAGGCGACGGGGCACCTTGACGCCCCACTCCTTATCCCGGAAATATCGCTTGATCTCCCCTAAAATCGTGGGGGTGGCAAAGCTGGAGAATTCGTATCCCTTACCAGGGTCGAAGCGATCCACAGCAGAAACCAGGGCCATGGCTCCGACCTGATATAAATCATCGTAATCCACGCCCTTATTCAGATATTTCCTTATCAGGATATCCACCATATACAGATACTTTTCAACCAGTTGATTCCGGATCTCAATGTCCTTGGTTTCCGCATACCGGTTAAACAATTCTTGGTTGGTCATTTATTCTTCACCATATTGATTGATTTGCAGCCGTCGGTTTTTTCACTGATCTGTATCTCGTCCATCAATGTATCAATGATGAAAATTCCCAGTTCGCCCTCTCCCGGGCAGTTGGCGCAGGATCGGGTGTTCTTGTAAAGGTCATGGCCTTCCGTGCTGTCGTTCACCATGATCCGAATCTGAGTTTCCCCGATTTCGCAGACCACATCGTAACGGTTGCTCCATCCTTCATGACCGTGACAGGTGACGAACTTGCAGGCCTCGGAGACAGCCACTTTAATGTCATCGATGGCCTCTACGTTGAATCCTGCATTGCTGGCCAGGGAAGCGATCGCAATCCTGACCATGCTGACGTAATCCGGTTTTCCAGGGATGGAAAACTTAAAAATATCTCCCATTACCATTCTCCTTTATTCCGTGTCCAGCTCAATCTGAGCCGGTTCGGAATCTGTTTCACTGTTTTCAGGAACCTGGCAGGGCGGCAGCTGTTCGCTTTCGTCCTCCACTTCCTTGATGACCTTGGCCAGGGCAATGATATTGCTGTCCTCCTGCACCTTCATGATTCGGACTCCCTGGGTGGCCCTTCCAAGACGGGATACTTCACAGGCCCGGATCCGGATGATGATGCCGTCAGAATTAATCAGCAGGATTTCATCGTCCTCGTTGACCACCATGGCGCCTACCAGCTCCCCGGTCTTTTTGAATTTTGCCTTATCGTAGGTCAGCAGGCCTTTTCCGCCCCGGACCTGAATCTTGTAATCCTCCACGGAAGTTCGCTTGCCATAACCGTTTGTGGTGACGACCAGCAGTTCCTCGCCCGGTTCAACCAGTGCCATGGAAACCACTTCGTCCCCCTTTTCCAGCTTGATGGCCCGGACGCCGCCGGCGATACGACCCATGCTTCGTACGTCTTCTTCCGAGAAGCAGATGCATTTGCCATGCTTGGTGACAATGATCACATTGTTGGACCCAGTGGTCTGATTGATGCCGATCAACTCATCCCCATCCTTCAGATTGATGGCGATGAGGCCTGTTTTTCGGTTGGTATCGAACTGGGAAAGAGGGGTTTTCTTGATGGTTCCATGTTTGGTTACGGCAATCAGGAATTTATCCTCTGCGAATTCCCGGATGGGTATCACTGCCGTGATTCGCTCCCGCTGCATCAGGTTCAGGAAGTTAACGGCCGGAGTACCCTTGGCAGTCCTGCCCCCTTCCGGAATCTCATATGCTTTTATTTTATGTGCCTTTCCTGTATTTGTAAAGAACATTAAGTAGTCGTGGGTGGAGGTCATCAGCATATTCCGGACAAAATCGTTGTCCCGGGTCGTCAGACCAGTGATTCCTTTCCCGCCTCTTCGCTGGGTTTTATAAGCCGTCAGGGATATTCGCTTGATGTAGCCCAGGTGAGTCATGGTAATGGCTACCTGCTCTTCTTCGATCAGATCTTCCTCTTCGATTTCTGTGATGTCCGCCACTATGCGGGTCCTTCGGGGGTCTGCATATTTTTTCTTGACCTCCAGGAGCTCGTCCCGAATGACGTTCATCAGCATCTTTTCATCCGCCAGCAGTTGATTGTAGTAAGCAATCTGCTTCATCAGCTCTTCGTATTCGGATTCGATTTTTTCCCTTTCCAATCCTTGTAGCCTTGCCAGTCGCATGTCCAGGATAGCCTGGGCCTGAATGTCGGATAATCCGAACCGTTCCATCAAGCGGGCTTTGGCATCGTTGTAGCTGGACCGGATGATCTTGATGATCTCATCGATGTTGTCCAGCGCGATCCGGAGTCCTTCCAGAATGTGGGCCCGGGCTTCGGCCTTCTTCAGGTCAAAGATGGTTCTTCGGGTTAGCACGTCCTTCTGATGCTTCAGGTATTCCTCCAGCATCTGATACAGGGTCAGCAGCTTGGGCTCCCCATTGACCAGGGCGATCATGATCATGCTGAAGCTGTCCTGCATCTGAGTGTGCTTGTAGAGCCGGTTCAGAGTAATCTGGGGATTGGCATCCTTTTTCAGTTCGATGACGATACGCATCCCGTTTCGGTTGGATTCGTCCCGGATGTCGGAAATGCCGTCGATTTTTTTATCTTTCACCAGTTCAGCAATCTTTTCGATCAGTCGGGATTTGTTGACCTGGTAGGGAATCTCCGTTACGATGATCTGCTGCCGTCCTTTGGCAGTTTCTTCGATTTCCGCCTGAGCCCGGACCACGACCCGGCCCTGACCGGTCCGGTAGGCTTCCTTGGCACTGTTCTTTCCCATAATGGTGGCGCCGGTGGGAAAATCCGGTCCCTTGACGATTTTAATCAGGTCGTCGATGGTGCAATTTTCATCTTCAATCATCAGGACTGCTGCATCTACCACCTCTCCCAGATTGTGGGGAGGGATGGATGTAGCCATACCGACGGCGATTCCGTTGGATCCGTTGACCAGCAACGCGGGAAAACGGGCAGGAAGAACGGAGGGCTCCTTTTCATCCCCGTCAAAGTTGGGCACGAAGTCTACGGTTTCCTTTTCGATGTCCCGAAGCATCTGGAGGGCCAGAGGCGTCATACGGGCTTCCGTATATCGCATGGCGGCGGCTCCGTCTCCGTCTACCGAACCGAAGTTTCCGTGACCGTCCACCAGGGTGTAGCGGATGGAAAAGTCCTGAGCCATACGAACCATAGCATCATACACGGAGGAATCTCCGTGGGGATGGTATTTACCCAGTACGTCACCGACGATACGGGCCGATTTCTTGAAGGGTTTATCCGGGGTCAGTCCCAGTTCGCTCATGCCGTAAAGGATACGACGGTGTACCGGCTTCAGACCGTCCCGGACATCGGGCAGGGCCCGGCCGACGATGACGCTCATGGCGTAATCGATATAGGAGTTCTTCATTTCATCATGAATTTCCTGCTGTAATATCTTTGTATCTTCCAGTAATGTTGTCATGCGGAACCCCCCTCTCTATATATCCAGATTCTTGACGTATTTAGCATTTTCTTCGATGAACTGTCTTCGGGGCGGCACCTTGTCTCCCATGAGCATGGTAAAGGTTTCGTCCGCTGCCGTCATATCGTCCAGGGTCACCTGGATCAGGGTCCGATGTTGAAAATCCATGGTGGTTTCCCACAGCTGCTGGGCATCCATTTCACCAAGACCTTTGTACCGCTGAATATCCAGTTTTCCTTCTCCCAGTTCGGCCAGCAGCTTATCCTGCTCCTTTTCCGTATAGGTGTAATAGGCTTCTTTCCCCTTTTTCACCTGATAAAGGGGAGGCTGAGCAATGTAAACGTAGCCCTTTTCAATCAGCGGCGTCATATACCGATAGAAGAAGGTCAGCAGCAAGGTCCTGATATGGGCCCCGTCCACGTCCGCGTCGGTCATGATGATGATTTTGTGGTACCGCAGTTTTTCTTCGTTGAAATCGGAACCGATGTTGCAGCCAAAAGCGGTGATCATATTCTTGATTTCTTCAGAATTGAGGATTTTATCCAATCGGGCCTTTTCTACGTTGAGGATTTTTCCTCGGAGAGGCAGAATTGCCTGTCTTTGCCGGTCTCGTCCCATTTTAGCAGAGCCCCCCGCAGAATCTCCCTCTACCAGGAAGATTTCGGATAGAGCCGGATCCTTCTCGGAACAGTCCGCCAGTTTTCCCGGCAGAGCAATGGAGTCCAGGACGCCCTTCCGACGGGTCAGTTCCCGGGCTTTCCTTGCCGCTTCCCTTGCTCTGGCCGCCCGGAGACATTTGTCTAAAATAATTCTTGCCTGAGCCGGATTTTCCTCTAAGAAAGCCGTCAGATTTTCATTGGTTGATGTTTCCACGAATCCCCGGACCTCGCTGTTCCCCAGCTTGGTCTTGGTCTGTCCTTCGAACTGAGGCTGCTCCAGTTTGACGGAAATAATCGCCGTCAGTCCTTCCCGAACGTCTTCTCCGGTCAGGGGATCATCGTTGTCCTTGATGAACTTGTTCTTTTTGGCGTATTCATTAAACACCCGGGTGAGGGCGGATTTGAACCCGATCATATGGGTTCCACCCTCGGAAGTGTTGATATTGTTGGCATAGGACAGGATCAGTTCGTTGTACCGATCCGTGTACTGCATGGCGATTTCCACTTCCAGGTTGTTTTTGTTTATCTCAAAATAGATGATATCCGGATGGATCACCTCTTTGTTTCGATTCTGATGCTTGACGAACTCTTTGATTCCTCCCTCGTAATGGAAGACTTCCTGTTTTTTCTGCCCTTCCCGTTCGTCTTTGATGGTGATTTTAATCCCCTTGTTCAGGAAAGCCATTTCCCGCAGACGATGCTCCAGGGTGGGGTAGTCAAAAACAACTTCTTCAAAGATGTCCGGATCCGGGCAGAAATGGGTCTTGGAACCGGTCTTTCGGGATTCTCCGATTTCCGTCAGCTGGGACGTGGTCTTTCCCCGGCTGTAGGTCTGCCGGTAAATCTTGCCGTTTCTCTTGATTTCCACTTCCATGGAAGAAGATAGGGCATTGACGACAGAAGCACCAACTCCGTGAAGTCCGCCGGAAACCTTATAGCCTCCGCCACCGAATTTTCCGCCGGCATGAAGGACCGTATGAATAACTTCAACCGCTGGTATTTTAAGCTTGGGATGCAAATCCACCGGCATTCCCCGGCCATCATCTTCCACGGTGATGGAATTATCTCCATGAATGGTGATGCTGATGGAACTGCAGTGACCTGCCAGGGCTTCATCCACGCTGTTGTCCACTACCTCATAGACCAGATGATGCAGACCCCTGGGTCCCGTGCTGCCGATGTACATCCCCGGCCTTTTCCGGACGGCTTCCAATCCTTCCAGGACTTGAATCTGTTCTGCATTATATTGATTTTTATTTACTTGATTGTTCATGTTATTTTCATCACCTCGTCCAAAAATTTGGTTTTCACACCAGTATCCATTGTATAATAAAACGGGCTTATTTTCAAGGAAATAAACCCGTTTTTTGAAATAAAATATCAAAATCTGTAAATAGAGCTTTTTATCGCTTAAATCGAGTGTTTTTGGTGTATAAAAAGGTTTTTTTATATAGGTATATATTCTTCCTTTTTTACAGTTCCTTCCAACACCTGATAGATCCTTTTTTCCGGCAAGCTGCTGCTCAGTTCCGGACTGATTTCCGTCGCAGTGATGAAGATCTGAAGATCCCGGAGAGTCTGGATTAAAAATTTTTGCCGCTGGCTGTCCAGTTCCGATAGGACATCGTCCAGAAGGAGAATGGGCGATTCCCCTTTTTCTTCTTCAATCAGGCGGATTTCTGCCAGCTTCAGAGAGAGGGCAGCAGTCCGCTGCTGGCCCTGGGAACCATAATGACGGATGTCCAGATCATTGACCAGGACCTGAAGGTCATCCTTGTGAGGTCCCCGGGTGCTGGTTCCCCGGAAGATATCCTTGGACCGGTTTTTTTTCAGAATAGCATGGTACATTTCCATCAATTCTTCCTCACCCCCGGACCAGGGAATATCCGAATCATAACGGATTTCCAGATTTTCCTTTCCTTCGGTGATATTTTCGTGTATGGTGCTGCTGATGCCGCTGAGCTTCTTAATGAATTCCCTTCTTTTTCTGATGATTCTGCAGCCCCATTTGATCATGGCATCATCCCATATATCCAGCAAGTCCTGCTTAACTTCCTTTTCCTTAAGGAGTGCATTTCGCTGCATCAGGCTTTTTTTGTACTGGGTGATATCGTCGTAATAGACCGGTTTAAGAAGGGAAAGCTCCCTGTCCACGAATTTTCTTCTTTTTTCCGGTTCATCCTTCACAATTCGAAGATCTTCCGGAGAAAACACCACCACATAGACGTGATCCAGCATATCAGCCAGCTTCAGTATTTTTCGTCCTTCTTTTTTTATTTCCTTTCCCTCCTGCCGGAGGTTTATTTCCATCATGAACTCTTCTTCTTCCTTAACCAGTCCAATTTTTATGCGGGCCTGATCGTTGGTAAATCCAATCAGTTCTCCGTCCCGGGAGGTCCGAAAGGATTTTCCGAAGGAACTCATATAGATGGCTTCCATCAGATTAGTCTTTCCCTGGGCATTGGGTCCAAGCAAAATATTCACCTTCTCATGAAAATCCATGGTCAGGTGAATATAATTTCTGAAGTGATCCAGTTCAATGGTTTTTACATACATATTGATTCCTGTATTCTGTTAATTCTTCTCTAGTTGGTGCCGGTCAGACGGACAGGCAGAATCAAATATTCAAAGGAATTTCCTTCCAAAGGTTTGATAAGACAGGGACTGACGCTTGTATTGAGCTCTATCCGTATTTCTTCATCATTGACCGCTTTCAGGGCTTCCATCAGATATTTGGAATTGAATCCAATGTCCAGGTCTTCCCCTTCTTTGGAAATCATCAATTCTTCCCGGACATTTCCTTCTTCTGATCGGGAGGTGATGATCCATTTCTGATCGTTTACCGAGCAGCGAATCAAATTGTTTTTTCCTTCTTTTGCCAAAAGGGATGCTCTTTCCACGCTGGTCAATAAATCATTTCGGTTGACAATGACGTGTATTTTATGCTCCTTCGGAGTAATATCCCTGTACTTGATGAATTCTCCTTCCAGAAGACGAAGAACCACTTTGGTTCCGTCCAGGAAAAGCATGGCTTTTTTCTTGTCTATCATCAGCTCCAGAAAATCTCCATCTTCCGATTCACTGATTATTTTCAGGATTTCTCCCAGTATTCTGGCAGAAATGACAATTTTTCCTGTTTCTCCACTGGTGATTCTCTCTCTGGCCACTGCCATCCGGAATCCATCCAGGGCTACCATGTTCAGAGAGTTTTCTTCCAGTTCCAATAATGTACCAACGATGATTCCCTTGGATTCATCGATGCTGGCTGAAAAGATGGTTCTTTTGATCATTTCCCGGAAAATATCTTTGTCCAGAACGATTTTCTGATTGCCTTCAACTTCTCCCATGTGAGGAAATTCATCGGGGGGGAGGCCCACAATGGTAAATTCGGAAGAAGAACTGCGAATCGTTACATGCCCTTCCTCGTTGCTTACGATCGTAAGATTCTCATTAGGCAGTTTCCTTATAATGTCGCTGAAAAGTTTGGAAAGAACCACCACAGAACCTTCCTCCGCACTGTGAACACCAATTTTCTTTTCAATCGATAAATCCAGGTCTGAGGCGGACAAGGAAAGAACTCCCTCTTTCGTTACATGGAGCAGGATGCCTTTCAGGATCGGAATGGTTGTTCGGGATGAAACAGCCTTGGAGACCGTGTTGATTGCTTTTGACAGTTGTTGCTGGTTGCAGGTAAACTTCATGAGGCATCTCCTTATTCTTTATATCTTTTTTCAGTAGTAATAGTAGTAGGGGCTGTGAATATGTGTATAACTATTCTGTAACCTTGAAATTCAAAGGATTCAGCCTGTTGATAAAATGTTGATAAGTCCGTTTTGTTTTTCCGGCTGCCAGTGGTTAACTTTCTTTAAGCTGGGTTTTCAGATTCTGCACGATATCTTTAACAGAGGGATTGGTTTTGATTTCCTTCGATATCTTATCACAGGCGTGTAGGACGGTGGTGTGGTCCCTTTTACCAAAGGCAGCCCCTATTTTCGGAAGGGAAAGATCCGTCATATCCCGGCACAGGTACATGGCGATCTGCCTTGGAAAAGCAATGCTCCGGTCCCTTTTGGCCGATTCCATTTCTGTAACCTTAATGTTAAAGTGGCGACAGACGGTTTTTTTGATGGTATCCTGATTGATGACGGTTTCTTCCGTAGAAAGTACATCCTTCAGCACATTTTTTGCAAAGGGAACGGTAATTTTTTCATCCACCAGGCTGGCATAGCCCACCACCCGGGTAAAAGCGCCCTCCAGTTCCCGGATATTCATCTTTATTTTTTCCGCGATATAACCGATGACATCGATGAGATCGTTGGTGATTTCAATATTTTCCAGGGTAGCCTTTTTAATGAGGATAGCCACTCTCGTTTCATAATCTGGTGGCTGGATATCGGCAATAAAATTCCACTGGAACCGGGAACGAAGACGATCCTCGATATTGGTCAGCCGATTGGGGGGACGGTCACTGGAGATGATGATCTGCTTATTTGCTTCATATAAAGTATTAAAGGTGTGGAAAAATTCTTCCTGGGTTCCTTCTTTTCCTTCAATAAACTGAATATCGTCGATGAGAAGGATATCGATGTTTCGGTATTTATTTCGGAATTCGATGGTTTTTCTTTCCCCGATGGATTTGATCAGTTCATTGGTAAACATTTCAGAGGAAACATAAAGAACCTTCAGTTTCGGATGATTCTGCAGGATATAGTGGCCGATGGCATGCATCAGATGGGTTTTCCCAAGACCGGAATCCCCATATAAAAACAAGGGATTATAAGCATCAGAAGGAGTTTTAGCAACGGCATGAGCGGCTGCATGGGCATACTTGTTATTTTCCCCAACCACAAAACTGCTGAAATTATAACGGGGATTCAGATAGTATTCTTCCTTGAAATTATCCCCAAGCCCTTTATAGGAATGATCTTCCTCCTCTTCCCGGAATTCAAAAACTACGGTATACTTCTTCTTGAAAATCTCCGAAATGGCGTTTTCAAGCAAGGGAAGATACCGGGCGGCCAGGATGTTGAGATTTAGTTCACTGAAAGGGTCCAGATATATTTTTCCCTTTTCCTCATCGATCCTCAGGGGTGTAATGGGAACGAACCAAGTGTTGTAACCCACTTCTGTGGTCTCGTTGGACAGTACTTCCAGTACTTTTTGCCAATTGTTCTTAAGATTTTTCATTGATGCTTCCTTCGCTGGTTTTTTGATCTTTCGGACCATGTAAATACATCATACAGAAAAAGTTATCCACAGGCAAGGGGGAAATTTGACGAAGAATTTTTTCAATAAGCAGGATTTTTCCACAGTCGGTGGATAATATTGTGCATAGTTTTAACACCAGGCACAATATCTAGTAAAAAGAGTAATAATTTGAGGATTGAGAGTATGAATATACGGTAAATTAATTAATTATGAAAGACTAAATGGTTGACTTTTCAATTGTCTTTGGTTATACTTATACGGTATGTATGCGGGGTTGAAATTCAGATCCTGCAATCAGAAAATTAAAACAAGCAAGGAGGTGTTTGGATATGAAGCAGACGTATCAGCCGAAGGTAAGACAGAGAAAAAAGGAACATGGTTTCCGAAAAAGAATGAAGACAAAGAACGGTAGAAATGTATTAAAGAGAAGAAGAGCAAGAGGAAGAAAAGAGTTAACCGCATAGAGACCGCAGAAGTGGTCTTTTTGTTTAAAGGTACTCAGACAGAATGGTGAGCAATGCTTAAACCGAATGTTTTACGCAGAAAGAGCGATTTCAGCGCCCTTTATAATAAGGGGAAATCTGTTGGCGATCGATATGTGGTTTTATTTTACCGGAGAAATCAACTGGATTTTAACCGGATCGCATTCCTGGCCAGCAAGAAAGTAGGGAACAGCGTCGAGAGAAACCGGGCAAGAAGACTGATGAAGGAAAGTTATCGGCATTTGGAAGGGGAATTGCTTCAGGGTTTTGATGTCATTATCATTGCCAGAAATACCATCCAGGGCACCAAGTGCCAGGATGTGGAAAAATCCCTGAGGTCAGCCATTGCCAGAGCCGGCCTGAAGACAAAAGGAAAGGCCGGTTGATTGTCGACCCATAACTAAAGAAGGTGAAGAAGCTGAAAAGAATATTAATTCTGTTGGTGCGTGGGTACCAGCTATTCATTTCGCCCCTCTTTCCGCCATCCTGTCGGTTCTATCCTACCTGTTCCAGCTATTTTATCCAGGCAGTGGAAAAATACGGAGCATTAAAGGGAAGCTATCTGGGAATCAGACGAATTTTGAAATGCCACCCCTTTCATCCGGGTGGGTACGATCCTTTAAAATAGTGGAGGAACTGAATGTATAATACAATAATGGGTTTTATAGCCACCCCGATGGGGATGATGCTGAACCTTCTCTATGGTTTCATACAGAATTATGGGGTGACGCTGATCGTATTCACGATCATCATCAAAGTCCTTCTGTATCCCCTGTATGCTAAGCAGATTCATTCTTCAGCAAGAATGACGGACCTGCAGCCAAAAATAAAAGCCGTTCAGAATAAGTATTCCAATGATAAGGAAATGCTGAACGCCAAGTTATCCGAACTTTATAAAGAAGAAAAATACAATCCGTTAAGCGGTTGTCTGCCGATGCTGATCCAGATGCCCATTATTTTCGGATTGTTTGTCCTGCTCAGAAACCCGATGCAGTTTATTGACAACCCGGATATGATGCTGGCGGTTCACGAATCCTTCTTCTGGATCATGGACCTGAGTCAGCCGGATTCCTGGATCCTGCCGCTAGGGGCCGGGATTACCACCTATATTTCCTTTTCCCAGACCCAGAGTCAGGTTCAGGTGGACCCCAACAACCCCATGTCATCCATGACTAGTATCATGAAATACTTCTTCCCGGTGATGATCGTATGGATGGGCCGGTCATTCCCGGCAGGCTTGGCCTTGTATTGGTTTGTGGGCACTGCCGTTCAGATTTTGTTTAATATGCGTCTGAATAAAATACGGAAACAATTGAGGGAAGCAAAGTAAGCAGTGTGGAGGAAACACAGATGGACTATTCAGAAAAATGGGGAGTCAGCGTAGAAAATGCTGTTGAACTGGCTCTGATAGATTTAAAACTGACAAGAGATCAGGTGGATGTCATCGTTTTGGAAGAACCTTCCAAAGGTTTTTTCGGAATAGGATCCAAGCTGGCTAAGGTTCGTGTTGTTAAAAAGGAAGCGCCAAAACCGGAACCCAAGCCTCAGCCCATACCGGAAGTAAAGAAAGAACCGGTTTTTGAACGGCCGGCTAAGTCTTTTGAACGAACGGAGCGAACTGAAAAAATTGAAATAAAAGGGGACAATGAAGAAGGGGAACCTCGGCAAGACAGAGAACCCCGACGGGAAAAAAGAAATCGGAAACCCGGAAAAAAACCCTTTGAGGGACCCAAGGATGGAGCTTTCAGAGAACCGAGGGAAAGATCCGAGAGGCCGGAAAGACCCCGCATCGACCGGGCAGAGGGAATCCATCAGGAAAGACCGGAAAACCTGGAAGCTGTAGCGGAAGATAACCGGGTACTGTTGTTTCTGAAAAGCATTACAGAAACCATGGGGCTTGAAGTAACCGTTGAAGCCAAGGAAAACGAGGAAATGATTTTCGTTGACATCGAGGGTAAAGACTCCGGCACCATCATTGGTAAAAGAGGCCAGACTCTGGATGCCATCCAGTACCTGACCAGCCTGGTTGCCAATAAGGGAGACGGAAAATATATCAAGGTTGTGGTTGATGCAGAAAATTACCGTTCCAAACGGGAGAAGACCCTGGAGCAGTTGGCCAACCGATTAGCATTAAAGGTTAAGAAGTCAAGAAAGAGTGTGAGGCTGGAGCCCATGAATCCTTACGAAAGAAAGGTCATCCACTCCACCCTGCAGAACAATCCGGATGTGGTCACGCGAAGTGAAGGGGAAGAGCCTTACAGAAGGGTTATCATTGACATCAAATAATTCAAGTAACCCGTGTTTCACGGGTTACTTTTCACTTTGTCAGCGTATTGAGCGGGGGAGGAATAATGGATCATACAATTGCAGCAATAGCGACCCCTTATGGTGAGGGAGGAATTGGTATCATTCGTATCAGCGGAGAAGAATCGAAAAAGATTCTTTCCGAGATATTCCGGCCTGCCACAGAAAAGCCCCTGGTTCCCCGCATGCTGAACTACGGTCATGTCCATCATCCGGAAACGGGGGAAATTCTGGACGAAGTCTTAGCTGTTTTCATGAAAGGGCCCGGTACTTATACTGCTGAGGATGTGGCCGAAATCCATTGCCACGGAAGCATTGTTGCCCTTCGACGTGTTCTGACCCTGGTGCTGGAAAGGGGTGCAAGACTGGCGGAGCCGGGAGAGTTTACAAAGAGAGCATTTTTGAACGGCAGACTGGACCTTGTCCAGGCAGAAGCGGTCATCGATCTGGTAAAGGCCAGAAGCGACAAGGGCTTCGATGTGGCCATCCATCAGTTGGAAGGCAGCCTTTCCAGGGAGGTTTCCCGGATACGGGACCAGCTGATGGATCTCCTTGTTCAGCTGACGGTCAACATTGATTATCCCGATGAAGACATTGAGGAAATGACCTATGATTCCTTAAAAAAACGCCTATCGCAAATAGGCGATGAAATTGAAAACATAGTATCTACCGCGGATACAGGCCGGATGATCCGGGAAGGCATCTCAGTGGCCATCGTGGGAAAACCCAACGTAGGAAAATCTTCCTTTATGAATGCCCTTCTCCGGGAAAGCAGGGCTATCGTGACGGATATTCCAGGCACTACCCGGGATACCATTGAGGAGTATCTGAATATAAGAGGGATACCCATCAAGCTGACCGACACGGCGGGAATCCGCCAAACCGATGACCGGATCGAAAGCATTGGCATAGAAAAGAGCAAGGAAGCCTTTAATCGGGCGGATCTGATTTTATTTATTCTGGATGGAAGTCAGGAAATTTCCCGAGAAGACCGGGAGATCATGGAATTGCTCCAGGAAAGAAAGGCTTTGGTTCTTATAAACAAGGAAGATTTAAATCAGAAAATAACCTATCAGAACGTGGCGGAATTCCTGCCCGGTGCCCGGATACTCCATACCAGTACAGCAACGGGATCCGGCTTACAGGAAGTGGAAGCAGTGCTGGAAGATCTGGTCTACGGCGGAGAAGTAAAGCAAACAGACAGTTTGCTGGTTTCCAATGTTCGTCAGAAAGATCTGCTGGTACGGGCCCTTTCTTTTATCCGGGACGGCGGGGTCCAGGCAGAAGAGGGAGCGGCTTTGGATTTCATTGAAATTGACGTGAAGTGCGGCTGGGAGCTGCTTGGAGAAATCGTCGGTGAGACAGTGACGGATACTATTATAGAGGAGGTTTTTGCCCGGTTCTGCCTGGGCAAATAATATATGAAGCATAACATTATGGATGAATACGATATTGTGGTCATCGGAGCCGGTCATGCCGGGTGTGAGGCTGGATTGGCTTCTGCCCGGATGGGAAAGAAGACCCTGCTCCTGTCCATCAACCTGGAGTCGGTGGCCATGATGGCCTGCAATCCTTCCATCGGGGGCACCGGAAAAGGGCACCTGGTTCGGGAGATCGATGCTCTTGGGGGAGAGATGGGTCTCAATATTGACAAGAGCTTTATTCAGAGCAAGATGCTGAATACGGCTAAAGGTCCTGCCGTCCATTCCCTGCGAGCCCAGGCAGATAAGAATCTTTATCACCTGGAAATGAAAAAAACTCTGGAGAAGCAGGAGGGACTGGATCTGAAGCAGGGTGAAGTGGTGGATTTGATCGTAGAGGAGGGACAGATTCGGGGAGTCATACTGAATACCGGTTCTGCCTACTTGGCAAAGGCCGTCATTCTGGCAACGGGAACCTTTCTGCGGGGGAAGATCTTTATTGGAGAGTGGTCCTTTTTCAGCGGACCCAACGGGCTGTCTCCTTCCATGGATCTGGCTGAGAATCTGAAGAAACACGGAATGAAACTCCGGCGGTTCAAAACCGGAACTCCGGCCAGAGCGTTGGGTTCCAGCCTCCGATTTGATCGGATGACAGAGCAGAAGGGAGATGAAGTGATCGTCCCCTTTTCCTTTATGAACGACGACCTAAAGCAGGAACAGGTCAGCTGCTGGCTGACTTATACCAATGAAGCAACCCATCAGGTCATCCGTGATAACTTCCATCGGTCCGCCCTTTTCGGTGGTCAGATTGAAGGGGTGGGACCAAGATACTGTCCTTCTATTGAAGACAAGGTTAATCGATTCAGCGATAAGGAGCGTCATCAGACCTTCATTGAACCGGAAGGCCTAACCACCGATGAGATGTATATCCAGGGCATGTCTTCTTCTCTTCCGGAAGATGTTCAGCTGGCATTTTACCGGACGATTCCAGGACTGGAAGAAATTAAGATCGTCCGACCTGCCTATGCGATTGAATATGACTGCATCGACCCCCTGGAACTGAAGACGAACCTGGAGTATCGTCATATCCGCAACTTATTTTGCGCCGGCCAGTTTAACGGCAGCTCCGGGTATGAGGAGGCAGCAGCCCAGGGAATGATGGCCGGAATCAATGCAGTAATGGCAATAAATGGAAATGAACCCTTTATTTTGGACAGAAGTGAGGCTTATATTGGCGTTCTCATCGACGATTTGACCACAAAAGGTACCAATGAGCCATATCGTATCATGACCTCCAGAGCCGAATATAGGCTGGTTCTGAGGCAGGACAACGCGGACCTTCGTTTAACAGAAAAAGGAAAATCCCTGGGATTGGTAACAGAGGAAAGATATAGGAGATATTGTAATAAAAAGGAAGTAGTAAGCCAGGAGATCCAAAGGCTGGAAGAGACCTATATCAAACCTGGTCAGGCGGAAAGACTTCTGGAAGAAAAGGACAGCGGCTCACTGAAGGGCAGGTATTCTCTGGCAGACCTTCTCCGTCGTCCTCAGATTTCTTATCAGGATTTGGAACAACTGGATCCCCAGCGGCCGATTCTGAGTCGCCACGCCAGGGAGCAGATTGAAGTACAAATTAAATACGAAGGGTATATCGGAAAGCAGATGCAGCAAATCCAGCGGTTTCGACGGATGGAGGAAAAGAAGCTGCCTCCGGATATGGACTACAGTAAGATTGATGGTCTTCGCATCGAGGCCTGGCAGAAACTGAACCAGCTTCAGCCCGGTTCCCTGGGTCAGGCTTCCAGGATTTCCGGTGTATCACCGGCGGACATCAACGTTCTCCTGATCCATTTGGAGAAGAGAAAGCGGAAAGAAAAGGGGAAGGACAATGGAACAATCGAAGGCTGAGCTTCTGCTGCGGCAGGGGATCGCGGGTTTAGGAACAACAGCCGGGGAGAAGGCGATTGATCAATTCCTCGCTTATATGGAAGGGATTCTTTCCTGGAATGAAAAGGTTAATCTGACTGCAATCACCGACAGGGAAGACTTCATCCGAAAGCACTTTCTGGATTCTCTGACCTGTTGCTCCTTTCCGGAGATGGAAGAAGCGAACAGGATCATCGATGTAGGTACCGGGGCTGGTTTTCCTGGGATTCCCCTGGCATTGATGTTCCCGGATAAGCAGTTTACCCTCATGGATTCTTTAAAAAAGAGGCTGAATATCATCGATGAGCTCACTGAAACATTGGGGATAAACAATGTCCGGACCCTTCACGGAAGGGCAGAGGATCTGGCCAGAATGAAGGAGCATCGGGAGCAGTATGACCTTTGTGTGTCCAGGGCCGTGGCTAACCTGGCCGTCTTGTCCGAATATACCCTTCCGTTCTTAAAAGTCGGAGGAAGCCTGCTGGCCTATAAAGGACCGGAAGCTATCCAGGAAATCAAGAGCAGTGGCGGAGCTATCCGTACATTGGGGGGGATTTTGTCAGAGGAAAGAAGAGTGACGATTCCCGGCCTGGAAACCAGCCATGTGATTCTTGTAATCGATAAAATAAAACACACGCCGGCCCCTTATCCAAGAAAGGCCGGAACCCCTGCAAAAGAGCCGTTGAAGTAGTCCTTCAGCAGCTCTTTTTTTCATGATGTTTCACGTGAAACAAAGGAAGATTCGAAAAAAACTGTGGTGGTAATAACTGGGATGATATATAATTGATTTATGAAATCAGCGATATGGAGGATTTACTTTGGGAAAAGCAATAGCAATATTCAATCAAAAGGGCGGAGTGGGTAAAACTACCACAAATATCAATCTGGCTGCTTGCCTGGCCCTAAAAGGAAAAAAGGTACTGATCCTGGACATTGATCCCCAGGGAAATACGACCAGTGGTATTGGCATCCGTAAGAAGGGCCTGGAAAAGACCACTTACGAGGTGCTGATCGACGAAAAGATGAAGGTAGAAGAAGCAATTCTTCCGACCATTGTCAAGAATCTGGACATTGTTCCTGCCAGTGTTCAGCTGGCTGGGGCAGAGATAGAACTGGTCAAGCTGGAAGGTCGGGAAAAGAGGTTGAAGCGTGCCCTGGACAGTGTTCGGGATCGATACGATTATATCTTCATTGATTGTCCGCCGTCCTTAGGACTGCTGACCATCAACTCTCTGACAGCGGTTGACAGCGTCCTGATACCTATTCAGTGTGAATTCTATGCCCTGGAAGGAGTCAGTCAGCTGGTCAGCACCATCGATCTGGTCCGTAAAAGCCTCAATCCGAAGTTGGAGATTCAGGGTGTCATCCTGTCTATGTTTGACGGAAGAACCAATCTTTCCATCCAGGTAGTCAACGAGGTTAAAAAATATTTCAAATCAAAAGTATATTCGACGGTGATCCCCCGGAACATCCGGTTGGCAGAAGCACCAAGTTTTGGGCTCCCCATTACCGAATATGATCCGAAATCCAAGGGAGCTCTTGCTTATCTGGAGTTTGCCGAGGAATTTCTGGAAATGGAGGGAGGTTCGGAATGGTAGCCAGCAGAAAAGGCGGCTTGGGCAAGGGTCTGAGCGCTTTATTTGAGGACATTGAAATCGGACCTGCGGATGTTCGGGACCCGGAAAATTCCGGATCTGGCGGAGATAACGGACTGATTTATCTGGATATTCATGAAATGAGCCCCAACAGCCGGCAGCCTCGGAAACACTTTGATGAAGAAAAGATTCGGGAGTTGGCAGATTCCATTGAAGTTCACGGAATTCTTCAGCCAATCATGGTGCGCCGTGCGGAGAAGGGCTTTGAAATAGTTGCCGGGGAACGGCGATGGCGAGCCGCCAGAAAGGCCGGTTTAAAGAAAGTCCCATGCATTGTACGAGAGTTGACGGAAGAGCAGAATATGCTGGTGGCCATCATCGAAAACATGCAGAGGGAAGATCTAAATCCCATGGAAGAGGCCAGAGCCATAGCAGATATGATTGGCAGCTTTGGCCTTACTCAGGAGGAAGTATCCAGAAGTGTGGGAAAAAGCCGCCCCTACATCACCAATGCACTCAGGCTGCTGAAGCTGCCGGAGGAGATACAGGACCTGGTAACAGAAGGAAAACTGACATCGGGTCATGCCAGAGCCCTGATCACCATAGAAAACCGGACGCTGCAGGTCGAACTGGCCCAGTATGCAGCCAAAGAAGAAATTTCTGTGCGGGAGATGGAAAAACTGGCTCAGACACGGCCAGGAAAGAAAAAACCGTTGAAGAGGAAGAAGTCGGCAGACATATCTGCCGTAGAGGATGAACTGAAATCCATCCTGGGCACCAAGGTTCAGCTTAAGATGAGCGGCAGCAAGGGAAAACTGGAAATACAATGCTTCAATCGGGAAGAATTGGAAAGAATCGTTGAACTTCTAAGGTCTTTGGCCTGAGTTTCACGTGAAACACCACCTATACAAGACAGGATAAAGAGCAGATACCATGACAGATCACAACATAATTAATGACTTGCTGAAGGAAGTGATAGGGGAAGCCCTTTCCCTGGGAATTCCTTTATCGGACAGGATCGACGAACACGTCCTGATCAACCGTAGAGCAAAAAAGCGACTGGGATGCTGCCGAATGAAGAACGGATCCTTTCGGATCGAAATTTCCTCTCTGATTCTGGAAGGCGGTAAGCCGGCGGTCAAGGAAATTCTGGCCCACGAGATTCTCCACACCTGTCCAGGATGCCAGAACCACAGCCCTCAATGGAAAACCTACGGGAATCGAATGAATCAGACCTTCGGCTATCAGATCAGAAGGACAATTTCTACTTCTGTTCTGGGCCTTCAGGAACAGGCAGTAATCGAAAAACCGGCTAGATACACTATCACCTGCCGCAGCTGCGGAACGGTGTTCCGGCGACAGAGGAAATCTCCTCTCGTTACCCGGACCCATCGATATCGTTGCCGGTGCGGTGGAGAACTTGTACAGGAAAGGGTGAAGGAACCATGCAGAAAATAAGTGTATACCGCCACATGCCCACCGGTGTCATTACCATCGGAGAACAGCGGGGTATGATCAATTACATCGATTTTGGGGACGAAATCCGGTTCGCAGCCGAATACGACGGACCCTACGATGTGGAAGAGACTCCTATAATCCGGCAGGCCAAAGAACAGCTTGAAGAATATTTCCGTGGAGAGAGAAAAGAATTCGGACTTCCCCTGCTGACCGAAGGAACCGAGTTCCAGGTTCGGGTATGGGATGCCCTTCGAACTATTCCTTACGGGGAAACCAGAAGCTATAAAGAAGTGGCAGAGATGATCGGAAACCCCAAAGCCTCCCGGGCAGTTGGCCTGGCCAATAACCGTAATCGGATTTCTATTGTCATCCCTTGCCATCGGGTAATCGGTGCCAGCGGCAAGATGGTAGGCTATGGCGGCGGAATCAATATCAAGGAATTGCTGCTGAATCTGGAAAAGGAAAACAGCGGAAAGTGAAGGGATGAGAATTATAATATAGTGTATTGCAAATAAACGATATATGAATCAAGAAAACAACCGGAGGGTGTTCATAGGAACAATCCTTCCGGTCTTTTTTAAAAATATCGGACCCGGAACTGTGTCTCTTCCCAGCTGTGATCCCGTTCCATTTTTTCTTTGGTCACCAGATAGTAATCATACTGAACGGAATTGCCCCGGTCTGGAACCGGATCGTTCCAAGTTACATCCAGGTACTTCCATTCGCCATCCAGATAGACCCGGTTCCAGGCATGGTTGACCGTGTTGTTATTCTGAAGGGATAGACCGACAATCCGGTCAGAGGGGATACCCAGTATATCCATAAACATGTTAAAGGCTTTGGCATATCCGTCACAAACTGCCACCTTATTGACCAAGGCTCCGTAAACCATATAGGAATCGGAAACGTCGTCTGATTGGGGGCTCAGGTTGATGGAAAGCGCTGTATCATACCGGACGGTTCTTACAAGGTAATCATGGACGGCTTTTATTTTTTCCTGATCAGTCATATCTTCCCGGATGTTATTTTGCAGAAAATCCTCGGCTACTTTTCGGATTTCCTTGTTTCTGGCAGAAAGTTCCGGGCTGGATTCCGGATAGAGAATGGCATGGGATACTTCATAACCATCGCTGTAAAGCCATCGAACAGAAACCTTTAATGGATAATTTCGGTCTTCCACGTAGGTGGAAACCAGATTCCAGCCCCAGACGTCAGCAGAAGAGGTTTTGACGATGCTGTCCAGCCACTCTTTGATTTCACCCAGAGAAACCCCCTGGGTGCTGAGGGTGGCAGAATACTGTAGATTAGCTCTCATCCGCTGAAAAATCCGAGTCATATCATCATAAGAGGTGACAGGGGTTCCGGATTCCACTGGTTCCGGCATCATTCTGCTGTAGGCAGTAATGGCACCCTGATCCAAAAGCTTTTCGTAAAGACTCTTGTCCTGGTTCTTCAAGGTGGCATCCAGGGCAGCACTGGCCAGACGGACGGCATGATCCCGGGTAAAGGATTCCCGGCTGATCCGGCTGTAATCCTCCGGAGTAATGATGCCCAGGGTCCTGAGCGTTTTCAGAGACTGGGACCAGACAAAGTCCCCGTTGGATTCTTGATATCCCAGCGCTCGAAGAATATAGGCGGAAAACTGGTCCGCTGTCATTCCGCCGGTGCCGTAGGATGTTTCGGATATGCCCATGGAATATCCCTGGCCAAACATCTGGCTCACATAGGGAGAAGCCCAGCCTTCCGGAACATCTTGGAATGGATGTGGGTTTTTTTGCGACAGGGCTTCCGATTCTTCTCCCATCAGCCGGATGAACAAGGCGGCACCTTGAAGCCGGTTGATGGTGTTTTCCAGATCAAATCCATTGCCGGTACCCAGAAATAGGCCCATCCGGTTCAGCCGGACGGCATCGGTATCGTAAATCGTTTTGTTTGCGGCAAAAGCAGGAGAAAGGGAACCGGCCAGCAGGACAAAAGTCAGCAAAAGGGCAGATCCCTTTCGGAAAAGGGTTTTCTGAATATTATTCATATTGAACATGGCAACTCTCCATTGAATCGATTATAATTGAGATATAAAATATAAAAAAAATTATACCCCATATAATTAAGAAATGCAAAGCAGGAGGGCGGAATGTCGAAAAGTAGGGTAGTAGTGATTTCCTGTTCGTCTTATGAAGATAGCAAGGTGATGGAAGCTTTGGAGTCCGGAATCCAGGCGCTTGGTGGCTGGGAAGGTTTTTTTGCAAAGGAGGAGGAAATCCTTTTGAAACCCAATCTGCTGGCCAAGGCTCCGCCGGAAAAATGCGTGACCACCCATCCCGCTGTCTTCGAAGGGGTGATCCGCTCTATGCAGCAAGGGGGATACCACCGGATTTCCTATGGGGATTCTCCGGGGAACCCGGTAATCGGAACAGAAAAAACAGCAGAAAGCTGTGGCCTGAAAGAAGCCGCCATCCGGAATCATGTTCCTCTGGCGGATTTTCATGAGGGGGTTTTGACCACCTTTGAGGCAGGAACTCATACCAAATCCTTTATCCTGGCCAAAGGGGTCCTGGAAGCGGATGCCATCCTGAATATCTGCAAGATGAAGACCCATCAGCTGGAAAGAATCACCGGAGCAGTTAAAAACACCTTTGGCTGTGTATACGGCATCAACAAGATGGCCTTCCACGCCAAATGCCCCGATGCCATGAGCTTTGCCAGGATGCTTTCCGATCTGAACCTGCTGGTCAAACCCAGGTTACACATTATGGACGGCATTATGGCTATGGAAGGAAACGGCCCCCAGTCGGGAACCCCGGCAGCGATGAATGTGCTGCTCCTTTCCAGCGATCCGGTAGCCCTGGACACGGTATTCTCCCTTTTGATCGGTCTGGATCCTGCCCTGGTTCCCACCAACGTAATAGGAGAGGCTATGGGCGTGGGGCAGGGAAGGCTGGAGAATATTGAGATCCATGACGGCCAAAGAATCCTGTCCAAAGAGGAAGCCTATGACCGCTTCGGAAAATCAGATTTTGACGTCTATCGGGGCACCACGGAGGAAACCCAGATTCGATTGCTTCGGCCCATTGAAGGGTTTTTGAAAAAGCGGCCGGTCATTGACCGGGATAAGTGCGTCCGCTGTGGTATTTGCGTGGACAGCTGTCCCATTGGTCAAGACGCATTAAAATTCCCCGGCGGAAAGCCGGGGAAAAGAGTTCCCGTATATAATTACAAACATTGTATCCGCTGTTATTGCTGTCAGGAAATGTGCCCAAAAGATGCCATCTGGGTCAAGACACCGGCGATCACCCGGTTTTTGGATCGGAACTGGAAGCTATAAGAGGGTCTGGATTCCCTTGTTGGCTAAAGCATCTGCCCGGTTGTTCATTTCCGTCACATAGAGAAAATCGTCATAATCGAATTCAGGTCCGTTCCATTCCACAAATTTTTTGTAGATGGAGTCCAGATTGGTGCTTTTGGAATGAAGGTTCACATGGCCCTTAACCCGGTAAAATACAATGGTGTGCTTTTCAAGAAAAGGGAGAAGCTGTTCCCAGAGATCCCGGTTTTCCACCGGAGTTTTAGAGGAAGTAATCCAGTTGTTCCGGAGCCACTTTTCGTACCATTTTTCCCGGAAGCAGTTCATCAGATAAGCGCTGTCGGAAAAAACCCGTATTCGGAGTCCTTCCCGATTGAGGGCAGCCAGTGCCTCGATCAGGGCCTTCATTTCCATCCGGTTGTTGGTGGTATTCCGTTCTCCGCCAAAGAGGGCTTTTTCGTGCTCTCCATATTCCAGGACAGCCCCCCATCCTCCCAGGTTTTCGTCGTTCTGATTGCCGGAGCATGCCCCGTCGGTATAGATGTTTACAGTTTTCATGTAATAATTCCTTTCCGATTCTCTTTTATTATGCTATAGATAACGGGGAAATGTAAAGGGATTTTAAAGGCAATGTAACACGTTTGTAATATTCATGTTGTATAATGGGGATACCGAAAGGTTCCGCTAAAATTTTGAGAGAGGAGGATAGAAGAATGAAGAAGCTTCTGGTACTGATTACCCTGATGCTTGCTATGGTATTTTCCACAGCAACTTCTTTCGCTGCCTCCGATCCGGCAGTGACCATCGTCAACCCCACGGACAGCAGCACTTCTTATTCCACCAACCTCCTGGTATCGGTAAAAATCACCAAGCCCAAGACCATCCGGGTCCGGGTAACGGAAGAAAAAAAGAAGGTTAACGACGTCTTGTACTCCATGTCCCTGGATGAGCTGGAAAAGGCTGAGCAGGCAAAGGCAGAAGGGAAGCCGGCGACCACAGTGGTCAGCGTCCCTCTTGGAGAACCGGAAACCTATACAACATCCAATAACCTGAGCTTTTATACGAAAAAATTTGAGAAAGTGACTCCCGGAGTTTACCGAATACGTGTGGAAACCATATCCGCCGGTCAGGTGGTATTTTCTTCTGAAAACCTGGTTGTGATGAAGGAAAAGGAAGTGGCAGCCACCGATGCGAAGATTTTCAACTCCACCCAGTCCGGGACCACCACATTCCTTCAGAACCTGCTGAAAACCATATTTGGTAATTAAGGGGCAATTCCCATGCTGAAGACAGCTGACCGCAATCTGATAGAACGAATCAAGAGCATATTACTAGTAGTATTGACGTTTTCGACAATACTACTATTGTATTTTTTTTGGGGGAACATTTCTCCTGACAACTGGAGCCTCATAGACCGGGAAGAGGAGTATGAAACCATCCAGGCCCAGGAGCTTCTGATTCCGGACCGGATGATCCTGTCCCAGGGAGAAGACTCTTACCGGATCTTGCCGGGGGACCAATGGATTCCTTTCCGGGATGGAATCGTAGAGTTTACAGGAGGGGAAACCCTTGTGCTGGAAGAGATCACAGAGGAACAGTATCAAGCGGTCATGTCCCTTCCCTCAGTCCGGGCCTGTTTTGATTACGGACTCCCCCTCACAGCGCTGGCTTCGGTCAATGGATGGGAGCCCTCCTCGGTATACAGCGGCGTGGAAACCGTGTCGGAAATCGGTTATGGGGAGGTCAGCAGAGAAAGCCTGCTGCTTCGGGATGCACCACGGAATAAGTATTATCGAATCATTACCACCGCCGGTCCGGTCCGGTTGCCGGAGTTCCTCAAAAGACAGCAGCAGCTGGATTCACCGGCATATTTCCAGCTGGGTACCTATTTGGGTGGGGAAATCAGCAATGATACTTTAATTCCAGTTTTTTTGGAAACAGACCTGGAATCTTTTGCCATGTCCCGGGAAAATCTGAACCAGAACAAAGAAGAGCTGGCCTCCGTCGCTCAGGCTTTTTTTGGAAAGACCTTTGACTTCGTTCGAAAAATTGAAGAAGGCAACGGCACCATCATTTATATGTATGGTTATGGTCAGAAAATCCTCATCAGTCAGATCAACGGCGTGATGGAATACAAGGAAGTGCCGGTGGATGGCGGAAGGGAAACCAGCTATGGAGAATCCCTGCAAATTGCTCTTAATTACATCACCGGCCATGGAGCCTTCGAAAGCATATCGGGCAGTATCTACATACCGACCTTGAAGGAAGTCCGCTATCTGCCGGAAGGCAAGGGAAAATATCGCTTTCATTTTGGTCTGAAACTGGGAGAGACCGTCCTGTCCTTTCCCGAAGAAGATCCCTTGATCGTCGAAGTGGAAGGGGGACAAGTGGTTTATTTCCGAAGAGACATTTCCTCCTACGATCGACCGGCGGGAAATGGGGATAGAACCCTTCGGGAAGCCTATTCTGCCTTGAACGTGATAGCTGAAAACGTGGACTATTTTACCCAGGAAATGGGGTTGGCCGGCACCTTCGAAGAGGTAGCTGACCGCATTCGTCATATGGAACCCTGCTACCGGATTTTGCGTGAGGAAAAGGAGCTTGCCGCCACGGCTTATCCGGCATGGAGGATTCGGTTCGATGATCAGGAAGCCTATTTTGACCTATATACAGCAGAGCCCCTGGGGCATCAGAAGATAAGGGGGGATTAGCCCATGGACTGGACGAAGGCCAAAACCATTTTAATCGTGGCCCTGCTGGCAACCAATCTGTTTCTGATTCTGACCTATGGGTTGGATCGACTGGAGCCGGAAAGGGAAAAAAGGGATGCGTTGCTGACCATTTTGGAAAACAATCAGATTGCCCTGGAGGGAGAAATCCCTGGAACACCTGGAAAAATTCCCCTGCTTTATGTAGAATACAGCGGAATCACCAGAGAAATTCTACAGGAGCAAATTCGGAAAAAGTCTTATCGGACTCCGGCGGGAAATACTGGGGAAGAGGAGCTTGTAAAAGCCGGCGAGAATTTTCTTCGGGATATGGGCTTACTGGGTAGCACCCTTTCTTTTGATAAAATTACCAGCACCGGGGGCCGGAAAGTGGTACAATATATCAATAAGAGCAACGGCATGAAGGTAGAAACCAGCTATATCCGACTCTATTTCCGTCAGGGGATTCTGGTGGACGGGGACATTTACTGGCTGGAGATTCAGGAAACCAGCCAGAAGAAGCGAAACGTCATATCTCCTTCGGAGGCCTTGATCCGTTTCATGGGAGAAACCAGGGAACTGGAAAGACCCTTCACCATTCACGGGGTGGAACTGGTCTATTGGCTGGATGATTCCAGTTTTGAGGGAGAGGGAACCACCATTGCCGATACGGCTCTGCCAGCCTGGAAGATTTCCTTTGGGGAAGACCAGGTCCATTACATATACGCCTACGAACAATAAGGAGCCACATCATGAGCATCAATTTCTGTTCTTTTTCCAGTGGCAGCAGTGGTAACAGCTACCTGGTATCCAGCCGGGAGACGGCCCTGCTGATCGATGCGGGAATCAGCGGTAAAAAAATATTCGAGGGGCTGGCCAGCTCGGCTACGCCTCCGGAAAAGGTCAAAGGCCTGTTAGTGACCCACGAGCACATCGACCATGTACGGAGCCTGTCCGTTGTGACGAAAAAACTCCCCTTCGTCCAGGCCTACGCCAATCAGCAGACCTGGTCCGTTCTGGGAAACAAAGTACGGGAAGAGCGACGGCAGATCTTTATCACCGGACAGCGTTTTCAGATTGGAGATATTGAAGTAAAGTCCTTTCCCATTTCCCACGATGCGGTGGAGCCGGTGGGTTTTTCCTTCTTTGCCGGTGGGAAGCAGATCAGCATCGTCACCGATACGGGCCACATCAATGATGAAATTTACGGGGAAATCCAGGATGCCGACATTTTAGTCTTGGAGTCCAACCACGATATTAATATGCTGAAAATGTGCCGTTATCCCTGGAATGTCAAACAGCGAATCCTGGGGAAAGCAGGGCATCTGTCCAATGAAGACGCGGCTTCTGCACTTTGTCGCCTGATTTCTGCCCGGGACAAGAGCCGCCGGATTCTTTTGGCCCATCTGAGCCGGGAGAACAATTTTCCGGAAATGGCCTTCCAGACGGTTCGTAATCTGCTCCAGGAAGAGGAAATATACCTGGGAGACCGGGTGACCATCGAAACAATCATCAAGGATCAGGTCAGCCCCGTTTATGTCTGCCCTTAAGGAAGGATCCGTAAAAGCATGAACATTACCATTCTATGTGTGGGAAAACTAAAAGAAAAATACTGGACAGAAGCCTCTGCCGAGTACCGGAAGCGGCTGTCCCGGTACTGCACCATAACGGTGGAAGAGCTGAAAGAAGAGAATCCGGAAGCAGAAGGGCAGAGCATCCTGAAGCGACTGAAAAAGGATACCTTTGTGATTACCCTGGAGATTCAGGGCAGGAGCCTCAGCTCAGAGGAGCTTTCTGCCAGGCTTCAGGAACTGGCATTGGAAGGGAAAAGCGATATCACTTTTATCATCGGCGGATCTGACGGATTGTCTGATGAAGTATCCCGGCGTGCCGACTTCAAGCTTTCTTTTTCCCGGATGACCTTTCCCCATCAAATGATCCGAATCTTTTTGCTGGAACAGATCTACCGGAGTTTTAAAATTATGAAGGGAGAAACCTACCATAAATGAAACGATTTTTTCATCTTCAGAAAGCATTGCTTCGGGAAATAGACCGGTATTCCCTGGAAGTACCGGTAAGAGACTTGGATCCGGACTGGGAGAGGGTCCATATTTCCAGTTGCGCCAAGTTGGGTTATCAGCTGGCAGAAAAGAGGGGACTGGATCCGGACCTGGCTGCTTGTGCCTGTGCGGTCCACGATTACGGCAGGATCATAACAGGCAGACAGGAAGGCCACGCAGAAGCCGGGTACCAGCCGGTAATGGATTTTTTGCGGGAAACTCGATTGTTTTCTGAGGATGAGATTCGGCAGCTAGGCCAGAGTACCCGAAACCACAGTAAAAAAGGAGAAAGGGGAACGGAGCTGGAGGAAATTGTCAAGGATGCAGATATTCTGGACTTCTATCAGTATGGCCACTTGAAGATGCGGGAGGACCAACAGGCACGGCTGGAAGGTCTTCTGAGAGAAAAATAGAGGCATTGGCGCAGCTTGTTAATTAAAAAATTGTCAATTGTATACTGTATTTTTTTGCCTTTACCCTTGATATCTTTTGTGTTACTATATGCCTGAGGCGATTTTTTTTTTATCAAAAAAGAAAAAAGAGGATAGAACATGTTTATCAAAAGATGTCGAGAGTTTTCGATTCCCTTGATTGCGGGAGTCGTACTTGCTGTTGTCTGGGCCAATCTGGCCCCGGAAAGTTATCACCACATTGTGCACACCCCAATCATTGGGGAGCATATTAACCTTCATTGGCTGGTCAATGATGTGTTCATGGTCTTCTTCTTCGCCATCGCCGGTGTAGAAATCGTCAACAGCCTTTCTCCGGGAGGAGCACTCAATCCGGTGCGAAAAGCCGTCACTCCGCTGATGGCTACAGCAGGAGGAGTTGTTGGGCCTGTTGTAGTATTTTTTATACTCAATAGTGTTATGGGCAGCCCCGAATACAGCAACGGATGGGGAATCACCACCGCTACCGATATTGCACTAGCCTGGCTCCTGGCTCGAATTATTTTCGGTGCCAACCACCCGGCAGTCAGCTTCCTGCTCCTGCTTGCCGTCGTAGATGATGGTATTGGTCTGGCCATCATTGCTATTTTTTACTCGGACCCCAGTTGCCCGACAGAGCCCTTCTGGCTGATCATGGTAATATTTGCCATATTTATTGCCTATATTTTCAAAAAAAAGGGGATACTCAGCTATTGGCCCTACATTTTAATTGCTGGAACAATAAGCTGGATTGGAATGTACAATTCCCATCTCCACCCTGCTTTGTCGTTGATCTTTATCATTCCATTCCTGCCCAGTGCCGGAGAATCGGTACCCAGCCACAGCGCTCATGGCGTAGATGATGCGGTCTGCTGCTCTGCTTTAAGCAAATTTGAAGAGCAGGTCTCTCCCTTCGTAGACTTCGGGCTCCTTTTTTTCGGACTGACCAACGCCGGAGTGGAATTTGCAGCCATATCCAGCCTGACCTGGATAATTCTGATTGCCATCGTTCTGGGTAAAACGGCAGGAATTTCTCTCTTTACCTATTTGGCTTTGCTGCTCCAGTTCAAGCTGCCAGAAGGGATGAATAAGCGGGATGTCATTATGGCGGGGTTGATTGGAGGCATGGGGCTGACGGTAGCCCTATTCGTAGCCGGAGCCGCTTTTTCGGATTTAAACATACAAGGATCCGCCAAAATGGGAGCCCTGTTCACTGCCGGTGTGTTTATTATCGCATTCCTTTTTTCAAAAACCTTGGGAATAAAAAAAATACGTTAAGAATGCCTTTGCCAGCAGGCAGTTTTTTCCAATAAGAAGCAAGCGAATCAATCCTACAAGGGTTGAACGCTTGTTTTTTTAAGCCCTTTTATATTTCTGGTATGGCTTATTTCTATTCACCCATAGCCTGTTTGTAGAAACGCTTATAGAGGTGAATTTTTTCGTAGGAATGAGAATTCGTCTTCATACGGCTGGAGAGGAGAAAAAACAGAGAACCGTTGACCAGCAGAGAAAGCAAACCGCAATAGCTGGAGGGGAGACCAACCCCAAAACGAAGAAGGGCAAGAACCAGCAAACCTGACACAATAGCCCAGATTGCAGCTTTTGGATTGGATTTTTCCCAGAAGAATGCACCGATAACGGGAACGATAACCTGGGCGGTACCACTCATGGCGATGGTTCCGGTATCAACGATGACTACCGGGCTGTTGATCAGCAGCAGGAAGGCAAAAGCAGATATAAAGAGAACTGCCCATTTAGCGATGAAAACCAGCCTTTTTTCCGATGCGTTGGGGTTAATGTAACGGTGGTGAACATCGATGGTATAAATGGCGGATACTGCATGAATCTGAGAATTAGCCGTGGACAGGGAGGCCGCTGCGACACCGCAGAATAAAAGGGCGGCCAGAGGACCGGAGGCATACTTGACCAGCATGGCAGGGATTACTGTTTCTGCTTTCAGAATGTCTGGTGTAAGCAAAATTCCGGCAGAACCGGAGAGGATGCTTCCTAAGTACATAATAGCCGCGAAAGTTAGTAAAAAAGGCATGATCCGGAAGGTGGAAGGCTGGCCTACGGCATAGGCCCGGACCCACATCTGTGGCCCCATAATGGCACCCATCGGGATGACAAAGAACATGGTCAGCCAAGATAAGATCTGGCTTTGTCCCTGAGCATCGGTCAGCGTCAAGTGGTAAGATCCTCTTCCCAGAATGGTTTCAAAGACCAAGTCCGTGCCACCGGCCATATAGATGGAAAAAAAACCGATGGTCAGCATAGAAATAAAAATCAGGACGCCATAGAAGACATCCGCCAAAGCCACTGCCCGCAGTCCACCAGCCCAAAGATAGATGATGATGATCAGATAAAACAAAAGACCACTGACTTTCCAGGGAATCAGTCCTCCTGTTGCAATCTCAATGAGATAAGCGCCTCCCGAGAGCTGGATCTGAAGGTAGGGAATGGTAAAAAACAGCATGATAAAGGTAATCAGGAAATTCAGTGATTTGGAGCCATAAATATCATTAAAGAAATCCGTTGGAGTAATATAGTCCCGGCGCTTTCCGTAAAACCAGATTCTTTTCCCCAAAACCATAAAAAGGATACCAAAAAGAGCATTCCAGGCAAAAGCGGTCAGATAAACCGGTCCGTTATAGAAGAAGGAAGACGCAGAACCTAAAAAGGCAAAGGAACTGACCCAGGTGGCGTAGACTGTGAACAGAACCAAAGGGAGAGACATCTGCCGGTCTTGGAGAAAAAAGTTTTCCAGGGTGGGCAAGGATTTATTCCTGGCGATTTCAGCCAGCACCAGAGGAACAAAGGTAAAGATGAAGATGATCATTAAAGCAGAGGTGGAAGGGGACATGAAAGCACTCCTTTCAGATCATTTGACAGATCCCCGTTTGCCTGTCGGCCTGTCAGGATCTTGTTTGGTATAGATTATACCATAAAAAAAGAGTATAATGAAAAGAAGCTTATAAAACCCTTTTCAATGGGCACCGGAGGTACTCATGGTTCAAACTGCCATCGTTCTGCCGTTTATATTGCTGAATTTAATCATGGCATCCTTCTACTTTTTTCTGTTCTCCATGGACAGCAAGGGCGGATTTATTAAATATTGGGGGTTCTGCTGGATTTTCTACTCAGGAAGCTTGCTGTTCCTCTTTCTTTATATGAGCCATCCTTCCGTTTACTTTCTGGGACTTCGAAAAACCATGGACATGATGAATATTTCGTACCTGCTTTTCGGAGCTTACGCCTTTGCCAGAATTCCAATTCCGGGTTATTGGTATCGTTTTTCCCTGTACCTGATTCTATGGATGGCAATCGGTGCCTACTATGATTTTGACCTGATTTCCCTGTTCTTACCGGTGGCTTCTTATCAAATAATTCTGACGGTGATGCTTTGCTATATTCTCTATACCAGATGGCCGGTTTCCCAGAAGGAAAAAGGACTTTTTACCATCATCTTTATGATTTGGGGAATCGGAAAAGCCGTATTTTCCTTATTCGAGGCCCAGTATGTTCAGGTATTCGGTTTTTATCTGATCGAAATCCTGTTTTCAAATGTACTGAATGTCTGCATCTTTGTCATATACATTTTAAAAACCCGTTCCGAAATATCAAGAGCGGACCGAATCTTTAAAGTCATCGCCGAAAATGCCACCGATGTAATTTTTTACTATACCCTGGGGGCTCAGAAGGGCTTCAGCTACATTTCCCCTTCCATCGAAAGGATGACGGGCCATCCGCCATCCGCCTTTTACAGCAACCCGAAGTTCTACTATGAAATTCTGGATTCTTCAGACTATGGGAAGGCGGATGAGATTTTTGAAAATCAAAAAATCGAAAGGAGCCTATCCCCCTACACCTTGACCCTCTATCATAAGAACGGGAAACGGATTTACGGAGAAATAACAGTAACGGTGATACTGGAAGGGGCAGAACCAGTAGCGGTGGAGGGGTTTATTCGGGATGTTACCATCACTAAGCTGGCAGAGGACGAACTTCAGGCTTCCAGAAAATCCCGGGAATTACTTCTTTCCTATGTATCCCATGAGCTTCGGACGCCAATCACATCAATCCTGGGTTATGCCAGTGCGCTAAAGGATGGCACGATTCAAGAGCGGGAAGAAGTGGCGGAGGCCATGGATATCGTCATCAATAAATCCATCACACTGGAGCGGATGATCAACGACCTTTTTCAGCTTTCGAAACTGGAAACCAAACAATTTTCCTTCCGCTTCCGAAAGATGGAGGCGCTGGATCTTACCATCAGCTTGATCAATAAATATTCGCTGGATATCGAGAAGGGAAATTTAAAGCTGCAGACGAAAATCGATTACGAGGGGCTTTCGGATGTATTCTTGTACGCAGATCCGGAAAGGATGGAGCAGGTATTTGCAAATTTGATTTCCAATGCTATCAAATACACCCATCCGGGAGACCGAATACTTCTCCGATTTGTTATTGATAAAAAGAAGAAGAATATGCAGATTCACATCAGCGATACGGGAATCGGTATTTCCAAAGCAGACATTCCCTATGTTTTCGAACGTTTTTACAGGGCAGAATCCCCGCCGGAGGTTCGAAAGGCATCCAGTTCCGGACTGGGACTGACTATCTGCAAGGAACTGGTGGAGGCTCATGGTGGCCAGATTTTTGTTAAAAGCCGAGCCGGGCAAGGAAGCACTTTTACCGTGGAGCTGCCTATTTATACAGAGGAACAAATCCATCAAAAAGAAGGGAAGGAGAATTCAGATGCCTAATGAAAGAATTCTGATCGTAGACGATGAAAAGGAGATTAATGATCTGATCCGATCCTATCTGATTAAAGAAGGGTTTCAACCCCTGTCTGCCTTCAACGGGATGGAAGCCATGGAGCTGATAAAAAAAGAGCCAGTAGATTTGATTATTCTGGATGTGATGCTTCCCGATATCGAAGGGCCCAGTTTGTCCCTGAAGCTCAGGGGAATTACCAATTCACCCATCGTATTTTTAAGTTGTAAAGGGGAAGAGATGGATAAAATTGTGGCCTTGTCAGCTGGCGGCGATGATTACATCACCAAGCCCTTTCTGCCGGGGGAGCTGATAGCCCGAATCAAGGCCCACCTCCGCCGTAATCAGTCTATGTCCCAATTGGAGAGGCAGGAGGAGGAAAAATCCATTTACCGCTATCCGGGATTGCTGGTGAATCTTCAGACCCGGGAGGTTATGGTAAACATGAAGCCGGTATCTCTGACGGCAAAGGAGTTTGACATTCTTGCCCTGCTTATCCGGTCACCCAGACAGATTTTTACTGCAGAGCAGCTTTATGAATCGGCTTGGAACAGCAACAGTCTGGAAGGAGATGTTCGGACCATTATGGTCTACATTAGTAACCTGAGAAAAAAAATCGAAGAGAATCCCTCCAAGCCCAACTTTATCATCAGTATCCGGGGAGTTGGGTACAAGTTCAATCACAATCTGATGGACGGAAGTCAAGGGTAAACGGGATTGAAAATCGGGAAATGAGTGGAAGTGAAATGGTAAAGAGCTCCTTATGAAAATGGGTCATAAGGAGCTCCTTTTATGAGGATTCGTATCTTACAGGAATGAATATTCTAGATACTAATATCTCTTATTGTAGAAATCATCTGCCTGCTTTTCATGTTCGGCCATCAAGCTTTCCGGACGAGCCTTGGTGAAGCTGCTGACAGCGATGAATACGATGATGTTTAGAATCAGTGACAGAAGGCCGCCGCCGCCGAAGGCGAAGAACCCGGGGATCGTTCCGGGAACGAAGGTGAACATGATCAAGGTTCCCACTCCTACCAGAAGTCCGGCAATGGCTCCGGCTGTGGTGGAACGCTTCCAGAAAAGAGCTCCGGCGGTGGGTACGATAACCTGAGCAGTTCCGGCCAGGGCTACCAGACCAATGTTTACCAGCAATCCCGGTACGTAAAGGGCCATGACATACGCGACAGCAGACAGAATCAGGATGGTCCATCTTCCAACCCAAACCAGCTTGTGTTCGGATAGATTGGGATTAATGTAGGCTTTGTGGAAGTCTACGGTGTATCCAGCTGACATGGCGTGAATCTGGGAGTTGGCGGTGGACATGGCAGCAGCAGCTCCGCAGGCGATAATAAAGGAAGCCAATACAAAGGGTGCATACTTGTAAAGGATGACGGGAAGAACCTTATCGGCTTGTTCAATCGTGGGTTCCAGAATGACAGCCGAGTTGCCCACCAGCATGGATCCGATGTAGGCGATGGCTGCAAAGCCCAGAAGGAAAGGCATCAGGTTGAACAGTTTAGCAGATTTTACTGCATACATTCTGGTCCAGAGCTGGGGCCCCATAAAAGAGCCAACCGGCGTGATAATGAACATGGCAAGCCAGGCTACCCATGCATTTTCCTGGAGTTTCAGGTTTTCCGGCTTTACTTCCCGGATCTGTTCGAACATTTCGCCAGGACCGCCTAACAAGTTGGCAATGTAGAATCCGGCAAATATCATTCCAAAGAACAGCAGGACACCATAAAAGATATCGGTCCATGCAACGGCTCGGAGGCCGCCGGACCATACATAAATGATGATGACCAGGTAGAACAACAGGGCAGCAAACTTAAAGTCGATTAGTCCGCCGGAAGCTACTTCAATCAGATAGGCACCGCCGGTCAATTGGATCTGCAGATAAGGCAGCGTGAAAACCAACATGATGACAGCTACGATATTACCAAGGGTTTCCGACCCATACTGGTGCTTGAAGAAATCCTTTGGTGTGATGTAGTTGTTGATCTTGCCATAAAACCAGACCCGCTTACCAACCACAAAGTATAATATACCGAACAGGATGTTCCAGGCAATGGCGGTCCAGTATAAAGGGCCTCTCAGGTAGAAATAGGCGTTGGACCCCATGAAGGCAAAGGCGCTCCACCAGGTAGCGGCTACGGTAAAGAATACCGCCAGGGAACCCATTCCCCTTCCCTGCAGGAAGAAGTCTTCGGTTGTGGGGACGGATTTTTTACCGGCGACGGCACCCATGGCCAACGGAATCAGCATAAATAAACCAATAATTACTAATGCAGCGATATTTTGACCTGTCATTATTCGTCCCCTCCTTCCCCTTTGGGCTGTCCCCATCTGGTTTTATAGGCGTACAGCAGGACTGCACTCATATACGCCCACCAGCAAACGATATACCCGTAAATAAAGGGCATTCCTAAAATGAATGGATCGACTTTGTCCTTAAAGAAGAAGACACCGGGGAATTCCATGGCCGCCAGGCCAATAAGAAGAAGAACCCAGATGAGCTTCGACTGACTGGACATCTTGTTTTTTGACATGATTTCTTTCCTCCTTTAATAATTTGGAATAAGAGCACAGATGTTCTGACACCATTATATGAAATCCACCTTTAACCCCGATTAACGCAACCTTAAGATTACCTAAAAAACCAACTTTATAAGCTGTTCTGCCAGTTGATTCGTTTTTAAATGGCATGATAAAGATAAAACCCCAGTAATTCCAAGGCTTGCCTGGATTTACTGGGGGTTTTTACGGGTTAAAAATATACCAACTGGCAGAACAGCTTATACAGTTGGTGGGAATTTTTTGGTGGCGTCCAGGTATTTCATGAGGACGCCCAGGTTGGCATAGTAGTAAGAGAAGCGGTCGGATTTCTGGACCTCCAGTAGACCGCTGGTGACCAGCTTCTTGATGTGCTGGGAAATGGTGGCCTGGGAATAGTCGAAAGCTTCCACCACGTCCTTGTTGCAGATTTTCTTCCGATCCCGGTTGGCATTCATGATGAAACGGAAGATCTTTATCCGGGCCGGGTGGGCCAGGGCATCGGAAACCCGTGCAATCAGGAGAATGTCCTCCTCCTGCATGGTATCCGGTTCTTTTCGTAATCGCATAGTAGTCCTCCCTTTGATAGTGATTAATATATCGCCTATTAACAATACATGAGGGTCCGGAAAAAGTCAAGAAAAATATATGCAAATAATTTTGCGCTAAAAGTAAAAAACTGATACAATATAGAAAATAGTCCGGAAAAGAATCATGGAAATGAACCGGAAGCCTCACCCGGAAAGGAGACGAGTTATGAATGCCCGAGAAGTTGAAAAAGTTCTCTTTGAGCTTTCCCAAATCATCAAAGATGGAGTCCACGTGGTGAATGCTCAGGGAAAGAGCATTGTATACAACCATGCCATGGCCGTATTGGAAAAGACTCCCAGAGAAGCGGTTATCGGGAAGCACTTCCGGAAGGTCTTCTCCCACATACCCCTGGAAGAGAGCACCCTGGCCAAAGCTCTTTATAATAACACACCTACGATTGAAAAGAGGCAGACTTATCTGAACAGCTTCGGCAAGGAGGTCACCACCGTCAACACTACCATTCCGGTGACGGATACGGAAGGCCGGGTCATAGCAGCCATCGAGCTTTCCAGAGACATTACGGATTTCGAAAAGCTTTCCAACCAGATTTTGGATCTTCATCGGGAATCGGCGAAACCGGGGCATTCCGGGGAATCGAAACTGAAGCGCTATGATTTCAGTGATCTGATTGGTAAAAATGAAGGATTCCAGGAAGTGGTGGAAACGGCCCGGATGGCAGCGACCAGCGATGCGTCTGTTTTTATCGTGGGAGAAACTGGTACGGGTAAGGAACTTTTCGCTCAAAGCATTCATTTTGACAGCAAACGAAAAGAACGGCCCTTCCTGGCCCAGAACTGCGCTGCTATTCCGGAAACCCTGCTGGAAGGAATGCTCTTCGGAACGGCAAAAGGCGGATTCACAGGTGCCGTTGACCGGGAAGGCCTCTTCGAGCAAGCCAGCGGAGGCACGTTGCTGCTGGATGAAATCAATGCCATGCCTTTCGAACTTCAGGGAAAACTCCTGCGGGTCCTTCAGGAGGACTACATCAGAAGGGTGGGAGGAACGAAAGATATTCCTGTGGATGTTCGGATCATCGCCACCGTCAATGAGGATCCGGCTATGCTGATCCAGAGCGGCCGGCTGCGAAAGGATCTGTATTACCGTCTCAATATCATCAATTTATCCATTCCTCCTTTGCGGGAGAGAAAAGACGACATCCCCATGCTGGTGGACGAATTCATCCTTAAACACAACGACAGGCTGGGCAAGGAGGTCTGGATGGCCTCCGATTCCGCTCTGGAAAAAATGCTGGTGCACGACTTCCCGGGGAATGTCCGGGAGCTTGAAAACCTCATTCAGTCAGCCATTTCCCTGGCAGGAAAGGAACACGTGCTGACGGAAAGGCATATAAAAATAAGCACCTTGGGGAGGAATCAACAGGAACCCCATAAGTTTCAGGGGGCAGATCTGGAAAAGGGTCTGGACAGTTTCCTCTCCCATGTGGAAGAATCCCTGATCCGGGAGGCCATGCTGATTGCCAACGGAAATATCACGAAGGCAGCCCAGCGACTTAAGATTAAAAGACAGACGCTGCAGCACAAACTGAAAAAGATGAACGGGGAAAGCGGAGACAATGAAGAAAACCGGTAACAGATGCAAATATATTTGCTCTTTATAGCAATTTTATTTGCACTAAACACAGCAATTTAGCCCGAAGAATCGGAAAGAAACCGCAAACCAATCGCTAAAACCCAGGAAGCCCGTTGATTCTACATAAATTTCCCAGGAGAAAACCAGGAAAAGAGCCGAAGGGGGCTCTTTTTTTATTGGCACGGAACTTGCTTAATATATAGGTATAAGACAGCAATCAATGATATGTATTTCAAAATCAGTCAATTATTAGAATCTTCATAGGAAAAGAAAAGGAGAACACATTATGGAAAACGTAAAAGTAATCATCTGGGGACTTGGAGCCATGGGCGGCGGAATGGCCGATATGCTGCTGAAGAAAAAAGGCGTTGATATTGTTGGTGCGGTTGGCCGCGGAGACAAGATCGGCAAGAGCATGTACGACTACATTGAAACTCCCCGGGGAGACCGGCCGGACGTCATCATCGGAACGCCGGAAGACGTGATCAAGGAGAAATCCGCTGACGTCGTGCTGACCGCTACCGATTCCTTTACCAAGGCGGCCTTTGACCGACTGAAATTCTGTCTGGAAAAGAAAATCAACGTGGTATCCTCCGCTGAAGAAATGGCCTATCCCCAGGCCCAGAATCCGGAGCTGGCTGCTGAGCTGGATCGGATTGCCAAAGAAAACGGTGTATCCATCATCGGAACCGGTATCAACCCGGGCCTGATCATGGACCTGTTGGTCATCACCATGACCGGATGCTGCGAAACCGTCGACCATATCATCTCCCGTCGGGTCAACAGCCTGTCCCCCTTCGGACCAGTAGTCATGGAAGAGCAGGGAATCGGCATCACGCCGGAAGAGTTCAAGACCAAGCATTTGTCTGGCCATGTGGGATTCCCTGAATCTGTCAACATGATCACCGATGCGCTGGGTTGGAAGTTGGAAAAGGTGACCCAGTCCATGGATCCCATCTTTACCGATGTTGACCGGAAATCCAAATATGGGTTCGCTGCCGCCGGAAACGTAGCCGGTGTTGCCATGAAGGCCAACGGATATGTGGACGGAGAAGTGAAGATCGAAATGGATCATCCCCAGCAGATCGAGCCGGAACAGGTAGGCGTCCAGACTGGTGATTATGTCATCATCAAAGGAACCCCCAACATCAATCTGGCCAACACCCCGGAAGTTCCCGGCGGAATCGGCACCATCGCCATGTGCGTCAACACCATTCCCCAGATCATCAACGCCAAACCGGGTCTCCACACCATGATCACCATCCCCGTACCCAGAGCCATCATGGGGGACATGCGGGACATGATCGATCCGGAATGCAAAATCGTAAAATAAGAACCAGAAGTCAACGCCCCGGCCAATTTGCAAGGATCGGCCGGGGATTTCATAAGGAGAAACGACATGATTAAAAAAGGAGAATGGGTCCGGATCCATAAAATCATCCTGACACCGGAGGAAAGGGCTCCCCAGGTACCCGACGACACCAGAGCCGTCCCCCTGGAATTATGGGTAAAAGGCTTTCTGAAAGCGGATGCAGAAATCGGTGACCAGGTGGAAATCGAAACCGTCACCGGCAGAATGGAAACGGGCAGGCTGATTGAAGTAAACCCTTATTACACCCATGACTTCGGGAAATTCATTCCCGAACTGCTGCAGATCGACAAGCAGACCAGAGAAATCCTGTTCGGAGGTGGAAAGTAATGGAAAGAGCCAATGATTACGCCTCCGTCATGGGGCGAAAAGCTGAGATCATGCTGAAATCCGTCGGCATCGACTACTCCAAATTCGAAAGCGGATCCATTGCCTTCGATTATGAGAAGATGATGCGGGAAACCGGCTACACCTTAGAAGAAATGCAGAACATCCAGTATAGCGTCAACGTAGGAAACACCCCGATTCTGGAGCTGAAAAACATCACCGCCCTGGCCAGAGCCTGTGCTCCCGAAGGAAAAGGGGCCCGGATCTTTATCAAGGATGAGGCCGCCAATCCTTCCGGAAGCTTTAAAGCCAGAAGAGCCGCCAATGCGGTCTACCATGCTAAGAAACTGGGCTATAAGGGAGTCATCGCTGCCACCAGCGGCAACTACGGAGCTGCCGTTGCCTCTCAGGCGGCTATTGCCGGGCTGAAGTGCATCGTGGTCCAGGAATGCTACGACTCCAAGGGCGTGGGCCAGCCGGAAATCGTTGAGAAGGCCAGAAAGTGTGAAGCCCTGGGAGCGGAAGTGGTTCAGCTTTCCGTGGGACCGGAGCTCTTCTACAAGTTCCTGCTCCTGCTGGAAGAAACCGGCTACTTCAACGCTTCCCTCTATACGCCCTTTGGCATTGCCGGAGTAGAAACTCTGGGGTATGAAATTTCCATGCAGTTCCGGGAAAAATACGGGAAAGATCCGGATGTGGTGGTCTGCACCAATGCCGGCGGCGGAAACCTGACCGGTACCGCCAGAGGCCTGGCAAAAGCCGGAGCCCATCCTGCCATCATTGGGGCTTCCGTATCCCTGGCAGGCCTTCACATGGCCTCCGATGAAGCCTTCAATAAAAAATCCTTCACCACTGGTCATACCGGATTCGGAGTACCCTTCTCCTCCTGGCCGGATCGCTCCGATGTTCCCCGTTCTGCGGCAAGACCACTCCGGTATATGGACCGGTATGTGACCATTGCCCAGGGCAGCGTCTTCTATATGACAGAAACCCTGGCCAGTCTGGAAGGACTGGAAAAGGGACCAGCTGGAAATACCGCCCTGGCAGCGGCCTTCGCCCTGGCTCAGGAGCTGGATCAGGATAAGACCATCATCGTCCAGGAAACCGAGTACACGGGAGCCGGCAAGCACGTTCAGCCCCAGCTGTCATTTGCCCGGGATAACGGCATCGAAATCCTTTTTGGAGATCCTAAGGATGAAATTCCTGGAAAGAACATCATCCTGCCATCCCATCCGTCTTTGCTGAAGACCACGGAGGTGGACCTGGATAAGATGAGAAAATCCCTGATCCGAACCGCCATGAAGACCTATCAGGTTGAGGAGCCAACAGAAGAAGATATCCGGTTCCTGGCAGAAGAAACCAAATCAACCGAAGAATTCGTCCGGGCTCAAATCGAAGCCAATAAGGCTGAAGCCGAAAAATAGAAAGGATTGAGATTATGAAACGAGCAGATGATTTTGCAGAACGCAGAAAGCATCTGGCCAGCCTGTCCGATCAGGAACTGTATGAACGGTTCTGGAGTCTGACGGAGCAGGTGGTGGATCCCCTGCTGGAGCTGGGCAGAAAAAATACAAGCCCTTCGATTGAAAGAGCCGTCCTTTTACGGATGGGCATCTCCTCCCTGGATACCCAGCCCATCGTTCAGGGCTGCATGGACCGGGGCTTGATGGGAAAGGGAGCCGGCCATGTGGTCTTTAGGCTCTCCCAGGAATCAGGTATTTCCATCAAAGAGGCCGGAACCATGCTGGCCTCCGGAAAGGGCTGGGACCAGGTCACAGCTCTGTTCAAAGGAGGGAAATAGCATGTCAGAGATCAAACTGAAGCACAACGAAAAGCTGGATATCGAAAATATCCTGAAAGACTTAGACAAATACCGGCCTAAAAGAAGAGGCTGGACCTGGCGTACCCCGGTACCAGGCCTGAAAATGGGCCCCTTCGAGTATCGGGACTGTACCACCCCCATGGAAAACAGCATTGCCCTGCCCTCCGCCAAATATTTTGACTTCATCGACCCTCAGGGCACTTCTGTCATTACTACGGAAATCGCCTCCGGCCGTTTTGAAGACGATATCCGGAGAATGAGAATGGCTGCCTGGCATGGAGCCGACCACATCATGGTTATCCGTACCGCCGGCCAGTCCCACATGGATGGCCTGATGGAAGGAACTCCCCAAGGAATCGGCGGGGTGCCCATCACCCGAAAACAGGTCAGAGCCCAGCGAAAAGCCCTGGACCTGATTGAAGAAGAAGTCGGTCGTCCCATCAACTACCATTCCTACGTTTCCGGCGTGGCAGGACCCGACGTGGCCGTCATGTTTGCGGAAGAAGGAATCAACGGGGCCCATCAGGATCCCCAGTACAACGTGCTTTACCGGAACATCAACTGCGTCCGGTCCTTTGTGGATGCCTGTGAATCCAAGAGCATCCTGGCCTGGGCCGACATTGCCCAGATCGACGGAGCCCATAACGCCAACGCCACCGCCAGAGAAGCCTGGAAGGTCATGCCGGAACTGATCGTTCAGCATGCCATCAACTCCCTCTTCTCGGAAAAGGTGGGCATCAAGCCGGAAAACATCTGCCTGTCCACCGTACCGCCGACAGCGCCTCCGGCTCCCTCGGTCTTCATGGACCTGCCCTACGCAGTTGCCCTGCGGCAGATCTGTGACCGCTACAAAATGCGGGCTCAGATGAACACCAAATACATGGATTCCTCTGCCCGGGAAGCCACCGTCACCCATGTGCTGAACATGCTGATCTCCAAACTGACCAGGGCGGATATCCAGTCCACCATCACCCCGGATGAAGGTCGAAACGTGCCCTGGCACATCTATAACATGGAAGCATGCGACACCGCCAAGCAGACCATGGTAGGCCTGGACGGCCTCATGGATATGGTAGAACTGAAAATGGAAGGGCCCCTGGGAGAAAAGGCCCGGGAAATCAAGGAAAGAGCCTGCCTGTTCATGGAAGAAATCCTGGAAGTGGGCGGTTATTTCAAAGCCGTAGAAGAAGGGTTCTTCGTGGATTCTGCCCAGTATCCGGAGCGAAACGGAGACGGCATCGCCCGAAAGATTGAAGGCGGGGTAGGCTACGGCTACATCTACGAACGAGATGAGGATTACATGGCTCCCGTTACCGCTCACTACGGTTACAACAACGTGGCCCAGTACGGCGGGGATCCGACTGATCCTTCTTCCCTGATCGGCGGCTGTACCTTTGAGGATCCGGACAAGATCGTCTACATCGACGAATTGAACGACGAAGACAACGTTCATGTCCGTATGGCAGAAACGGCCAAATACCGGCTCACCGACATCGTGAAGCCGGAAATGGAATGGCTGGCCGATGGCATCGTCATGCTCAACATGTTCATCCCTGCCAACAAGCGGACCGCAGAAGTCATCGCCGTGGAAATCGGCAAGAAGCTGGGTCTACTCGATCCGGAGGTCATCAATCGGGAAGTCATGCAGGAAGCAGAAGGGACCCGAATCGAGATGAAGGGACGGGTGGACTTCGACATCGACATTTCCAAGCTGGTAATCCCACCGGAACCGGTGCTCCTCAGCGAATCGGAAATCCGGGAAGACGTGGCATCCCATCCCCTCAAGGTGGTATGCGGTACCGTAGGACAGGATGAACATTCCGTAGGTCTGAGGGAAATCATCGACATCAAGCACGGAGGAATTGAAAAGTTCGGCATCGAAGTTCATTACCTGGGCACCTCCGTACCGGTGGAAAAACTGGTGGATGCAGCGGTGGAACTGAATGCGGAAGTCATTCTGGCCTCCACCATCATTTCCCACGACAACATCCACTATAAGAACATGAAGCGGATCCACGAACTGGCAATAGAAAAGGGAATCCGGGAGGATGTGATCATCTGTGCCGGCGGGACCCAGGTCATTCCGGAGGAAGCCGTCAAAACCGGAATCGATGCCGGTTTCGGCCGAAACAGCCACGGAATCGACGTAGCCACCTTCATCATCGAAGAGCGGCGAAGACGACGGGAAAAATAGCATTGAGCCGTTAATTGAAAATAAAGAGGGCAGCCATGAAGATAGATGTGTTAGTAGCAGAAATCGGATCCACCACCACGGTGGTCAATGGATTCAGCGGCATTCATGCCGGTGAGCCGGTATTCGTGGGTCAGGGACAGGCTCCCACCACCGTTCTGGATGGAGACGTCCGGATCGGACTTCAGGGAGCCATGGAGGACCTGGCCCGGAATATGGGAACGGAAGCCCTGGAATATGAAGAAATGCTGGCCACCTCCTCCGCCGCCGGCGGCCTGAAAATGACCGTCCACGGTCTGGTTTACGACATGACGGCCAAGGCTGCCAAGGAAGCAGCCCTGGGAGCCGGCGGCATCATTCACCACATCACCGCAGGGAAGCTCAGGCGGACGGATCTTCAAAGGATCCGGGAAATCAAACCCAACCTGATCCTCCTGGCCGGAGGGGTGGATTATGGGGAACGGGATACAGCCCTGCATAATGCAGAGATGATTCGGAGCATGGATCTGAAGATTCCGGTGATCTATGCAGGAAACTGTGAAAATCAGGATGAAATTAGGCTGATCTTTGATGAAGAAAGCGGGACCCGACTCTATGTGGTGGAAAACGTTTATCCGAAAATCGATCAGCTGAACGTGGAGCCCTGCCGGGCAGTGATTCAGGATGCCTTTGAGGATCACATCGTCCATGCTCCCGGCATGGAACACGTCCGGGAGCTGGTCAGCGGTCCCATCGTTCCCACGCCGGGGGCGGTGATGGAATGTACCAAGCTGCTGAATCAGCGAATCGGCAATCTAATCGTCTTTGACGTGGGAGGTGCTACAACGGATCTTCATTCCGTCACCGAGGATTCGGACCAGATCGGCCGGATCCTCATCAGTCCCGAGCCAAAGGCTAAGCGGACGGTGGAAGGGGACTTGGGCGTCTACGTCAACATGCACAACATTTTGGATCTGATCGGGGAGGAAGCTCTTAAAAAGGACCTGCCCGGATTGGACCTGGAAAAGGTGCTCCGGGAATATAAAGCCATTCCCGATACGACAGAACAAATCCGATTCGTAGAACGGCTCACCAAGGAAGCGGTGCTCCGGGCTACGGAGCGGCATGCAGGACAAATCCGTTATGTATACGGACCCTCCGGTCGGTCTACCCTGGCAGAGGGGAAGGATCTGACCCAGGTCAGGTATATCGTAGGAACCGGCGGGGCCTTGACCCGGCTGCCGGGGAGGGTGGAGATCCTGAAGGAAATCGCCCGGCACAACGAAACCGGACTACTGCTTTTCCCTGGAGACCACGCTGAGATCCTCATCGACAACGACTACATCATGGCCTCCTTAGGGGTCTTGTCCCGGAAATATCCGGAGGCGGCCCTGCGGCTTCTGGAAAAGAGCCTGGGAATCACCTTTCCGGAAATCCAGGAGGAAAAACTGGAAAAACCGAAATATGAACAGGAGCTGGAAGCCTTAGCGGCGGAACAGCACGAGAAAGGGCACCTCTGATTTTCAGAGATGCCCTTTTTTCATATTGGGATCCTATTTTTATTAGATCAAATCCGATTTTTCTAAAAGCCGCTGGATCATAACCGTTACTTCAGCCCGGGTAATGGGCTTTTCCGGAGCCAGCTGATCCGCCGTTCTGCCCTGCACGATCCCAGTCTGGAGACATTGGGCAATGCTTTCCTTTGCATAGGAGGATGCTAGACCCTTGTCGCTAAAGCTTTGTAACAAATCATGGACCTGACTGGTGGTCAGATCGGCCTCTAATTTGGTAATCTTCATGGCCCGGGCTAGCATGGTCATGGCCTGCTCTCTGGTGATAGACTGATTCGGCTGGAAGGTCTTGTCCCCATAGCCTTTGATAATGCCGTAGCCGGAAGCGGTCTCTATCACACCCCGGTACCAGGCGTTGGATGAAACATCCTTATAATCTGCTGTTCCCAAACCCTGATCCAGCCCCAGTCCCCGAACCACCATGGCGGCGAACTCGGCCCTGGTAATGTTCCGGTTTGGTTCATACAGATGGCTTGTCACACCGGTAACCACCTTTCGGGATCCCATTTCGTTGATGGCATCTTTCGCCCAATGGCTGGATGCATCGGCAAAGGTTACCGGATTCCAGATGACCGTATAGGTGCTGTTGGTCAGGCTGTTGATCACGGCGTACTGCCTTCCGTCCTTCTCGATGATCCGTGTAGGCACATGATAACTGGTGCCATCCGGTTTTACTACGATGGCGGTAGTAATTTTTTCCGGATCGACTCCTTTTGGAATCAGAACCGTCCGCTGGACATAGGAGTTAAAAGTTTGAACTGGGACGGTTTTGTCCTGATAGGTGGCAGTGATGTGGAAGTCCACCGCAGGCACCATGATCTGGAATCCACCCGCCGCTGCGGCACCCTCTACGATTTTCACGGTCCCGGGAGCCGGCTCGGCAATCCGAATCTGCAAGGTGATATCCGAAAGGGAAAGATTGGCTCCCAGCTGACCGGATACAGCGTCGATATTGATTTCTGATGCGGGCATAGTGTAGGTAACGGATCCGGTCTGAAGGCTCAGAGTAGCCTCCCGATCTTCCATGTCCTTCACCATCTGGCCGGTCAGGACTCCTGCAGCAATCTGAGGAGTTCCGCTAATGGGGATGATGACGCTGGGATTATCCCCCTGGGAATCCAGCACCCTTTCCAGCTTATCCGTTTGAACGGTCACCGTGGTCACGGACTTTCCGTCCTCCGTAGATCTGCTGGCGGTTCCGGCGGTGTAAGTGGTGCCGTTGACAATGACCGGGGCACCATCGTTGGATTTCGAAGAAGAACCGGAAGCCGGCGGAGCTGGTGGAACATAGGGGGATATGGTTTTCATAGTGGATTTGATGATATTGCTTTTATCTCCTCCATCGAATCCAGAAAATTCTACAATATAGCCGCCCAGTGTGTTGAAATTACCCCCACTGATGTAAGCACTCAAGTCATCCCAATAAGCACCCTGCCAACCGATATAAATGAAATCGCCGAAATTTGGTTCGTCCTGAATCCCATTAACATCTACATGCCAGGGAGCGAAATCTTCGGTATTGTTGGCAATTTCCAATCCAGCCTCCGGGCCATCTATCCAGTAGTATTGAACGATTCCGGAGTTTGTAAGGATTTTATAAGAAGCATCAAGCGATGAAGGATAGCTGGTTTGATAATCAGGAAGCAGAGCCTTTTGCTCCGCCAGGGTAGCAGCCGCTAAGGCGCCATAGGTGATTTCGCCGCCTTCTGTGCCCCGGACGATGGACCCACCGGAAGTTCGCTGCCACAATCCCCCGAGCCAAGCGTCATGCCAATGGTCCCCATCAGTTCCACCGGTATCCACCAGCTTGAGTAAAATGGAGTTTTCCGGCTGGCTGGTTGCGGTTGCGATGTATCCCCGGCCACCAAAGTAGGGATCGGCGATTGCCCCGGCAGACACTACAGCATTCACCCAGGAAATGTTTCCTGGAATATAGCGGTAGAAATGGCCCTGGAAATAGAGGTCGCCTATAGCTGGTGCAGTTGTGCTTGAAGTTGCGGTGATTGTCTGACTGCTAGAGCCGGACAGAGAGTAAATGATGTCCCCAACGATTGCTTCAGCATCTCTGGCGTCAGCATAGGAAAAGGTTGCACTATCCAAGGCTTCTGTGGAGGTATAGCTTGAAAGATATGAAGTGCCCTTCGTTCCTCCCAGATAGGTAAGGACGCCCCCTAAAGTCGGCACGGTAAAGGTCCCGGTGTTGACGGAAATAGTAACTAGTTTTGAGCTTCCGGGCAAATCGATATCACAAGTATAATTGGAATCATCAAGCCAGGACGTTGTAGTAAGCTGGATATCTCCAGATGGCGTAAAGCTAACGGTCGCCGTAATAAAACCTGAGTTGGAAATTTCGCTGTTCCCTGTGACTTGATCTCCATATTCGACGAAATATCCTTTGGCATCCCAGATATTTACCCCCCCCCCGGACACCTGCCGGTCATTCCAGGAAAAAAGAGTGTTGTGCTTTCCGATATTACCAGAAACTTGTAACGTTGTCAGGCAGGTTTCGAAATCCGAAGCGGTATATAAGGACCCTGAATATGAGCTGTTTGGTTCATAGGACTGGGTCCCGCGGGCCCAGTTAAAGTACGTGCTGTTGGTAATGTCTATGTTGATGGCATTTGTTAAATTCGCGGAGGGTTGAAGACTTTTGGCATTATAGAACATATCCCCCTTTTCTGGTCCACAAGCCCAGTACCAACCGCCGGAAGTAACATTGGTGATATCAAAACCGTTGCTGTAATAGAGAGTATCCGGTGTGGTTTCAGCATTTGGCATAAGGGTGGTGCCACCCAGCCATCCGGTCTTGCCCCCTGAAAGGGTGTTGACAAAGGTATCCTCCTCTAGGCTGGTGATGGTGGCCAGATAGCCAGCTCTGCCCATATAAGTCATAGACTTGGCGGCATCGTAAGCCTGGGTCCAGGACTTGCTGGTGTCTGATATAAATTGATAGTAATGACCGGTGGATTCATTGAAAAAAGTGTCGTGCTGAATATCATATCCGGTTATAGTAATCTGAACCTGCTGCGGCAGAGTTTCAATGTGATAGGTAACAGATCTCAAATAGGCCTGAATTTCACTGGCTGTTCCCGATGGGGAAATGTTGATTCGTTTCGAGTATTTATTGGTGCTGGAAGAATCTGAAACAGTAAATCCTGAAGGGGAGTCGGGAAGGTTGATGCTGTCATCTTCGTCCACTGTTCCGGTAAAGCTGATCAGGATAGTCCGAATGCCATCTCCTGTAACAACCAGTTCCGGAAAAGAAAAGGTTTTTCCCACTTCCTCCGGATTTCCCATATTTATCTGCTGAGCGATACCAGCGGATGCGCTACCCGTTCCAAAGGGAATCATGGTAATGATGAGGGCTAGGGTCAGAATAAATGAAAGAATGGATTTTTTTTGATGATTCATGGACTTTCCTCCCTTATAAAATGTGGTTCAAAACAGGATTTCCCCATAACATAGAAGAATTATACCACAAGCAAAATAAAAATGGAATTTAATGTATTTCAATGCAGCATAAAATATCAAGCTAAATACACCCGGTAACTTTATCACAGAACCCCTCCCGAAGGATGTGGTAAAACAGTACAATACGCATTCAACCTGGAGGGAAATCATGAACAACTTTTACATCAAAACCAATCGAACATTTTCACCGATCCGTAAGTATGGATGGATCTTTACCTTGACGGTAGCTTTCGGAGGACTGTGGCTCCCCAAACTGGGGCTGCTGGTTTTGCCGGTAATCTTAGCCCTGACCACCCTGTCTTTTTTTAAGGGGCGCTATTGGTGCGGCAACTTCTGCCCCCACGGGAGCCTCTTTGATTCTCTGCTGATGGGAGTCAGCAAGAACCGTCGAATACCAAAATTTATCAAGTCCAAGACCTTCGCAGCCCTGTTCTTGATTTTTTTTGGGTTCAACATTACCCGGAAGATTATCAAGGCTTCTGCCGTCTTCGGCACCTACCCCTTCTGGGATAAACTGGGCTTCATTTTCGTTGCCAGCTATCTGATGGTAACGGTAGCCGGGGGCTTGCTGACCCTGGTAATCAGCCAACGAACCTGGTGCCATTTCTGTCCCATGGGTTCCATGCAGATGCTGTCCTATAAGCTGGGGCGATTGCTGGGAGTAGCGAAAATAACCGACGAAAAAATTACGGTAGCCCATAAAGATCTGTGCCATTCCTGCGGAAAATGCTACCGGGTATGCCCCATGCAGCTGGCCCCTTATCAGGAATTCTCCGAAGAAAACCAGTTCGACCACAGCAAATGCATCCGGTGCAAGACCTGTGTGGTTAATTGTCCCGCCGGCGTTCTGGAGCTGAGCAGCCGGAAACAGGCCCTGCTGACTGCAGAAAATGTAAGTCTGGAGGGCTACGAGGATCGTCAGAAGATCAGTGCCGTCATCGAGCGAATTAGGGAGCTGAAGGAAGACGTTCGGGAAATCCGGTTCCGGTTCCTGTCTCCGGAGCGTGTGGACTACCAGGCGGGTCAGTTTATCCTGGTTCAGATTCAGAAAGAACCCGTCCTGTTCCGGGCATACTCCATCTCTTCCTTTAATGAGAATGGAACCGGCCTCAGCGTAACCGTAAAAAAAGCCCCTCAGGGCTATGGCACCGATATCGTGTTCAATCAGTTTTCCGTGGGGGAAAAGATTCAGCTGGAAGGACCTATGGGTGGGGAGCTCCTGGTGGATAAGGAAGCGGAAAAGGTGGTCTTTGTAGCCGGCGGCATCGGCATCACACCCTTTGTTCCCCTGGTTCAGGAGATGACCCAAAAGGATAACAAGGTTAAAGAGGTTCATTTGGTATATGGAGTCAACAAAGAGCAGGAGCTGATGTACGATGAGTATTTTGAAGAAATGAAAAAGACGAATCCCAAATTCCGATACCATAAGGTGGTAGCCTCCGATGATAGCTGGAAGGGCAGAAGAGGATTCGTCACGGATATACTAAAAGAAATGGAACTGGAAGGATCCAAAGTCTACATGTGTGGTCCCAAGCCCATGATCAACCCCACGGTGAAGCAACTGCAGAGCCAGGGGGTAAAAGAAGAGGACATCTTCTTCGAAAGCGCGTAAATCCAATTTAAAATGCCTGCAAACAATGAAAACCCCTGGGGAATGGATACTCTCCCAGGGGCACGTTTGTTAATCCTTGTCTTCTCCCAGCATTTCCTCCAGCCCCATGCCGGCCACATGGACAGGATCTTTGGTTACGGAGAAGGGAGGAGCGTAGGCCAGATCCAGGTGGAACAGATCTTCCGCTACAGCTCTTTGGGTAATCAGTACCGCCAGGACGTCGATTCGTTTGTCGACGCCGGTCCGCCCGATGATCTGAGCCCCCAGCAGCCTTCCCGTTTTCCGGTCTGCTACGATTTTGGCCTGCATCCGGCTCCCGCCGAAATACCTTGGACGATCCGCCAGTTTTTTTGTCAGGGTGACTACATCAAAGCCCTGGGCCAGGGCATCCCGCTGGCTGAGGCCAGTAATTCCGACAGCATAGTCAAAGACCTTCAGGATTCCGGTACCCAGATTTCCCCGGCAGGAAAGACGATTCCCTGCCGCATTTTCCCCGGCGATCCGGCCGGTTTTATTCGCGGTGGTTCCAAGGGGACGATAGACCGGTTTGCCGGTGACGGCATTAAAGGTTTCGATGCAGTCGCCACAGGCGTAGATTCCCGGCAGAGAGGTTTCCATATGTTTATCTACGGAAATAGCGCCGAACTCTCCGAGAGCCATGCCGGTTTCCTTAGCCAGAGTCACATTGGGCCGGACGCCGATGGACAGAATCACCATATCCGCCCGCAGAGATTTCCCGTTGTCCAGATAGGCGTATTCGGAATCGATTCGCTGGATGGCGGTTTCTTTCAGAAAGTCAATGCCGTAATGGAGCAGCTTTTCTTCCAGATAATCAGCCATATCCTGATCCAGCACCGGGGTGATCTTGCCTCCCTTTTCCACAACTGTCACCGAGTTATAGTCGTTTTTCAGGTTCTCCAAGAGCTCCAGCCCGATAAAGCCGCTGCCTGCAATGACAATCTTCCGTGGACAATGGTCTGCCAGGAATTGTTTCATCCGTAAAGCATCCTGAACCGTCCGCAGAGTAAACACATGGGGCAGGTCTTTGCCCTCCAATGGGGGCACAAAGGGAGTGGCGCCGGTGGCCAGGATCAGGGAGTCATAGGAATCCTGAAAGGTTCGATCCTTTTTCAGGTCCCGGACGGTGATGGTCTGCTCCAGAGGGTCAATGGTTTCTACCCGGTGGGAAAGCAGCACTTCTACCCGGTGATTGTCCCGGAAAAACTCGGGACCCCGGGGAGCCAGCTCCTTTATATCCGTCACCCGGCCCCCCAGGAAGTAGGGGAAGCCGCAGGCGGCATAGGAGATATCTTCTCCCGCTTCGTACAAGACAATCTCGGCGTCCTTGTCAAAGCGTCGGGCATTGGTGGCGGCAGTCGTTCCGCCGGCCACTCCGCCAATAATAATGATTCTCATGGTTTCTCACCTCGTATTCTGAAAATCGATTATTTCATCTTCTTTGGCAAAAGTATATCACAGGATAGAGATAAGTGGGTATAATTAACATCAATAACCGATTCGGAAATGAGTGGATTGCTTTAGGAGGGTTCCGTGATGAAGAAAAAAGAAATTTATCTGGCCGGCGGATGCTTTTGGGGCGTGGAGGCCTTTCTGAAAAAAGTACCTGGGGTATTGGAAACTCAGGTAGGCTATGCCAATGGTAAAACGGCAGAAACTTCCTATTATGAAATCGGAAGAACCGGCCACAGCGAAACCGTAAAAGTTATTTTTGATGAGGAAATCATCAGCTTGCCCCGGCTGCTGGAATACTTTTTTGCCATAATCGATCCCACCACTAAAAACCGGCAGGGGAACGACATCGGCACCCAGTACCGGACCGGCATCTATTTCCTTGAAGAGGAAGACGGGGTCCACGCCCGAAGATTCCTCAGCAACTATCAAAAGTTTTATAAAGAAAAGCTCCGGGTAGAATTGCTGCCCATGGAAAATTACGTGGCGGCTGAAGATTATCATCAGGATTATCTGGATAAAAATCCTGGTGGTTACTGCCACATCAATATCCAGGCAGACCCGGAGGAAGTAGTCCGGAACCGGCGGAAAAAGCTGCTTGGCCATATGAGTTATCAGGTGACCACCCTGAACGCCACCGAGCCTCCTTTCCACAATGAATACTCGGATCATTTTGAGGAGGGGATCTATGTGGATATTTTGACCGGTGAGCCTCTGTTCCTGTCCGCCGACAAGTTTGAAAGCAGCTGCGGATGGCCCAGCTTCAGCAAGCCCCTGGATTCGGAAGTGGTGGAAGAGGTACTGGATAAATCCCATGGGATGCTCCGCACGGAAGTCCGCAGCACCTGGGCTGATTCTCACCTGGGTCATGTGTTCACCGACGGACCGGCGAAGCTGGGAGGGCTCCGGTATTGCATCAACAGCGCATCCCTTCACTTTGTCCCCAAAGAGGATATGGTGAAGGAGGGCTATGGGGATCTTCTCAATCGGAAAGGCTGATTTGAACCATTTCCCCTGGCTGGAAGGAAGATCCCTCCGGCAGGCTTGCTTTGACCAGAAAACTGGTCTTATTCCGATTGGCTCCCGTCTGGTATTCCCTGGGGGTAAACTGGCTGTTTATATCGACATAAACCACTTTTCCTGAAGTTTCAGAGGAATCGGAGGAAACCGAGACGCTGGTTCCGTAGGGGAAAAGGTTCAGATGCTTTTCAGAAACAAAGAAGATGACCAGCAGCTGATTGCTGTCTCCAACTTCACAGAGCTGATAACCCGGTGCTACCAGGCTTCCTGCCTGGTAGTTTTTGCTTACCAGAAAGCCATCCGTCGGGGATCGGAGAAGGGTTTTCTCCAGGTGTTCCTTTGCCTGTTGCAGCTGGATTTCGGCTTGAGCCAGCTGGAGGGCCAAAAGCTCGTGGCCCGACTCATTCAGGGCGGTCTGGACCCCGGAGAGGGCGATGGAGGAAGCGGAGCGGGCCTGATCCAGAGCCAGCTTGGACCGCTCCAGATCCTCGAAGGATATGGCTCCTTCTTGGTAAAGCTTTTCCATATCCCGATAATCCGATTCGGCTTTTTCAGCGGCAGCAGACGCAGAGGAATAGGAAGCCTGAGCGCTTTGAAGAGCGGCAGAAGCCTGGCTGCTCCCCGACAGAGAGGATTCCCGGAGCTGGAGCCGGGCCTTTTCCAGGGCAAGGGTTAGCTGCTCCACCTGATGCTTCTGATCCGTGTCATCGATTCGGGCAAGGATATCCCCTTCCGAAACCGGCGCCCCCAAAGATGACGGGAACTCCCGGACAATGCCGGAAACCTCCGAGACCAGGGGATAGAGAACCGTTTCCACTCTTCCCTTATAGGAAGGCTCCTGCTGGTACCAATAAAAGGCTCCGATGGAAAGAAGAACAGCCAGCAGGATCAGGATCGGCGGAAGAATTTTCTTTTTTGGATGCTTCATGATCGGAACCTCCTAAATGGAACGAAAGCGTTTCAGCAAACGGATATTGGCCAGGATAAAAAAAGCAGAGAACCCGGACAGGATCAGCAGATCCGGCAAAACAGCCAGAAGCCCTTCTCCCTTGATCATGACCCGGTTCAGAGCGTCAGCCGAATAATACATGGGCATAAAGCGGCCGACGATTTCCCACCCGGGGGACAGCTGAAAGAGACCGCAGAAAAAAATCTGAGGGGTAATGACCAGAGGAATGAACTGGAGCATCTGAAACTGGCTGGATGCGGCTGCGGACAGGAGCATGCCCAGGGTCAGAGCGCAGATGGCCGTCAGAAGGGTGGTGACGAGAACCAGAACCACCGATCCGGCCAACATGACGTCCAGTACGAACAGGACAAAATAGGTAATCAGCAGGGACTGGATTATCGTCAGCGTTCCGAAACCGGTCACGTAGCCCAGCACCAGCTCCCACCTTCGGATGGGGGTGGACAGGAGTTTTTCCAGGGTTCCGGTGGTCCGTTCCTGAAGAAAAGACATGCCGGCTACGATAAAGACGAAAAAGAAAACCAGCACACCGATGAGGACAGAGCCGAAGTTATCGAAGGAATCCATGTCCGCTCCTCCGTAAACATAGGTCACTTCCGGCAGCATATCCGGACGGGGGGAGGCAGAAGGCTGCTGGGAAGCCTCCAGAACCTGAAGGGCCCGCTGGGCCTTTTGGGAATTGGATCCGTCCAGGTGGATGATGGACCGGCCTTCCTCCACCTGGAGAAGTGCGGTGATTTCCCCCTTTTCCAGGGAATCGAAGGCGGCGCCCTCCTGGTAAAACCGGAGGACTCGGGCATTTTCCTGAATCAGCCGGTCGATCCGATCGGCAGGAACGTTGTAGACACCGATGCTGCTTTCACTCAGGGATGCGTTGAGGATAAAGTAGATCAGAGTCAGCATCATGATGGGGGCCACCAGGACCAGGGCCAGGGTGCGGCGGTCATGCTTCAGCTCCGCTAGGATCCGGAGGGCCAGAATCTTAACTCTCATCTTCGCTGCCTCCTCTGCTCAAAATAAGGAAGGCTTCTTCCAAGTCCCCGGCACCGCAGGAACGGATTATTTCAGAAGGAGAGCCGCTGGCCAGGATCCGGCCCTGCCGCATCATGGAAAGATGGGAACATTTGATGGCTTCGTCCATGACGTGGGTGGTGATAAGCAGGGTGATCCCTTCCTCGGAAAGCCTGGTAAATTCCGACCAGATCTCCTGCCTCAGCAGAGGGTCGATTCCCACCGTAGGCTCGTCCAGTAGCAGGATTTCCGGTCGATGAACCAGGGCGATGGCCAGAGAAAGACGACGCTTCATCCCTCCGGAATAGGAATTCACCGGCTTATCCAGCTCATGCTGCAGATGGACCAGCTTCAGAACCCGGTCAATGGAGTCCCGAAGCCCCGAACCCTTCAGACCATAAAGCTGACCAAAGAAACGAAGATTTTCCAAACCGGTCAGATCTCCGTAGAGGGCATCGGATTGAGCCAGATAGCCGATCCGGTTCATCACGGACAAATCGGGAAGAGGGCTGTTCAACACTTTAACCTGACCTTCCCGTGGTTTCAGAAGACCGGCAATAATTTTAACGGTAGTCGTTTTGCCGCAGCCGGAAGGCCCCAGAATCCCATAAATGGATCCGGCCGGGATGGACAGATTGATGTCGTGGAGCACTGGCTGCTCCTGATAGGCGTGATGGACTCCGGAGAGGATGATGCTGACCGATTCCTCCATGTGTAGGCTTCCTTTCTGAAACCGATCCCAGGGAATCGGCAGGCAAAACCTTGTTAGGACTATTATACTCCTGATTGGATAAAAAATACAAATCTCATAGCATCTTTCGGGGAATCCGTTATAATAATAGAAAGGATTGTTTCAAAACAAAGGAGATGATGGATTGCTTCTGATGGTAAAAGACTTGTTGCTGCTCCCCGAATTTCGGGAATTCCAGCTGACGGCAGGAGAAAAAGGATTAGACAACCGGGTAACGGGAACCGGTATTTTTGAATGGGAGTCTCCGGAGGATATTGCCCGGGATTTCCGGCCGGGAGAATTTGTGGTCACCACCCTGTCTCAAATGAAGGAGGACCCGAAGGGAGCGGAAAAAGTCTTGCTGAAGCTTCTGGAATCGGGAATCAGCGCCCTTGGATTGAAAACCGTGTATTATACCAGTTTTACAGCAGCAGTTCTGAAAAGAGCGGAGGAAACCAATACGCCTTTGTTCCTGTTTCGGGACACCTTTTTTGACGATATCATCTATGGGATCAAATCCCGTCTGGCAGCTTCCGGCGAATTGGGGGATTCGGCCCTTTTGCCGGTCAGCGGGATGGAGCAGCAGCCCTATGTCTGCATCTGGAGCCGGCAAGGATCTGCAGACCGGGGAAGGATTCTGCCCCTGAGCCAGATTCCGGAAGCCCCGGCAAAAGGATTCCTGGGAATCTCCGATTCCTTTGAAGAACCGGACAAAGTGGGAGAGGCCCTGCAGCAGAGCAGGATCGCCTGTATCAGCGGCATCCTTTCCGGCCAGTCGATTCGATTTTTTCGGGACGCAGGAGCAGATCGTCTGCTGATTCCCGCCAGCCGGGGATCCTGGGCCAGAGATTTTTATCGGGACATGAAGACCCGGATGGAAGGAGAAAAAGCCGGAGAAGGGTCAGAATGGATGGAGACCCTCATGACCTTCGTGGGGCTCCACGGAGACGTGCGGCAGACCGCCGTCCACCTTTATCAGCATGAAAACACGATTCGGTATCGGATTCGGATCCTTCGAAAGCGGTTGGGGCTGACAGAAGACCCGGATTATTACAGCTCGCTTTACACCTTCATCCGGCTCCATCGGGTTTATGAAATCTGGCCTTTGTAGAAATTACAAAAATATACCCTGAACTTTGTAAATTTCAAGTCTTGTAAGGTTGGAGAGAAGCCGATAAAATGGTAGATAACCAAGATAATGGATAGAGCCCCATCGTCATAGAAGCAAGAGAGGAGATTGAAGAATGAAGAATTTTTCTTTTAAAGTAGATGAGATCCGGGAGCAGTTCCCGGCTCTGAGCAAGACCGTCAATGGCCTGCCTGCCGCCTTTTTAGACGGCCCAGGAGGAACCCAGGTCCCCCGGCGGGTAGTGGAAAAAATCAACGACTATCTCTACTACCGGAATGCTAACTCCCATGGGGTATTCAAGACCTCTGTGGAAAGCGACAATTTATACTGGCAGGCCCGGGAGGTCTACGCCGACTTCCTGAACTGCAGTCCGGAAGAAGTGGCCTTCGGAGCCAACACCTCCTCCAACAACTTCAAGCTGGCCCTGGGCCTGGTCCGGACCATGAAGCCGGGGGATGAGGTGCTGATCACCGACATCGATCACGAAGGAAACCGTTCCCCATGGAGAACCCTGGAGGACTTCGGCATCGTGGTGAAAAGCGTGAAGATCAACACGGATACCATCACCCTGGACTTTGAAGACTTCAAATCCAAACTGTCGGACAAGACCAAGGTTTTTGCCGTCAACTGGGCAGCCAACTCCTGCGGGACTATTACCGACGTGAAAAAGTTCATCGATGAAGCCCACAAGGTGGGAGCCATTACCGTGGTGGATGCGGTTCACTACGCCCCCCATCGGCCCATTGACGTGAAGGCCATCGATACCGATGTGCTGCTTTGCTCCGCTTACAAGTTCTTCGGCCCCCACTTCGGCATCATGTATGTAAAAAAATCTGTGGGAGATCAGATCCGGACCGTTCGGGTCATGGCCGACGACAACACGGAAGCTCCCTTTAAATTTGAAACCGGCACCCCGGCCATGGAGCTGGCGGCTGGTTCGGCAGAGGCCGTTGAATTTATAGCCGATATCGGCCGGACCCACGAGGAATTCTTCTTAGACCGTCTCACCGGCCTGGAAGGCAGAAGGCGTTTTGTGGTGGCCGGTATGATGGCCATTGATGAATACGAAGAAGGTCTGGCCCTGCAGCTTCGAAAAGAACTGTCGGCAATGCCGGGGGTCAAGGTCTTCGGGCCGGAAGAAGGTCATCCCAGAACCTCCACTGTTTCCTTCAATATCGAAGGAATCCACTCCAATGAAATTGCCAGATTTCTGGCAGAGCGGGGACTCTTTGTTTGGGACGGGGACTATTATGCCATTGAGACCATTACCAATGTCCTGGGACTGGAGCCCAGCGGCGGACTGGTCCGGATCGGGCTGGCTCCCTATAACATTCAGAGCGAGATCGACCGGGTGATCCAGGCGGTCCGGGACTTCATCGAAAGCAAGAAATAAAGGCCTGTTACAGGCAGAAGGAAATTGGATGCTAACTATCGGATGTCATTTGTCCTCCTCGGGAGGCTATGAAAAAATGGGAAAGGTGGCCCTGGAGATCGGGGCCACCACTTTTCAGTTCTTTACCCGGAACCCCAGAGGCGGAGCAGCAAAGGCGGTCGATCCGGCGGATATGATGGCTTACCGGAAGCTGGCAGAGGAGAACGGACTGGGAAAAATCGTGGCCCATGCCCCCTATACCCTCAATCCCTGCTCCCCCGACGAAAAGGTCCGAAACTTTGCCCGCCTGGCATTGACTGAAGATCTGGCAAAAATGGAATACCTCCCGGGCAATTATTATAATTTTCATCCGGGAAGCCACGTGGGACAAGGAGTGGAAGCGGGAATCGTCATGATCGCTGATCTGCTGAACCAGGTGCTGAAAAAAGATCAAACTACGTTGGTCCTGCTGGAAACCATGGCGGGAAAAGGCAGCGAAATAGGAGGACGGTTCGAGGAGCTCCGGGATATTATGGACCGGGTTGAGCTATCGGAAAAGATGGGCGTTTGCCTGGATACCTGCCATGTGAACGACGGAGGATATGATATCGTCCATAATTTGGATGGGGTACTGGAAGAATTTGACCGGATCATCGGTCTATCCCGGCTGAAGGCCCTCCACATCAACGACAGCCTGAATCCCTTCGGAGCGAAAAAGGACCGACATGCAAAAATTGGGGAGGGTCAGATCGGGCTGGAGCCAATTGTGGGAATCCTGACTCATCCCAGTCTGGAAGGATTGCCTTTTATTCTGGAGACTCCCAACGAGCTGGAGGGATATCAGGAAGAAATCCGGATTCTTCGCCGGGAAGCAGAAAAGACCCGGAACCCGGGTCTATTGGAAGGATAAGTAGCTTTTATCAAAGGTAATGACAACAAAGTAGGTGGGGTCGATCTTCTTGACGGCCCCTTCTATTATTTTTGTGATTTCCCCCTCCCGGGTCTGACAAACCGGAGACAGGACCACGTCAAAGATGATGTTGGTATGGGTGGGTCCGGGAACGATTCGGAGATCGTGGATGCTCTCAACCCCGTCCAGATCGGCTATGGCTTTTTCGATGTCCCGGTTCAGTTTCTCGGTAGCCGGGTCGTTGATCAGCACCGGATCCATGTGGGCTACCAGATGAATATGCAGTATTTCTGAAAGCTCCCGCTCGATATTGTCCACCAGATCATGGCTGACCATGATGTCACTCTTGGCGTCCACTTCGATATGGATGGACGCAAAAATCTTCCCCGGCCCATAATTGTGGACCACCAGATCGTGGATGCCCAGGACACCCTCATAGGATAAGGCAGCTTCTTTGATGGAGTGGACCAGGTCTTCGTCAGGGCTTTCCCCGAGAAGGGGATTGGAGGTCTCCCGAAGAAGGGCGATGCCGGACCAGATGATAAAGAGGGCGACAAGGCACCCCATGATACCGTCTACCTGAAATCCCGAAAAGTGGCCGATGGCCAGGCTGATCAGAACCACGGAAGTGGCCAGCACATCGTTTCGGCTGTCCGCGGAGGAAGCCTTCAAGGCAACGGAATGGATGGCTCGGGAAGTCGTTTTGTAAAAGCGGGACTGCCATAGCTTTAGCAGAATCGAGAAGACCAGAATCCCAACGGTTATCCCGTTAAATTCCATGGGTTCCGGATGGAGAATTTTATCCACGGATGCCAGAACCAGCTGGAAGCCTACAAATATAATAATCATGGAAACGATCATGCCGGTCAGGTACTCGATTCGGGCGTGGCCGTAGGGATGGCCTTCGTCTTCGGGCATGGCAGCCAGCTTGAAGCCCACCAGGGTAATGACGGAGGAGGCTGCATCCGACAGGTTATTGATGCCGTCGGCGATGATGGCGATGCTGTTCTGCAGGAGTCCGATGCCGATTTTCAGCAGGCAGATGCTCAGATTGGTCAGGATTCCCACCAGCCCGGCCAGTTTGCCGTACCGCTCCCGGACAGCAGGGTCCTTAGTTTTGGTATAGTCCTTAATGAAAAGCTTATATAGCAGATTTGTCATGTTTCTTCCCTTGTTCCAAAGCCCTTTCCGGCAGTGTTGCCCAGTCATTCCATTCATTATATTTCATCCAAAAATGTTTGTCAAACCAGCGGAAGGGTGATAAAATAGTACAATCAGCCGGAGGGCGGGAGAGGTCTTCCCCTGATATCAACGTTTATTATTATGGATCGGTTAGGAGTATTCATGTTTCAGTTAAATAAGGATCGATGCATTCAGTGCGGACAATGTGCAAGGGTCTGTCCCTTCACCTGCATCACCCTGGATTCCGGATATCCTGACATGGCCCCCAAAAAACTGAGGGCCTGCGTGAAGTGCCTTCATTGTGCCGCCATTTGCCCTACGGAAGCCATTGCATTCCCCGGGCTCAGCTGCGAACCCATGGTTCCCTGGGAACCGGGAGAAACAGCATTCCTGCAGACGAAAAATATGATGCTGACCAGGAGAAGCATCCGGAACTTTAAGAAGGATCCGGTTCCTCGCCAGGTCATTGAAGAGGTGCTGAGGACTTCCGATTTTGCTCCCTCTGCCCGCAATCAGCAGCCCCAGTCCTGGCTGGTGGTCCACAAACCGGAGACCGTGGCTAAGGTCATGAAACTGGTGGTGGAATGGGTGGAGAACAAGCACATTTCCATGGAAATTCTGTCGGAGCTGGAAAGACAGAACAACATCGTCACCCTGGATGCACCCCACCTGCTGATCGGCATCGGACCCAGAGCCGGGAAGATGAACCCCTACACGGATACGGTCATCGCTCTTCGGGATATCGACCTGCTCTTCCATTCCAGAGGAATCGGAACCTGCTGGGCCGGGTATCTGGCTAATCTGATTAATGCCAGCCTGGAGCTGAGGGCCTACCTGGGAATCCCGGCAGACCTTCAGGTTTATGGAGCCATGGCTTTCGGCTATCCGGACAATGAAACCTATCAGCGGCTTCCCTACAAGGGCAATCCGCCGGTTCAGTGGAAATAGTCGAAAAATACCGGGGCAAATCCCCTTGACATTCCAGTCTGCCCGTGATAACATAACGAAGATTTGAGCATAATTTCATGCTTGATGGATAAGCGGTTATGTACAGGAGCAGAAAATGGTATTGAAGGGTAAAAGAGCAGCAATGGAAAAGAACCAGAGAGCGGAGGTCAGAACCTCCGGTGCCGGCGTTTTCCCTCTTTTCGTCCCCAATGTCAGAATCACTGTTTTTTAAATCTTCCTTTTTGGAAGATTTTTTTTTATGCCTGAAGCAGGAAAGGAGAGGAATCGATGGAGTCAAAAAATTTATTGGAGCCCATGGATCTGACGGTGGAGGAGCTGGAAGAGCTTTTCGATCTGGCAGAAAAAATCATGGAGGCCCCTGAAAAATACACAGAAGCGTGTAAAGGTAAGCTGATGGCCACCTTGTTCTATGAACCCAGCACCAGGACCCGGTTCAGCTTTGAAGCAGCCATGCTCCGCTTAGGAGGTCAGAATATCGGGTTTTCTGAAGCGGGATCCAGCTCGGTGGCGAAGGGGGAAAGCATTGCCGACACGGCCAGTACCGTATCCTGCTATGCGGATCTGATTGTCATGAGGCACCCCAAGGAAGGAGCACCGCGGGTGGCAGCCAACAGTGCCCGTGTTCCCGTTATCAACGCCGGTGACGGAGGACATCAGCACCCCACCCAGACCTTGACGGACCTTATGACCATCCGCAGCCTGCGGGGGAGTCTTACCCACATGACCGTAGGGCTCTGCGGAGACCTGAAATTCGGTCGGACCGTCCATTCCCTGATTAAGGCTTTATCCCGATATGAGGGAGTGCGCTTTGTTCTGATCTCTCCGGAGGAACTTCGGGTTCCCGACTATGTCCGTAAGGAGATTCTGGATAAAAAGGGACTGGATTACCGGGAAGTGGAGCAGATGGATGAGGTGCTGCCGGAACTGGATGTACTGTACATGACCCGGGTTCAGAAGGAACGGTTTTTTAATGAAGAGGATTACATCCGGCTGAAGGATCGATTCATCCTGGACGAAGAAAAAATGGCGCTGGCCGGGGAAAAGATGATGGTCCTTCATCCACTGCCCCGGGTCAATGAGATTGCTGTTGAAGTGGACAAAGACCCCAGAGCCCTTTATTTTGAACAGGCCCGCTATGGAATGTATATTCGGATGGCACTCATTATGACAATGCTGCAGGGAAAAAGGAGGGGATAGGATGCTGGTCAATACCATACAAAGAGGAATCGTCATCGATCATATTACCGCAGGCCGGGGAGCTAAGATTATCGAATACCTGGATATCGACACCAAGGTCAATACGGTAGCTTTCATCATGAATGCCAGCAGCAAGCGCCATGGCCGGAAGGACATCGTCAAGATAGAAAATGTCATTGACATCGACATGGCCGTACTGGGGCTGATCGACCACCAGGCCACCGTCAACATCATCGAAAATGGAAAAATCGTCCGGAAGATCAATCTCCAGTTGCCGGATAAGGTGATGAATGTGATCCGGTGCCGGAATCCCCGCTGTGTCACCTCCATCGAAACCAATGCTCCTCACATCTTCCATCTCATTGACGAAGAGGCCAAGGAATATCGGTGCGAATACTGTGATGACATTGTTTCCGTGAAAGGGGGATTGCTGGATGAAATTATGCATTAAAGGCGGATTGATTCTAAATCCGGCCACCAACCTGATGGGGGTTGGGGATTTGTGGGTTTCCCGGGATCAGATTGCCACCCTGGATATGGAAAGAGAAAGCTACGGTATGATTCCCCCCGGCAATATGGAGGGGGTGACGGTAATCGACGCCACCGGAAAACTGGTGGTACCAGGATTCATCGATCTTCACGTACACTTAAGAGAGCCGGGATTTACTGAGAAGGAAACCATTGAAAGCGGCAGCGAGGCAGCGGCCAGAGGAGGCTTTACCACCATCTGCTGCATGCCCAATACCAGTCCGGCCATCGACTCCACGGAGGTTCTGGACTTCATCAGCTGGAAGGCTGCAAAAAACAACGGAGTAAGGGTTCTTCCAGTGGCCGCCATGAGCTTGGGCCAGGAGGGGAAGGAGCTGGCTCCCCTGAATGAAATGGCTGGATATTCAGGACCTTGGAGCCGGATGATGGGGAAGGGGATCTGTGGCATCTCTGAGGACGGAAAAAGCCTGGTCGATGCCCGGCTGGCACTGGATGCCATGAAGAAGGCGAAAGAACTTTCCCTGCCCGTATTCTCCCATGCAGAGGATCCGGCTCTTCCAGGAGCTGCCCTGGGGGAAGCTCTGATGATGGCCCGGGATATCCGGCTGGCACAAGAAGCCGGCTGCCGGCTTCATTTCTGCCATGTCAGTACGGCAGAGGGAGTGGAGCTGATCCGGGAGGCCAGAAAGCAAGGCCTGCCGGTGACCGGTGAAACGGCCCCCCATTACTTTACCCTGACGGATCAGGATGGAAAAGGGAATCCGGATTTTAAAATGAATCCTCCCCTCAGAACCGAAAAAGACCGAGAAGCGATCATAGAAGGGCTAAAGGATGGAACCCTTTCTGCCATCGCAACGGATCACGCTCCCCATACCCGGGAGGATAAGGCAGGTGGATACGAGAAGGCTGCCAACGGCATCGTGGGGCTGGAAACCAGCTTCCCTCTGGGGTATACCCACCTGGTGGAAAAAGGCAGGCTGGAACTGATGGAACTGGTGGGTCGGATGACCCGAGGACCGGCTGAAATATTGGGAATTCCTGTCGGCGACCTCAGCCCGGGCCGGGTGGCGGATGTGGTAGTCATGGATGTGGAACAGCCCTTTCGGGTGGACCGGGAGCAGTTTGCCTCTAAGGGAAGGAATACCCCCTTTGAGGGCTGGTCCCTCTTTGGAAAGGCCCTCTTCACCATCGTGGAGGGGAGAATCGTCTGGCAGGCACCGGAGGGAAACGGATTGATCAGGGAAGGAGAAGAGAACCGATGATAGATGGATTAATGAAGCGGATCGATGAATTGGGAAACCCTACGGTGGTAGGCTTGGATCCCACCCCGGAAATGATGCCGGAACACCTGAAGGAAGAAATGCTGGGTCGATATGGCAAGACGCCCAAGGCTATGGCGGAGATGTATCTGGCCTTCAACCGGATGGTGATAGACGGAATCTATGATCTGGCACCGGCAGTAAAACCCCAGATCGCCATGTATGAAAGCCTTGGAATTGAAGGGCTCAACGCCTACTTTGAAACCATTTCCTACGCCAAATCGAAAAGCCTATCGGTAATAGGCGATATAAAGCGAGGGGACATTTCTTCTACTGCCGCCGCCTATGCCTGCCATATCGGCGGGGTGGAAGTCGACGGAGAATGGTTCGATCCCTGGAAAGAAGACTGGGTGACGGTGAATCCTTATCTGGGAACCGACGGCATTCAGCCCTTTATCGAGGCAGCCAACCGAAGGGACCGGGGAATCTTTGTGCTGGTCAAGACCAGCAACCCCTCCAGCGGGGAGCTGCAGGACCTGACCCTGGCAGGAGAGGGAGAAAAAGCTTCAGAAGGCCGGGCCGGTGAGAAGGTCTATGAAAGAGTAGCCCGGCTGGTGGACCACTGGGGAAGCCAGGCCATGGGCAGCCAGGGATACAGCAAGGTGGGCGCCGTGGTGGGAGCCACCTACCCGGAGCAGGGAGCCCGGCTCCGGGAGCTGATGCCCCGGACCTTTTTCCTGGTACCGGGATACGGAGCCCAGGGAGCCTCGGGAAAAGACCTGAAGGGGTTCTTTGACCGGGATGGCCGAGGCTGCCTGGTCAATTCCTCCCGGGGCATCACCGGCGCCTACCAGAAGGACAAGAGATTCTCCCAGTTCCATGTGGGGGAAGCAGCCCGGGAGGCGGTGCTTCGCATGAAGGAGGATTTGGCTAATGTGCAGGGATAAGGAATGGGTTCAAAAAAGTCTGGTGACCGGCCGGGTGGCCGGCCAGGAAAGGCTGACCGGAGACGTTTACCGGATTCGGATCCAGGGAGATTTTCTCGAGGATTTCAGCCGGGAAGTCAAACCCGGTCAATTCGTCAATGTCTACATGAAGGATAGAAGCACCCTGCTGCCAAGACCGGTCAGCATCTGCCGGATCCAATCCGGCCAGCTGGAGCTGGTCTACCGGGTTGTGGGAAAAGGAACCCGGGAAATGGCCGGGTACCATAGGGGTGATGCCATCCGCCTTTCCTCTCCATTAGGCAATGGGTTTGACCTGAGCTGCTGTCAGTCGGGATCTGCCCTGCTTGTGGGCGGGGGAGTGGGTATTCCCCCCCTGCTTCAACTGGCCGGGGAGTTGAACAATCGGGGAATCCGATCCATGGCAGTTTTAGGATTTCAGAGGGAACCATTTCTGATACAGGAGATGGAAAAGATATGCGATAAAGTCTTGGTGGCCACCGAGGACGGATCCTTCGGCTTTGCCGGTAATGTGGTCCAATTGATTGAAAAGGAAGGGCAGGAGAAAGGGCTAGCGGCAGACCAGGTCTTTTCCTGCGGGCCGAAACCCATGTTAAAGGCTCTGGCAGACCTCTGCAGAGAAAGGGAACTGCCCCTTCAGGTTTCCCTGGAAGAGCGGATGGGCTGTGGCTACGGCGCCTGCGTGGGATGCGCAGTGGACATTAAACAGGACGGGAAGATTCAAAGAAAAGCGGTCTGCAAAGACGGCCCTGTATTTTTGGCAGAGGAGGTGTTCTGGCATGCAGAATAAAAGGAAGGAACCGGATCTCACCGTGGATCTGGCAGGTATTTGGCTGAAAAATCCCATTACCACCGCCTCCGGAACTTTTTCTCCCAGGGACAGCGGACAGTTTTATGATCTGAATCAACTGGGAGCTATGATCACCAAGGGAATCGCACCGGAGCCCTGGGAAGGAAATCCTTCTCCCCGGATTGCAGAAACCTATGGAGGCATGCTCAATGCCGTGGGCCTTCAAAACCCGGGAGTGGAAGCCTACATCCGGGAGGAGCTTCCTTATCTGGAACAGTTCTCACCGCCGGTCATTGCCAATGTAGTAGGCCGGACCGTGGAGGATTACTGCCGGGTAGCAGAGGCCTTAAGCGACACCTCTGTGGCCATGCTGGAAGTGAATATTTCCTGCCCCAACGTCAAGGCGGGGGGAATCGGTTTCGGAACGGATCCAGCCATGGCCGCCCTGGTGACCCGGGAAGTAAAGCGGATTTCTAAAAAACCGGTGCTGATCAAGCTGAGTCCCAATGTGACCGACATCACGGAAATTGCCCGGGCCGTGGAATCAGAGGGAGCCGATGGAATCTCTCTGATCAATACCCTTCTTGGGATGAGCATCGATGCCCGAAGGGCAAAAATCCTCTTAGCCAACGGGACGGGGGGATTATCCGGTCCTGCCATCAAGCCGGTAGCCCTGCGGATGGTGTACCAGGTATGCCGGGCTGTACAGATTCCGGTTCTGGGGCTTGGGGGCATCCGTACGGGAGAAGATGCAGCCGAATTCCTCATGGCGGGCGCTTCCGCTGTTTCCGTGGGAACGGCAGCCCTGTTCAACCCCCTGGCACCGATCGAAATCCTGCAGGAACTGAAAGAATTCATGATGGAAATGGGATACAGAACGATTGCAGAAATGAGACAGGCCTTTCAGGAGGGGCAAGGAAAATGAAGGAAATAAAAGAAATGAAAAAAATGAAAAATAAAGAAGCAATGGAGCAGGAATTTCTGGCTTTTATGGAAGAAGCCAACGCAGTAAAATATGGGGATTTCATCACGAAAAGCGGACGAAAGACCAATTATTTCGTCAACACGGGAAGTTACCAGACGGGAGAACAGATCATGAAACTGGGGGAATTCTACGCCCGGTGCATCGTCGGCCACATGGAGGCGGGAAATATTTCCAAAGAAGTGAATTGTCTCTTCGGCCCGGCCTATAAAGGAATTCCCCTGGTCATCACCACGGCGATTGCCTTGTTCCGGAACCATGGCATCAACTTGGCAACCTGTTTCAATCGAAAAGAAGAGAAGGACCATGGAGAAGGAGGCAGTCTGGTGGGCCATCCGCTGAAGGATGGGGACCGGGTCCTGATCATCGAGGATGTGATTACCGCCGGAACGGCAGTTCGGGAAACCCTTCCCCTGCTCCGCTCCTTTGGGGATATCCGGATTGAAGGATTGGTGGTTTCCGTGGACCGGATGGAAAAGGGCCAGGGAGATAAGCCGGCGACCCAGGAACTGATGGAAGAGTTCGGCATTCCAACCTACTCCGTAACAGATGCCAGGTTCATTAACAGCTCTGCCAGTGGCCGCTTTTCCATTATTGAGAAAAAATTTTAAACCGCCGTTTAAAATTTCTCTTAAACTTGGTATAATGGTCGAAAGGAGGCGAGGCTATGATATTTATATGCTATCCAAAATGCGGCACCTGTCAGAAAGCCAGAGCCTGGCTGGATGAAAGAGGGCTGAATTACTCGTTTCGGGACATCAAGACGGAGAATCCTTCCTACGAAGAGCTGAAAGGATTCTGGGAAAAAAGCGGTAAGCCCCTGAAAGCCCTGTTCAATACCAGTGGACTGCTTTATAAGGAATTGGGATTGAAGGACAAACTACCGGCCATGACGGAGGAGGATCAGCTGAGGCTGCTGGCCACCGATGGCATGCTGGTGAAAAGGCCGATTCTTGTAACGGGGGATCAAGTCCTCATCGGGTTTAAAGAGAAGGAATGGATGGAGGTTGAATAAGGATGATCTACTATTTTTCCGGAACCGGCAATTCCAAATGGATTGCTGAAAAAATCGCAGAAGGAACCGGCGACCAGCTGATCAATGTGGTGGATGTCCACCAAGGCCGGGTTGAAATCCAGCCCTTGAAACCAGGAGAAAAACTGGGATTCGTTTTCCCGGTCCACGCCTGGCGGGCGCCTGATATGGTAACGGAGCTGGCACGAAGAATGAAAGTACCGGCCGGCACCTATGCCTATGCTGTGGCTACTTGCGGAGAAGAAGCGGGCCTTACCCTGAAGCTGCTTAACGATATCGTTCCTTTGACCAGCACCTATACCTTTATCATGCCCAATAACTATATCTTCGGTTTTGATGTGGATCCTACGCCGGTGATTCAGGCAAAGATCATGAAGGCCAAGGACCGGCTTCCAGAGGTCATCGAAAACATCAACCAGGGACTGAAGATTAATGACGTTGCCGTTGGCACCATGGCGGGCATCAAGTCCAACTTTACCTACCATCTCTTCAATCGGTACGGAAAAAACACAAAAAAATTCTTTGTACAGGACCAGTGCACTTCCTGTGGTCTCTGCGAAGAGATTTGTCCGACGAATTGCATCAAGCTGGAAAAAGGAAAGCCTGTCTGGACGAGTGGATGCATCGCCTGTTCTGCCTGTATCAACTACTGCCCGGTCAATGCCATCCAATTCGGATCAGCAACCGTCAATAAAGGACGGTACTATTTCAAAGAAGAATGGTAGAAAAGGGAAATGATGGAAAAGGAAGATAAGTTTCTGCTTGCTCAGCTGCAGGATCAGATTTCCTATTGTCTGGAGTATGGAATCCCCGGAAATACGGATTTTTTAGACAGCCGCCAGGCCGCTCTGGCAGAGTCCCTTTGCCGAAAGTTTTCAGGCCTGAACTATCGGCTGGACGGAGGATATGAGGAAGGGGAGCGCAGAATCTGCAGGCTGACACCGGAGGGGCAGGAGGAACTGGGCCTGCTGTCCGTCCTTCGGATTCAAAAAAAGGGCCCCAAAGACCTTTCTCACCGGGATTACCTGGGTTCCCTGCTGGCATTGGGCATTAAAAGGAGTCAGCTGGGGGATATCCTGGTTCGGGAAGAAGGAGCCGATGTTTTGATTCTGAAGGAACTGGGTCCTTTTTTTCTTTCTGAGCTGGAACGGGTCGGCAATCAGCCGGTAGCAGTTGAAATCAAGGATTTGGACCAGTTGCAAGTAGTGTCTGTTCCCCGGGAGGAGGTTCGCATGACCGTATCTTCCCTGCGGCTGGACAACTTGACCTCGGCAGCCTTTCGGGTCTCCAGAGGAGATGCCTCGGAGGCTATTAGGCAGGGGCTGATTTTCGTCAATGGCCTTCCCCAGTCCAAACCGGACCGGAATCTGCAGCCGGGGGACAAACTGGTTTTTCGGGGCAAAGGCAAAATTATCCTTTCCGATATTCTGGGGAATACCAAAAAGGATAAAATTGCTGTCGTTATTCAAATTTTTAAAGGATAGGATAATGTTGAAGGGAGGGGCGCTGGTTTTAGTGCTTCTTTAGTTTTCCTCTCCAGCCACCGATGCCGCCGATGTTGGTCACGTTGGTATAGCCCAGCCTTGAGAAATAGTTGGCAGCCGCACTGCTTCTGGAACCGCTCATGCAGTACACATAAATCGGTTCATCCATATTCTTGACAACCGTCTTGATTTTTTCCGGCCGGTCCAGGGGAACATTGACGGATCCCGGAATGTGACCGGATCGATATTCCTCCGGGGTCCTGACATCAATCACATGAATGGATGAATCATTTTCAATGTTGACCTGTGCTTTGGACATGTTGAGAACGTTGTAATCTCTTTTAAATAAATCGGCTAAATTGAACATAGTGGTATTCCTCCTGATTTTATATGGGATGCCATGACCGAACATGGAATCTTTTGATTTACTATCGAATTACTATGGATTGATAATACCGTAAAAATAATTCGCCTTCCGTGATAAAATCACAATAATAAAAATAAAAAAGGGGGGATAACCCTTGGATCAGACTATCATCATGGGTTTGGTGTATAATGCGGCGCTGCTGATTACATTGGCGTTGATTTATATTGCTGTTTACAACAACCCCAGGGTACTCAGCCGAGGGAATGCGCTGTTAATGGGCCTTGTGGCTGGTCTTACGGGTGTTCTGATCATGTATACCGCGGTGGGTCTCAGTTATGGTGCAATTTTTGATGCTCGTTCCATCCTGGCTGGAACCCTGGGGCTTTTTTTTGGACCTATCCCCACGCTGTTAGCTGGAGCGATCATGATGCTATATCGAACCCTTCTGGGAGGGCCCGGAACACTGGCAGGATTGTTGGTGATAATCGGCTCGAGCCTAACAGGAATCGTATGGCGTAAATATCGATTCGAAAAGCTGATGGCATCAGCAGGGTCTTCCTTTTACGAATTCTTGTTATTTGGTTTTGTGGTTCACCTTTTTTTTCTTCTTTGTTCAACAGCCATACCAGCAGAATATTTTCGAGAAACCATAGGGGGGATTCTGGCTCCGGTCCTGCTGGTTTACCCTCTGGGGACTGCCTTGCTCTGCGTACTTCTTAAAAGCCATTATCAGAAAGTCCGGCTTTCTGAAAATTTAAGGGAATCCAATGACCGGATCAATAAGATTCTGGAAGGCGCCAACGCCGGAACCTGGGAATGGAATGTCCAGACCGGAGAGCAGATCATCAACGAGCGATGGGCAGAAATCATCGGATATACGATAGACGAATTATCTCCAGTAAATGCCCGAACCTGGATGGACAATACCCATCCGGAAGATTTGATCCTTTGCAATCAGATTCTGAAAGAAGTCTTTGAGCGGCGTCAGGAGTACTACGAGCTGGAATTCCGGATGAAACACAAAGATGGGCACTGGGTATGGGTGGCCAGCCGGGGAAGGGTCAATACCTGGACGAAAGAAGGAAAGCCTCTGCTGATCAGTGGCACCCATTTGGATGTGACGAAGAATCGGCTATTGGAAGAAGAGGTCCGGGCCAGCCGGACTCAGCTTCATGATATCCTGGAATTCTTTCCCGACGCGGTTGTGGCTATCAATCTGAACAGAGAAGTCATTCTGTGGAACAAAGCCATGGAAGAAATGTCCGGAGTGTCGGCTGCCGAAATGATGGGCAAGGGGGACTATGCCTATACGGTTCCCTTTTATGGAAAACCCCGGGGTCAGCTGATGGATCTGATTCTGGAACAGGATCCGGACATCGAGTCTAACTATCAGAACCTCAAATGGGTAGGCAAAGCCATCGAAGGGGAAGCCTTTGCCCCTGCCCTCTACGAAGGGAGAGGGGCCTGGATCCAGTTGAAGGTGGCACCCCTGCACGATCAGGAAGGGAATATCATCGGGGTCATCGAAAGCATCCGGGATATCAATGCGAAACATCAGAGCCAGGAAGAACTGGTTCGAAGCGAAGCGCGGTTCCGCATCATGTTTGAAGAAGCTCCGCTGGGGATCGGCTTGTTCGACCTTTTTGCCGGTCGGGTGACCCAGGTGAATAAAAAATTCCTTGAAATCATCGGATTCGACAAGGAGGATATGGATGATTTCCGCTGGATGGATGTTTCTCATCCGGACGACATGGCAAAAAATAACGAATTCCGGAATCAGCTCCTAAAAGGCGTTGTCAATGGATTCAACATGCGGAAGAGATATTTCCGAAAGGACGGATCGATGATCTGGATCAACCTGACGATCTCGCTGCTGGATCCGCTGGATACGGAAAATCCCAGGGAACTTTGCATGATTGAAGATATAACAGAGAAAGTCAAGTGGGATGAAGAGATTCAGTACCTTACCACCCACGACGCCTTGACCGGATTATATAACCGGTTCTCCTTTGAACAGGAAAAAGTAAATTTGGAGGAGGGTCCACTGCCTCTATCGGTTTTAATTGCCGATGTGGACGGTCTGAAACTGATCAACGACGGTTTTGGGTACAGCCTTGGGGATCAACTGCTTCAGAAGGCAGCAGAAATTTTCCGTCAGGCCTGCAGGCCCATGGATAAAATCTTCCGGATTGGTGGAGATGAGTTCTGTATTTTGATGCCGGAGGCACCCATTGAAGAAGCCCGGATGGTCAGCAACAGGATTGAGGAGTTATGTGAAGAGGCCTTTATCCATGTGGGAAACAATCCAGTCAAGGTCAGCATTTCCGTTGGAAGCGGAGGTCGAAGCAATTTACAGGATTCTCTGTCCGGCATCATCATCAGCGCTGAAAATGCCATGCGAAGGAAAAAACTGCTGGGCAGGAAAAGCGTTCGTTCGGACCTGATCGCATCGATCAATGCTACGATGCTGGAGAAGAGTCACGAGACGGCCGAACATGCAGACCGGCTGGTGCAGCATGCCAAGGCTATCGGAGAACACCTGATGCTTCCGGAAGCTACCCTTTTCGATCTGGAACTGGCCACAGCCCTTCACGACATTGGTAAGATGAGCGTGGATGAACGGGTCCTTTTGAAGAAGGAAACCCTGACCCCGGAAGAGTGGGGTCAAATCCGAAAGCATCCGGAAGCGGGGTACCGAATTGCCCAGGCGACTTCAGAGCTGATGCCCATCGCGGATTTTATCCTGGCCCATCACGAGAGATGGGATGGAAACGGATACCCCCGAGGATTAAAGGGAGAAGAGATTCCCCTGATTGCCCGGATCATCAACATTGTGGATTCTTACGATGCTATGACCAGCCACCGGCCTTACGGAAAGCCCATGACCCAGGATGAGGCCATCAGGGAGATGGAACGTTGCGCCGGCACCCAGTTCGATCCGGACCTGATTCGGGTATTTCTGGAGGAGGTGCTGGAGCCGGGAGATGAAGAGGAATAGAGTCAGGAGCTATTCAGACATCAAAAAAGGAGCCGAAAGGCTCCTTATTTCGTCTTCAAATAGTGTTCCTTCAGCCGCTGAAAGGTTTCATCGCTGATGTGGTGCTCCACCCGGCAAGCATCTTCCCTGGCTGTATCCTCGGAAACACCTATGTCGATCAGAGCTGCAGTAATCAGGGTGTGACGCTCATAAACCTTGCTGGCCACCAGATTCCCCTTTTCCGTCAGTTCGATATAGCCCTTCGGATCCATTCGAATAAATCCGTCTTCCCGCAGGTGCTTCATGGCAACGCTGACACTGGGCTTTGAAAAACCAAGTTCGTTGACGATGTCGATGGATCGGACCTCCTGATTGCGTTTTTTCAGAATCAGGATGCTTTCCAGATAATTTTCTGCAGATTCATGTAGTTTCAAGGCAATACCTCCCAGGATGAATAATACCATTCTAACATGGTTTTCTTTTTTTATCAATATTTCCTCCTTTTCGGTTGACACGGAGCAGGGGGCCATATTATAATCACCCTATAATTTCATAGGAGCTTCATTACTGACGGATAATTGTGGGATACCACAGGGGAATGAGGTTCTTGCACATGCCGACCGTCTGGGCAATATTTGGGTTAACCGAATATTGCCCTGTTTTTTTATCCAAGGGGATAATGAGCAGGGTAATAGGGTTCATCTCAAATATTTTTTTGATTGGAAGGAGATAAAGGATGAAGTATGATGCATGGCTTGGGTTCAACGGGGGACCATGGACGGAAGAGATTCAGGTCCGGGATTTTATTCAGAAGAATTACAAACCTTATGAAGGCGACGATTCTTTTTTAGAGGGCCCCACTAACAGAACCGCTGAACTGATGGAAAAACTGGAAGAACTTTTAAAACTGGAAAGAGAAAAGGGAGGCGTCCTGGACATCGATACCAACACGGTCAGCTCCCTGACCAATTATCCACCAGGATACCTGGATCCGGAAAAGGAAATCATTGTGGGGCTTCAGACGGATGCCCCCCTGAAAAGGGGTGTCCATCCCTTCGGCGGACTCCAAATGTCCCGGCAAGCCTGTGAAGCCTATGGATTTCAGCTTTCCCGAAAAGTTGAAGATGAATTTCAGTATCGGACCACCCACAATGATGGTGTTTTTCGGGCGTATACGGAGGAAATGCTGGCTGCCAGGAAATGCGGAGTTATAACCGGATTACCGGATGCTTACGGGCGGGGACGGATTATCGGTGATTATAGGCGGATTCCTCTATATGGGGTGGACTTCCTCATCGATGAAAAAAAGCGGGATAAGAGGGAGCTCGGATCTCAGTCGATGGATACGGAAACCATTCGTCAGACAGAAGAACTGTATCAACAGATCCGTTTCCTTGAGAAACTAAAGGAAATGGCTGCTTTGTACGGGCTGGACATCTCCCTGCCGGCCCGGAATGGCAGGGAAGCCATCCAGTGGCTGTATTTCGGATATTTGGGTTCCATCAAAGAACAGAATGGTGCCGCTATGAGCCTGGGGAGAGTATCCACTTTCCTGGATATTTATCTGGACAGGGACATCCGAAATGGAATTCTGACGGAGAAAGAAGCCCAGGAACTGATGGATGACTTTGTCATGAAGCTTCGAATGGCCCGGCATTTACGGACACCGGACTATAACCAGCTCTTTGCCGGCGACCCCATGTGGATCACGGAAGCTCTTGCCGGAATGGGGGAGGACGGAAGGACCCTGGTGACAAAAAACACCTACCGGATGCTTCAGACCCTGTATAACCTGGGACCAGCACCGGAGCCCAACCTGACCGTTCTCTGGTCAGAAGGTCTTCCCCCTCCTTTTAAGCAGTTCGCTGCAAAAGTGTCCTGCGACACGGCAGCCCTTCAATATCAGAACGATGATGTGATGAGACGGGACTTTGGAGACGATTATGCCATTGCCTGCTGTGTATCCGCCATGCGGATCGGCAAGGATATGCAGTTTTTCGGTGCCCGGGCAAACCTGCCGAAGCTGCTGTTGATGGCGCTTAACGGCGGGAGAGATGAACTGACGGGACTTCAGGCAGCGCCGGAAGGGACTCTCTACGAAGGAGAATACCTGGAATACGAAAAAGTATTGGAGCAGTTGGATTTTTATCGGGATTGGCTGGCCAGGACCTATGCCAATGCCATGAACATCATTCACTATATGCACGATAAATATGCCTATGAAAAAACTCAGATGGCCCTTCATGATACCCAGGTCCATCGTTTTATGGCCTTTGGCATAGCCGGTCTTTCGGTTCTCGCCGACTCCCTTTCTGCCATCCGGTATGCAAAAGTCCGTCCGATTCGGGGAATCGACGGGCTGATAAAGGACTTTGACATTCAGGGAGAGTACCCCGCCTTTGGCAACGATGATGATCGGGTGGATACCATTGCCCGGGAGCAGACGGAGCTCTTCCTGAAGGCACTGAAAAAGAATCCCGCCTACCGGAATGCGGAACATACTCTGTCCATTCTGACGATTACCTCCAACGTGGTATATGGCAAGAAAACCGGGGCAACCCCGGATGGCAGAAAAGCAAAAGAGCCCTTCGCCCCCGGAGCGAATCCGATGCACGGACGGGAGAAAAACGGAGCCCTGGCATCCCTGAATTCAGTGGCGAAGCTTTCCTACGATACCTGTAAGGATGGTATTTCCAATACCTTTACCATTATTCCGGAAGCTCTGGGTCAGGAGGGACCGGAACGCCACCGAAAACTGGTTAGGGTGATGGACGGTTATTTTGGCCAGAAGGCACACCATTTGAATGTGAATGTGCTCAAACGGGAAACTTTGCTGGATGCCATGGAAAAACCGGAAAAATATCCGAACCTGACGATTCGGGTGTCCGGATATGCCGTCCACTTCCATCGGCTGTCCAGGCAGCAGCAACAGGAGGTGCTGGCCAGAACCTTTCATGGGGCCTTTCAATGAAAGGGCGGGTCAATTCCTTCCAGAGCCTTGGGGCTGTAGACGGCCCGGGGATTCGCTGCGTGGTGTTTATGCAGGGCTGCCCCTTGAGATGCCATTATTGTCACAACCCGGAAACCTGGGAGATTGGCCAGGGGGAAAGCTGGTTCTCCGTAGAAGAAATGATCCAAAAAATCAGCCGGTTTGAAAGTTATATAAGAGAAGGAGGAGGGGTCACCCTTTCTGGCGGTGAACCTCTTCTTCAGTGGGAATTTGCTGCCGAGCTCTTCTCGAGGCTTCAGAAGTTAGGAATCCACACAGCCCTGGACACCTCCGGTCATGGGAGCCTCCTGGGGGCGGAGGCAGTTCTGAAAAATACCGATCTGGTCCTTTGCGATCTGAAATTTTCTACGGAGGAACAGTACGAGCAATACAGTGGTGGCTCCTTAAATAAGGTGAAGGAATTCCTGGAACTGACTGAAAAAGGCCGGGTGCCCCTATGGATTCGGCATGTTGTGGTTCCGGGGCTGAATGACGAAGAGGAAGATATCCAGGCAATCGGCAAGATTGCCCAGTCCTATTCCAACCTGGAAAAACTGGAACTCCTGCCTTTCCACAAGATATGCCTGGAAAAATATGAAGGGCTGGGCCTGGATTTTCCATTGCTTCATCATCCGGAATGCAGCCCTGAAAAAATCCGGATTCTTAAAAAATTTTGTGAAAATAATATTGACATCCCCAATTGCATAAGGTAAAATTCAAATAGGGTTAGTGTTTGCTAACCCATTTCAAGGCTAAAAAGTTAGAAATAACTAACCATAAAGGAGGTCAATATGGGGCTGGCGTTATTAAGCAGGCTGCCTGGATTCACCATGGCAAACCAATCGTCAAAGGAAATCACCAAGGAAATGCAAAGAGACTTTTCCCGGGAATCAAAGCAGCGGAATCTGACACACGCTGGAAGCAACCAACCCTGTGTCATCAAAGAAATTCGGACAGAGGAAGAGGGAATCAAGGAATTTCTTTTTACCCTGGGCTGCTTTGAAGGAGAAACCGTAACGGTCATATCCACCCTGGCTGACAACTATATCATCCACGTCAAGGATGCCCGATACAGCATCGACGCCGATTTAGCCAAGTCCATCCTGATATAGCATATTCAGGAAACCCATTCGCCAACTCGGTTGGCGATATTTTAACCCCAAAGATTAGTTGAAACTAACCAAAAATATTTAAGAATCAATCGTTCAGTAAATTAGGAGGAATCAGATGAGAATAGCACTGGCAGGAAACCCCAACAGCGGTAAGACCACCCTGTTCAACGCCCTCACGGGGAAAATCGAACAAGTGGGGAACTGGGCGGGCGTTACCGTTGAGAAAAAAGAAGGAAACGTGAAAGGTGAACTCCATACAGGGAAAGATAAACTCCGGGTGGTGGACCTTCCCGGTGCTTATTCCATATCTCCGTTTACCTCCGAAGAGAGTATAACCAGCAGTTTCATCAAGGATGAAAAGCCGGATGTGATCATTAACATCGTGGATGCCACCAACCTGAGCCGAAGCCTTTTCTTCACCACCCAACTGCTGGAGCTTGGCATTCCCCTGGTCATCGCCCTGAATAAAACGGACCTTCTTTCCAAAAAAGGAATCACGATTCAGAAGGAAACGCTGGAAAAAAGGCTGGGATGCCAGGTGGTGGAAACCGTGTCGGTCTCCGGCCAGGGAATGGCTCCTTTGGTTCAGGCGGCCATCGACGCTTCAGGGAAGATGCAGCCCCCTGCGGAGGATTCTCTGGTTGGTGCTGATGATAAAAAACGGTTTGTCTTTGTTAACGAACTGGTCAAGGAAGCAGAACTCCGCCAGGTGGAAAGTGTCAAGCAGACTCGCCAGGATGCCGTGGATCGGATCGTGGCCCATAAATTTTGGGGCATTCCCATTTTTGCCCTGGTCATTTATGCGGTATTCTCCATTTCTCAGAGTTATCTGGGGCCTTTCCTGGCGGATATTTTTGTGGGCGGGATCGACCAGCTGTACGGGCTGGTGGAAGGGGCCATGGGCGACCAGGTTTCTCCTTTGCTTAGTTCCCTTCTATTAGATGGCATCATCGGTGGAGTAGGAGCAGTAGTCGGATTCCTTCCCCTGATCATGATTTTGTTTTTCCTGCTGGCCCTGTTGGAAGACTGTGGATACATGGCCCGAATCGCTGTTGTCATGGACCGGTTCTTTAAAAAAGTGGGTCTTTCCGGCAAGTCCATTATTCCTATGATTATCGGAACCGGCTGCGCCATTCCCGGTGTCATGGCCACCCGGACCATCCGGGATGATCGGCAGAGAAGGACCACAGCCATGCTGACTCCTTTCATGCCCTGCGGAGCAAAGCTTCCGGTCATTGCCCTCTTTGCAGGCGTATTCTTCAATAACGCCGCCTGGATCGGCACCTCCATGTATTTCGTGGGAATCCTGATCATCATTGTGGGAGCCCTGATTGTTAAGCGAATCACCGGAGAAGGTGCTGTAAGGTCCTATTTCATCATGGAGCTTCCGGAATACCGGGTCCCCAGCATCAGCCGCGCATTCGTTTCCATGATGTCCAGAGCAAAAGCCTTTATCATCAAGGCCGCTACCATCATTCTGGTATGCAACGCAGCAGTACACATCATGCAGACCTTCAACTGGAGCTTCCAGGTAGTGGAAGAAGGCATGGAAAATACTAGTATCCTGGCCAGCATCGCCAGCCCCTTTGCCTTCCTGCTGATTCCCCTGGGCTTCGGAGTATGGCAGTTGGCAGCTGCCGCAATCACCGGCTTTATTGCCAAGGAAAACGTCGTGGGAACCCTGGCCGTCGTCTATGGGATCAGCAATTTCATTGATACGGAAGAACTGGCCCTGGTTTCCGGAGCAGAAAACGTGGCAGCCGTCATGGGGCTGAGCTCCGTTGCAGCCGTTGCCTACCTGATGTTTAACCTCTTCACCCCCCCCTGCTTTGCCGCCATCGGAGCCATGAACGCTGAAATGGAAAGCAGGAAATGGCTGTGGGCCGGTGTTGGATTCCAGTTTTCAATGGGGTATACTGTTGCCTTTTTCGTCTACCAGATCGGCACCCTGATTACCACCGGCAGTTTTGGCACCGGATTTGTTCCCGGGCTGCTGGCCGTTGCCGTAATCATCTGTATTCTGGTAGTTCTGATGCACCGTGGTGGCATGAAATCCTCGGTGCCTGCAAAGGAGATGATTTAATTGATGGCGGATATTATTGTATTGCTGGTTATTGTCGCTATTGTTTCCGGAGCTGTTTGGAAAATCAGGTCCGATAAAAAGAAGGGGATCAAATGCTCCGGTTGCCCTCACAGCAAGGTTTGTGCCAGCCAGACGTGTTCCGGTGGGACTTCGGATTTGTCAGAATAACGGTACAGGCCTTTTTTCCTCTGGGTTCATACACGCCACCTCCCGATAAAGGAATCTACCAGACCCTCCAGGACAGCAAGTGGGTCCCTTTCTTCCTGTTTATTGTCCGACATGGCAATGAGCAAATACAGGGGGGAATAAAACTCCACCGCCAGAGAATGGGCATCGCCGACTTTCATTCTGCCAGTGTTCATCATTGCCCGAAAGAGGTCAGCCAGATATTGTACGGGGCCGGAGACCACCATCTCCTGATAGATTCTGCCCATTTCTTCGCTGCGGTATTGTTCCAGGGACAACATCCTTCGGATGGAGGAAGCAAAATCATCTTCTGTCCAAAATCGAAACTGGGCCAGGGTGAAATTCTTCAAATAAGCCAAATCCACCGAATCGTATCCGTCCGTGCTGACATTGAAATTTTGCTCCGGCATACCATACTTTTGGGCCACAGACTGATCCAGATCGAACATCCGCTGAATCATGGTATTAAAAATATCCCGCTTGTTGGCATAGTGCTTGTACAAGGCACCCTTAGTCATACCAAGTTCTCCGGCAATGGTACTGACAGAAACGGCTTCAAAGCCATCTCTGGCAAAGAGGTGCAAGGCCGTTATTAAGATTTTTTCCTTTGTGTCGGTCATGTTCATCCCTTTCTATAAGAAAACACTCGTTTATTGACAGTATAGTAAACGTACGTTCACTTGTCAATGCTGAGATTAATGCTCCCTGTTTGAGAGTCCAAATGGGGAGTATTTTATTTTCCGTTTAAAAAACGTTGATTGCGGAATAAAAAAATTAGCATTAAACCAAAAAACCTCTTTTCTTACACAGAAAATAAATGTTCCGCTGCTACAATGAAGAAAAAGGAGGTTCTTATTATGAACGAAATGAAAAAAGAAGTTGTCAGGCCATCCTTTGGTATTGCTCTCATTATTGTCTTATTTCTCTTTGCTTTTTTAATTTTGCAGGTGGTTATTGCAGGAAGTCCGGATATTCATATGACCCTGATTTTCGCCATAAGTGTAGCAACGTTGCTGCTTATGGTGAAGGGCATGAAGTGGAAACGGATTGAAGAAGGGATCATCCATGGTTGCAGAATCGCGACCATACCGATGCTGATTCTGATGTTCATCGGAATGCTGATTCCTTCCCTCATTGCAGCCGGTACGATTCCGGTACTGATTTATTATGGATTGCAGCTGATATCCCCATCGGTTTTTCTGTTTACCGCTGCACTGATCTGCGCGGTGGCTTCCCTGGCAACAGGAAGCAGCTGGACTACGGGGGCAACCTTTGGGGTAGCCTTTATGGGCATCAGCCTGGGACTTGGTGTCCCTGCACCGATTACGGCCGGGGCAGTCATCTCGGGTGCTATTTTAGGGGATAAACTTTCGCCCCTTTCCGACTCCACCAATCTGGCAGCCGGGGTCAGCGAAACCAACCTGTTTAAGCACATTAAAAGCATGCTTTTTACCACGGTTCCTGCATTTGTCATTGCCCTGGCAATCTTTTTGATTATCGGAATGAAGTACAATGCGGACAGCATCGATACGACAGCGGTAGACACCATCTTAGCGGGACTTTCACAAAACTTCAAGGTCAGTCCGGGGTTTGCCCTGATCAGCATGATTCCGTTGGCAGCCGTCGGCGTCATGGCCTACAAACAGGTGAGCGCCTTGGCGGCTATGGTGGTGGCTTCTCTGATTGCCATGTTTATTGCGATCTTCATGAGTGGGTACAGCATCTTTGAAATGATGGGATTCATGAATTATGGATTTTCCATTGATACCGGCATTGCCGATGTCAACCGATTGTTAAACCGAGGCGGACTCCAGTCCATGATGTGGACCGTATCCCTGGGGTATCTGGGACTCAGCTATGGGGGAATTTTAGAAAAGACGGGAACGTTGGACGCTCTTATTGAAAAAATGATGGTATTCACCAAGAATGCCAGAAATCTGATCATCACTCATATTTTTTCCTCGATTGCAGTCAATCTGCTTTCTGCCAGCCAGTATGTAGCCATTCTGATTCCGGGAAGAATGTATCTTTCTTCTTATGACCGATTGGGAATCCGAAGAAATGTGGCTTCCAGAACCAGTGAGGACTCCGGCACCGTTACATCCCCGTTGGTACCTTGGGGCCTTTGCGGAGTATTCTTTACCGGTACCCTGGGCGTAGCGACGCTGGATTATCTGCCCTACACCTATCTGGCTCTTTTCACGCCCCTGATCGCTATTCTCTATGCTATCACCGGTAAGTTCGTCTGGAAGAATACTCCCGAAGAGCAGGCTGTCATCGACCAGGAATACCGCGACCGAATCGTGGAGTAACAGGAGCAAAATCATGTTTGAGAAAAAGGAACTGGCAGAACTCATCAGCCAGCTGGTATCCATACCAAGCCCCTACTTTGAAGAAGAAAAAATTATGCAGCTGGTGGAAAGCTGGCTGAAGGGAAAAGGGCTGGACGGGATGGTTCATGAGTTTCATGAAGCGGCTATAACCGGATTCAAAGGAAAGAATCTGGTGGTGGAGCTGAAAGGACAGGAAGAGGGTCCGGTCATCTGTCTGAACGGTCATTTGGATACAGTTCAGTTATGCAACGGATGGACCCGGGACCCATACAAAGGAGAAATAGAAGGAGACCGCCTTTATGGTCTTGGTGCCCTGGATATGAAATCCGGATGTGCAGCAATCCTGATGACCCTGGCCGAGTTCCGGAAAAGAAATAATCAATTCCGGGGGAGGATCATCGCTACCCTGGTCTCCGGAGAAGAAGGGCCCTACGGCCTTGGGACCAATGCACTGATTGAAGAAGGCTATTTAAACAACGTGGATGTTTCCATTATCACCGAGCCTTCTGCCGGATTCACCAAAAGTCCATTTCCTGTGGTCTGTCTGGGGGCCAGAGGTGGATACGGACTGGAGATCGAAGTCTTCGGGAAATCAGCCCATGCGGCTATGCCGGAAGAGGGAATCAGTGCGGCCCTGGATGCAGCCCGATTGATCTGTGAACTGGAGAAGGCAGACTATAAAAAGCATGAGGAACTGGGAACCGGAACGGCCTGTGTTGTTGCGGTGGAAAGCGACGGAGGTGCCTGCAGCGTTCCTGATTATGCAAGGATCCAGCTATTCTGGCATATCGTTGTGGGGGAAAATGAAGATACCATCCGGGAAGAAATTGAAAAAGCGATTCAGCGGTCAGGAATCCGCAGCCGATGCAAGATCAACTTCCGAGAAGCGCCAAGCCCGGATTCGAAAGGATTTCTCCCCTTCACCGTAAACCGGCAGGCTCCCTTTGTAGCAGAATTTTTGGAGACGGTTGGTCAAATCTGTGGGGAAGAACCAAAGATAGACTACTTTAAAAGCATCGGAGATTTCAATTACCTGGGATCCCGAATCAACGCACCGGCTATTATATTCGGGCCAAGTGGGGAGAATTTCCATAGCCACGACGAATACGTTGAGCTGGATTCAGCTGTGAAAACGGCAGAAGTATTGCTGGAGTATCTGGAGAAATTGTTAGTAAATAAATAGAAAAGGAAAGAAAAGCCAGAGGAATCTCTGGCTTTTCAGGATAAGAAACATGAAGAAAAAAGCGGATACGATGATTCGAAATGCAAAAATCTATACCATGACAGAAGAGGGGCAGACCGCCCAGTGCCTGGTGATGCGGGATGGGTTCTTCTGTTATGTGGGAGATGAAGCGGGAGCTCTGGAATATTCCTGCAGCAAAACACTGGATATGGATGGGAAGACTATCCTGCCCGGATTGGGTGATTCTCATCTTCATCTTTATGCCTATTGCCAGAACCAGACAACCGTTCCCCTGGAAGAGACCAGGAGCATAAATCAGCTGAAGGAAGTGCTGATGGAAAAAGCGGGAGAGACTTCGGAAGGGAAATGGATCAAAGGGACGGGTTTTGATCAGACAAAATTTGAGGAAAACAGGATGCCTTGCAGCAAAGATCTGGATGAAGTAAGCGGCCAGCACCCTATTGTTATCCGAAGATGTTGCCTCCATGTGATGATCGCCAATCATAAGGCCATGGAACTGGCGGGAATCACCAAAGAGATGGCGGAGGCCTCCGGAGGCTTGATTGAACTGGATAAAGAAGGAAACCTGACTGGTATTTTCCGGGAAACGGCGACTCAAGTCTTTGATGATATCGTACCCGATCCCTTGGAAGACCCCGTTCTGAAAAAAGAAATCTTGGTTCGGGTCCTGAAAAGTATGGCCGCCCGGGGGGTCACCTCCATCCATACCTTTGCAGCCCATATCTGGAACTATTATGAGGATCTGGAAACCTACCAGATGCTGCAAGAAGAGGGTTTGCTGCCGATTCGGGTCCAGGTCAGTCTGGATACCTTTTTTCAGCCAAGCCCGGAAGAAAAAAGGCAGGATCCAAGAGAACGGGTCCGATCCGGTGCCTATAAGATATTTACGGATGGGTCCCTGGGATCCAGATCAGCGGCCCTTCGGGAGGAATATTCGGATGATCCCGGAAACTATGGTGTGATGCCGGACCCGGAGGAATTAAGAGAAAAGCTGGAGGAATGCTTGGTTCGCAACCTTCAGCCGGCCATCCATGCCATTGGGGACAAAGCCCTGGATATCACGTTGGATGCCATTGAGGCCCTTCTTGAAAAACATCCGTTGCCTGAGAAGGAGGAAGGCTCCTTGACAAAAATAGATTCCCGATTGCCGATTCGGCTGATTCACGCACAATTCACTAGGCCGGATCAAATCCGGCGAATGAAAGCCTTACCTGTTGCCCTGGATGTGCAGCCGGTGTTTCTTATGACCGACCTTCATTGGATCGAAGATCGATTGGGAAAGGAAAGAATAAATCATACCTACCTTTGGAGAACGCTGATGGAGGAAGGGTTGATCCTGACCGGCGGATCGGATTGCCCGGTGGAAACCTGGGATCCCTTTATGGGCATATATGCAGCGGTCACCCGCCAGGACCCGGAGGGAAATCCACCGGGCGGATGGAAACCGGATGAACGGGTCAGCATCTATCAGGCAATCAGTATGTTTACGAAAAATATTCCCATTGCCTCCCGGGAACAGGAATGGATGGGAACCATTGAAACCGGAAAATTTGGTGACTGGGTCGTGCTGGATCAGGATCCGTTTCAGATTCCGGCAGAGAGACTGAAAGATATTCGCGTGCTCCGGACCTTTGTGGGAGGGGAACAGGTGTTTTGCCTGGAAGAAGGCTGTTAAAGCCAGACCGGTTTGCCAAATCCAGGGATCTGGAGTAAAATGATTTTATAAGATGGAAAATCGTTGAGGAAGGGTTATGGATAAAAAGCGACTAATTATTAAAGGAAACTGTCTGACCATGGGGGAGCCTGCTGCCTGTGGATGGGTTGCTATTCAAGATGGCATTATCCTTCAGACCGGCAGCAAGGACCAATGGCCGGAGTGGGCGGATGAAAGCTGGGAAGTGATGGATGTTGGCAATGGCACCGTGCTTCCCGGTTTCATCGACAGTCATTTTCATCTGGTACAGGCGGCCATCAACCGGCGGAGCATGGATCTGAGCGACTGCACTTCCTTTGAAGAAATCGGGATGAAGATTCTGCAGGCTTCCAGGAAAAATCCGGGGATGCCCATTCGGGGCATTGGTCTGGATCAGCAAAAGCTGGAGGAGAACCGGCTGCCCACCAGAAACGAGCTGGACCCCTACTGCAACGATGCGCCGGTTTTTTTAAACAGCGTCGAGTATCAGAAGAGCGTGCTGAACACTTACGCCCTCCTGTACTATAAGATTCCCTTTACCCTGGAAGGGGTGGAGTTTGATCGGAATCAAATGCCCACAGGCATTATCACCCATCATGCCAACTCTATCTTGCGAGGAAATGTGCTGCGTAATATTCCCAACTCGAAACGAATGGAAGCGGCGCAGGAGCTGCTCCAGGAAGTGGCAAGGCAGGGCATCACCACCATTAATGCCATGGAGGGAGGGAGAATGTACTCCGACAAGGATGCGGAGTTTGTTTATGAAAATAAAGATTCTTTCCCCATCGATGTGACCCTTTTCTATCAGACGATGGATGTGGAACTGATCAAAGAAATGAACCTGAACCGGATAGGGGGATGCTTTTATCTGGACGGAACCTTCAGCGCCAGAACGGCTGCCTTATCCTTTGATTATGCCGACAGCCCGGGCACTCGGGGGGGGCTCAACTTTACCCAGGAGGAGCTGAACGACTTTGTACTGGAATGTTACAGCAACAAGATTCAGCTGGCCTTATACACCATTGGGGACCGGGCAATCGAACAGGCCCTGACTGCCCATGAGCATGCCCTGGCCCGAACCGGGAATTACGGACTGCGCCATCGGCTGGAGCATGTGGAACTTCCCACGGAAAATCATTTGAAAAGAGCCGCTGACCTGGGCCTTGTCTTTTCCATGACCCCTGCCTATGAATATTTCTGGGGGGGGCCTGGAAAAATGAATGAAAAGAGGCTGGGGGCAAACTATCGGCTGACCAATCCTCTGAGAAGGATTCTGGATGCCGGAATCACCATTTGCGGTGGTTCAGACTGTGATGTTACACCAGCTGATCCGCTGCTGGGCATTCATGCTGCTGTCAATCATCCGGTCATAGAGCATCGGATCACCCTGATGGAAGCTCTTCGGATGTATACCATCAATGGGGCCTATGGCATTTTTGAGGAGAAAGTAAAAGGAAGCCTGGAGCCTGGCAAGGTGGCGGATATCGTCATTCTGGACAGAGACCTGACAGTAGTTCCACCCGAAGAAATCAAGGATGTTCGGGTCAGGGCAGCCCTGCGCAAGGGCCAGCTGCTTTATTAGAAAGACGGAAGGGAGGGCGCCGGATTGCTTCAGATACAGATGCTGGGAAAATTCCGCATAGCAGGGGATCACATCCACTACGATGAAAAACTAAGCAGCAAACTGGTGGGTTTGTTGAGCTTTTTATTGATGAATTCCAGTCGGGAAGTAAGCCGGGACAAACTTCTATCTTATTTGTGGCCGGATAGCAATGAAGAAGCTGCAAAATCCAATCTTCGATTCAACCTTTGGAATCTGAGAAAAATCATTCCGCTGGATCGAAAGGGAGAAGAATTGGTTCTGAGCGGCAAAGATTCCTGCCGTATCAATGAAAATTATGAATTTTACTGTGACCGGCTGGAACTGGATCGGTTCCGCAGCTGCAGCGAGTATACGGTGGAAGAACTGGTACGCCTCAAGGATCTATTTCAGGGAGATTTTCTGGAAGGTCTTTATCTGCGAAACTGCAATGAATTTAACGAATTGGTCCTCTTTGAACGGGTAGCCTGTCAGAACCGGCAGGTGGAGATTCTTAAAAGCCTGCTTGAAGTCTATGAAGAGGAAGGCCGCTTCGAGGAAGGGCTGCAGATCCTGATGGAAATGGAAGCCATCGAGCCCTATAACGAGCGGTTCGCCTGGAAAATCATGAACCTGTATGCCAGAGAAGGGAACCGGGCCGCGGCTCTTCGCTATTACAAGAAATTCGAAAATAGTTTGCGCCGGCATTTGAATATTTCTCCCAACGATGAACTGAAAACCCTCTATGCATCTCTCCAAGAGGACTACCCGGTTCCGGAGCAGCCGGTCCTTATGGGCCGGAATAAAAAAATCAACTTAAGGGGTTACGGGATCCCGTCGGTTGATTTCTTCTGGCTTTCGGATATCCTTCTGCAAGTGATACGGCAAGCAGACTGCTCGGTGATGAAGAAAATAGACGATCATTACCTGGCGGACCTGGCCTTTATCCAAAGAGAACTGCTCCGCTTCCTGAATGCTGCCGGTGATGGAACCGAAACCATTGGCACCATACCGGATGTGCGGATCATCCAAGCCTTCGTGCGCCTGATGGAGATGCTGGGGCAGACTTACCAAGTGGAAGTAGTTCAGCCAGCAATCGAGGAAATCGATGAAAAATCAAAAATGGCCCTGGAGTACCTGAAAAACAGGAAAGTTGCCGGTGTCCTGATTCAAAGCCCTAAGGAATCATAATCTCTTCCGAAGCCTTCTCCCAATACTTCGGTGGCATTGGTGATGGTCAGAAAAGCATTGGGGTCGATTTCCTTGACGATGGACCGCAACTTCCCGACTTGTTTGGGATAAACAACGACGAAGAGCATTTGCTGTTCCTGCTGGGTATACATGCCGGTGGCTTTGATGCCTGTGTTTCCTCGGCCTAACTGCTGGATGATTTCCCTGGAAATCTCTTCGTTTTTCTGAGAGATGATATAGGCAGCCTTGGCAAAATGCATCCCCGAAAGGAGGGTGCTGATCATATAGGATGAGACCACCAGAGCCAGGATGGCATACAGGCCCTTATGGACGCCGAATACATAAAAACCGCTTAAAATAATCAGTCCGTCGATTCCCCGGATCAGGTTGACGATGGGAAAGGCAGGGAAACGGAACTTGATGATGGAAGCCAGCATGTCCGTGCCACCGGTGGAGGCCGAAATCCTAAGAACCAACCCGATTCCCGTCCCCATCAGTGCGCCTCCGAAGACAGCACCTAACAGAAGGTCATCACCTACGCTGATGAAGCGGGGCAGCAGGTCGCAGTACCAGAAGGCAATGGATACCCAAAGGACCGCATAAAGGGAACGCTGGGCGAACCGAAAACCCCGCTGCTTGATGACGATCAGAAACAGGGGGATGTTCAGGACCAGATTTGTTACATATAAGGGAATAGGAAAACCGAAAACCTCTCCCGTGACTTCTTTTATAACGATGGCCAGACCGGATACGCCGCCGGCCACCAGCCCTAGAGGGGACATGAACCAGGTGATGCCGATGGCCAGGATGGTCATACCGATGACGATCTGTATAAAATCTCGACTGCTGATACCTACTATTTTTTGCATAATGATCCTCCGGGATTTTTTTCTACTTTTTGAACCCAGATTATTATACAATAAAATCAAAGAAAATGGGTAAATTCTATATAGGTATTATGAATAGAATGAAAACTCACATAATGAAGGAGCGTTTATGAAAAAAATCTATCGAATCATTGTGTTGGCCCTCATCGCTGTCATTGTCGTTTCCGGAGCCATCTTTTTCCGTTCAGGCTTGCTTGGGAACCAGGAGCGGTTTACCAGCCAGGGTGTCATCGAACAAGTGAAGGCGCTTCAGGAGTTGAACACCGTGGAGATGTATTTCAGCGAGATCATCGATTTTAAGGATGCCCTGACCATACGAGAAATAAAGATTCCTTTTACAGAAAAAAGCTTTATCTTCACCGTTAAGGCCAGAGTAAAAGCAGGCACGGACCTTTCCGGGCTTACGGAAGGGGATGTGGTTCTGGAAGAAAACAAGCTGACCCTCCGATTGCCGGAGCCGGTGATAACCTCGAAGGAAATTCTTTCTTATCAGGCCTATTCTGAAAAAGATGGTCTGTTCAACGAAGTCACCAACGAGGACACCCTAAAGGCCCTGGAACTTTTTACGGAGGACTTGGAAAAACAAGCTTTGGAAAACGGCATCCTGGAAAAAGCCCGGGAGAACGCAGAAAAGGCCATCGAGGACTTATTCACCGCATTGGGATTTGAAACCGTAGTCATTCAGTGGAAATAAACAACTATTCCTATTATTTCATGAAAACTTAAATTGCAATAGCAAANNTGATCCAATCCTCCAGGAGGCTAATGGCTTCAAGGCTGTAATTGGATATCCACTTTCCTTTCGGGATAAACCTTCTGAGCAGCCCATTATGGCGTTCATTGGTGCCTCGCTCAAAGGAGGAGTAGGGGTGAGTGAAGTAGACCTTCGTATCACTGATCTCAAGGGCTGCAAGATCGGAAAACTCGGAACCGTTGT
>DIMT01000008.1 GCA_002425705.1 Firmicutes bacterium UBA5559
AATTTGCTATTGCAATTTAAGATTATTTTTTATACCCAGAAAGGAGAACACACATGACTAAACTCACTGAGCTGACCAAGGGTGATATGATGCGACGGAACATCCTGTTTTATGGTGTCCTGATCATCGCTTTCGTTATCATCGGTCTGCTGGTGCCGGAGGATCCCGCTGATTTCGGTATTATCTCTGCGTTGCCAGCTGCATTTCTAATCATTTTTATTTTCAAAACCAAGAGGATCATTGAAGCCCTGGCTCTTGCCACAATCCTCACTACCGTTATGGGCTTTAAAGGAGATTTCTTTGGTGTTTTCAACGAAATCGTCCTGGGAGTCGTCGCCAGCGAAGACATGGCCTGGCTCTTCATCGTCTGCGGGCTGATGGGGGGAATCGTAGCTGTTGTGGAAACCAGTGGCGGCGGCTATGCCTTCGGCAACTGGGTCACCAGCAAAGCAAAAACTCAGAAATCCACCATGGCATGGACCGCTGTTTGTTCCCTGCTTCTCTCCATTGATGATTATCTGAGTTCCCTAACCACTGGCTCTGCTATGACTCCCGTCAATGACCGGTATAAGACTCCAAGAGAAATGACTGCTTATATCGTCGACTCAGCAGCAGCCCCTGCTTGCGTTCTCAACCCAATTTCCACCTGGGCCGTATTTATCGGCGGACTGATGGTAGCCAATGGTCTTGGGGAGCCGGGAACTCAGGTCCTTACCTATGTAAGCAGCATTCCCTATAACTTCTATGCCATCGGAGCCATTCTCGTATTATTCCTGGTAATCTTCAGAATTATTCCCATTTTCGGACCTATGAAGAAAGCTTTCGAACGAGTAGAAGCCGGCGGACCGCTGGCCCCTCCGGGATCGGAAAGAATTGACATCCGTGCCGGCAAAGAACAGGAAGTTCCTGAAAATCCCAAACTCCGGAATTTCTTCGCCCCCATGCTGGTTCTGATTGCTGCTACTATCTTATTTGGATTTGACATGCAGATGGGCGTCATCACAGCCATCGGATTCAACTTCATCTGGTTTGTTCTCCAGGGCATGAGCCCCGAAACCTACGTGGACGAAGTACTGCGTGGACTGAAGAATATGCTGATGCCTCTGTTCATGATGATTCTGGCTTTCAGCTTCGCAGACGGCTGCGAACGAATCGGCTTCATGGATTACGTAGTTGGAATTGCTACTGAGCACATCACTCTGCAGTATCTGCCGATTACCGTTTTCCTGGTATTTGCCTTAACCGAATTCATCATGGGGATCAACTGGGGTATGTACATCATCGCACTGCCGATGGTCGTTCCCGTAACCCTGGCACTGGGCGGAGATCCCATCGTCATGGTTGGAGTCGTTGCCGCTGCCGGCGTTTGGGGAAGCCACTGCTGCTTCTACTCCGATGCTACCATCCTGGTTTCTGCTTCCACTGGATGTGATAACTTCCGACATGCCATCACCCAGATTCCCTTTGGTTTCATTGCCGGCATCCTGGCCGCAATCGGATACCTGTTCTTGGGCATTATCCTTTACTAGTTTCTCATATAAAACAGGAAAACGGCCGCCGCAAGGCGGCTTTTTTCCGCCCAACTTTAAGAACAGTTCTGCCAGTTGGTTCGTTTTCGTCATGAAAAAAGCCCCTGCAAATCCTTGGATGCCTTGGAATTACAGGGGCTTGACCGTCAGCCCATGCCGACGGACCGCATCAACTGGCAGAACTGTTCATAAAGTTGGTTTTTTCAGGTCACTCCCATAGTGGGCGGAAAAACCGGTTTGGGAATATTTCTGGAGCTTCCAGTCGGGGACCCGGCACTCCTTGCAGGAGTCGGAGACCCATTTGTTCCGGAGCCACCGGGCTGCCCGGGAGCTGCTGGAATTGTAGATCCGGAAATGCTTGCCGCAGTGGGTGGTGATTTCCAGAAAATCTCCCTTCTTTTCCAACGTCCGGATTCCGTGGAGGATTCCGGTCCGGGAGGGCCAGAGCTTGATTTTATTCAGAAGCAGGTACAGCTCCGTGTACTTGCGATAGGTTCGTTTGATTTCTTCCGACATATTTTTCTCCCGGTCTTCAGAGGACCAATCGTAGCATGGAGGCGACACCGATTTGCAGCAGATCATGGATCAGCCGGTCCCGGAATTTTTCTGCTGACCGATGGTCCAGGGACAGGGGAACTCCCGGAGCAGCAATCCAGGCTTCCGAATGGATGAGATCCTCTCCCAGCCAGTTTCCCGTATTGGTAGCGTCCACCAGATACCGAAAGCGTTTAATATCCTCTTTGGAAGAAAGCACATCGTGGCCTAATTCAAAAATTTCCTGCTGCTTTTTCTTGTCCTGCTCAAAAAAGGAAACCTCTGCACCACGGTGGACCAGGATTTGGCGGAATTCCCTTCCCAGAGGGCCAAAACCCATCACCAGAACCGGTTTACCCTCCAGGGGTCCTGCTGCCCCTTCCAGGGCGGAAACATAGCCTAAAGCGGTAGCATAGTCGTTGTCAACCATAGTACAGGTCCGGATATTCCAGGCGATAAATTTATGGTCGTCGGCCATGAACAGGATTTCTCCATTTTTCTCCCGGGCTTCCAGTATCCCTGCCACATCGGTATTCTTGGTGATGAAAGGATCCAATCCCATCTCCCGGAGAATGGCCCCGACAGAAAAACTGAAGTTTTCAATAATACCCTGACCTTGGGTGACGGGAACGATTGCGACCCGCTGGGGAGAAGCAGGCCAACCCGTTGAATCAATCAGGCTTCGGTAATTCCGGCCGGTCAGACGGACCAGGTGTTCCTGACTTTCCTTTACTTCTTTTTCCATATTCATCAGCCATTCATTTTTCAGTCTGGTCATAGAATCTTCCCTTCCTGTTTTTCTATAGATGGAGGGGGGAGCCATCCAGGAAGGAAATGCTCTTCCCTACCCGCTTGATGGTCCGGTATCCTCCCTTGATCATGGCAATCCGTTCGATGCCGAATCCAATCCCGACCCAGGGCTGGAATATGCCCCATTTTTCGTCCAGAAAGTGGGGCCCGAAAGCGCCGGAAGCGATTTCAACTCCCTCCACTTCGATATCCAGGGTGGTTCCATAGACCTCCGATTCTTCCTCTACAAGCTGATAATCATCCATGCCCAGCGCTTCCATGGCACCAGTAGCCAGTTGCCGGAGCCGCTCCATCTGCTGGCCCTCCGCCACCCCATCCAATTCCACCAGATTCAGCATGGTGAATTCGTTCAGGTGCTGGGCGCCCTGGGATTCTTTCCGGAAGCAGGAACCGGCCTCGAAAATACGAACCGGGCCCCGGGTAATCCGATGGAGATCCCGCATGACTTCATAAAGATTGGGGGCCAGCATGGGCCGGAGGCATCGCTTGTCATCCAGCCAGAAGACCTGCTCCGTCAAGGGATGCTCCCTGGTAATGGTCATCCTTTCCAACATGGGCCGGGTTAAGATCGAGGGGGTGGCTACCCGGGTGAATCCTTCTCCCATCAGCCAGCCTTCCATCTGCTTTTCCGACTCCATGGCCAAGGTCTGGTGGCGGATTCCCATAAGCCCTTCCAGATGAAGCCGGTGGTGCTTAACCCCTTCTTTCTCCAGTTCTTTGAAAGCCTTATCCCGTTCTTCCCTGGATTCGAAGGTCCGGTTCAGTTCTTCTTCCGGAAAGTTCAACTCCGTCAGCCGCTGCTGCTGGGTAATAGTAAATTTTTCATCCATCTTCTTTTCCTTTCCAGTTCCTCCAGGCTTTCACCCCAATTGATGAAGATTCCCTGCCACTGGGTTTTCCCCTCCTGATAATCGGAAAGGACCACGTCAGAGCCATATTGATTTTCTTCCCTTTGGAGAGGACCGGCATCGGCCAGGATGTGCTCTCCTAATTGCTCCAATCCACTGGGGCTGATCCGATAATGTTCATAGGAGACGTATCGGGGAGGGTGAGTTTGGGAATCCCCCGGAGACTCCGGGAGGAAGGGTCGTATCCCTTCCTTCAGCAGGTTCTCTCCTGTGGAGTAAAACACAGCTAGAGGAGTCTGGCTGGGCATTCGGGCGTCGATCTCCAGAAGCTTCATGTCCCCCTGATGGTGGATGACTTCCAGATCCATGATTCCCTTCAGGCCTATGAATTCTGCAAGCCTAAGGGCCATTTCCTCCAGGTTTCCCTTTTCCTCATGGGATAGGGGGCAGGGGGTGGTCACCCGGCAACAGTNNACAGTCGAAAACCGGATCCATGTGAATCCGGGTAATCCCATGGGTTTTATAGCATCCGGGCTTTCCGGTCACTTCAATGGAATAGGAAGGGCCTTCGAGATATTCCTGAAGAATCCATCCCGCTTTATCCTGAAAGGCCTCCATCTCTTCCTTGTCCCGGAAAAGCTGGACTCCTTCGCTTCCGCTTCCCCGATCCGGCTTTCCGATGTACGGAAATCGGCCTTCCGGGTAATACCGGGGGGCTGGCAGTCCCAGCTGATGAAATATCCGGTCCGATTTCTCCTTGGAGGAGCTGATCCGATAAGCATTAAAATCAAAGGCTATGCCCAGGCATCGATCCTGAATCCGATCCTTTTCCTTTTCCAGCAGATCCAGCACTTCTTGGTTTTCCATGGCTGGCAGCACCAGGTCTTCCTTTTGGAGCAGATTCAGAAATCCATCCGTATCCCCAAGCAGATCCAGGCAGATGAACTCATCGGCCAGGAGGGACGCTATGGCCTTGGGGTTCCGGTCAATTAAAAGGGCAGGGATACCGGCCAGTCGAGCCAGGGTCACCACTTCCGTTCCCTGGAGTTTCCCTCCGATGACCACCAGCCTATTCATGTCGAATCCCCACCAGGTAATCCTGATACTCTGACCTGGTGGCGGGGCTAAGATCCAGCTCCTTCAGAATCCGGGAAACCTCCTCCACGGTCCTGCCCCCTTCATCCACGTCCTTGTCCATCTGTGCCACGCCGGCAAGACCGGAACAGGGGGGGATGATGGAAGTCACCACGTTTGACCCGGCCAGAATCCGGCCTTTCAGGCCATTGATTCCTTCCACATCCAGGGAGGCGGGGATCAGAACCTGAGGGTACAGAAGCCGGAGGACAGCGATGATATTCCGTTCCAGCTGACTGTCTGCAGGAGTCCGGTCCTCCATGGGGCTTCCCGGCTGAGGAACAAAAGTCATGACTCTCATCTGACGGGCACGAATCCTCCCCATCTCCAACAGAGAATCGGCAATGTCCTCCAGACTTTCTCCCACACCGGTCAGGATTCCCTCTTCTACCAGCAATCCCAGTTTTCCAGCCGTTTCCTTTGCTTCCATCCGCTGATCGTAATCCTGGTCCCAGCGAAGCTTCCGGTAAAGCTCCCGGTTGTGGGTTTCCTGATACAGGGCATACCAATCAACCCCGGCATTCCGGAATGCGGCCAACTGATCCTCCGTCAGGAATCCGGGGGAGATCATCACCGGCAGCCCGGTTTCTTTTTTAATATCTTCGGTCAGCTTCAGGATTTCCCGGAAGTCTTCCTTACGGTACTCCGGGTCTTCTCCCATGGTCAGATCCAGCAGGTGAACCCCGGAACCGGCCAGCTCCTTTGCCCTTTGTAAAATTTCTGCGGTGGTTTTCCGATAGCGGTGAATGGGGTTGGATTTCCGGTAATAGCAAAAGTTGCAATCGTTTCGGCAATAAGTGGAAAAATAAACAAAACCGTAGAGGAACACCTTGTTTCCAAAGTACTTCTCCCGGAGTTGGGCTGCCTCCCGGTGGAGACCCTCTGCTTCCTCGTCTCGTAACGAAAGAAGGCGCAGAATTTCTTTTTTCTTTTCCTTGCCATCCATTTTGCTGAATAGTTCCTGTAGGTTCATGATATGGGCCTTTCTTTTTTGGCGAGGAGCCCGGGAGTTTCACCCGGCTGCATCGATTTAGAGTCGATGCGATCCATCCGATCCGCCCCCCTCGTAGAAGCCATGTCAGAAGGACATGGCTTTCAGGTATTCTTCTTGAAAATTATCACAGGTTGCCAGCTCCAGGTGCCGGGTAATTTCCGGAATATCCAGGGCCAGCTGCTGTTCTGCCATGGAGAGAAGCACCATGCCAGCTCCGTTTCCGGCTGCATTGCCGATGGATTCCACCCGTTCCATGGGCAGATCGGGAAGAAGTCCGATTTCCATGGCACTGGCCTTGTCGATAAAATTACCGAAGGCTCCTGCCACCAGAACCTGCTGGATTTCTTCAGCCTTTCGGCCGGCCTGCTGAAGCATCAGGCTGATGCCGGCAGCGATGGCTCCTTTGGCCAGCTGAACCTCCCGGATGTCTTTCTGGGTGATGACGATGTCATCCTGATCCTCCCGGAAAACCAGGACGAATTCCCGGATGCCATCGGTTTCCCGAAGCCGTCCGGCAATATCCTGGGAAAAAGGATCGCCCTTTTTATCGGTGGGCAACAGTAGTCTTCCCGACTTATTGATGATACCGATTTTCTTCATTTCGGCGATGGCGTCGATCAGGCCGGAGCCGCAAATCCCGGCAGGGACCCGTTCTTCGATGGTTCGAAAAAATACCGTGCCTTCCTCGATTCGGACCGCTTCAATGGCTCCGGCAGCGGCCCGCATGCCCTGGTGGATGGCCGCTCCCTCAAAGGCTGGTCCAGCTGCGGTGGAGCAAGCCAGCATTTGGCAGCCATCAGTCAGGACGATCTCTCCGTTGGTACCAATGTCAATGAATAGTACCAGGTCTTTCTTCTCCTTTAATCGGGAGGCGATCAGACCTGCGGTGATGTCCCCTCCCACATGACCGGCAATATTGGGAACCACAAAGACCTCCCCATCGGGGTTCATGCAGGAAAGCATTTCCCTTCCCCGGCGGATTACCGGTCCGGTGTAGGCTGGCTGAAAGGGGGCCCGGGCCAGAGAGGCCGGGCTGTGTCCTGTGACGATATGGGACATGGTGCTGTTTCCGGCTATCACGACCCGGAGGATTTGATCCTTGTCCCTTCCAGCTTTTTTCAGCAAGGATGATGCCAGGTCCTCCAGGCACTGAAGGATCAGGGATTGGAGCTTTTCAAAGCGTTCCGGGTGGTCTTCGCAGTAATTGATCCGGGAAATCACGTCTGCTCCGTAGGTGTTCTGGGGGTTGGTCCTGGCCTGGGTCAGCAGGTGTTCGCCGGCAGAAAGGTCCCAGAGGGTCCCCACCACCGTTGTGGTGCCAATATCAAAGGCAATGCCTATCCCTTCTCCCTGATCCGGACGGAAGTCCTCCGGAAGTTGGACCAGCTTGGTTTTTCGATCGTTCATCTCCTGCAGCAGATTGGCTCCCTTGCATTTCCCGCAAGCAGCGCAGTCCCCGGTACAGCGGTTCGTTTTCATCGTCATTCCTGTCTCCTCACGTTGCAAAGCTGGCAGTTTCCCGTATTCCCCAGGCAGGTCTCGCACTCCAGATCCGGCAGAGGGGCGGCGGAATCGGTTACCAGGTAAATTCCTGTACAGGATTTCAGCGGGACCATCACTCCGCTTTCCCGGCAGGTTACCCCAATGGAATCCCCCTCCAAAAGCGACAGGAGCTTGATGGTATCCCGGGTCTTCATGCCATAATATCCCGGTCCGAAGGAATCGGAAAGGCAGAGGCTTTCCGCCAGTTCGGGAAAACGCAGTTGATAGTCCTCCACCAGCTGATCCCGGAGGGCATCCCGTCCGGCATCCACATAGGCAGTTCCCCAGATATCCGCCAGCAGCTGGTCCATAATTTCCCGCTCTTCCAAATAATAATCGCCTCCGGTTATCAGATATCCATAGGCTCCCTTCACCTGCTCCGTCTCCAGAAGGCCAAAGGGGGGACACAGGAAATCAACCCCCTGTATCCGAAGGCATCCTTCGGATACAGGAGGTTTTTCAAAATAGCTGACCAGGCAGCGAATCTGGACCCGATCCCGGATTTCTTCCCGGATGGCCGCTGCCCTGCTCCGCATCTTATCAAACTTGGCCCCTGGCCGAGTGAGGCCGCTGCCCTTGATAAAATATTCTTCCGCCCGGGCTTCGATGTCCTCCCGGTGGATGTGGATTACTTTGTTTTTCAATGGATTACCCTTTTTTAACGGCTTTTTTTATCGGCGTATTCCCGAATCGTATCAACGAACTCTTCCCGGGATGGGATAATGGAAACCCATTTGATATCCCCGTCCACGCACATGGTGGGCAGATTGGTCAGACCCATTTTCCTGGTCCGGGCAATGTCTTCCCGAATGAAATATTTGTAGACCCGGTACTCGGCCACATCTTTGATCTCATCAAAAGCGTCCACTACACTGTTGAGCATGTAGGTGCAAGCGGCACACTGGTCCGGATCCAATAAGAATAGTTCCACAATCACCTTTTCCGAATTGGCATAATCAGGGATTTCCACATCAATGTCGTCCACCGGTGCCTCGTAGTTCCGAATCATCTCTCTGGAAATTTCCGGATTCTTAGCAGCTTGGGCACAGGCCACTGTATTTTCGATGGGGGTGCTGTAGGGCATATCGCAACCAGGACTCAGGATGAAATTTTTCCAATCCACGCTGTCCATCAACTCCAGGACGCCCTTGATGTTGTCCTGCTGAGTACCGTGCAGCATGGTGGTGGTCAGCGGGATGTTTCCACCGATGGTAATGTTATAACGATCGGTGATTTCCTTCGCCTTGGGCAGGTTCACGTTTTCATCCACGGAAATGCCATCCGGATTCATCCGGCACATGACGTCGATTTGGTTGGTGGCATTGCCGCATACAAAGAAGCAGGAATAGACTCCCTTGCTCCGGATGTAATCAAAGACAGCCGTAAAGGTCTCGGAAAGCATCTTTTCGATGTGCTTCGGGGATATCTGGCTGACCAGGGGATCCACCACAGCAATGACATCCATGCCTGCTTCGATATAGAGCTCCGCCATTTTCATGGCCACCTGCCCACAAAATTCCACCAGCTCCCGAACGTATTCCGGGTCCTTCATCATGTCCATGAAGATGCTGCTTCCCCGAAGATGGGAAGCCAGGGTAAAGGGCCCGCAAATCAGGCCGTAGAGGGCGATATCATCGCCTACGGCTTTTTTGGTCCGCTTCATGGCGTCCAGGATCATGGGAATCCGGCCGGATTCCGCTGTGGGTATCTGGCAGACACAGGGAATGGTTTTTTCTCCCTCCAGGGGATGAGATTTGACGGAGGGTGGATTGTCCTTGGCCCAAAGCAGATTGCAGCCCAATATTTCTGCTTCTACCTGCAGGTCAAAGATGATCGGCATCCCATCCGGATTGTATAGTTTGGCAACTTCTTTGAGGGAATCGACTATTTTATCGGCATCTTTCAGCATTTCTTCGGCGTTATACCCCTTCAGGGCTCCCGCGTGGACCCCGGCGAAGGGCACCCAGGGTACTTCGGTGATGTCTTCGTGGCGCAGTGCTTTAAATACTAATTCCTTCCCCATCTCTTACTCCTTATCTGGCTTTGCCATTCAGTATTTCCAATGCTTTCTGTGCGGCTTCCACCGCGTCTTCCGTATATAAGTCCGCTCCGATTCGCTTAGCCCAACGGGCGCTGCAGGGGGCTCCTCCCACCATGGTGATGTATTTGCTTCGAAGGCCTTTCTCCCGCAAGGCATTTTCCAGGTTCCGCTGCTCTTTCAGCGTTGAGGTCAGCAGGGCACTGGTGGCAATGATGGTTACCCCGTGCTCTTCAGCTTTTTCGATGATTTCCTCCACGGGCACCTCCCGGCCGATATCGATGACGTCGATGCCCAGGCTTTTCATGGTGGAGACCACCATACCCTTCCCGATTTCATGGACGTCTCCACTGACGGTGGCAATGAGGACTTTTCCCTTCACCTTGAGGGACTTATCGGATATGTTTTCTTCGATATAATATAGGACGCTTCGCATGACTTCCGAGGAGAAAATCAATTCGGGCAGGCTGATCTGACCGGCTTCGAAGAGGCTTCCCACTTCGTTATTGCCTGCAGCAAAGCCAAGGCGCAGCAGTTCCATGACATCCAGCTGCCTAGCCCTTGCCTCCCGAATCAGATTCATTGCTTCTTCCTCATCGGCGTCGATGATCGATTGTCTGGCTCTTCTGATGAGTTCCTCCATGCATTCCTCCGGTGTACTGTTGGTTTCTGATTCCATAACCGGGGTTACTTCACTCCCGTATCCTCTATTATATCCTTTTTTTCTTGCCGGGAAAATAGTAAAATTTCGCCAGTCGGCACCTACCTGGCTGGCGAAATTCTGATTTTTTCCTATTCGCCTCAATTGGCTTTGGCCCTTATTTCAATCCGGCCCTTTCTTTGAAACGTTCCACCGAGTTGATGGTGATTCCCAGCTTCTGAGAAATCCGGAACTTGGCTTCCATTCCATTGTTTTCCTGGGCGCTGGGCTCTACATGACAGAGTCCGATTCCCAGGTCTTCCCGCACCTCGGACATGACCACCACGTCCGTCAGGTCGGAAAGGGAAACATTCAGCTTCTCGGCTACAGCGGCTTTTGCTTCATCGATTCTCATCTTATGAGCAAGCTGCATGCGGAGGACCAGATCTCCGGCCGTTCGCACACCGCCCATACCTGCTGCCAGCACGTGAGTCGCTTCTGCTCCCAGGGGGTCTCCCACGCCTACCTACAACCCGTCCAGCCGGCAGATTTCCACGATGGCTTTGTCTGCCTTGGAAACCACATCGCTGGGCAAGATCTCACACATGGGGATTCCGTTGACGCCCATGCCTACGTTGGCATGAACCGGGATTTCCGCTACCTCCGAGCAAGCCTTCAGGAAGGTACATACCCTGGCAATGTTCCAGGGGAAGGACTTATTGCAGTTGGTGTTGACGACGGCTCCGAAAATGGATGCCCCTGCCTGCTCCGCCAGTTTCACCTGCTTGTGAGGATAGAGGCCGGCCAGCCGGACATCTTTGTATTTCAGGCGGCCGTGCATGCCCAGGACAAACTCCCCGGCCATACCGATTTCCACCCCCATACCGGGGAATTTGGCCGTGATTTCTTCACAGGCCTGAAGGGCTGCCAGAAAATCAGCATCCCCTGCAGCACCGGAGGTATCCAGCTGGAATCCATCAGCTCCCACATCATACATCTGTTCCGCCACATAGACCATATCCCGAACGGCATGATGAACGGCTTCTTCCTGGGCTGCCATTGCCTCCTTGATTTTTCCGTCAGGCAGGAGAACTGCCCAGTTTTCCACCGGACCGTCCGGCTGGGTGTAGAATCCCAGGTTGGGCATGGCTCCGTAGAACAGGGGCATCATGCTGATGTTAAGGGCATTCTTCAGTTTGGATGCTTCTCTTTTAGCAACACCCTTGGCGGTCTTGTAGTTGTAGTCCGTATTGCCCACGTCCACGGAATCGCAACCCAGAACACGCTCGTAAACCAGAACTTCCGTGTCCACCGACATGGGGATTCCGCTCTTGACATTGATCTTATAGGCACCGGAGTCGTTGCTCATAACCACTTCCCGGCCCGGCTCCACACCGACGATTTTCCCCGGCATGGTGACAATGTCGTAAATCTTCTGCTTTTCTTCCTCGGTCAGGGGCTCTATTTTACCCCGATCCACCGCATCGGCCACACCCGCTTCGATATCCGCCAGGATTTCTTCCGGGGTCATCCAGATGCCGGATCCATCACCGAGTCTGGTAAAAATTTTATTTTCTTCCGTCATCACTTATTCCTTTCTTTCCCTGATAAAAGGGAAGGGATTTTATTTGCTGCTCAGGTATTCCAGTGCATACCGGACGCTTTCTGCCGCATCTTCGCAGTAATAGTCAGCTCCGATTTTATCAGCCCACCGCTGGGTTACCGGCGCACCACCAATCATGGTCTTAACCTTGTCCCGCAGACCTGCTTCCTTCAACAATTCTTCGATATCTTTCTGAACGGTCATGGTGGTTGTCAGAAGCGCGCTGCTTCCAACGATATCGGCGTTGTACTCCTTTGCCTTTTCAATGAATACCCTAGCTGGAACCTCCCGGCCCAGATCGATGACTTCAATGCCGTTGGTCTTCACCAGCGAGGCTACGATTCCCTTGCCGATGTCGTGAACATCTCCTTCTACCGTGCCGATGATCATGATACCCTTTTTCGCAGACTCCGTTCCCGTCATCTTGCTTTCGATATCCTCGGTGACTACTTTCATGACCTCAGTCGCGAAAATCAATTCCGGCAGGAATACTTCTCCCCGTCCGAAAAGATCTCCCAGATGCTTAATGCCTGCACTGAAACCTTCCGTCAGGAGCTCAACCGGGTCTACACCCATTTCTTCCCCTTTTTTCAGCACCTCTACTGCCTTGTCTTCATCCGACTCCACAATGGAATCAAAGGCTTCCTTAAACAATAATTCCTTATCCATAGTTTCCTCCTACCCTATGATCAATGGTTTTAGGTTCTATTCCTATAATATCATACTATCCCAGCCCCTTTCGGAATGGTAGCACGTTCTTTTTATATTTTTGTACTTTTTTTTGTATTTCCACCGGACATCCCTTGCTCTTTCCCTCGATTAGTGATATTTTTAGTAATAATCATCAAAATTCTAGTTATTTTTTATTGTTATTTTATGTTTATGGAGAATCTTATGGAAATGGAGCCCAATTTTCTACACGAAAACGACCTGTCCCCACAAATCAAGGATCGAATTTCCGCCTTCAGCCGAATCAGCGGCGTTCCGGTCTCCTACTATTCCCCGGGGGGCCAGCTGGTCTGGGAATGCCATCGGGATAAAAAGATCTGCGGTCATTTTGATATCTACACGAATCCGTCCAGCTCCTGCCGGGTCAGCCTGACTTCTGCCGGCAAGCTTTCTTCCCAACTGGGGGAGCCCTATATCTTCGTTTGTAAAGCTGGTTTTGTCAAAATTGCCATGCCCCTGATCGTTGGAAAAACTCTTCAGGGTTTCTTTCTGGCAGGACCGCTGATTATGGGAGAACTGAAGAAAAATACCATCACCAGCATTTTTCAGCTAAACAGCATCGATCCGTCGGATTATGCCTCCCTGGTCCTCTTTCTCAAGGAAATGAAGGTATTTCACCCCAAGGATGTTTCCTATCTTTCCTCGGTTTTTGGAGACGTGATCCTGGCATCGGTAACGCCAAATCCTGATTATCAACAGATTAACACCTGCTTCCGGGAGCAGCGGAAAATCAGCGAGAACCTGCAACGCTACAAAAAAGAGCAGCGGGTCATTTCCTACCCTTACCATTTGGAAAACAAGCTTCTGGAAGATGTGGCAAGCGGCAATCAGGAGGAAGCCTACCGGGATCTGGAGGAGCTTCTTCTTGAAATGTCCGTCATGGAAGCCGGAGATATTTCTTCGGTGAAGACCAAACTCCTTTCCGTCTGTACCATACTGATTCGAAATTCCACAGAGGGAAGCTTCATCAGCCATGAGTTATCCGACAGCTTATACGATAACCTGAATGCCATCAACGAAGCCGCCTCCATGGAAGAAATCGGGGGGTTGATCCAATCCCTAATCCGGGCTCTGACGGAAAACGCCGGCGGCAGCCGCTATACCGGCCATTCTCCACTGATCCGCTCCTCCCTCCAGTTCATCAATCAGCATTATCCGGATAAATTGTCCCTGACCAGCGTAGCCGCTGCTCTTCACACCAATCCCTCTTATCTTTCCATGCTCTTCAAAAAAAATCTGGGGATGACCTTCACGGAGCATCTGAACCAGACCCGGGTAGGAAAGAGCTGCAGCTTGCTGACATCCACCACCCTGTCCCTGTCGGAAATCGCTTCCCGCTGTGGCTTTGAGGACCAGAGCTACTTCTCCAAAGTCTTTAAAAAGCAGATGGGGGTTTCCCCCAAGGAATACAGAAAGAAACCAACTTTATAAACAGGTCTGCCAGTTGGTTTGTTTTCAATCCGAAAAAAGCCCCAGTAAAACAAGGAATGCCTTGAAATTACTGGGGTTTTATTCTTCTTATGTCATTTAAGAACCCACCAATCAGCAGAACAGCTTATACCGTTGGTTTGACGTACTTCAGGTTGGCATGACGGGGCAGGCCATTGACGGTGGGATATTCGTTCTTGCCCTGAATCAGGGGTGTTGCATAATCGATGAAGGGCTTCAATAGGCCGTTTCCGGTTTCATTGATCCACTCCAGGGGTACTTTCTTTTCCTTGTTGGCTACTTTTTCAAGGTCAACCAGGATGGTTCTGCACTCATACACTCCGTCGTTATAGACTCTTTCAAAGCCTACCATCTTGTCGGTGATGCCGGAGACCGCGGCATTAACCGCTTCCTTGCCGGCGCTGTAGGATTCGTTGACATCGTTTTCCGATCCTACGTGGGCAGCGCACCGCTGCAGAAGGCTGAACTCGATGCCTCGAACCCGAGCATCCACTCTTGCTCCCGCATAACTGGCCAGATTGGGAGCCAGGCCACCCATTCGGATGTGACCAAAGGCGTCCTTGTCCTTTTCGGTATCGGTGAAGTAGGAAGAAATGTAAACCCCATCCTTGTCCTTGATGCCTTCGGATACGGCTACCATGACGTCTTTTCGAACAGCCAGCACTTCCTTGATGTCCCGGATGAACTTTTCCAGATCAAAGGGAACTTCCGGCAGATAGATCAACTCGGGGCCACATCCCTGAGCGGAGGCCAGAGCGGACGCAGCAGTCAGCCAGCCAGCATTTCTGCCCATAACCTCTATGACCGTAACGGAGCCTTCCCCATAAACAGCGGCATCCCGGTAAACTTCCATGCAGGTAGTAGCTACATATTTGGCTGCGCTGCCGTACCCCGGGCAGTGATCCGTCATATCCAGATCGTTGTCGATGGTCTTGGGAATACCCATGACCCGGCACTCGTATCCATGCTTCAGCAGGAACTTGCTGATCTTATTGCAGGTGTCCATGGAGTCATTTCCACCGTTGTAGAAGAAATACCGAATATCATATTTCTTGAAAATCTCCAGGATTCTCTTGTAATCCGTATCGTCCTTATCCGGATCTGCCAGCTTGTATCGGCAAGATCCCAACGCAGAAGACGGGGTGTGGAGCAACAGGTGAAGCTCGTCCCGATCCTCCTGATCCAGGTCATACAGTCGGTCCTCCAGCAGCCCCTTGATGCCGTTGGCCATGCCATAGACCTTGGTGATGCATTCTTCATCCAGTGCGGTTTCGATTGCTCCCAGCGCACTGGCATTGATAACCGAAGTCGGCCCCCCTGATTGGCCGATGACGCAGGCCCCTCTTAATTTTTCCATGTTTGTTTCTCCTTTTCCTCTAAAATTCCTTTTAAACCGCAGTGCGGTGATCTATAACTCACCTGCCGGCATAACCGGGCGGAGGTTATTCCTTTAAATATTCCGTTGTAATCTCTCCCAGGATCTTCATCCCTTCCCGGATCTTGTCCGGATCCATGTTGGAGAAGTTGAGCCTCAGCTCCCGGTGCCGATCGGCTGCCGGATAAAAGGACGTCCCCGGAATAAAGGAGACCTTTCGTTTCTGGGCCCGAATGAGCAGTTCCCTGGAATCCTTCCCTTCCGGCAGAGAAACCCATATAAAGAGGCCTCCCTTGGGATTGGTGTAAGAAATGGAATCCGGAAAATGCTCCCGGAGCATTTGGATCATGATGTCCTTCCGCTCAAGGTACATTGCGGTAATCCCCCGGATATGATTATCCAGGCTGTAGTGGTCCAGATAATAAGCCATCTGCCGCTGAGCAATGGAGGAGGTGGACAGGTCCGCTGCGTTTTTCAGGATCAGGATTTTTTCCATGATGGTCTTTGGCGCACAGACCCAGGCTACCCGAAGTCCCGGACAGAAGGTCTTGGAGAAGGTTCCCAGATAAAGAACCTGACCCCGCGCATCAAGTGCTGCCAAGGGCGTTTCCAGTTCTTCCCCGAAGGAAAGCTCCGCATAAGCCCCATCCTCCACCACGGGAATATCGTAGTCCCGGATGAAAGTCATAAATTCCTTTCTCCGCTCCAGGCTCCAGCTGCGGCCGGTTGGGTTCTGATGATCCGGATTGACATAAATCATCCGGATCCGGTCTCCATACCGCTCTACTTCTGCCTTCAGGCTTTCCATGGAAATTCCCTGGTCATCGATTTCCACCGCTGCCAGCGTAGCTTCGTGGGCCCGAAGGGCATTAACAGCCCCCAGATAGGAAGGATTCTCAAACAGAACCACATCCCCTTTGTTGATAAACATCATGCCGCACATGTCCAAACCCTGCTGGGATCCGCTGGTGATGATGATTTCTTCAAGATTATAACGGAGATTGAACTTTTCTGCAAGTCGGTTTCCGATGATTTCCCGGAGTCTTATATAACCGCTGGTGGACCCGTAGCTCAGGGCTTCTTTACCCGATTCTTCCATCACATGGTCAAAGGACTCCCGGATGGCCTCCAGGGGATAAGTCTCCGGCGACGGAAAGCCGGCAGAAAAGGAAATCATGTCCGGTGTCTCAATGACTTCAAAGGCATTGAGCAGGGATTTGTCGGACAAAGCTTCAATTCTGGATGCGTACCGCATATTAACCCTCCCAGCTATTGAGATATTTTTCCTGATCCGGAGTCAGCCGGTCGATGGCGATTCCCCAGCTGGCCAGCTTCCGCTCCGCCACGATTCCATCGATTTCAGCGGATACATCGATGACCTTGTTTTCCAGATGTTTATAGTTGTCTTTCACATACAGAGCGGACAGGCACTGGACGGCAAAGCTCATATCCATGATTTCTGCCGGATGGCCATCCGCAGCAGCGATATTGACCAGACGGCCTTCTGCAAGGATGTTCAGCCATCGGCCGTTCTTCAGCCGATATCCCATCACATTGCGCCGCATTTCCTTCTTTTCCAGGGCTGCTTCCTCGATGGCCAGCATGTCCACTTCCACGTTGAAATGTCCCGCATTGCAAAGAATCGCGCCGTCCTTCATCGCCATCATATGCTCCAGGCTGATGGTCCGGATGCATCCGGTAGCCGTAACAAAGATGTCACCGAAAGGTGCCGCCTGATCCATGGTCATCACATCGTAGCCGTCCATTTTTGCCTCAATGGCTTTTACCGGATCGATTTCCGTAACGATGACCCGGGCCCCCAGGGCCGCGGCCCGCATAGCGATTCCCCGGCTGCACCATCCGTATCCACCCACCACCACCGTCTTACCGGCAATGATCAGGTTGGTGTTTCTCATGATGCTGTCCCAGACCGACTGGCCGGTACCATAACGATTGTCAAAAAGATGCTTGCACTGGGCATCGTTGACCGCCACCATAGGGAACTTCAGGATACCCTCCCGTTCCATGGCCTTGAGACGAATAACACCGGTGGTAGTTTCTTCACATCCCCCCAGCACTTCCGAACCCAAATCCGGTCTTCGGTGGTGGATCAGCCCCACAAGATCCCCTCCATCGTCGATGATGAGGTGGGGCTTGTGTTCCAGGGTCAGTTCGATATGGCGGTCATACTGTTCCTGAGTAGCTCCGTGAATGGCATAAATCTTCATTCCGGCGGCAGCCAGCGCCGCCGCCACATCGTCCTGAGTAGACAGGACATTGCTGCCGGTCACCGCCATATCTGCACCGCCGGCGGCCAGGACTTCACAAAGGTAGGCGGTTTTCGCCTCCATATGGACGGAAAGGGAGACCCGAAGCCCTTCAAATGGCCTGGTTTCGCGGAATTCCTTTTCCAGACCGGAAAGAAGGGGCATATGCTTCTTTACCCAGTCGATTTTTTGTCGCCCGGAGACTGCCAGTCCGATGTCTTTGATTTCATTCTGAATCATGTTATTTATTCTCCCTGTAAGTTGAAAATACCTTCTGTAAATGGTTCTTCTGCTCCAAAATGGCCCATCAGGCTTTCCACCACGGATCCATCAACCAGGAACTGGACTTGCTGGATTTCCGGGAAACTGGCCCGGAGGGACTCGACGATCTGACTGATGACATAGGCTTCTGCCAGTGATCCGTTATTCAGCCCCTGGCTGGAGAGATCCACGATAGCGGTCCCGTCATCCACCACCACATCATGTACCTGAATGTTATCATCGATCAGGGTTGCAGCCGGCGAAATGCCCTCTGGAATCTCCCTCAAAGCGGAATCCACCAGTTGAAAATACTGCCGGCCTTCCTGGGCGGACAAAGGAACATCCCGGACCTCCACCAGCTTGGGCAGGGTCTCATCCCCGGTTTCCACATAGCCGGTATGGGCAAAATACAAGGTCACCGAATATTCCTTTTCCCCTGGCATGGGCTCTGTCGGCTCTCCCGGGACCTCTGCCAGGCCGCAGCCGGCAGCCAGCACCATGATTCCGATCAGGGTCATGACCATAAAAATAGCCTTGAACCTGTGTTTTCTCATTTTTTTCATCTGCTTCCAGTCTCCTTCCTACTGCACTGATAACAGCATTATACCATTTCCTGCCGGAAGGTTCCCACCATTTTCACAGGGATGGAACAATTTTTCTCTTATTTGGGCTCCCAGATATCCGGATTTTCTTCCAGCAGCCATTCGTGGGCTGGATCGTTGACCCGGGAAGTCCACGGGTTGTTGTCGTAATGGCGAATCATCCAGGTATAGTGCATGGCATAGCCGGGGGCAGTGACCTGGGGATGGGTGGGCCCTCCCGGAATGCAAAGGGCGCTGTTGTTTACTATCTTGTAGACATCGTCGCCGATAAAGCCGGCGCCGAAGCCCTGGGGCCGGTCAAACCGGTAATAGTAGACCTCCGGCTGATCATGGCCATGGGGAATGTAGCTGGACCATTTGCCAGGTGCATTGATGACTTCTCCGATGACCATATTGGAATAGGGGGCGTTGCTGTAGTCAAAAATAGTCCGAACTACCCGCTTGGCCGTGTCCCCCCATACGTTATTTCCAAAGATGTCCGAACGACAGTCCTCTGCCCGATAGAACCGGGAAGGAAAGTTTCTTTCATTGGTCGTCTTTTGAATCAGCACTTCGGCATCGGTTCCTGCGGTCAGGGAAACCTCGACACCGGCAGCCACATGAAGGAGCGTCGGATTTTCATCAAAGAGGGAAGTTCTTTTTGACTTTTCCTGATTTCCTTCCCACCGGAAGGTTACTTCCCCATCATAAAGCAGAAAAGCGCTTTCCTTGGCCTCATCCTTAAAGTTTACGGTTTCCCCGGCTTCCAGCTTATAGATGCCGGAATCCATCAGCATTTCTGCGGTGATTCCCTCCATGGAGGTGATTTCATTGTATCCTTTGCTTATTGATTTTAACTCTACTAGCATCGTAAGCCTTCCTTTCCTTTTACCGGTAATGTTCTGCTGTAAAAAAGAACCCGGGGGCAGGACCTGCAGAAGGCAGGCCTCATCCCGACGGGTTCCGATGTGTCATATCTTAAAACTTGAAGAGGAACTTTCTGATGATGTTCACCAGGTCATCGTACCCATGAGCGAATTGATCCAGGGTCTTGTTCACGACACCATAGGTATCAAATTCTTCGATTTCCATGTGGTCATAGGCTTTGACAAAATCCGGAAGCTTTCGCAGCTCTTTGATGTAGTAAGGATCTACTTCTTCGTCCATACGGGCCACTACATCGAAATCGGAGTTATTGAACATGACCTGATATTTGTAAGGCATGGTCAGGACCACATCTCCGCCGATGAATTCCAGCCAGTGAAGGGGAGTACGGTAAGCGGCAGCCAGCATCTTGCAAGCATATCCCCTTTCCTTATATACCTTGTAGGCCTTCTTGACGCAGGCCACACCAGCCATATCCAGCGCCGGCGGATACACGGCGATGGAAGCTTTGTCAGCCGCTGCCTTCAGCCAGTCGTCGATTCTTCCCACCATGATGGTGCAGACCGGGTTGATGCCTGAATTATCCAGACCCTCTGCTGTTCTTCGGTCCAGTCCTCTCTGTACGGCTTCTCCCACGGCGATTGCCTGGGTAGCGGTGAAGGATACGGTAGCATTAATGCTGACACCCCGGTAGGTGGCTTCTTCAAAAGCCTTGATTCCTGCAGCAGTCGCCGGCATCTTTACCTGCATGTTGGGAGCCAGAGTAGCGAAGTAGACTGCCTGCTCCACCAGCTTTTCCGTGTTGTTGTAATACTTGGTGTTGGTCTGGATAGAAATTCTTCCTTCGCCGGTTGCCGGGTCGAAGAGAGGCTCCAGCAGCTTTGCTCCGTCGATGGCCAGTTTTTCAATTATATCCCAGGCCAGTTCGTCTTCGGAAGCGGTAGGGTTATTCCGAATCAATTCTTTGATATAATCCTCGTAGGCAGGCAGTTCCTTTTCCAGGACACCTTTGACGATAACCGGGTTTGTAGTGGCTCCCACTCCCCCGTTCTCTATGCTGTAAGTCAGTTCTTTGATAGAACAGGAGTCATTCCACACCTTGGTCTGGGGGAACTTTTGTCTCATTTCCAATAATTTACTCATTTTTTTCTCCTTTTCTTCTGAAACTACTTTTTCTTTGCGTTCTTTCTCATGTCGATGACAACCGCTACAACAATAATCAGACCTTCGATGATCTGCTGCCAGTAGGGGTTAACAGAAAGTAATGTCAGACTGTTTCTAAGTACGCCCAGAATCAGGGCTCCGACCACTGCGCCCCAAATAGTTCCGATACCGCCGGCATGGCTGGTACCACCGATGGTGGTGGCAGCAATGGCTGTCAGTTCATAACCAGTCGCAGCACCGGGGTGAACGCTTCCGGTACGGCCAGCGAAGACGATGGCGGCAACACCGGCCAGCATTCCGCAATAGGCGTAAATCATGGTCAGATTTCTCTTTACATTGATACCGGATACTTCTGCAGCCTTGATGTTGGCACCGATAGCATAGACACTCTTACCAAAGCTGGTATTGTTGAGAAGGATCCAGGTAATCACGATACAGATAAAGTATACGATAACCGGTACCGGCACGACACCGATTTTGCCGCCGAAGAAGGTAAAGTCCGGGGTCAGGGTGCTGATGGGCTTACCAGACGTGTACAGCAGAGCCAGACCTCGTCCGATGGTCAGCATACCCAGCGTAGCAATAAAGGCCGGTATTCCGGTATAGGCAATCAGGCTTCCGTTGATGGCTCCCAGGAAGGCACCAATCAGGAGCGCTGCCAGAATCGGCACAATGACCGGCATTTCACCTAATGAGGGATAGAACTTTCCACTGGCTGTGGCAGCCTGTCCCAGACTGGCGGCTACAACGCCGGCAAAGGCAAGGACCGATCCGACGGAAATATCGATTCCCTTGGAAACGATGACCAGGGTCATACCCAGTGCCATGATTCCAAAAATACTACTTTGGATCAGAATGTTGAAAATATTGTTAGGGGTGGGGAAAGAGTTGGGCTTTACGATGACCATGACGACGACCATCAGAATCAGCACACCTACAATGCCGTACTTTTTCAGAAGCGCCTTGGAATGACTGCTGACTGTGATGCCGCCTCCACCCTGCTCCTTATTCTGTATTTTGCTCATTTGAACATCCTCCTGTTTCTTTATGCAGTCTTTTCCTTTACCGTACCAGTTGCATACTTCATGATTTCTGTTTGGGTCAGATCCTTGGTGTTTTCCAGAATCCCGGTCAGCTTTCCTTCGTGCATGACCATGATCCGGTCGCTCATTCCCATTACTTCCGGCAGTTCTGAAGACACCATAATGATGCTCTTTCCCTGTCCTGCCAGGTTTGTGATGATTTTATGAATTTCAGATTTAGCACCTACGTCGATACCTCTGGTCGGTTCATCCAGGAAGAGAATGTCCGGCTCCGTCAGCAGCCACCTGGCTACCAGAACCTTCTGCATATTTCCTCCGCTGAGATTCTGCATCTGCTGATAAAGTCCAGGGGTTTTAATGGCCAAGGCTTCAACGAACTTCTTCCCGTCAGCCACCATCTCTTTCCCCTTCAAGAGGCCTGCCTTATTTCTATATTTTCCGATATTTGATGTTGTCATATTATCCAGGATAGACAGCATGGGAAAGATTCCATCGGTCCTTCGGTCCTCCGTCAATAAAGCCATCCCGTTTTTAATGGCGTCTCTGGAGTTGTTGATCGTTACCTTTTGACCTTCAATCAGGATTTCTCCGGAAGTGATATGGCGTATACCAAAAATCGCTTCGATTACTTCCGTACGCCCCGCTCCAACCAGTCCGGCGATACCTAGAATTTCCCCTTTTCTTACACTGAAGGATACATCCTTGAAGGTATTTCCTGCTGTCAGGTTTTTCACTTCCAGTCGAACATCCCCGATGCAACAGGGTACTTTCGGAAACATCTCATCCACATTCCGGCCTACCATCATATGGATCAACTTATCAACGGTCAATTTGTCGGTATCTTCATCTCCGATATACTGGCCGTCCCGGAATACTGTAATCCGATCTGTAATTTCATACACTTCATCCAGCTTGTGAGAAATATAAATCAGACTCTTTCCCGCAGCTTTCAATTTTCTCATTATGATAAACAGCTGGTCTACTTCCTTATTGGTCAGGGCGGAAGTAGGCTCATCCATTATGATCAACTTTGCGTCATAGGATATGGCTTTGGCGATTTCAATCATCTGAATCTTCGCCACGGATAATTCCCGCATCTCAGTCCTCGGATCCACATTCAGATCAATCTGGGCCAGGACTTCCTTGCTCATTTCGTACATTTTTTTGTGATCAACCAAGCCGAACTTGTTCTTCGGTTCTCTTCCCAGCCACAGGTTTTCCATAACGGGTCTGGACTCGACCGGATTCAATTCTTGATGAATCATGGCGATGCCAGCCTGAATGGCCTGCTGGGTATTGGCAATTTCTATTTTATTGCCGTCGAAAAATATTTCACCCGATGTGGGCGGGTGGATACCGATCAGACATTTCATCAGCGTCGATTTACCTGCACCGTTTTCTCCCATCAGGGCATGGATCTCTCCCGGTGCTACCCGCAGATCAACACCTCTGAGTGCCTGCACTCCAGGGAAAGTCTTGACAATATTCTTCATTTCCAATAAATATTTCTGCTCTGACATAATCGTTTCCCCCAAATTTTTTTATTTGGGGGAAGGGCCGGGCCCTTCCCCCAAAGTTAAGATTCTTTACTGGAAATCTGCAATGTTTTCCGGAGTGATCAGCACGAAGGGAACCCAAGTAATCGGTTCTACGGCTTCACCAGCCAGAACGGAGGATACGACACCAACAGCGCCGCCGCCCTGTCCTTCAGCATCCTGAAGAACGGTTGCAGCCAGTGTTCCGCCAGCAACAGCATTCTTTGCATCGGGAATCGCATCAACACCCATTACGATAACGTCTGTTCTTCCTGCAGCCTGCAGAGCCTGTACAGCTCCCAGAGCCATTTCGTCGTTGTTAGCCAGAATTGCGTTCAGCTTGTCGCCGTAAGCAGTCAGCCAGTTTTCAGTCAGAGTCAGACCCTGGTCTCTCTGCCAGTTTCCGGATTCCTTAGCAAGTACAGTGAAGTTGGTACCGGCTAAAGTAACTTCATTACCTTCAGTTCTCTTCAGGGCTCCTTCGTTGGACAGGATTCCCTGCAGGATTCCTACGCCGCCGCCATCAGGAAGCATTTCCTTCAGGTATTCAGCCTGGAATTTTCCAGCGTCGATTTCCTGAGATCCGACATAGTATACATTTTCAGGAATTTCACCTTCGCCAAAGGGGTTTCTGTTGACATAAACCAGAGGAATTCCGGCTGCCTGAGCGGCGTCAGTGATGGGACCCATTGCGCTGGTGTCAACCGGTACAACGATCAGAGCAGCAACGCCCTGTTCGATCATGGCCTTCACCTGGTCCTGTTGCTTGATGACATCTTCCTGAGCGTCCTGAACGTCCAGTGTGATTCCGGCATCAGCAGCAGCAGCTTTTGCAGCGTCAACGATGTAGGTCTGGAAGGTGTCATTAAAGTTGTTGCAGGAATAGCCAACCTTAATGGCATCTTCAGGAGTTTCTGCTGTTTCTCCGCCACCACAGGCTACAAGGCCCAGGGCAAGAACCAGTACCAGCATTAATGCAAGTATTTTCTTCATTTTTCTGTCCTCCATAAAAATGTTTTCTATATTAACGACCCCATTGTCGCTAATACCAAGGTACCTTGCGAAACCGAGCCCCTTACACGATTTCGCTGAGCTTTACCGGTCTTCCTTCCAGGACGGATTTTTTGGCAGCCAGCCCCATTTTGATGGGCTGAAGCCCGTCAAATCCGACTACCGGCGTTTCCGTATCGTTGATGATGGCAGCCATAAACTGTTTCATTTCATCAGCGAAGGAATCCATATACCGCTCCAGGAAGAAATACTTCGGCTTTTCCCCAAATACGCCTTCTGCAGTACTCCATACCGCTGTTGACGGTGTGTCGTTGCTGATTTCGGCTTTCCCTTTTGAACCAAATGCTTCTACACGCTGATCGTAGCCATAAACTGCTTTACGGCTGTTGTCGATCACGCAGAGCCCCCCGTTTTCGAATCGGATCGTTATGATGGCCGTATCCACGTCTCCGGCTTCCCCTATAGCCGGATCCACTAAGCAGGCCGATGCCACATAAATCTCCGTCGGTTCACTTCCCATCATGAACCGTGCCATATCAAAGTCGTGAATCGTCATGTCCATGAACATTCCGCCGGAGGCCGCCGCATACTGTGCTGAAGGCGGTTCCGGATCCCGGGAGGTGATTTTCAGAATATGAATGTCTCCCAGTGTTCCGTCCTTGATCAATTCCCGGACTTTTCTGAAGTTATGATCGAATCTTCTGTTAAATCCGATCTGCAGCTTGACCCCTGCTTCCTTCGCTGCATCAATGACCGCTTCCACTTTAGGAATGGTCAGGTCTACGGGCTTTTCACAGAAAATGTGTTTTCCTGCTTTAGCCGCTTCCACAGAAATCTGGGAGTGGGTGTCCGTGGAGGAGCACACCAGTACTGCATCGATTTCAGGATCGTTGAGAATTTCTTTGTAGTCAGCAGTAGCCACGGGAATCCCGTTTTGTTCTGCCCATTCCTTGGCGGCGTCGAAATAAATATCCGAGATCGCCTTAATTTCCACTTCAGGGATATAATTCATGATGCTCAGTGTATGAACCTTTCCGATTCTGCCGGCACCGATGATCCCTACTTTCAGTTTCTTACCCATCTTCATTCTCCTTATAACCTATAAACCGGTTTTTTCTGCAATGAACTTTCTGGCTCGAATGGCGTATTCCAGCGGATTGGCCTTCGCAGGATCCTGTTCGGCTTCGACGACCATATATCCTTCGTAACCGGCGTCTTCCAGCGCTTTGAATACGGGATCGAAGTCAATGGCTCCGTCTCCGGGAATGGTGAAGGTTCCTGCTCTTACCCCCTGCAGGAAGCTCCAGTTCTCAGCCTTCGCCTTGGCGACTACTTCCGGACGGACGTCTTTCAGATGGACATGGGCGATTCGGTCAATGTACTTGTTCAGTACTGCCATGACAGCTTCCTGCGTTCCCTCGGAATAGTAAATGTGTCCAGTGTCGAAGAGCAGATGCACGTCATTGCTGACCATGGACATGAACCGGTCGATTTCTTCCGGTGTCTGGATTCCGGTGCCCATGTGATGGTGGCAGGTCAGCTTCATGCCCTTTTCCTTGGCCAGTTCTGCCAGCATGCTGAAGCCGCTGGTAACCGCTTCCCACTGCTCGTCGGTGTAAACCGGCTTGGCGGCGAAGATCGGCTCATCTAGTCCCTGAATGCTGTTTCCGACTTCTGCTGCTCCAATAATTTTGGCGCCCATAGCATGGAGGAAATCCCGGTGTTCGATGAATTCGGCTGCGACTTCTTCCTTGGTCTTGGTGGTGAAGCAGGCGCTGAACCAGGCATTGCAAATCTCCATGTTTCGAAGGGCCAAGGCTTTTTTCAGTACTTCCACATCTCTGGGATACTTGTTTCCTACCTCGGATCCGGCGAAACCGGCCAGGGCCATTTCACTGACACACTGTTCAAAGGTATTTTCACTGCCCAGATCCGGCATATCGTCATTGGTCCAGCCAATGGGTGCTATGCCCAGCTTAACTTTGTTTTTATCCATACTGTTTCTCCCCTTTTATATGAATTAGAATTTACGGGCTTGTTCCACATGTTTTGCCACATCGGCTGCAGCTTCTTCCACAGCCTGGTGCCGGGATTTCTGGGCAACACCTACTCTCCACCAGGCATCGTAGCCATCGGTCATGGTGCCTGGTACGGTTTTAATGTCGATCAGGGTGGACTTGTCGGAATCCTGCATGGCTTTGACTCCCTCAGCAAGTTCCTCCACGTTGGTGGCGGTATAACCGTTTCCGCCGTAACCTCTGGCTACCATGGCGAAATCGATGGGCAGGTATTCACCGGTGAGTCTTCCGGTTTTTTCGTCCCGGTATCGGTATTCATTGGCAAAGCTGGGAATACCCTGGCCACGCTGCAGATTGTGGATGCACTGGCATCCGTTGTTATCCAGCACGATCAGGTTGATTTTCAAGCCTTCCTGCAGACTGGTGACAAATTCAGAATGGAGCATCTGGAAACTTCCGTCTCCTAAGATGGCATATACTTCCCGATCCGGTTCTGCGATTTTGACACCCAGAGCCGCATTGACCTCATAGCCCATGCAGGAGAAGGCATACTCAACGTGGTAAACTCCCTCTTCCCGGCATCTCCAGACTCGCTGAAGGTCGCTGGGCAGGCTTCCGGAAGCGGTTACCATGATGGCATCCTTCGGCAGAAGCTTATCGTTCAGTTCTCCCAGGATCCGGGTTTGAGCCAGTCCATCCGGGTGTTCCAGCGTGTAAAGCCGGTCGACTTCCGTATCCCATTCATTTCTGGCTTCAGCGATTTCGGTGGTATATCCGCTCTTGTACCCTCTCTTCCGAAGCTCGGCGGTGAGGGCCTTCAGGGCCAGCTTTGCATCGGCGAAAATCGGCATAGCATTCATTTTATAGGCATCCAGCGGGTTGACGTTGATGGAGATCATATCCATCTCTTCATGCTGGTAAGCCCATTTGGAGCAGGTACAGAAATCGTTGAGCCGGGTTCCGATTCCCAGGATCAGGTCGGCTTTGGCTGCCAGCTTATTAGTAGCAGAGGTTCCGGTCAGGCCGGCTCCTCCCATGTTGTATGGATTGTCAAAGAGCACCACCCCTTTTCCGGCCTGCGTTTCGCCGAAGGGAATATTAAATTCTTTGGTGAATTCGATGAGTTCTGCTGCTGCATCGGAGTAACCGATACCGCCTCCTGCGATGATGAAGGGCTTTTCCTTCTTCATGATCAGGTCTGCAGCTCTCTGGACCATGGCCGGATCAATATCTCTTCTCTGTACGTAGTGGACTCTCTTTTCCAGAAATTCTACCGGGTAGTCGTATACTTCTCCCTGAACATCCTGGGGCAGACAGAGCGTGACTGCTCCCATTTCTGCCGGGTCGGTCAGGACTCTCATCCCATTGATGCAGGCGGCCATCAGCTGTTCCGGCCTTGCAATCCGGTCCCAGTACTTGCTCACTGGCTTGAAAGCATCGTTGGCGGTGATGTTGTAATCATGGGGCTGCTCAATCTGCTGAAGTACCGGGTCCGGCTGCCTTGTGGCATATGCTTCTCCGGGCAGGAACAGGACCGGCAGACGGTTGGAGGTGGCAGTTCCGGCTGCGGTAACCATGTTGAGGGCTCCGGGGCCGATGGAACTGGTGACGGCCATAATCTGCTTTCTTCTCTTCTGTTTGGTGAATCCCAGGGCGATGTGGGCCATTCCCTGCTCATTCTTTCCCTGATAATACCGGAGGCTGTGCTGATCGCTTTCCAGGGCTTCCCCCAGCCCTACCACGTTGCCGTGGCCAAAGATTCCGCAGACCCCCTGGACGAACTTGATTTCTTCACCGTCCACATTGATGTACTGATTGTCTAAAAATCGGACCAGGGCCTGAGCCACAGTCATTCTTTCCGTTTTCATAAGTCCTCCCCTTTTTCGTTCCTACAGTTTGACGATGGCTTTTTCCTTCAGGGATTTGGTGGCGGCAAAGGCAACCTCCGTATCCTTGGTTCCGTCGTAAACGGTGATGTCCGGCTGTCTCTTTTCGAGAATACAGTCGATGAATTCTCTCATTTCCAGCAGGTAGGCTTCCGCAAACCGCTCCTGGAAATTCTGGGAGCATTCGTTGACTACCCCGGTGTTATCAAAGATGGTGCAGAGATTTTTTCTGGGTTCGGCTGCAATCCGCAGGGATCCCTTCTCTCCGATGATTTCCGTTTCCACGTGGTATCCGTGGGCCGCATCTCTTCCTGCGTGGAACAGGGCCATGGAATTGTTGTCGAACCGCATCATGGCACAGGCATTGTCCGAATCACCGAACTCGGCGAATTCCGGATGGACGAAGGCCCCTCCCATAGCATAGACTTCTTCTACTTCCCCTTCCAGGAACCAACGGGCCAGATCGATGTCATGAACTGCCATGTCGATGAAGATACCACCGCTGGTAGGAGCAAACTTAATGGCCCCCTGTACGTTGACCTCCGGATCCAGACTGGCAAACTTAGCCATATAGGGCCGGCCGATCTTTCCTTCGTCGATGAGCTTTTTCGCATAAGCGTAGGAAGGGTCGTATCTTCTCATGAAGCCCAGCATGAACACCTGATCGGGGTGGGCTTCCACAGCCTTTTCCGCTTCTCTGCACTCTTCAATGGTAACACCGAGAGGCTTGTCGGTGAAGACGTGAAGTCCGGCTTCCAGGCCTGCTTTGATATGTTGTACATGGAGAGGAGAAGGAGAAACGATGGCAACAGCTTCCAGTTCTTTATTCTGAATCATGTCTTCGTAGGTCAGGTAGCCGTAGGGGATGCCCCATTCGGCCTGAACCTTGTCCACTTCCTCCTGCAGAGCACTGCAGACGGCAATCAGCTCAGCGTTAGGGATATTGAATGCGATGTTTCGCGCGTGCTCCATACCCAATCTTCCTAATCCGACGATACCCATTTTAATTTTTCTCATTCGTTTCACCTCTCGTTGTGGTTCTGATGATTAATTCCGGTTCCAGAACGATGCTCTTATTGGGAGCATCCGGTCCCTTCTGAATGCGGTCGACTATGGTCTCAAAGGCGATGGTGCCCATCTCGTAAACCGGCTGATTCACCGTGGTCAGCATGATTTGGGGCAACCGGGAGTAGGATATGTTATCAAAGCCGATGAGTCCGATGGTGTCCGGAACCTTTATATTTTTCTCGCCAAGATATTGAAGAGCCCCCAGGGCAATCACGTCATTGGCAGCAAATATCCCGTCAATTTCCGGGTTTTTTTCCAGCAGCTCCCGGGTAGCTTCGTATCCTCCCTCGATGGAGAAGGTGGTGTAGATCACGTTTTTTTCCAGTTCCGGCATCCCTGCTTCTTCCAAAGCCATCCTCCAGCCCTGTTTTCTTTCCATAGAAGAAAGAGATTCTTCCTTACCGGCCAGAAAACCGATGTTCTTATATCCGCTGTTAATCAGATGTCGGACCGCTATGTAACCGCCCCGAACGTTATTGAGAGAAATGGCCGATGCGTTTTCCACTTTGGGCCAGCTTTCCAGGACTACCAGCGGAAGGTGGAGGTCTTTATAAATTCCTGTGCTTTCATCCCGGGCCGGCTTGACGATAATACCGTCTACCTGCTTTTTCCGAAGAGTTTTGATATAGGAGTCTTCTCTGGCTGCATCCCAGTTGGAAACGCAGAGGAAGATGTCGTAGTTTTCCTTTTTTGAGGCTTCAATGATCCCTTTTACCATTTCGCTGAAGAAGGGATTGGTGATGTCTGGAATGATGACGCCGATGGTCTTTGATATCTTGTTCACAAGCCCCCGAGCCAGGTCGTTAGGCTGATATCCCAGTCTTCGGGCCATTTTTTCGATGTCCAGCCGGGTTTCTTCGCTGACACCCTTTTTCCCGTTGAGCGCTCTGGATACGGAGGAGTAAGAAATGCCCAATTCCTTTGCAATGTCTTTGATCGTGGGTGACATCTTCTCCTCCTTTCTCGATTTAACTTCATTTTGGGCGATTGGTTCTCCTTGTGAACAAGTTAACGCAAACGTTTTCGTCCAAGTGTACCTATACTATAGCAAACGTTTGAGTCCTTTGCAAGGAGAAGATTGAAAAGAACAAAAAAAAACACGCAATCCCCGAAATTCCTGACGTTTTTTGGAATCTCGGGGATTAATTTGCGGTTAATGTATTGAATTAAAGAACTTTCCTGTGTAGCACGAAATCCTTCAGGACCTGGGGCTTCAGGATCATGATTTGAAGACGGTATTTTTTCCATCCGATGATGTCATTGTGGGAGTGGATGCTCCGATTATAGCCTTCAGCCATTTTTTCCAGTTCCTCATCCATCTCTTCGATTTCCTGGATTTCTTCTTCCAGCATACCGGCATCCCGGCATTTTTTAAAGAGGGAATAGGCATAGGGGGTGACTTCTTCGGCTAACGTACTGATGTCTTCCCGATCCTCGGATGGGCGGTATCCCCCGTCCATCTCAAATATTTCCGCCATTTCAGGCTCCTGGATTCCCTTTTCGTCCAGCAGGGTCAGCAATTCCAGCAGGGCTTCTGCTCTGGCCCTTATCATTACTTCAATCCGCACCCAGCTGGTTCGGGCTTCCCTCTTAAATCGCATGAGCTTGCCGTAGGCGAACTGGAGCCAGCCGACGATTACCAGGATGATTCCGATGATGATTTCAAACATTATTTATCCTCTCATTTCTTGATGGCCTCAGGACGTCCCGGCGGCTTCTTTTTTTCTACCTGCGCAACGAGAACGGCACCGAAAATGAAGGCGCAGCCGATGGTTTGCATCAAAGTCATCCGTTCACTCAGGAGTAAAACCCCAAAGAACACGGCAAAGACCGATTCCAGGCTCATGATGATGGCAGCCACAGAAGGGGTCGTCCGTTTTTGAGCAAATACCTGCAGGGTAAAAGCAACCCCGATGGAAAACACGCCGGTATACACGATGGGAAACCATCCGGCGGATACCCCGGCCAGGGTGTTCCCTTCTTCAAAGAGAAGAGCAAAGATCAAATTCCACAGGCAGCCGAAAAACATCTGGAAGGTGCTGAGCATGATCCCGTCCGTTTTGGGGGAATAATGACCGACGATAATAATATGGAAGCCGAAAGCAACGGCTGCAGCAAAGGAAGCTGCATCCCCCGGTATGATGGAAAGATCCTTATTGGCACTGATGAGGAATAGCCCGATAAAGGCCGCCCCCACCGCTACCCAGATCTGTTTCTTAACCTGGGTTCTGAATATCAGCAGCCCCAATACCGGCACAAAGACCGTATATAGGGAAGTTATGAAACCCACTTTTCCGGCGGTAGTCGTCAGAAGAGCCCACTGCTGAATGGCTGCCCCCGTGGCAATGGCCGTGCCGGAGAAAAAGCCACCGATCAGGTGAATCTTCAAATCCCGCTTGCCGGAACCAATCCTGGTGCGCCGCTGCAGGATCATCATCAGGAGCGCCATGAAAAGAAAGGCGATGAGGAACCGAAGAAAATTAAAAAAGAATGGGGTCATGTGTTCCAACCCCATTTTTCGGAAGGAGTAGGAACTCCCCCACAGCAATGCGGTGAGCAGCAGCATGATGTTGGCTGCTCCTCGACTTTTCAGGAAACTGTTTTCCTGCTCCATATATGGTCCTTTCCTGTCCTATTCTACGGTGACGCTTTTTGCCAGATTTTTAGGTTTATCGATGTCACAGCCCCGAAGCCTTGCAATATAGTAGGCCAATAGCTGCAACGGCACGACGGACAGCAAAGGGGTAATCTCGTCCATGCATTCGGGTATGTAGATTACTTGGTTGGCCTGTCCCTCGATTTCCTTGTTGCCTTCCTTGGACAAACCGATGACCGTTGCACCCCGGGCTTTAATTTCCTGAATGTTGGAAAGCATCTTTTCAAAGAGCCTGTCCTGGGTAGCCAGGGAAATGACCAGCGTATCCTGCTCGATCAGCGCAATGGTTCCGTGTTTCAGTTCTCCCGCTGCGATGGCAAAAGAATTGATGTAGGAGATTTCCTTCAGTTTCAGGGATCCTTCGTAGGCGACGCCGCAATCCACTCCACGACCGATAAAGAACACCTGCTCCCGTCGGTACAGTCCCTTGGCCATTTCGTGAATGCTGTCTTCCTGCTTCAGCACTTCTTTTAGCTTATCGGGAATCATCCGGAGTTCGTCAATAAAGTGCCGGTAATATTCTTCTGTAATCGTTCCTTTCGTATAACCCATATAAAGACCGATCAGGTACATACACATCAACTGGGTGGTGTAGGCTTTCGTGGAAGCCACGGCGATTTCCGGTCCGGCCCAGGTATAAAACACGTCGTCGGATTCCCGGGCGACGGAGCTTCCCACCACATTGACCACGGACAGGACCCGTGCCCCCTTGCTCTTGGCTTCCCGAAGGGCGGCCAGGGTATCCAGGGTTTCACCGGACTGGCTGATGGCGATGAACAGGGTCTTATCGTCCACAAAGGGATCCCGATACCGGAATTCGGAGGCCACATCCACCTCCACCGGAATCTTAGCCAGCTTTTCGATGGCGAACTTTCCCACCAGGCCTGCGTGATAAGCGGTTCCACAGGCAACGATATAAATCTTGGTAAACTGCTGGATTTCTTCTTTGGTCAGATGGATTCCGTCCAACCGGATGTTTCCACGATCGTCCAGCCGCCGGTTCAGGGTTTCAAAAAGGCCCTTGGGCTGCTCATGAATCTCCTTCAGCATAAAATGTTCATAGCCATCCTTTTCAGCAGCATCTGCATCCCAGGTGACATGGAAAACGTCTCTGGTAACCGGCTGCCTGTCGGCGTTATAAATGGTAATGTCGTCCCGGGTAACCACCACGGTCTCGTTGTTTTCAATCAGATAAATCCGCCGGACGTATTTCAGCAGGGCGGGAATATCAGAAGCGATGAAGTTACAGCCTTCACCGATTCCGGCAATTAAAGGCGCGTCCTTCCGGACGGCCACGATCTTATCCGGTTCTTTGGCAGAAACCACACCGATGGCATAGGCACCCCGCATTTTGTCTACAGCCTTAAAGACCGCTTCCTTCAGGTCGTCCTCGTAATAAACGGAAATCAGATGGGCAATGACCTCGGTATCGGTTTCCGAGCGGAACACTACGCCATGCTCCTTAGCAAGCCATTCCTTCAGTTCCAGATAATTCTCGATGATTCCATTGTGAACCACAGCCAGGGTATTGGCCATGTCACTATGGGGATGGGCATTGACATCGGAAGGCGCTCCATGAGTCGCCCACCGGGTGTGTCCGATTCCCACCGTGCTGTGAAGGTCTTCTGTTTCGATTAGTTTTTCCAGGTTGGCGATTCGGCCGGCGCTTTTCCGCACCTGGATTTTTCCGTCTTTATACAGGGCGATCCCCGCCGAATCATAACCCCGGTATTCCAGCTTCTTCAGGCCTTCAATGATGATTTCACGAGCGTCATCATTTCCGACATATCCTACTATTCCACACATATTGAGTCCTTTCTATCAGCCTAAACGGCTGGTGATCAGCTCTGCCAGATCCCTGGCCAGCCCTTCGATGAGCTCCGGCTCCGGTCCTTCCAGCATGACCCGAACCAGCGGCTCGGTGCCGGATGGCCGGATCAAAACCCGGCCTTCTCCTGCCATTCTTTCTTCGAGCCGGCGGATCGCCTGCTGAATTTCTTCATCGTGAGTATATTTTTTCTTATTTTCGTTTCTTATCCTGGCGTTGACCAGAACCTGAGGGTAAATGCTGACTTCCTCCGCCAGCTGGGACAGGGTTTTCCCAGAAATACGCAGAGCTTTGATTAGCTGAAGGGAGGAGAGAATCCCATCACCCGTGGTGGTATGATTTAAAAATATGATATGGCCAGACTGTTCTCCGCCGATGACACAGCCGGTCTTCAGCATGCTTTCCAGCACGTAACGGTCTCCCACACCAGTAACTTCTACCCGGCATCCCAGGCTTTCGATGGCTTTATGGAATCCCAGGTTGCTCATGACGGTTGCGGTGACCATGTCCCCCGCCAACTGGCCGGTTTCCTTCAGCATCTTGGCACAGATGTAAATGGCTTTGTCACCATCCACCAGCTGTCCCTTTTCATCAACGGCTATCAGCCTGTCTGCATCCCCGTCGTAGGCCAGGCCAACGTGGGCTCCCTGCTTCAGAACTTCCTGTTGAAGCTTTTCCGGATGGGTGGATCCACAGCCGTCGTTGATGTTGATTCCATCAGGCTGGTTGGCTATGACCGTAACTTCGGCCCCCAGTTTTTTATAAACCATCTCAGCTGCTTTGTAGGCAGCTCCATTGGCACAGTCCAACACCACCTTGAAGCCCTCCAGAGAGGTATCCATAGTGGATTTCAGGAAATCCACATAGAGGCCGATGGCGTCCTCCTCCGCTTCCAGGACCCGGCCCAGCCGTTCCCCTGTTATATGGCTGTTGATGTCCATGTCCCGGACGATGATTTCCTCAATTTGATCTTCGATGTCGTCATCCAGTTTGAAGCCATCCCGGTTGAAAAATTTGATGCCGTTATATTCATAAGTGTTGTGGGAAGCTGAAATTACCACTCCCGCATCCGCCTGGTAGTATTTCACCAGATACGCGATGGCCGGCGTGGGCAGAACCCCCACCTTGATTACGTTCCCCCCCATAGAAAGGATTCCTGCGCTCAGGGCATCCTCCAGCATATCACCGGAAATCCGGGTATCCTTGCCAATAACTACAACAGGGGCCTGATGCTCCCTGCTGAGAACATAGGCTCCTGCTTTGCCCAATTTAAATGCAACCTCCGGCATCAGCTCTGAATTGGCGATGCCCCTGACTCCGTCGGTGCCGAATAATCTTGCCATTGATTTGGTCTCCTTTATATTGTCTCATTTCGTAAGTTTTATCATTAACATTCTTCTCCGTTTACTGCAACGCGTGCAGATTTATCGAAGCATTCTGTGGCGTAATAGAGATTTCCCCACTGTATCCTTCAATGGCAACACTGACGGGTACCTGATGAGAACCCAGCCCCAGTCCCTGCAAAGATAAGCTCAGCTGGATTTTATCCGGCGTGATTTCTGCCAGAATCGGGTCTTTGTCCGCAATGGAAACCACTATATTGGTATTAAGAATCTCTGCTGCATATCCTTCCGGTACGTCCAGCATGTTGATGTCCCTGGTACCGAACTGGAAAGTCTTGCTGGAAAGGCCTTTGATGGTCAGCTTCGCCACAAGTTCCCGGGATGCCTCGGCCACTTCTACACCTTCCGGCAGGAAAACCTCAATGGGAATTTCCGTGCTGGCAGTGTAGGCGCTGAGATCGATGTCTTTGCCGGTCACTTCCGTGATAGATTCCAAGGTCTGTCGATCTCCCCGGATGGCTATGGAATCGGGAATATTCAAGCCCGTAATCTGAAACTCCGGCTGCTCCTGCCCAAAGGTTCCCACTCGGAGGGGAACGGTTTTAACCGTCATCATCCGGCCGGAAATCTGTATCGTTTCCCGGGAAAGCTTGACTCGGGTAATCAGCTCACCATCGGCACTATAGGCCGCAGCAAAGGATTCCTGGACCGATACGACATCGGTCAGCTTGCTGACATCTAAATCCGCACCTACATAAGCAACCTGATCTACCAGTGTTCTGGCTCCGTTGATTTCAATGGTTTCCGGATCCATAGCAATCTGTCCCGGCTCCATTCCCGCCGGCGCTTCTCCCACATAACTGAGGATTACCGGGCGATCCGCAGTAATCAGTTCATCAATGAACAGTTTGAGCTTGGTCGGTTCCGAGGAAATCAGCGTGAGCCCATTAGGCAGTTCCACATTGAGGCTGATATAATTCTCACCCATCCCATGGCCGAAAAGGTCCGCTGTCACTAATAAATCTTCCAGCTTGGAGCTCAGGACATCCGCCCGCTTTCCTTCCACGGTCAAATCAACGGTCAGGTTTTGGTTGTCCAGCACCACCAGACCTTTGGAGGCCAGGTTTTCCGTGTTGAGCAGCTTGACCGGGATATTTTCAAATTTTTTTGTTGTGGTGGGATTCACCTCGCCAATCACATAGACCCATAATAGCAGGGCAATGACAATGGAGAGGAAGATGGTGAATTTCTTATTTTGAAGCATTGGTTTTTCTCCCCAGCTTACTCAGAAACGGCGGCATGAAGGAAAACAGTTTTTTCTCTTCTGTCGCTCCGCTTAAGTACAGATTGAGCAGGATTTTTTCCACGGACTTGATGTCCAGGAATCGGCTGAGCTTTCCGTTGTCCGCCATGGAAATGATCCCGGTCTCCTCCGAAACCACCAATACCAGAGCGTCGGAATTCTCCGTAATGCCCAGGGCCGCACGATGGCGGGTCCCAAGCTCGGAGCTCAGCTGGTTGTTCTGAGTCAATGGCAGCACACAGCCTGCCGCCATCACACGGTCTCCCCGGATGATGACAGCTCCGTCATGGAGAGGTGCACCTTCATAGAAGATATTGCCAAGGAGTTCTGCGCTGACAAGGGCGTTTAATGTGGTGCCGGTTTCTGCAATATCGCTGAGAGCCGTCTCCCGTTCGACAACAATCAGTGCGCCGGTTTTGCACTTGGAGAACTCGTCGATGGCTTTCGTGAAGGCGGATACAATCAGTTTAGCCTTTTCTTTATCAAACTGGCCGAAGGGAGATTTGACGATCTTGCTTCTCCCCACGTACTCCAGGCCTCGCCGGAGTTCCGGCTGAAAGACGATGACCAGGGCGATGACCCCCAGGGTCAGGGTTCCGTTGAGAATCCAGCTGATGGTATACAGGTCGAAAGCATCTGCCAGGAAAGTCGCCGCAACCAAAATAAGCAGACCCTTGATCAGCTGCTCTGCCCGCGTTTCCCGAATGAATCCCAGCACCTTATACACAACAAAAGCGACAATCAGGATGTCGATGACATCCGTTATGCCGATGCTGAGCACGATATTCTGAAAGAAGTTCTGCATAGTCGGTTCCCCTATCCTTATATACCGTTTATTGTATCGAAAAATCCTTCTTTTTTCAATCTTTTTTCAATACGTTCCGCGAAATGTTCCGATAATAAATAACAGGGAATCTAAAGGGGCTCCGGACAAGGGTTTCAGAAAGGCGCTGACAGAGGCGGGACGGGGTATGGGCGGTGAGCTTTGGGTCTGAGCCGGTAGCTACGGGAGCGGTGTGAAGGGATGAGTGGAATTTAGACATTTTTGGGACTTTGGGTGTGTTATTGGTATAAAATCCCGCTAAATTTATCCACATTTTACCATTTTCTCACTTCTTGCTAATTTTTCTGGATTATTAATCGATTCCTAGCCGGAATACAGTCTAACTCCTTTAAAATCCTCGCGTTTTGCAATTTAAGGTGAAATGCCCAAAATATTTTATACCAATTTTCCCCACAATTTTCCTCGATTGTCTAATAAGGTCTAATCCCTAGATTAGCCCTACTTGCTTATTGCCCTTGCCCCTTGCTTCACCCCTTCCAAATTTACCTTTACAATAACGGTTCCAATCCCGCCATATTACATAGAATACGATGGATCCTCTGCATATCGATATATCCATCTTCGCTGTCAAAGGTCGTGATCAGGTTTTTCCAGGGCAGGATGTCGTGTTCCTCATATACTGCAAGCTTCTCCGCCATAGCTTTACGGTATTCCGGGTCGTGGGTCAAGCCGAAGTGCTCCCAATAGATGGGTTCTCCTGACAGAACATTTGTCAGGGTAAAATCTGGGTAGAAGTTCCTTCCTCCTAATGTCAGCCGCTTCTCATATTGATATTCCAGACCATACAATTCCAGTATGCCGGCTATCAGCGCTTCCGATTTCGAACGCACCATTGCACCTTTTGGTGTTACATGCTTTTTTAATTCGTTGAAAAACTGAAGGTCCTGGGCATTATTTACCGATTCATCTCCATCAGCTCCACTATTCTTGGGAAAGTATTCTTCAATGGGGATGAATACGGATCCCTGGCAGATGGAATTGTAAACTGCCTGAGGATCATNNNCAAAAACTTCTCGACCCGGGGAATGCTGTCTTCCAACTGCCGGATACTCTTTTCTAAAAACCTACGGCGAAGAATCGCTTCCGCTTTAAAACTGTTATGACGGTTAACGATTTTATCGGCAACGGCCACTTCCTCTAATGATTCCTTCTGGAGCTCCCGGATGTAAGTATACCTTTTCCCGTTTACTGTCTTGGGAACGAGATATCCCTTTGGAAGTCCTTCCGCATCGTGCTTCATTGAATCCAGCAATAACTTATGGTATTGATTTTCCCAACTCAGCTTTTCAATTAATGCTTTCATGGCTACCCCTTAAACTTTATATCGTCAAACGCTATTATTTACATATTTAACATTATTTACCATCATTATCTAAAAACAAGGGGCAGCGGTTGGCTGCCCCGGGTAGGTGTGTATGAGTGATTAGAAAGTGGTTTCGATGACACCGTAGTCGTCGTTCTTTCTCTTGTATACCACGCTGATTTCGTTGGTTTCCACGTCTGCGTAAACGAAGAAGTTGTGTTCCAGCAGTTCCATCTGGATGATGGCTTCTTCCATGGACATGGGCGTCAGCTCGATTTTCTTTCTCTTGACGATGTTGATTTCTTCCTCTTCAACGTCAGGAATTTCAGCGAAGATGAATTCTTTATTTTCTTTGTGCTTCTTCAGCAACTTGGATTTGTATCTGGACATCTGAGTCGACAGTTTTTCTACTACGCGGTCGATGGCGTCGTAGGCTGCATTTGCGGTTTCTTCGGCTCGGAATATAGTCCCCTTGGCATTGATCGTAGCCTCCACCTTGTCTTTGCCCTTTTCAGAGGAAAGCATAACATTTACAACAATGTCGTCGGAAAAGTACTTGCTCAGCTTCTGGATCTTCTTTTCGATGGTGTCCTTGAGATGTTCGCTTGCATTGAAGTTTCTGCTTGTTATTGTTACTTTCATAATACGACCTCCTTTTTACATTGGTGTCTTTTAAGTATTATACCACTTCCGGAGGGAAAAACACTATGAAAATAATTTTAATTCCGCGGTTTTCGTCAAAGGAGTCTGAAAAAATAGGATAAAGGAATTGCTCAGCTGACCTGGTCTTTGCCCCCACACCTGCCTGCCTGACTTTGTCAGAGGTCTTACATCTAAACTACGCCATGATCACTGCCGCCTTGCGGATCAGCTTACGTGGGTCCCTTTGCCCGTAGCTGGCCTGGACTTTCAACCACAGACCTGAGCAATTCCTTTATCCTGTTTTATGATCCATCCTCATCGATTATGATCCATCTTCTTCCCAGTGGAGCCGGTTGCTGCCAGCGGCAAAACAGATGAAACGGACTTCTTCTGCTCCCGCATCCAGCAGGACCCGGCTGCATTCATTCAGGGTGCTGCCGGTGGTGTAGATATCATCCACCATCAAGATTTTCCGACCACGAACCAAGTCCTCGCCGCCCGATTTCAGGGAAAAGGCACCCAGGACGTTTTCCCGGCGGTCCGAAGGGGAAAGATTGTTCATCACCTGGGTTTTCCGGTGGCGGAGCAGCAAATCCTTTTCCCATGGAATACCCATTCGGCGGCTGAGGCCTCGGGCCATCAGCGCTGCCTGATTATAGCCCCGCTTTTTTTCCTTGGATCGCTCCATGGGGACGGGCAGGATCCAATCTGCCTTTATATCTTCCGATTCCAGCCGGTCGGCCATGATCCAGGCCAGTTTGTCTCCCAGATAGGGGCGCCCATGGTATTTGTAATCCTTCAGCATCATCTTTTCAAACATGCCGTATTCCACACAGGAGTATCCTCTCTTAAAGTGGAAATCGGTTTCCCGGCAGTCGGTACAGAGGTTTCTCCAATAATCCTCCTGAAGGGGTTTGCCGCATTTGTCGCAGCTGGCATGGTTTGCCCAACGAAGGTTTTTCAGGCATCCGTCACACAGAGAATAAAGCATGGAAGGCGTTATGGCTTCTCCGCAGCAGATGCAGTAAATGTTGGAAGGAAAAAGCGCCTCCTTAAAAATCTCCATTGCCCGGCGGCACATCCTTATAAGGGAATCTTTTTCCACGAACATATTTCTTCAACCTCTTTCCGGAATCATGAAAGCCCGCAGTCGGGCGGCCAAGCCGGAGTAACGCTGGGTGATGCTGTTGTTGTCCACCATGTCGTGCATCCGCTGTTCGGAACCTACCAGTATCACAGCTTCCTTGCCCCGGGTCACGGCCGTATAAAGAAGGTTTCTGGTGGCCAGGACCGGAGTGAACCAGGAAACCGGCAGGATCACGATGGGAAATTCGCTTCCCTGACTCTTATGGACCGTCATGGCGTAGGCGTGCTCCAGCTCATCCAGGTTGGTGAAATCATAAGTGACATACTTTTCATCGTCAAAGACGACGGTTAGTTCGTTGAATTCCCGGTCGATGGCGGTGATGAAGCCAACTTCACCGTTGAATACTCCCTGACCTTCGCTGAAATCCTCATATTTCTTCCAGCTGAGCTGATAGTTGTTCCGAATCTGCATCACCTTATCCCCCACCCGGAAGATCCGTTCCCCGAATTTCCGTTCTGCCTTTTCCGCTGAAGGGGGATTGAGCAGAGCCTGCAGCTCCTGATTGAGGTTAATGCTGCCGATGATCCCCTTCCGAACGGGGGTCAGCACCTGGATGTCTTTCATGGGGTCCCGGTGGGTATAGTAATTGGGCAGGCGGGTGGTGCAGAGATCCCGGATGGTAGCCAGCATCTCCCGCTCCCCTTTTTTTCGCATGAAAAAGAAATCCTTGTCCTTTTCGTTGCAGTCCGGATATTCACCCCGGTTGATTTTATGGGCATTGACCACGATCAGGCTCTCTCTGGCCTGTCGGAAGATTTCGGTGAGTCGGACGGAATAAATCAGCTCACTTTCCAGAATGTCCCGAAGCACATTACCGGCACCCACAGAAGGGAGCTGATCCGAGTCCCCCACGATAATCAGCCGGGTTCCGGGCCGAATGGCAGAAATCAATCCGTTCATGAGGAGAATGTCGATCATGGAAGCTTCATCGATGATGATAGCATCATAGTCCAGAGGATTTTCAGCAGTTCTGCCGAAACGCATGGCATCTTCCCCCTCGGAATAGTAATATTCCAACAGGCGATGAATGGTCATGGCCGGGTAGCCGGAGGTTTCTGTAATCCGCTTTGCTGCCCGCCCGGTGGGGGCCCCGATGGCTGTTTTAAATCCGCAATGGGTTAAAATATTCATCAGGCTGTTGATGATGGTGGTTTTTCCTGTTCCCGGGCCACCGGTAATGACGGAGACTCCGCTGACCAGGGAGGATTTTACCGCATATTTCTGATTGTCCGATAAGCGGATGCCCGACTCATTCTCGGTAACTGCAATCTGTCGGTCGATATCGGCACAAAGAGGTTTCAGCGGAGAATTATTCAAAGCTACCAGCCCTTTGCAGACATTCTGCTCCGCTTTAAAGTATGCCTGCAGCAAAACTACCGGCCGGCCTTCCAGACTTTCAATCTGAACATCTCCTTCAAAGGCCATGGAGACCAGGGTCTCATAAACTTGCTCCGTGGACAGATCCATCACTTCTGCTGCCCTTTCGCAAAGAAGCTTTTGGGGAAGATAAGTATTGCCCTCGTTGACGCAGTGCCACAGGGTATAACGAATGCCGCTTTCGATCCGATTGGGGTCATCCTTTGGGACTCCCATTTTCTCAGCTATGGCGTCGGCTTTCCGGAATCCGATGCCAAATATATCATCCACCAGCTGATAGGGATTCCCCTTCACTGCCTCGATAGTATCGGCACCATAGACCTTATAGAGTTTCATGGCATAGGCTGCAGAAATCCCGTATTGTTGAAAAAAGAGGGCTACCGAAGCGAATTCCCGATGGAGCGCATAGGCCGATGCAATGGCTTCTGCCTTTTTCACGCCGATTCCTTCCACCTCCTGAAGCCTGTACGGCTCCTCTTCCAGGATGCGGAGGGTTTCGTCCCCGAATTTCCTTACGATGGCTGCTGCTGTTTTCCTGCCGATCCCCTTCAGCGCCCCGGAGGCCAGGAACCCTTCAATCCCTTCGTGGGTGGTAGGCATCTGTTCCTCAAAAGAAGAGACCGAAAACTGTTCCCCGTAGGTGGGGTGGACCTTAAAGGTTCCGGTAAGCCTAAAGCTCCGCCCTCGATCTGCACCAGGCAGGACACCGACCACGGTAAACTGCTGCTGTTCTTCTTCATTCTCAAAAACGGCTATGGTGTAGCCGTTTTCCTTGTTATGAAATATAATGTCGCGGATCACACCGCTTCGTTCTTCCATTCTTTTTCCTATCTATGGATTCCTATTTGATGAACCGGATGTTCCGGGTGGCTGCAGAAATCCTGCTCTTGCTGAAGCTCTTGGCATATTTCATCAGCTGCTCCCTGGTGTTCAGGTTGGGTTTCATGTGAACCACATCCACCAGCATCAACAGGATCTTGCCGATTTTTTCTCCTTCGGCTATGCCGGCATCCAGCAAATCCTGACCGGTAATCGCCAGATCTTCTATGAAAACAGGCTCCTTAAATTTGTAAATATCTTCCAGTATCACTGTCCTGGCCATGATTTTATGTTCGTCGTAATCGTAGACGATTCGCTGGGCCTTTGTGAGGTTGTGAAGATATTCGTACCGTTCCATGCCGTGACGAATCAGGAAACGCTTCAGATCGTACTTGTTGGACAGAAAATAGACCTGTTGAGTCAGCAGCACCGCATCCTTCAGGCATTGATCCATTTTCCCGGAGTATTCCAGATAAGCCAACGCCTTCAGCGCCCGGGCTTCCTCCAATGCGGTGTAAAACAGGCCCAGCCGACGCTCCGGAACCCGCATGGTCTTATGGATATTCTCCGTCAGCGTCTCATAGTTTTCCAGTTCCCGCCGGCTCATCCGGCCAGCTGCCTCTTCTCCGATGACTACAGAAAGCAAACCGGTTCCCATCAGCATCCGAAGGCCTTTCCCGGCCTGTTCCCCATTGATCAGCCGCTGGAACTCCCCGCGAATCCGGTCTTTACTTAGTTCTGCCGCCAGATCCCGGCAGGCAACGATTCCCTCATAAACTGATTTGTGGAGATCAAATCCCAGTTCAGCCGCAAAGCGTACAGCCCGAAGCATCCGCAGCGGGTCCTCATTAAATCGTTGTTCCGGCTCTCCGACGCAGCGGATCAGCCGGTTCCTCAAATCCTCCCGCCCGCCGAAGGGATCGACTATGGGTCTTTCCGGGTTGTCGGCTATGGCGTTGATGGTGAAATCCCGGCGGACAAGATCCTCTTCAATGGTTTCCACCCGCTGGGTCCAGTCTGGCCGGCGCCGGTCGGTGTACGGACCTTCCTTCCGGAAAGTGACGATATCGATGTTGCCTCCATCTAAAGGGATTCTGACCACGTGGTATTTTTCACTTAAAATCCCGGCCTCAGGCAACAGCCCAAGAACCACTTCCATTTCTGCTTTAGTAGCCAGATCCCAATCCGTAGGAGCTAGCCCCAGCAGGGAATCCCGGACACATCCGCCAACGGCGTAGGTATCCCAGCCTTCTCCTTCCAGGGTTTTTATCACCCGATGGACTTCTTTCGGCAGTTTGATCATCGATGCTACTCCTGTATCTCAGAACTTTTATAAAGGCGACGATTGTCCAGGGTCCAGACCCGCTCACTAAAATCTCCCGGCTCTGCTCCGGACAGGGCTTCTTCCATGTCGAACATCCGGGCATCCATCATATCCAGATAATGGAGGATTTCAGCCTCCGGGAAGAGTGGTTTTTTAGGACTTCCGAATTCCGGCTCGTAATGATGGGATAGGATCATATGCTCCAGCATGATGGTCTTTTCCCGGGAAATACCCAGTTCCTCCCCCAGCCGATCCACCAGTTTGATGCCCTGGATGATGTGGCCCAGCAGCTGTCCTTCGAAGGAATAGCCGGAGGCGATGCCCAGTTCATCGGCCATGATCTCATTGAGCTTCTCAATGTCGTGGAGCAATACTCCTGCCGCCACCAGGTCCCGGTTCAGGTTGGTGTAGACATTGCAGATAGCATCCCCGGTCATGATCATCCGCTTCAAATGGTAAAGGAGGCCAGATTTCTGAGCATGATGATTTTTCTGGGCCGCCGGATAGTACATCATTTTTTCTTTGTTGTCGGTGAGGATCCGCAGGCAGATTCCTTTGAGGTCCTCGTCGGTCATGGCTTCCGTTCGGGAAAGGAGGAATTGATACATGTCCTCCGCCTTCTCCGGGGCTGCTTTGACAAAGTCGGAATAATCCAGCTCATCCTGGTCGTTGGCCTTCCGGATCCGGCCGATCTTCATTTGTTTCTGACCATTCCAGTTGGTGACCTGTGCCTTGACCTTCACCACATCCCCTTCTGTGATCTCCTTCAGGGCTGGCAGCTCCCCTTCGGCGATGTCCCATTTCTTGGAGGGGGCTTCCCCCGAATTATCCCCCAGCAGGATGTCCAGGTACTGCTTGCCATTGGCTCCCACTTTGATGGATACTGCCTTTACAATAAAATACTCCTGTATTTCATCATCAGTTTTCAATGCTGATATGAAGAATTCTTTCATGTTGTCTCCCGATTGCTTCTCTCATAACGAATAGGAGCGGCTGCTTTGCCGCTCCTATTATTATAAACTATTATGGTCATTTTACAACCAAGAATCTGCGTTTCGTCGGAAATTATTCCATTATTTTACATTTCCGTTCCCGTTTGCTCCACAATCCCAGTTTCATTGGCGTCTTCCTCCGCCAAAGCTCCTTCTCCCGCTTCCGGCGGGCTGCCCTGGGGAATCAGAACAACAGCCTTGAACAGGTCCCCGTCGATCCGGATGTCAAACCATCCTTTTTGCAGCTTCATCAGGTCTTTGGTAATCGCCAGGCCCAGTCCGCTTCCGTCGCTGGTTCTGGATTCATCCCCTCGGGTAAACCTTTCCATCAGCTCAGCAGGGGAAATATTCAGCGGGTCTTTTGAAATATTTTTCATTTCCAGGACAACCATGGGATTTTCATTTTTTTTGTTGGTCCGGGTACTCAGGTCGATATAAACCCGGGATCCAGGCAGGGCATATTTTACTGCGTTGCTGATCAGGTTTTCCATGACCCTCCACATAAGCTGCCCATCGGCTGCCCCATAGTATTTTTCCTCCGGAGTAGTCAAAATGAAATCCAGACCGGCTTCTTCCACCCGGGAAGACATTTCTCCGAGAGCCTGTCGGGCAACGGAAACCATTTCAATGGATTCCAGCCGGACCGGCATGTCTCCGCTGGAAGCTTTGGCCGCTTCAAGCAAATCTTCCGTCAGCTGCTTGAGCCGGTTGGTTTTCTGATCCAGCACTTCCAGATACTTGGGGGCTTCCGGGCTGTTCAGTCCCTCGGTTTTCAGCAAATCAACGTAAGCAATGATGGAAGTCAGCGGAGTCTTCAGATCATGAGAAACATTGGAGATCAGTTCTGTTTTCAGTCGCTGGTTGCGCACTTCCTTTTCCACCGCTGCTTTGGAAGCATCCGAAATCTCATTGATGCTTTTGGCCATCCAGGCTAATTCCCCGGTTTCCCCTTCCTCTACCGGAACCTGATGGTTGAAATTCCCCTGGCGGGCTTCATCGATTCCCTTCCGCACCTGGTCGTATCGCTGGATCCATCGGGCGGACAGAATCAGAATGGCCGCGGCAATAAAGGGGGCAATAATCGGTATCAAGGCAGATAACAAGCAGACAGCCAAGGTTAGAAGGACAACCTTCCGCTGGGTACTGCCACCGTCATAGATGGTGCGGATAGCACCATAAATCCAGAGAACCAGTCGCCCGATCAAGGATGTCCGGAAGAATACCCGGGCTTTGATCTTTCGAACCAGCGAAAGCAGCAGCCACAGACCGAATCCGGCAGTTAAAATCCCAATCACCAGGTCGATGGCAACAATTCCCTCAAAAGAAAGATTCATCATCCGGAATCCAAAGAAGGGATCCGGGTAGAAGAAATATTCTCCCGACAAGTCTCCACGAATCAAGTGGCGAACCGCTTCATAGGAAAACCGCATGAACAGGAAACCACCATAGACAAAAAGAAGTCCTACCAGTAGAATGGACACCTCCGTAAAGATCCGGTCGATAAAGCGAAGAATCACCTTGCCGTCCTGATCCCGCTCTCCGGTGGTAATCAACAGATAAAGAAAGGTGGCCAGGCAAATCAGCCCGGCTGCGATGACTCCAAAATAAATGGTTTCTAATCCGACGCTTCTGAAAATCAAGCTCTTATCCGAAACTCCCCCGGAATCCACTTCTGTCACGATCAGGATGCCGACCAACGTAGTCAGAAAACTGAGTATGCACAGGACAAAGGCCGAGCCATAAAGAACTTTATTGTATTTTTTCGATTTTATATCCAACTCCCCACACCACCTTCAAATATTTGGGATCTCTGGGATTGATCTCGATCTTCTCCCGGATCCTCCTGATATGCACTGCAACGGTATTTTCCGGATTGTAGGCCGGTTCCTTCCAAACTTTTTCATAAATCTGCTCCATGGAGAAAACCTTCCCCGGATGACGGATCAACAGAAGCAGAATCCCATATTCGGTGGGGGTCAGCTCAACCGATTCCCCATCTACCCGAACTTGTTTTTGTTCATCATCTACTTCCAGGCCCCCGGATCGGTACCGGTTTTTTTCCTGCTCCATGCTTCCCAGATTGGTATAGCGCCGGAGTTGGGAACGGACCCGGGCCATCAATTCCAAGGGATTGAAGGGTTTGGTCACATAATCGTCCGCCCCCAGGTTGAGCCCGGTAATCTTGTCGTAGTCTTCCGACTTGGCCGAAAGCATGATAACCGGTATATTCCGTTCCTCCCGGATTTTCATCAGAGCACGCATCCCATCCATCCGGGGCATCATGATGTCCATCAGCACCAAATGAATCGGTTCCTTTCCCAGGATGTCCAGGGCCTCCATTCCATCGTAGGCCTTGAATACCCGGTAACCCTCATTGACCAGGTAGATTTCCAAAGCATCCACGATTTCCCGCTCGTCGTCACAAACCAATATATTCATTCCTTTACCTCCTGAAACCATCCTACAACAGATATCTTAACAGAAACCCCATGGTTTTCTTACGATTTTCTTAATCCGTTTCCGCCTGCTTGTCCTGTACTTGTGAACTTCTGCTCCTATTATAACAAAAAGCCCCGTCCGAAGAGGGGCTTTCTGTTGTATTTGTTATTTTACCTTAATTCTTTTTAGTCTTGTAATAAGCACCCACAGCCATAATGACCGCGAAGATGGCTAGATAAGCCACGACCGCCATACGATGGGAGAATATGGCTGCAACAATCATGAATACGCATCCCAGTGTAGCAATGGTTGGCATGATCAGTCGTTTAAAGGCAGGCAGGTCGGCTTCCTTTTTCATCATCATCAGGAAGATGGGTATGTAGGAAGCGTAGATGGTCACGATGGGCAATTCCGAAGAGTCAAAGCAGAAGAACCCGAACCAGGGGGCTGTCAGGTTGGCGCCGTAGAAGTACAGCAGCCAGAAACCAGCCAGTAAAACGCCGAAGATTGATGAATTGGTGGGCATGTTGGTAATCGGGTCGATCTGTCGATAAATAGCCGGTTTAACACCTTCCCCTCGGGCGGCCAGGGAGTACATGCCCCGAGTACAAGCCAGCATCAGACCATTCAAGGTGCCCAGACAGGAAATGATAACGAATACAAATATCAGGGTACCCGCCAGAGATCCAAAAATGGTCTCAAAGGCCAGTTTGGCGCTTTCCTGTCCATTTGCCATCATGGTTTCGTTGGTAACCGCTCCGGCCAGACCCACATAGTATAAGATGTAGGTAGCCATGACAATAAAGGTTCCCCAAACCAGGGCTCTGGGAAGATTTTTCTTGGAATCGTGAAGCTCTGCATTGATGCTGGTGGCAATAATCCAGCCTTCATAAGCAAAAGCCGTAGCCACTACAGCTGTAAAGAGGGCTGTTGAGGTATTGACTTCTGTGACTACAGTAGTAAAGTTCCGAACAGTCATGCCGGATCCCAGACCGACAACCGTTCCTACCACAGCCATCAGCGCCAGCGGAATCAGTTTGATTGCAGTGGTAGTTACCTGAAACTTCCCAGCAAGAATCGGGGATAAAGCATTAAGAGCATAGCTGGCGATCAGGTAAAAACCAGCGATGGTCATGCACTCACCACCAGTAATATCCCAGCCAAACAATACTGCCGTATAACGGGCAGAAACCCAGGCCAGTACGGAAGTCAGGGTTGGATAGTAGATCATGGTCATGAACCATCCGACATAATAGCCGTAGGATTTTCCCAGGGTTGCTTCCGCATAGTCCACGATACCATTGACGTATTCGTATCGGGTTGCCATAACGGCAAAGGTGTAGGCACAGGAAATCATGATTATGCCGCCAATGACCCAAGCCAGGATTCCCAGAGGAAGATCCCCACCTGTGGCAGTCAGGATTTTTTCTGCTTTAAAAAATACACCACTGCCGATGACGATTCCCACTACCATGGCAATCGCTGTTAGGAGACCGTACTTTTTGGTTAGTTGTTGATCCATTTTTGTCACCTAGTCCTTACATAAAATAAAATAATAACAATAATAAAACCAACGATATTGTACTCTACTCCAGGGGCTATTGCAAGTACCTTCCATAACGGCTTTCCAGCACCTGGGTAAAAATCTCTCCGATTTCCGGATCCAGGAGGGTTCCTTCTGCTTTTTTTATACTGGTGATAAGCTTATGAAGTTGTCTTTTATTAACTGGTGGATTGCCTTGAGCAGTTTCCTGATAAAAATCAACGGCACGGGCAATGCGAGCCAATAATGGGATCTCCCGGCCTTTCAGTCCCTTTGGATACCCAGTTCCATCCCAGTTTTCATGGTGAGCCATCAGATCCAAGGCAACCTTTTTCATTTCCGGCGCCCCAGATACGATACGATGCCCGGTTTCAGCATGGATGGCATATTTTTGATATTCCTCCGGAGTCATTTCCCAAACCGGCTTTTTCCGAAGGGAAGCCGGCAGGGTCAGCCTTCCGATTTCACAGATTTCCAGGAGCATCCGAAGATTGTTTCTACGGGCCGGCGAAAGGTGCAGCAGGGTACCGACCTCACGGACAATCTGACCAAGTTCCTCTCTGGCTTCCTGGGTCATGCCGGCATTCTGTTCCAGCTCACTTTTTATTGCTGCCAGGATCTCTTGACGAATCCGCTTTTTCATCTGGTGCTTTTTCTGATACTGCTTTTCATCCGCTTCCTTCATCAGCAGGTCCATGGTCTGATCATGACTGGTTTTTGTGGCCGACCCAAGAGAAATGCTGAGGTAGAAGGTTCGCTTATCCTTTCTCGACGAGTACGCCCGGAAGGATTTCTGAATCCGGTTGCTGATCTGCTCCGTCAATTGCTGGTCGGCGCCTTCCAAAATGATAACAAACTCATCCCCTCCGATTCTGGCTATAAAATCTCCATCCCGGCAATTTTCCCGCAGAAGCATCGCCGCCTCCTGAAGCAACCGGTCCCCGGCTTTGTGGCCGAAAGAATCATTTATCAGCTTCAGACCGTTCACGTCTCCCATGATGATGGAAACCGGCAGCTTACGACTGATGCTGATTCTCCGCATTTCTTCTTCGAAAAGCCGACGATTGAACAGGCCGGTGAGGGAATCATGATAGCTGAGATACTCGATTTCCTGTTCTTTCATTTTGCTAAAGGTGACATCCTCCATCATGCACAGGTGGCAGGATTCTCCCGTATCCACATGGTAGGGGGTAATGACCATATTGACCCAGATAATGGTTCCGTCACCCCGGATGATTCTTTTGTCCATGCTGAAACCATTGGTCTCTCCATCCATCATTTGCCTTAAGAGCAGTTGATTTTCATAAATTTCGTCCGGATGGGAATAGGCGATCCAGTCCAGATTCATCAGCTCATCGATTTCCCTTTTATGGATTTCCGCAAATTTTGGATTCAAACGAAGGGCTTTGCCGGTATGGTTGCTGAAGATTCCGATACCAAGGGGTGCTTCTTCAAAAATAGCTTTAAACTGTTCTTCGCTGGCCTTTAATGCAGCTTCTGCTTTTTTCGTTTTGCTGATATCCTGGATAAACCCTTCGCTGTAATAGGATGGGCCATCATGAGCTGGAACGGGAATTGACTGTTCCCATATCCATTTGATTTCTCCGGACTTGGTACGGATCCGATATTCATCGTTGGAACGCATTCCAGCGGCGACATCAACATCCCATTGTGCCATCACCTTTTCCCGATCCTCCGGGAGAATCAAGTCGTAATAGGTGGTTTCTCCATAAATCAGTTCTGCCGGCGTATATCCGGTCAGCTCCAGGCAGCCCTGGGACAAAAATACCATGGTCCAGTCCTTATCATTTAACGACCGATAGGCTACCCCAGGCAAATTAGAGAGCAGCACCGACAGGCTCATCTCGCTTTCCCGAAGAGCTTGTTCGGCCGAATGACGTCGGGTGATATCCTGGCAAACGCCTACCACACCCAGCACGTCGCCGCCTTCCTCACGGATGACCCGTTTGTATTCTTCATTCCAGAGTCCCTCCAGGGGAGAATACTCCATGGTTTCCTCACCGATACCTGACATGACCCGTCGATCAGATTCAACGAAACGTTGGGCATCTTCTTGTGAATAGAGCTCCCAATCATTTTTTCCTCTGATTTTTTCTTCCGGCAATCCAACATAGTCGGCAAAGGGCTTGTTCATGGCAAGGTAATGCCCCTCCGGGTCTTTGACCCAGGTCATCAGGGGCAGGTGATCGAGGATCAGTTTATGCATATCCGTCCTAATTTCTTTTTTCTTGGACATAGTGCCTCCGAAGCGCTTTTCGCTTCACATCCTGGATAACGGTGAGGGAGGGGGTAATACCAACAATTCAG
>DIMT01000021.1 GCA_002425705.1 Firmicutes bacterium UBA5559
GGTTCTGCGGACTTTTCCGATCTCGGTTTCACCCGTTTTCTTCCGGTCCTGCGCCCCGCCGTTTGAAGTGCGGAACGTATATTATCTTACCATCGCGGCCTCTTGTTGTCAACCGGTATTTCTGTTTTTTTCAAAACTTTTTTCCCGTTTTCCCGGCCCCATTCCGCTCCGTTTCCCGGAGGGTTTTGGGCGCTGCTATTTGCGACAGCTTTATTATATTAACACTCTGTGGCTATCCTGTCAACCCATAAATCGATCTTTTTTTAACTCTTTTTCTTCCCTGTGAAGACCCCAGGCCAGATAAAGGATTGCGCCGATCAGATTGTAGATAGCAAAGAATAGATAAACCGTTGCGGCCCCGTATTGATCCAGAAGCATGCCGCCAATCAGCAGGCACACGATGGTGCTGATGTTACAGCTGACACAGTAGTAAACAGAAAGGCCCAGGCCTAACATCTCAGGCTTCAGCAATTTTGCAATATATCGGATAAACTCCACCAATACGATGCCGTTCACCATTCCCTGAAGGAAAAAAGTTACTATCAGAAATATATAGGGAGGATTCAGTGCATAAAAGGAATAGCGAAGGACGGAAACCAGCATGGAGTAAAGAATTGTCTTCTCCAGGGTGAAGATTGCCGCCAGCCTCCCTGACCAGGCCATGAAAACAGCTTCACTGCCTACCATTAAAAGGAATGCGATTCCGATTCCGGCTATCGTTCCCCCTCCTTCTATATAAAGGAAGCTAAAATAGGTATTATTGGCAACGTTTGTACCGCTTACAAAAAAGGCACTTATAATAAGAAGGATAAACCTCCTGTTCTGGAGCAGGTCCCGATATCTTCTCTTCTCCTCCGGATTAATCCGGCTGGCAGTATTGGAAATTTCAGTTTTATCCTTTTGGACTTCCTGGCCCCTTTTATGACGGATCCACAGGATCAGTGCAGCTGCAATCAAATAACCGGATAAAAACAGAAAAAAGATGGACTTCAATCCGGCCAGCAGAATGACACGGCTGGCGATGAAGTTGCCAAGACCAAAGCCAATAGCCCCCCACTTTCTGATATGGCCAAAATCCTGACCATCCTCCAGCGTCATAGAATCCTGAAGGGCCAGGATAGGGGACTGGAAAAAGTAGAGGAGACCAAAGGTCAGAAGAAAGTAAATATAGGTAGTTATGCTGCTCAACAGGAGAGTCACACCGGCGGCAGCAAAACATAGGAAAAGAATGACCTTCTTTCCTTCCCGGCATCTGCTGTACCGGTTGCCCCAGAAGATTGAAGCAAAGATTGCTACGCCGGTACCGGTGGACATGACCGATCCAATTTCTGCCCCGGTAAATCCGATTTGGTTCAGATACTGGCCCAGCAATGGGAGCATCATCCCCATAGCTCCATAGGTAAAGGTGTAGATTCCTACATAATTATAGTAGTATTTTTTCATGTCGTCTCCTCTTAAACTGGCTATCAGTATATCATAGGGAACTATTTTTCACAATATTTTGTCGTTTTTGCACTTTTCTATTGTATTCTATTTGATTTGTGGTATTCTAAATTTTAGACACATTTTAAGGGGGTGAATAATTAAATTGGACAACAAACTGAAATTACACGGATTCAACAATCTGACGAAGACTTTAAGCTTTAATCTCTATGATATCAGCTACACCAAAACGGTAGAAGACCGAAAAGCGTATATCGAGTATATCGACGAAGAATACAACGCGCCGAAGCTGACAGAGATTCTTCAAAAGGTAACGAATATCATAGGGGCTAAGATTTTAAATATAGCTGTACAGGATTATGACCCGCAAGGCGCCAGTGTAACCATACTGATTTGCGAAGAGAGCGAACCGCCCAAATCGGAAGTCTATGAATTCGAACCAAACAATCCCAGCGTGGTCGGCCATCTGGACAAGAGCCACATCACCGTTCACACCTATCCGGAATATCATCCGGACAACGGCGTGTGTACCTTTCGGGCAGATATTGATGTTTCCACCTGCGGCGAGATATCTCCGCTGATGGCCTTGAACTACCTGATCGGAAGCTTCGATGCGGACATCATCACCATGGATTACAAGGTCCGTGGTTTTACCCGGGATTACACCGGTAAGAAGCTTTTCATCGATCATGATATTACTTCCATTCAGGACTATATCCACAAGGAGTTTCTGGATATCTATCAAATGATTGATGTCAACGTGTACCAGGAGAACATTTTCCACACAAAATGCAAGGTCCGGGATTTCAATCTGGACACTTACCTGTTCAACCTTCGTTCGGAGGAATTGAGCAAACCGGAAATCGTTCAGATTTCGGGCCGTTTGAAGAAGGAAATCGATGAGATTTTTTACGGAAGAAATTTGCCGGATATTTTTTAGGTAAAGAAAGGAGATTACTATGCTGACCAAAGTAAGCGACATCTGGTACTCGGAATACCACGATCACGATGTGAAGTTCTCGACAGAACTGACGGCTGTTCTCCATCAGGAGCAGACCCCGTTCCAGTATCTTCAGATGCTCCGAAGCGAAACCTTCGGAACCTTTATGACCCTGGATGGTTATGTGCAGGTAACCGAGATGGACGAATTCGTCTATCACGATATGATCTGCCATCCGGCCATGGCGGTAAATCCCCATATCAAAAGAGTCCTGATCATCGGCGGTGGTGATGGGGGAACAGCCAGAGAAGTGGCCAGATACGCCCATGTGGAAAAAATCGATATGGTAGAAATCGATGGTGCGGTAGTAGATGCCTGCATCAAGCATATGCCCGTCACTTCCACCGTGCTGACGTCGGAGCCAAGGCTGAACCTGATTATCGGCGATGGACTTGCCTTTGTCCAGGAAGCGCCGGATAAGGCTTACGATTTGATTCTGGTTGATTCCACCGATCCCTTCGGCCCTGGCGAAGACCTCTTTACCGTTGAGTTCTATCAGAATTGCAGCCGAGTCCTCAGCGATGATGGAATCCTGATTAATCAACACGAAGGAGCTTTTTACGAGGGAGATGTCCTTCAGATGAAAAAAGCCCATGCTAAAATCAAGCAGGTATTCCCCATCGCCCGGGTTTACGGATTCAATATTCCTACCTATGCCTCCGGCTACTGGTACTTCGGATTTGCATCCAAGAAATTCGATCCCATCCAGGATCTGCAGGAAGAAGCCTGGAACAGTTTTGGACTGGATACCCGATATTACAACTGTGATCTGCATCGAGGAGCCTTTGCCCTTCCCAACTATGTTAAAAAGATACTGGAATCCGTCTAAGAAGACAGTATCGGAATGAATTACAATTAAATAGTTATTTTAATCAGTAGAGTAAGTATCATGCGTCAAGTGTCATAGGATGGGATGTTGCCTATGAACGAAAAACTCCGGTTTGCGTTGTGATGCTGCGTCCACTACTACATTAAAGAATAAGAGACTCTTTTCTCTAGTGTAGTACTATTGAAAGGAGTCTTTTTTTATGAAACAGAATTCTAACGTGACTCGGTTGATCATCCTGGGTCTCTTCATCGCTCTCGAAATCATCCTGACCCGTTTTTTATCCATCCACACGCCGATTGTGAGGATTGGATTCGGTTTCCTCCCCATTGCCATGCTGGGCATCATGTACGGACCACTATGGGCCGCTGCTGCCTATGCCATCGGGGATCTGATCGGAATCATGCTTTTCCCCAGCGGTCCATTCTTTCCTGGGTTTACCCTGAGCGCTGCTCTGACCGGCCTTACTTACGGAATCGTCCTTTACAAGAAACCGATTACATGGAAACGGGTTTTGATTGCTGCAGCTATCGTCTGCCTGGGAATCAATCTGATTCTGGACACCCTGTGGCTCTACATCCTGATGGATACTGCTGTTATCGGAATGCTGCCGGCCCGGGTAATCAAAGTATCGGTGATGCTGGTGGTTCAGACCTTGACCATCCCACTGGTCTGGAACCGATATCTGAAAAAAGCCCTCCGCTTCTGATCAACTCTGATCAACTGGTGGAGAGCCATAAAAAGCCAAAGACGCGGCTATTCTATGATTTCGTACATAGTGGCCGCGTCTTCTTTTTTTGTTGATTCAGATAATTTCAGGACTTTGGCCTTGATCAGGCTGTTCCCGAACTGGATTTCAATCAAGTCCCCCGTTTTAACCTCGGTACCCGGTTTTGCCAGTTTCCCGTTAACCGTGATCCTATCCTGCTCACAGGCCTCCTTGGCGATCGTCCGCCTTTTAATGAGCCTGGAGTTTTTTAAGAACTTATCAATTCGCATCTTCGCTCCTTTTGGGTGTTTTGAAAAAGACAGGGCAACCTGGTTGCCCTGTCTGGTAGTTCCGTTCTATTTATTAACAGCATCCTTCAGGGCTTTGCCTGCTTTGAAAACAGGAGCCTTTGCTGCAGCAATCTTGATTACTTCGCCCGGCTTTCTAGGATTTCTGCCCTGTCTTGCTTTTCTCTGACGAGTTTCGAATGTACCGAATCCGATCAGTTGAACTTTTTCTTCCTTGACTAAAGCTTCCTCAACGCTTGCTACAAAAGCATTAACCGCAAGTTCAGCATCTTTCTTAGTGAAGCCTGTTTTTTCTGCTACACTGGTAATCAGTTCTGCTTTATTCATGAATAAAACCTCCTCAAAATAATTAGAATAATAACTAAGGCATTTAAAATCCCTGCCAAATCTTTTCTATGAACATTTTCGCATTATTTACATCCTTTGTCAACACATTTTAGGGCAAAAAAGGGCCAATAAACCTTTATTTTTCAATTATTTTTAAGATTTCGAAAGCGATGTATGACCCGGATAATGCTTTTCCCTTTTGGCAGTCTCTTCACTTCTTCTTCGGTTATGGATTTGGTTGCGAATAAAAGCACACCATAAACAACTCCAGCAACCGCAACGGTTACAAGAACCGCAAGATTGTTACCCAAAATTGGAGACAACACTTTAAATAGTACATACGTGACCAGCCCCATCCCAACTGCAGCGGATATCGGCTTCAGGAACGTCAGTCGGAATTCAAATCGTATACCGATGTGTTTTCGAATAGAAAAGTAATTCAGAATCGTTGCTGTCAGGTAGGCCAGCACTGTTCCGATGGCTGCTCCCAGTACATTAACGGACGGTATGCCGATCAGGACATAACTGACCGCTACTTTTACCATGGCTCCGATGAACAGATTTCTCACTGGTATGGACTGTTTGCCGATTCCCTGAAGGACTCCCGTCATGGTCTGAAAGGTTGAGAGCAGAACCACACCCATAGCCATGATGAACAGGCAGGGAGCCGCTTCAATGGCACTTTGCCGCTGCAACGGATATAAAAGAATCATGATCGGCTCAGCAAGGATCATCAGACCAAAAGTACAAGGAAGACCTACGATAATAGACGTCCGCATCCCCAGCTGGGCATTATAATGGAGAAACTCCATATCCCTTTGCTTGAAGGCGGAGGAAACCGCTGGTACCAGGCTCATGGCTACGGCCATGGTCAGAACCTGGGGCAGATTGATCAGCGGTGCAGCCATTCCCGTCAGTTGTCCGTACATGGCGTTAGCCTGCTCCAGCGACCAGCCTGTAGCCTGAAGACGCCGCATGACGATGGTCACGTCTATCGTGTTCATGATGGGCATGATGGCAGCACCAATGGTGACCGGAACGGCGATAGACAGCAGGTTCCATAAAATTGTCTTTGTGCTCTCTTGATTTTCTCTTGGAGAAGCTTCGATCAAAGGAGCAATCCTTTTCTTTTTCTTTAGATAAATGGCCATCATGGTGGCAATGCAGGCTGCTGCTCCTGCGGTAGCGCCAAAGGATGCACCGGCAGCTGCATAAGTCTTACCAAAGCGTATCAGGAAATAGGCCAGAAACAAGCCTACCACAACCCGGAAAAACTGTTCGACGATCTGCGATGTCGCCGTCGGCCCCATGTCCTGCATACCCTGGAAGTATCCGCGATAAGCTGCTGCTATAGGGAGAAATAGCAAGGCCGGTGCAATGGCCATCATGGTATATTTTGCTCCTGAATTACCCATAGCATCCACCAGGATGCCTGCTCCGAAAAAGCAGATGGAGGAAGAAATGATGCTAATGGCCAGCAGGAAAATAAAGGATACCCGGAATACACGGTGAGCTTCATAATGATTTCCCACCGCGATCCTCTCCGATACCAGTTTGGATATGGCAATCGGAGTCCCGGAAACCGCCAGGGTCAAAAACAGGACATAAATGGGATACGCGGTCTGATAATAGCCCATCCCTTCCGCACCAATGAGATTTCCAAGGGGAATCCGGAAAAATGCTCCCATGACTTTAATGACGATGCCGGCACCACCCAGAATCACCGCCCCCTGCATAAATGATTTCTTTGACATATTGATGTCCTGTCTAAAGCTGCTTCAGAATCCGGAAAGCGGCGTTCTGAGCTTCAGCCATGGTTTTTTCAATGTCGATGGTCTTATATTCCCCATCCTGCCACAGAATCCGGCCATCCACCATCGTCAGCACGATGTCGCTTCCGGAAGCAGAATATACCAGATTATTGGCCAGGTGATAGACCGGGACCATATGGGGCTGATCAATGTCCAGCACGATCAGGTCCGCCTTATACCCTACTTTCAGAGACCCGCTGTCCTTCCTTCCCTGGCTCAAGGCTCCGGAAAGAGTGGCTGCCAACAGAGTTTCCTCCGGAGTCACTGCTGTAGGATCTTCATACTTCTGTTTGGATGAAATGGCAAACACCTTCATCTCTTCAATAAAGTTCAAGCTGTTGTTGCTGGCTACACTGTCGGTGCCGATGGCTACCCGGATCCCTTCTTTAAAAAGTTTGGGAACATTGCAGACGCCGCTGGCCAGCTTCAGGTTGCTGATGGGGTTGCTGGCTACGGTAACCCCTTTTTCCTTTAAAATCCGGAAATCATCTCCCTCGATCCACACACAGTGAGCTGCAGTGGTGGGGGTGTCAAAAAGGCCCAGGTTGTTGAGATAGGCCACCGGGGTCTGGCCCTGGTGTCTTTTTTTGCACTCCTCATGTTCCCCTTTTGTTTCTGAAACATGGACGTGCATATTGGCTCCGATGGAACGGGTGTACTCAGCCATCTGCTGAACGGTTTTCGGGTTGGAGGTGTATTCGGCATGAAGGCTCATATCGACTAAAATCTTTCCATCGCCGGCTCCGTGGAAGTTTTCGAAAGTGCTCTTCATCTCCCGGAAAGCATCAATTTGATACAGATCTTCGTCGGTAAAGTTAACCACTCCCCGGCCCATATTGTTCTTGCATCCGGCATCCAGGACCGCCCGGATCATATCATCACAGAAGTAGTACATGTCGGTTGTGGATACGATGCCATATCGGATGGATTCGGCCATTGCCAGCAGGGTACCCCAGTAAACCGCTTCCCCGTCCAAATTGGCTTCAAAAGGGAATATCCGCTTGTTCAGCCAATCCTGCAGGCTCATGTTCTCCCCATATCCCCGCATCAGGGTCATAGCCGAATGGCCGTGGGCGTTATAGAAACCCGACATCAGCAGTTTGCCCTTGCCATTGTAAACAGAGCCATAATCCTTCTCCGGTTTTTGTTCACCGATATAGTCAATTCGATTTCCTTCGATCCCAACGAACATGTTGTTCTGCTGAACCATGTTCTCATTCATTATCGTAATATTTTCAAACAGCATCTTACCATCTCCTTTATTGACTGAATTCATTGTATTATAGCATACTTTCCAGAAAATCCGCAACTTGATCCAGCTTGTCCCCTGCTGACAACGAGAGGCGCAGAAAGGGCTTGACTCCGCCGTGGATAAAAATCCGGTTTCCGTAGAGGGATGCAGCTTTTGCCAGGGATTCTGCCTTCAGCGGATTCTGAGGCGCGAATTCCAGGATGATTTTTCCGGCTTCTTCCCGGATTCTTGTGATGCAGAGTCTTTCAGCCATGCTTCGAATTCTGGACACCTTCATCAGCTGCATGGTTTCCTTAGGCACATCGCCAAAGCGGTCCATCAGTTCATCGGTGATGTCCTCATCATCCTCTGCGGACTGGATGGCCGCAATCTTCTTGTACATCTGGAGTTTCAGAGTCTCGTCTCCGATATACTGATCCGGAATATAGGCCGTAGTCCGAAGTTCGATGGAGGCCTCCTCCTTATCCGGATTGACGATTTCCCCTCCCAAAGCCCGAATCGCATCATCGATCAGCTTGCAATAGAGCTCATAACCAATACTGAGCAAATGTCCGCTTTGTTCCGTACCCAGCAGATTTCCTGCCCCCCGGATTTCCAGATCCTTCATGGCGATTCGGAATCCAGCACCGAATTCGGTGAATTCCTTGATGGCTCGGAGTCTCTTTTCGGCTACTTCAGTCAGGACTTTTCCCTTCTGGTGCATCAGGTAGGCATAAGCCATCCGGTTGGACCGGCCCACTCTTCCCCGCAGCTGGTAGAGCTGGGACAATCCCATTTTATCCGCATCCAGAATAATCATGGTGTTGGCATTGGGAATATCAATACCGGACTCAATAATGGTGGTTGCCACCAATACATTGGACTCGTTCTCAATGAAGGACAGCATGACGTCCTCCAACTGGTGCTCGTTCATCTGGCCGTGGCCTACCACTACCTTGGCTTCCGGTACCAGCCGGGAAATCATCCCGGCAATTTTGCCGATGCCCCGGACCCGGTTAAAGACCACGTATACCTGTCCGCCCCGATCCAGCTCCCTTTCTACGATTTCCCGAATCAGCACTTCATCCTGTTCCAGCACATAGGTCTGTACCGGATAACGTTCTTCCGGGGGCTCTTCAATGAGACTCATATCCCGTATTCCTACCAGGGACATATGCAGAGTCCTGGGAATTGGTGTGGCTGACATGGAAAGGACATCCACGTTCTTTTTCAGTTCTTTGATGGCCTCCTTGTGCTGAACGCCAAAACGCTGCTCCTCATCGATGACCAGAAGACCCAGATCCTTGAACCTCACATCCTTTGAAAGAAGCCGGTGGGTCCCGATGATCAGATCCACGCTGCCCTTTTCCACCCGGCTGAGGATCTCATCCTGTTGGCGGTCGCTGCGAAATCGGCTCAGCACTTCCACCGTAAAGGGGAACCGCTCAAATCGGTCCTTCATGGTTCGGTAATGCTGATTGGCCAAAATCGTGGTAGGAACCAGGACAGCCGCCTGTTTGCCGTCCGTGGCACATTTAAAGAGTGCCCGAGCTGCCACCTCGGTCTTTCCATAACCCACGTCACCGCATAATAGCCGTTCCATGGGCACATCCTTTTCCATATCTTTTTTAATTTCTTCGATACACCGGAGCTGGTCGGCCGTTTCCTCATAGGGAAAGCTGTCTTCAAATTCCTTCTGCCATACCGTATCCGGTGAAAAGGCATATCCTTTGGACAATTGTCGGGCTGCAGACAGTTCAATCAATTCCCGGGCCATGTTGGCGATGGCCGCTTTCGCCTTGGCCTTCGTGGCTTTCCATTCTCCTCCGGAGAGTCGATAGATTTTAGGGGGAACTCCATCCGCCCCCATATACTTCTGGATCAAATCCATTTGTTCTACCGGAACGTAAAGGGAATCTTCTCCGGCGTAGCGAATCTTCAGATAATCTTTTTTAACTCCCTGAACGGTCAATTGTTCAATGCCGGTGAACTTACCGATGCCGTGGTTCTCATGAACCACATAGTCTCCTCGTTTCAGGTCAGAAAAACTCTGGATGGCCTGACCACGACTTGCCTTGCCTTTTCTTCCCCTGGTGTGTTTCTGAGTCAGGAAAATATCTCCGTCGGAAATATAGCACAGCTTTTCCTCCGGGAATTCCATCCCGGCCAGCAGAGCACCTCTTTTCAGGCGAACAATATTCTCCAGTCCGGCCCGCTCCAGAAATTCCCGGAGATTATTCTGCCGTTCCTCAGTGGAACAGGAGATAAAGACCTGATAACCATTTTTTACAAAGGCCTTCAGTTCACTTTCCAGCAAATCCATCCGGCCGTTGAAGACGGGACCCTGCTTGCTCTGAATGTTTCGCAGGGAAGTAAGTTTTTCTGTACCCGGCACCGGCTTCTGAAAAGGTGTGAACAGGTAAACAGCGGATTGCTGATAAGCCATCCGTAAAGCCTCTGGCCCTGAAAAAATTTCAGCATCTTTGGGAACCACATACCCCCGTTCCAGCAGAACGGCAAAGTCATCCTGAATCTCCCGGCTTCTGTTTTCCAGGGCTTCATGGACCCGGTCCGGATCGTCGACCATCAACAGGGAGTCTGCCACCATATAATCCCAAAGGTGTTCCAGGTCCTGATAAAAATAGTAAAGATAGTTTTCCAGCAACTGAATGTTAGTGTTATTCTCTAAAAATTCCAGAAGTTGATCCCGCCTGCTGAGAAGCTGACTGGCTCTTTCGGTTTCACCCTTCTCCGATGCACTACGGATCTCTCTATCGTATTCCCGGCGTATATTTTCCTCTGCCTGTCGGAATACATTGCCTTCATTCAACAGGTTTTCAGCCGGATAGACGTCAATAGACTGAAGGTTCTCCAAAGAACGCTGGTTGTCCGGATCGAAGGAACGGATTCCGTCTATTTCCCGGTCAAAAAATTCAATCCGGTACGGATTATCCCCGTCCGCAGTGAAAATATCCAGGATATCTCCCCGAAGGCTGTATTCCCCCTTTGATTCCACCAAACTGACCCGTTCATAGCCCATGGCGGACAACTTCTTACGGAGTTCTTCCAAATCCCATTCCTCTCCCATTTTCAGGGAAAGAGCATTTTTTTCGAATATCCGATGGGGTGGCAGCTTTTTCACGGCAGCAGAAACAGGAGCTACGACCACACATTCGGTGTTGGTTCGCAGCTCTTTCAGGATTTTCAGCCGTTCCAGCAAGTCATGATGACTTTTGGCTTCATATTTAATAAAAATTTCATCTTCCGGTGGCAGAACAAAGATTGGCCTGTCTGTGAAAAAGGCCAAGTCTCCTGCCAGTCTTTTGGCTTTCAGATGGGAGGCGGTTATAATCAGGCACTGACCACCCTTTTCTTGAATGAGTTCAGAAGCGGCTTTCGCAACCCGGCCTTCTGACAATCCGGAAATCTGATGGATTTCATTCTTTGACATTGTATTCTCCCATAGCCCGTTCAATGCCTTTTTCCAGATAGCACACGGCTCCATCGGCTGCCCGTCGGATGGCATCTTCCACGGCGGTTTTCTCATCTCCAGAGAATCCACTGAGAACAAAATCCTTCAGATCCATCGGTGTTTCCCGGCCGATTCCGATCCGGATACGGGGAAACTGATCGGTACGGATATCATAGATGATGGAACGCATACCGTTATGAGTACCGGCACTTCCTTTTTTACGGATTCGGATCCTCCCGCTGGGGATATCGATATCATCATACAATACCAACAGATTCTCCGGTTCAATCTTGTAATATTCCAGGACATCTCTGACGGACTGTCCGCTGAGATTCATATAAGTCTGGGGTTTGACTAATAAAACCTTTTGGCCGGAGATGAAACCTTCTCCGACCAAAGCTTTGTGTTTGATTTTATTCAATTTTATCTGATGGCCCTCTGCCAGCAGATCAATGGCTTTGAATCCCACGTTGTGGCGGGTATTTTCATAAGCTCTGCCCGGATTGCCCAGGCCTACGATCACATACATAAATTTCTTTGCTCCGAATAAAACAATCTTGGATTCTAATCAAACAGTTTGCTGATGGAATCGTTGGTAAAAATCCTGGTCATGGCTTCCGCAAAAAGAGGGGCGACAGAAAGAATCTTCATTTTATCGATTCGCTTATGCTCCGGAATAGGGGCGGTATTCAGCAGCACGAGCTCTTCGATGGCTGATGACTGGATTCTTTCAATAGCAGGGCCGGAAAGAATCGGGTGAGTGGCACAGGCATAAACAGCCGTGGCACCCATCTCCTTCAATGCATTAGCCGCGTTGGTGATGGTTCC
>DIMT01000019.1 GCA_002425705.1 Firmicutes bacterium UBA5559
GCATCCATCGTCGAATAATTTCCAGGGATAGCCGGCAGTGCTGGCTATCCCTGAACTTTTAAGGACCGGACCATGAAGCATAAGGTAGTAGATAAAAAACACAACAGCAACCACTGTATGGTATGCGGCATTCAAAACCCTTTCAGTCTGGGAGCCCGCTTTTATCAGCTGGACAATCAGGAACTGGTCTGCACCTTTGAGACCAAAGACTTCCATCAGAGTTATCCGGGTCGGCTTCACGGAGGCATGGCAGCAGCCATCCTGGATGAAACAATCGGCCGGGCCATCGATGCTCTGGAACCGGGAATCTGGGCTGTGACCGTGGAACTGAATGTTAAGTATAAAAAACCCATACCCTTGAACTCCCGTCTCAGGGCTGTGGGCAGAATCGTTTCGAACTCCAGGAGGATTTTTGAAGCTGAGGGAGAGATCCTTTTGGAAGACGGGACTATTGCGGCTACTTCCCGGGGAAAGTACCTGAAAATGGAGGATGAATCCATCGCTGCCGAAACCTTTTCGGAAAAGGAATGGTTTCTGCTGCAGGAGGAAGACCCGGAGGAAATAGAAATTTGACCTTGACATACATTGGCAAATATGATAGTTTAATTAAGTGACTTTGTATGATGGGAAAAATAGACGGAGCTTGAAGGCAGGCTCTGAATTTTGAATGTAAACGGAGGACAATCAGATGAGAGTGAAAGTAACATTAGCCTGCACCGAGTGCAAGCAGCGGAATTACAATACGATGAAAAACAAGAAAAATGACCCGGATCGTGTGGAATTCAGCAAGTACTGCAAGTTCTGCAAGAAGCATACTGTGCATAAAGAAACCAAATAGTCAGGAGAAGAGACATGGAGAAGGAAATCAAGAAGAAACCGGCAGCTCCTCCTAAGAAAAAACGGGTGAGCATGGGTGAATACTTCCGAGGAATCAAAACCGAAACCAAGAAAGTGGTATGGCCGACCCGAAAGGAACTGGGTGCCTTTACTGCAGTGGTCGTGCTTACCTGCGCCTTTTTTGCAGTGGGCTTCTGGATCGTTGATTCTGCCGTTCTGGCAGCTCTCCGGGCAGTTCTGGGCATTACCCTGTAAGAAAGCCGGAATCAGCGGCACAAGTTAATCGGAACAGATGAAAGCATAGGTACATTATGACGGATCAACACGTAGATTTTGATGAACTGGAAGAATCCCCGGCAGCAGCGGAGCCTGCAGCAGAGGACTCCTCCCTTGAGCTCAGCCAGGATTCCTACGAATCCTCCGAGGCCAAGTGGTATGTAGTCCATACCTATTCCGGCCACGAGAACAAGGTAAAAGTGAATATTGAAAAGATTGTGGAGAACCGGGGCATGCAGGATCTGATCCACAGCATCATTGTGCCCACGGAAGACCGGGTGGAAATAAAGAATGGTCAGCGTAAAGTGAAGACCAGGAAGATCTTCCCCGGCTATGTGCTGGTGAAGATGATCGTCACCAATGAATCCTGGTATCTGGTCCGTAACACCCAGGGTGTTACCGGATTCGTCGGCCATGGTTCAGAACCGATTCCTCTTACAACGGAAGAAGTAAGAAGAATGGGCATTGAAAAAGTCTACATCGATCTGGATGTGGAAGTCGGAGATACAGTGAAGGTTATCAGCGGACCCTTCGAAAGCTTTATGGGCGTTGTCGAAGAAGTCAGCATGGAAAAGCAAACACTGAAGGTCCGGATTTCCATGTTCGGAAGGGATACTCCTGTCGAGTTGGAATTTGGACAGGTGGATAAAATCTAAATCTGGAAGAAAGGAGAAAGAAGATGGCAAAAAAAGTAGAAGGTATGATTAAACTGCAGATTCCTGCGGGTAATGCGACTCCTGCACCTCCGGTCGGACCGGCACTGGGACAGAAGGGCGTTAACATCATGGATTTCTGTAAACAGTTTAATGCGAAGACAGCTGATCAGCCTGGAATGATCATTCCGGTAGTAATCACCGTGTATTCCGACCGATCCTTCACATTCATCACCAAGACCCCTCCGGCAGCAGTCCTGCTGAAGAAGGCCGCTGATGTGAAGTCCGGATCCGGCGAACCCAACAAGAAAAAGGTCGCTACGATTACAACTGAACAAGCCAGAGAAATCGCCAAGGTCAAAATGCCGGACCTGAATGCAGCCAGCATCGACTCAGCTACTGAGATGATCAAGGGAACTGCACGAAGCATGGGTATTGTCGTAACAGAGTAAGAGATGGGAGGCTGCGGCCGCTAATACCACGAGGAGGAAAAAATTATGCCTAAAAGAGGTAAAAAGTATCAGGATTCAGCAAAGACTTTCAACAAGGCTGAACTGTATGATACCACAGAAGCGTTTGAAATCGCGCTGAAAAATGCAAAAGCAAAGTTTGACGAAACGGTGGAAGTCCACATCAAGCTTGGTGTAGACGGAAGACATGCGGACCAGCAGGTTCGAGGCGCCATCGTTCTGCCCCACGGAACTGGTAAAACCAACAAGGTGCTGGTATTCGCCAAGGGACCTAAGGCAGCAGAAGCAGAAGCAGCCGGTGCGGATTATGTAGGAGCTGAAGAATTGGCTCAGAAGATTCAGGCCGAAAGCTGGTTCGACTTTGATGTCGTCGTAGCAACGCCGGACATGATGGGTGTTGTCGGAAGACTGGGTAAGATTTTAGGACCGAAGGGTCTGATGCCGAACCCCAAATCCGGAACCGTAACCATGGACGTAACCAAAGCCCTGGAAGAAATCAAAGCCGGTAAGGTGGAATATCGTCTGGATAAGACCAACATCGTACACACCGGAATCGGAAAAGTTTCCTTCGGAGCAGAAAAGCTGGTTGATAACTTCACCGCGCTGATGGATGCAGTCGTAAAGGCTAAGCCTGCCGCTGCAAAGGGACAGTACCTGAAAAGTGTTACCATCTCCACCACCATGGGCCCCGGAGTCAAGGTTAATCAGGCAAAACTGTAAGATCTGCGGATCTTCAGGTCCAGAAAATTGAATACAAAACCGTAGACAGCGGGAGCGAAAGCTTAATAGCCCGCCGAGGTACAATATAAAATATTGACCCTGTCTGCGCCTATATTCAGACAGGGCGTTTTATTTGTACACCGAAAATCAGGAGAAAGGAGAAAGATATGTCAATTGAAGCACAAAAAGAAAAACAGTTGGTGATTGACGAGATCAAAGAAAAGCTGGAACGTGCCCAATCAGCAGTTGTCATAGACTATATCGGCATTACCGTTGCTCAGGCGGACGCCATGAGAAAGAAATTACGTGAGGCCAATGTAGACTACACCGTATACAAGAACACTCTTGTCAAGCGGGCCATCGAAGGTACCCAGTATGCAGATCTGGCCCAGGTTCTGGACGGACCCAGCGCTCTGGCCTTCGGCTATGAAGATGCGGTTGCACCAGCCAAGGTTCTTGCCGGCATCATGAAAGAATACAAGAAGATGGAATTCAAGGCTGGCGTTGTTGAAGGAACCTACTTCGATGCAGCCGGTGTTCAGGCGGTTGCTGCCGTACCGGGAAGAGAAGAACTGATTGCCAAATTCCTGGGAAGCATCCAATCCCCGGTATCCAAGCTTGTTCGTACTTTCCAGGCTGTTGCCGATGCAAAGGAAGCATAAATCATTGATTAAATGGGAGAACACTCTCGTATTATAGGAAAAGGAGAAATCTAAAATGAACAGAGAACAAATTATCGAAGCAATCAAATCCATGACCATATTAGAGCTGAATGAGCTGGTAAAGGCTTGTGAAGAAGAATTCGGCGTATCCGCTGCTGCTCCCGTAGCTGTAGCTGGTGCTGGCGCTGCTGTTGCTGAAGAAGAAGAAAAAACCGATTTCACTGTAGTCCTGGCAAGCCCCGGCGCAGAAAAGATCAACGTCATCAAGGTAGTCCGAGCTATCACCGGCCTGGGACTGAAGGAAGCAAAAGACCTGGTTGACAGCGCTCCGGCCAATGTCAAAGAAGGAATCGAAAAGGGCGAAGCAGAAGCCATCAAAAAACAGCTGGAAGAAGTTGGTGCAACTGTCGAGCTGAAATAGCAACAGCCCGGCTGAAGGGGACTGCTTCAGCGGTTTCCCGCCAAATTGAAATGCTGACACGAAGGGATGACTCCAAAAAAAAGGGGCATCCCTTGTGTTTTTCCTTGACCTATTGCAACTCGTGTGATATTATAGTATATTGCCACGCAAAGCAATTTGTTTATAATATAAGGAGTGATGAATATGCCACAACCCGTACAAGTAGGTAGAAAGACGCGAATGAGCTACTCAAAGATCCATGAGGTCGCTGAGATGCCCAACCTGATTCAGATCCAGACAGAGTCATACGACTGGTTCATCAAGGAAGGTTTAAGAGAGGTCTTCGAAGATATTTCTCCCATCAAGGATTACGCAGGCAATCTGGTACTGGAATTTATTGATTATTCCCTGACGGATGCCCCGAAATACGAGCAGGAGGAATGCAAGGAACGAGATGTAACATACGCAGCTCCATTAAAAGTAAAGGTTAGACTGGTAAACAAAGAAACCGGAGAAGTGAAGGAGCAGGAAGTCTTCATGGGAGATTTTCCGCTGATGACCGAGAAGGGGACCTTCATTTATAACGGAGCCGAACGTGTCGTGGTCACCCAGTTGGTCCGGTCTCCGGGTCCATACTACAGCGTGGTCACTGACAAATCCAACAATAAACTATACTCCACCACCATCATTCCCAACCGGGGAGCCTGGCTGGAGTATGAAACTGATTCTAACGAAATCATTTCCGTCCGGGTAGACCGAACCCGAAAACAGCCGGCAACAACTCTGTTGCGAGCCTTGGGAATCGGTTCGGATCAGGAAATCCTTGAAATCCTCGGAGAAGATCCCAGACTCCGGAAGACCCTGGAAAAGGATTCCACCGATAACTACGAAGACGGATTAAAAGAAATATATAAGAAGCTGAGACCGGGAGAGCCTCCTACTGTGGAGAGCGCTAAGTCTCTGCTGGATTCTCTGTTTTTTGACCCGAAGCGATATGACCTGGCCAAGGTTGGCCGATACAAATACAATAAGAAGCTGGGGCTGTCCAACCGAATCATCGGCGTGGTAGCCGCAGAAGATGTCATTGACCCCAACACCGGGGAAATTCTGGCGGAAAAGGGTAAGAAGATTAACCGTACCCTTGGCTTTGCCATTGAAAATGCCGGTGTGGAATACGTCATGGCCTATAGCAAAACCGATGATGACCATGTAACGAAGATCATCGGAAACCGGTTCGTCGAGATTTCCGGATACGTAGATTTTGACCCGAAGGATCTGAAGATTCCTTCCAAGGTCTACTACCCTGTTCTCATGGAAATCCTGGCAGAGCAACACGATCCGGAAACCCTGAAGGAAGTGCTGATTCAGCGAAAGAACCAGCTTTCTCCCAAACATATCCTGGTTGCCGATATCATCGCTTCCATGAGCTATATTCTGAACCTGCCCTATAACATCGGAAATGTGGATGACATCGACCACCTGGGAAATCGTCGTCTTCGTACCGTGGGCGAATTGCTTCAGAACCAGTTCCGAATCGGTCTGGCCAGAATGGAGCGAGTCGTCAAAGAAAGAATGACCATTCAGGACATCGAGGTGACGACACCCCAGGCCCTGATGAATATCCGTCCGGTTACGGCAGCCATTAAGGAGTTCTTCGGAAGCTCCCAGCTTTCCCAATTCATGGACCAGACCAATCCTCTGGCGGAGCTGACCCACAAGAGAAGGCTGTCTGCTCTGGGACCGGGAGGCCTTTCCAGAGAAAGAGCCGGCTTCGAAGTCCGGGACGTACACCACTCCCACTACGGGCGGATGTGTCCCATTGAGACACCGGAAGGACCCAACATCGGTCTGATTGGATCCCTGACCACCTATGGAAAAATCAATGAGTATGGATTTATTGAAACGCCCTACCGAAAAGTGGACAATGATTCCGGGGTGGTTTCCAATGAAATCGAATATCTGACCGCCGACGAAGAGGAAATGCTGATCATCGCCCAGGCCAATGAGCCTTTGGATTCCGAAAACCGCTTTGTCAATTATAAAGTGGCTTCCAGAGGAGCCGGCGGCGAAATCGATCTGGTTCCCCGGGAACTGATCGACTACATGGACGTTTCTCCCAAGCAGGTCGTATCCGTGGCTACTGCCATGATTCCCTTCCTGGAAAACGACGACGCCAACCGAGCCCTGATGGGTGCCAACATGCAGAGACAGGCCGTTCCCCTGATGATCACCGATGCGCCGATTATCGGAACCGGAATGGAATATCGGGCTGCCCGGGATTCCGGGGTTGTGGTCCTGGCCAAAAATGCCGGTACCGTCGAATTCGTCGATGCTACCCGGATCGTAATCCTTCGGGATGACGGAAAGGGAAGAGACGAATACAAATTATTGAAATTCAAGCGATCCAACCAGGGTACCTGTATCAATCAGCGCCCCATCGTCCTTCATGGAGAGCATATTGAGGAAGGGGAAGTCATTGCTGACGGTCCCTCCACCAATCTGGGTGAAATCGCTCTGGGCAAGAACCTGCTCATCGGCTTCATGACCTGGGAAGGCTACAACTATGAGGATGCCATCATCCTCAACGAGCGGCTGATCATGGAAGATGCCCTGACCTCCATTCATATTGAAGAATATGAAGCAGAAGCAAGAGATACCAAGCTGGGTCCTGAGGAAATCACCCGGGATATTCCCAACGTCAGTGAAGATGCCCTCCGGGATCTGGACGAAGAAGGTATCATCCGCATCGGTGCGGAAGTCAACTCTTCTGATATCCTGGTCGGTAAAGTTACTCCCAAGGGAGAAACAGAACTGACCGCAGAAGAAAGACTGCTGCGGGCCATCTTCGGTGAAAAAGCCCGGGAAGTCCGGGATACCTCCCTGAAGGTTCCCCATGGTGAAACCGGAATCGTCGTGGACGTGAAGGTCTTCTCCAGAGAAAACGGCGACGAGTTGCCGCCAGGAGTCAACAAACTGGTTCGCTGCTACATTGCCACCAAGCGTAAGATCAGCGTCGGCGACAAGATGGCCGGACGTCACGGAAATAAGGGTGTCATCTCCCGGATCCTTCCGGAGGAGGACATGCCCTTCCTGGAAAGCGGACAGTCCCTTCAGGTCATGCTGAACCCCCTGGGCGTTCCTTCCCGAATGAACGTCGGGCAGGTCCTGGAAGTACACCTGGGCCTGGCTGCCAAATATAAAGACTGGTATATTGCGACTCCGGTATTTGACGGAGCCAGCGAAATCGACACCATCAACCTGCTGGAAGACGCCGGTTATCCGGGCAGCGGCAAGCTGCGCCTGCGGGACGGCCGTACCGGCGAGTTCTTTGATAACCCGGTTACTGTGGGTTACATGTATATGCTAAAGCTTCACCATCTGGTGGATGACAAGATCCATGCCAGAAGCACCGGCCCCTATTCACTGGTTACCCAGCAGCCTTTGGGTGGAAAAGCCCAATTCGGGGGACAGCGATTCGGAGAAATGGAAGTATGGGCCCTGGAAGCCTATGGGGCAGCCTATACCCTCCAGGAAATCCTGACCGTCAAGTCTGATGACGTGGTTGGACGGGTGAAAACCTATGAAGCCATCGTCAAGGGCGAAAACATTCCGGAGCCAGGCATTCCCGAGTCCTTCAAGGTTCTGATCAAGGAAATGCAGAGCCTGGGCCTGGACGTTAAGGTTCTCACCGAAGACAACCAGGAAATCGAGATCAAAGAATCCGTTGAGCTGGAGGGAATTGCCAGCCTGGAAAATCTTGCTGATCTGGATATGGATGCCGAATTCGCTGTGGAGGAGGAAACTCTGGGAGCAGCCGGATTTATGGAAGACGGTCCCGATGCCGCAGACAGCTCCGCTGACTTTGACCCGGAAGGGGTCGACGATTTGTCGGAAGACGATTTTGCGGATGAAGTATAAGAAAGGGGGAGGGCTCATTGAACAACGATAGTATTAAAAACAACAACAATTATGAGTTGAATAACTTTGAATCCCTGCAGATCAGCCTGGCTTCCACCGAGAAGATCCTGAGCTGGTCCCACGGAGAAGTTAAGAAGCCTGAAACCATCAACTACAGAACACTGAAACCGGAAAGGGAAGGCCTTTTCTGTGAAAAAATATTCGGTCCTACCAAGGACTGGGAATGCCACTGTGGAAAATACAAGCGGATCCGATACAAGGGAATCGTCTGTGACCGATGCGGTGTTGAAGTTACAAAAGCCAAAGTAAGAAGAGAGCGGATGGGCCACATCCAGCTGGCCGCCCCCGTTTCCCACATCTGGTATTTTAAGGGCATCCCCAGCCGGATCGGTCTGGTTCTGGACATGTCCCCTAGAAACCTGGAAAAGGTTCTCTATTTTGCCGCCTATATTGTCACCGATCCCGGAGACACCAGCTTTGCCTATAAGGAAATCCTCACCGAGCAGCAGTACCGGGAAGCCCGTCAGATGTACGGCACCCAGTTCAAAGCAGCCATGGGTGCGGAGGCCGTCCGGGAATTGCTGGCCCAGATCGATCTGGACGCATTGTCCAAGGATCTGAGAACCAAGCTGAAAGAAGCCAGCGGACAAAAGAAGATCCGTATCGTAAGGCGGCTGGAAGTTATTGAAGCCCTGAAGCTTTCCAACAATAAGCCGGAGTGGATGATTCTGGAAGTGATTCCGGTTATCCCGCCGGATCTTCGGCCTATGGTCCAGCTGGACGGCGGACGATTCGCCACTTCTGACCTGAACGACCTGTACCGAAGGGTCATCAACCGAAACAACCGTCTGAACCGGCTGCTGGAGCTGGGAGCACCGGATATCATCGTCCGAAACGAAAAGAGAATGCTGCAGGAAGCAGTAGACGCGCTGATTGATAACGGCCGAAGAGGCCGGCCGGTCACCGGTCCTGGATCACGACCTCTGAAATCCCTTTCTGACATGCTGAAGGGAAAACAGGGACGTTTCCGGCAGAATCTGCTGGGTAAGCGAGTCGACTATTCCGGTCGATCGGTAATCGTGGTAGGTCCGGAGCTGAAATTCTATCAGTGCGGACTTCCCAAGAAAATGGCCCTGGAGCTTTTCAAGCCCTTTATCATGAAACTGCTGGTGGAAAACGGCAGCGCCCACAATATCAAAAGTGCCAAGAGGATGGTAGAGAAAGTCCGCCCCGAAGTATGGGACGTTCTGGACGAAGTCATAAAAGAGCATCCGGTTCTTCTGAACCGGGCCCCGACCCTTCACAGGTTGGGCATCCAGGCCTTTGAGCCGGTACTGGTGGAAGGAAAAGCCATCAAGCTTCATCCCCTGGTCTGTACCGCCTACAATGCCGACTTTGACGGCGACCAGATGGCGGTTCATGTACCTCTGTCCGTAGAAGCCCAGGCAGAGGCCAGATTCCTTATGCTTTCCGTTAATAACATCCTGGCGCCCAAGGACGGATCACCCATCACTACGCCGACTCAGGATATGATTCTGGGAAGCTACTACCTGACCCATCCGGGCTCTGTCAATCGGGATACAGAAGCGGAAAAGGGAGACGGCAAGGTCTTTACCGATTTGGACGAAATGATCATGGCCTATCAGGCCGGAGTCGTCGGTCTCCATGCAAAAGTCAAGGTAAGACTGTTCTGCGATGAAAAAGACAACCGGGGCAAGATGGTGGAATCCACCGTGGGCCGGTTCATCTTCAATCAGGAGATACCCCAGGATCTGGGCTACGTAGATCGGGCCAACGATAAATATTCACTGGAAATCGACTTCCTGTGCGACAAGAAGAAATTGGCTAACATCATCGACCGATGCTACAGGGTCCATGGAAATACGGGAACGGCCATCATGCTGGACTACATTAAGTCCACCGGATTCCACTATTCCACAGTGGGTGCCATCACCATCAGTATTTCCGATATGGAAATTCCGGAGAAAAAGAAGGGCATCATTGATACCGCTGAAGCCCAAGTTGAAAAATATGAAAAAGCCTTCCGGGCCGGACTGGTATCGGACACGGAACGATATGAAAAGGTCATCAGCATCTGGAACAAGACCACCGATGATGTGGCCTCTGCCCTGATGGAATCCCTGGATTCCCTCAACAACTTATACATCATGGCTCATTCCGGAGCCCGAGGCAGCAAGAACCAGATCCGTCAGATTGGCGGAATGCGGGGACTGATGGCCAACGCTTCCGGTAAAACCATTGAAATACCCATCAAGGCCAACTTCCGGGAAGGTCTGTCCGTACTGGAGTACTTCATCTCCACCAACGGTGCCCGAAAGGGTCTGGCGGATACGGCTCTCCGAACTGCCGACTCCGGGTACCTGACCCGAAGACTGGTAGACGTTTCCCATAACGTTATCGTCCGGGAAGTGGACTGCGGAACCGATGAGGGGATTGAAGTCAAAGCCTTTACCGACGGCAAGGAAGTCATCGAGCCGCTGAAGCTTCGAATCATCGGAAGAACCTCCCTGATGGATGTCTATCATCCGACCACCGGGGAGCTGCTGGTGGAACAGAACGATGAAATTACCGAGGGTATGGCGGACAAGATCGATGCTGCCGGCATTGACACCATCGCTATTCGTTCCGTCATGACCTGCCACAGCGCCTTTGGCATCTGCGCCAAGTGCTACGGAAGAAATCTGGCCACCGGTGAAGGCGTCAACATCGGCGAAGCGGTTGGTATTACCGCCGCCCAGTCCATCGGAGAACCGGGAACCCAGCTGACCATGCGTACCTTCCATACCGGAGGAGTTGCAGGAAGCGATATCACCCACGGTCTGCCGCGAGTTGAAGAACTTTTCGAAGCCAGAAAACCCAAGGGACTTGCTGAAATCTGTGAAGCTGACGGTACGGTGGTTTCCATCGAAACCCGAAAGGACAACAAGACGGAGGTCAAGGTTCGGGGTGAAGAAGAACACATCTACGTGGTACCCTATGGGGCCCGGTTATGCGTCAAGGAAGGGGACTACGTCCTGGCCGGCGGTCAGATCACCTATGGTCCGCTGAACCCCCATGACATTCTGAGACTCAACGGAGTGGAAGGGGTGTATCAATACCTTCTCAAAGAAGTACAGCGAGTGTATAAGCAACAGGGTGTAGACATCAATGACAAACACATCGAAGTCATTGTCAGTCAGATGCTGTCCAAGGTCAAGATTGAAGACGCAGGAGATTCCAACCTGCTACCTGGAGCCCTGTACAGCAAGGCCGAACTGGATGAAGCCAATGAGCTGATCCGGGAAAACGGCGGTGAAGAAGCAGCAGCCAGAAGAGTTCTGCTGGGAATCACCAAAGCGTCCCTGGCCACCAACTCCTTCCTGTCAGCGGCATCCTTCCAGGAAACGACCCGGGTACTGACCGATGCGGCCATCAAGGGCAAAAACGACAAGCTCCTTGGCCTGAAGGAAAACGTCATCATCGGAAAGCTGATCCCTGCGGGAACCGGCATGAAGAGGTACAAGAACATCGGCCTGGACTACGGCGTCAACACGGAATACATGGACTCTTTTGCCACTGGCTATGAAGAAGAGTACGAAGACGGATACGAAGAGGGATACAACGAAGAAGGCACTCTGGCGATTCACGACGAAGAGGAAGCCATCCTCTCGGAGATCATCGAAATGGACACAGATTTAAGTTGACATTTCCCATCAACCCGTGATAAAATTTCTTTTGGTTTTAAATCAGATTGATTTAAAATATAATCTAAAAAATCAATGAAGAAAGGAGAAAATAATGCCTACAATCAACCAATTAGTACGAGAAGGCAGAACAAGCGCAGTGAAGAAGTCCACCGCTCCGGCTCTGTTGAAAGGAATGAACACCATTAAGCGAGTTCCTACCGACATTGCTGCTCCCCAGAAGAGAGGCGTGTGCACTTCCGTTAAAACGGTTACTCCTAAGAAGCCGAATTCAGCTCTTAGAAAAGTAGCTCGTGTGCGACTGACCAACGGAATCGAAGTTACTGCTTACATTCCGGGAATCGGGCACAACCTGCAGGAGCACAGCGTCGTTCTGATCCGAGGCGGAAGAGTCAAGGACCTGCCGGGCGTACGATATCACATCGTCCGAGGAACCCTGGATACTGCCGGCGTGGCCAACAGAAAACAGGCCCGATCCAAGTACGGTGCAAAACGAGGAAAGAAAAAACAATAAGTAGTAATCGGGATTTAAAGGCCCTTGATATATAGATACAAATATCATGTGCGCCGCGGCAAATGAAAATGTTGTCGAGTACCGATCCTAACAAGGAGGGAAGAGAAGTGCCAAGAAAAGGAAATATACCTAAAAGAGACGTACTTCCGGATCCGGTTTATGGAAGCGTGACTGTTGCCAAACTGATCAACAGCATCATGCTGGACGGAAAGAAGGGTGTTGCCCAGTCCATCGTTTACGATGCCTTCGATATGATCGAAAAGCAGACTGGCAATGCACCCCTGGAAGTATTTGAAAAAGCAATGAACAATATCATGCCCGTTCTGGAAGTCAAAGCCCGTCGTGTGGGTGGAGCCAACTACCAGGTCCCCATGGAAGTCCGATCTGACCGTCGTCAGACGCTGGGTCTTCGATGGCTGACCAAGTACACCCGTGCCAGAGGGGAAAAGACCATGTCCGAAAGACTGGCTAAGGAATTGATGGACGCCGCCAATGGTGCGGGAGCATCCGTCAAAAAGAAGGAAGATACCCATAAGATGGCTGAGGCCAATAAAGCCTTTGCTCACTACAGATGGTAAAAGCCTTCCGTTTTGTTATCATTATTAGTAGAAGGGAGGATGTGTAGATGCCTAGAAGTTTTCCGTTAGAAAAAACAAGAAACATCGGGATCATGGCTCATATTGATGCCGGAAAAACGACTACTACAGAACGAATACTGTTTTACACAGGTAAAACACACAAGATCGGCGAGACCCATGACGGATCCGCCACCATGGACTGGATGGAGCAGGAACAGGAACGAGGTATCACAATCACCTCTGCTGCTACTACAGCCCAATGGAAAGATACAAGAATTAACATTATCGATACCCCGGGACACGTGGACTTCACGGTTGAAGTAGAACGATCCCTCCGGGTTCTGGATGGCGCTGTCACCGTACTTTGTGCCAAGGGTGGGGTAGAACCCCAGTCTGAAACCGTATGGCGGCAGGCGGAGAAGTACCGGGTTCCCCGAATGATCTTCATCAACAAGATGGACATCATGGGTGCCGACTTCTACCGGGTAGTGGGAATGGTCAAGGATCGTCTCAAAGCCAATGCGGTGCCCATCCAGCTGCCCATCGGATCCGAAAGCGATTTTGTGGGGATCATCGACTTAGTGGAAATGAAAGCTGAAATCTACAAGGATGAACTGGGAAAAGAATTTGACATCGTAGAAATTCCGGCCGACATGAAAGACCTTGCTGATGAATGGAGAGAAAAGTTACAAGAAGCCGTAGCAGAAGCGGACGAAGAGCTGATGATGAAGTTCCTGGAGGGAGAAGAAATCTCCAAGGCGGAAGTCAAAGAAGCCATTCGTACCATGACCCTTGCTGGTAAGATGATTCCCGTTATCTGTGGATCTGCTTATCGGAACAAGGGCGTTCAGATGCTACTGGATGCCGTACTGGACTACCTGCCATCTCCGCTGGACATTCCGGCCATTAGGGGCATACTTCCCGATTCCGAAGAGGAAGGGGAGAGAGCAGCAGATGACAAGGGGCCATTCTCAGCCCTGGCATTTAAAATTATGACAGACCCCTTTGTGGGAAAACTATCTTTCTTCCGTGTGTATTCCGGAACCCTTCAGTCAGGCTCCTATGTCTATAACTCCACCAAGGGTAAAAAGGAACGAATCGGAAGAATCCTGCAGATGCATGCAAACCGCAGGGAGGAAATCGACGAAGTGTATGCAGGGGACATCGCCGCTGCAGTCGGGCTGAAGGACACCACCACAGGAGATACGCTGTGCGACGAAAAGCACGCCATCATCCTGGAATCCATGGACTTCCCGGATCCGGTCATTGAGATCGCCATCGAGCCGAAAACCAAGGCTGGTCAGGAAAAAATGGGTATCGCCCTGGCAAAATTAGCTGAAGAAGATCCTACGTTCAAAACCTATACCAACGCAGAAACCGGACAGACCATCATTGCCGGTATGGGTGAGCTGCATCTGGAAATCATCGTAGACAGACTGCTGAGAGAATTCAAGGTAGAGGCCAATGTGGGCAAGCCGCAGGTTTCATACAAAGAAACGATTTCACAGAATGCTGATGTGGACCACAAATACGCCAAACAGTCCGGAGGCCGAGGCCAGTACGGACATGTCAAAATCAGAATTTATCCTCGGGAAGCCGGATCCGGATTCGAGTTCAAGAACGTCGTCGTGGGCGGCGCTATCCCGAAGGAATACATTGGCAAGATCGAAGAAGGTATCAAGGAATCCACAGCAGTTGGCCCTCTGGCTGGCTATCAGGTGGTGGACGTCGGCGTAGAGCTGTATGACGGATCCTACCATGAAGTGGACTCTTCCGAAATGGCCTTCAAGATTGCCGCATCCATGGCCTTCAAAGAAGCCTGCCGAAAAGCGAAGCCCATTCTTCTGGAACCCATCTTCAAGGTGGAGGTTACAGTTCCGGAAGAGTACATGGGAGATATCATTGGTGATATCAGTTCCAGAAGAGGCCGGATCGAAGGCTCCGATATGCACTCCGGTGCAGTTGCGGTCCGAGGAATGGTGCCCCTGTCCGAAATGTTCGGATATGCTACTGACCTGCGATCCAAGACTCAGGGACGAGGCGTGTATGTCATGCAGTTCCACCACTTTGAAAAGCTGCCTGACAGCTTAGTAGAAAAAATTAACAAATAACCGGGAGGATTATAAAAATGGCAAAACAAAAATTTGAACGAAATAAGCCCCATGTAAACATCGGGA
>DIMT01000038.1:0-9110 GCA_002425705.1 Firmicutes bacterium UBA5559
TTAGTGTGGGAAAGTTGAGTTCCTTTATATATTCCCAAAGGGCTGTGTTTTCCCTATTCATTATACGGGTTTTTTTGTTTATTTACAATTACTTATTTGCTCTCTTTTTTCCATCCATGGCTTTCAGCCTAAAAAAATGTTCGGAATTTTGTATCCATACACAAAGCGCCTTGACATTGTTCGTGTTATTTAGTATATTTATTAGGTCTAAACATGTTGAAAAGGTGAAAAATTCGTGTTTTTTTCTCCCATTTTCAACGGTTTTTTATCCCGCAATTATCATTCGTTATTATCTGTCGTTTTTTAGGAGGTTCTTATGGAAAAACGAGGACAATGGGCAACTAATATAGGCTTTATATTAGCAGCCGCAGGTTCCGCCGTTGGACTGGGCAACATCTGGAAATTCCCCAGAATGGCCTATGGCAATGGAGGAAGTGCATTTATTCTGATTTATTTCCTTATTGTATTTCTGATCGGTGCTACCGTTATGATCACCGAGTTCACTGTGGGTCGTAATGCCCAGAAAAATGCGGTCGGTGCTCTTCGGACCATCGACAAGAAGTGGACGTTCATCGGTGGCATGGGAATCCTGACCGGATTCATCATCCTGTCCTACTACTCTCATGTAGGTGGATGGGTACTCAAGTACTGCGTGGCTTACCTGACCGGAGGCTCAAAGGTTTATGCCGATCCTGTAAACTTCTTCCTGGAGGATATTTTAGGAGCCGGCGGAGTCTTCCCAATCGAAGGAGCCATCATCTATCCCTTTATTTTCATCGCTATTACAGCGTTCGTCGTCATCAAGGGTGTATCCAATGGGATTGAAAAGCTGAACAAGGTTCTGATGCCTACGCTGTTCATCCTGCTGATCCTTCTGTTTATCAGAGGTATCACCATTGAAGGTGCCAGCGAAGGTCTGAAGTATCTGCTGTACCCTGATTTCAGCAAAGTTGACGCCAATGTCATACTGGCTGCTCTGGGTCAGGCCTTCTTCTCCCTGTCACTTGGTATGGGCGTTATGTGTACCTATGGCTCTTACCTGAACAAAGAAGAAAACCTGGTTAAGAACACCTTCATGATTTGCGGTTTGGATACTGCAGTGGCTCTTCTGGCCGGATTCGCTATGATTCCCATTGCTTTCGCTGCCGGAATCGCCATTACTGAAGGAGGAAATGCCGGATTTGCCTTCATCTCCCTGGCAAGTGCTTTCCAGGCTATGCCCTTTGGTACTGCCTTCGGCGCCCTCTTCTACATCCTGCTTCTGTTTGCAGCAATCACCTCAGCCATCTCCATTCTGGAAGGTACTGTTGCCTACGTAACGGAAGAGTTGAACATCAGCAGAACAATTGCTGCTGCAGGGCTGTCTGTCATCATGTTCGGAATCGGCATCCTGTACACCCTGTCTCAGGCTTATGCCAACCTCAAGGGCATCTGGCTGGACGCTAACGGCGTATCCTATCCGGTACTTGGAGACTTCATGGAATTCATGACCGACAAGCTGCTGATGCCTCTGGGCGCACTGCTTTTCTGTATCCTGGTCGGCTGGGTCTGGGGCGTGGACAAGGCGGCTGACGAAATCAGCTCCCACGGCCGATATCCTTTCAAGCTAAAAGGCATCTATACCATTATGGTAAAGTTCGTTGCTCCAATCGCTATCATCCTGATCATGCTCGGCGGATTCGGCATCATCTAAACCCGCCAACGGTTAAAGCTGTTCTGATAGCTGACATGTAAAAGGCACGAAAAAGCCCTATAAATCCTTGGTAAACATGGATTTATAGGGCTTTATTACTTGTCAAAACCTGCCAACAGGCAGAACTGTTTATACTGTTGGTTAGGCGTTGGCGACTTTGTATTTCTTCAGGGCGTCAACCAGTTTGGGCATGATCACTCGTACATCGCCGACGATTCCCAGGTCTGCAACATCAAAGATGGCAGCGGTGTCGTTCTTGTTGATGGCGATGATATATTCGGATCCTTCCATACCGGCAACGTGCTGGATAGCTCCGGAAATACCGCAAGCCATGTACAGTTCCGGTCGTACGGTCTTACCAGTCTGTCCAACCTGACGGTCTCTGGCGATCCAGCCAGCGTCAACGTTGGCTCTGGAAGAGGAGATTTCTCCACCGATGATGTCCGCTACTTCCTGCAGGGTTCCGTAGAACTCAGGGGATCCGATTCCTCGGCCGCCGGAGATCAGGCATTTTGCTTCGGTGATGTCTACCTTCTTGTGCTCTTCCTTGACGATTTCACGGATGACGACGTTCATATCTTCCGGCTTGAATTCTACTTTGATTTCCTTCACTTCACCGGTGCGGCTGTGGTCAACCGGGATTCGCTTCATAACGCCAGGCCGTACGGTTGCCATCTGGGGCCGGTAGTGCTTGCACAGGATGGTGGCCATGATGTTACCGCCGAAGGCAGGTCTTGTCATGAACAGCAGTTTCTGTCCCGGATCTTCTTCGTTGGCCTTCCATACATCGATGTCCAGCTTGGTGCAGTCTGCAGTCAGGCCGGTGTGAACCCTGGAAGCAACACGGGGTGCCAGGTCACGACCGATGGAGGTAGCTCCGAAAAGAAGGATCTCCGGGTCACACTCTTTAATGATAGCGGTAAGAGCCTTTGCATAGGGCTCAGTCACGTACTCAGCCAGCATCTTATCTTCCACATACACTACGGAATCTGCTCCGGCTTCGATCAGGCTCTGGGCCTTATCCTTAATCTGGTCTCCCATCAGGACACCAACGACTTTCTGTTCTAAATCTGCGGCAAGCTTGGTGGCTTCTCCAATCAGCTCGAATGAAACCTTTGCGATTTCGCCATCCCGCTGCTCTGCAACTACATAGATATCTCTGCTCATTTATCGGTTCCTCCTTCTCAATTAGATGATGTGTCTATCTTCCATTTTTTTGATGATCAGCTCTACCGCTTCATCCGGGCTCAGCTCCTTGTGCAGCTCGCCGGTGCCCTTCGCCTGCTTGGTGAAGGACTTGAATACATTAGTGGGAGAGCCTTTCAGTCCAATGTGTTCCAGAACCAGATCATCTTTCAGGTCTTCATAACCGATAACCGGGATTTCCTTTTCGTAAGCATCAATGATGCCGCCGGCGTGCATGTATCTGGGATCTGCCAGTTCGGTCAGGGCTGTCAGCAGGCAGGGCATCTTGACTTCGATGATGTGATATCGGTCTTCGTACTGTCTCTTGACGATTACCTTGCTGCCGTCTTCGATGTCATAAATTTCTTCTGCATAGGAAACCTGTGGAATTCCAAGGGTTTCTGCAATCTGGGGACCAACCTGAGCGGTGTCTCCGTCGATGGCCTGACGACCGGTGATGATCAGGTCGTAGCCGATTTTCTTCAGGGCAGCAGAAATGATTGCTGCGGTTGCCCATGTATCGGATCCGCCGAATTCTCTTGCGGAAATCAGATAGGCATCATCGCAACCCATAGCCAGGGCTTCTCTCAGAGCCAGATCTGCCTGGGGAGGTCCCATGCAGACAACAGTAACCGTTCCGCCGAATCTTTCTTTCAGAACCAGTGCTGCTTCGATTCCGGACTTGTCATCGTGGTTGATGATGCTGGGCACGCCATCCCGGATCAGGGTATTGGTGACCGGATCCAGCTTAACCTCATTCGTATCAGGTACCTGCTTTATGCATACAACGATTTTCATTGTTCATTACTCCTTTCGACAGTTGCTTAGAATATTTTCATGGAGCCGGCGATAACCATCTTCATGGCTTCGGAGGTTCCTTCGTAGATTTCAGTGATCTTGGCGTCTCTCAGCGCTCTTTCCACCGGATATTCTCGGCAGTATCCGTATCCACCCATCAGCTGTACTGCATCCCGGCAGACATCGTTGGCGATTTGAGAAGCAAACAGCTTCGCCTGAGCAGCCATGGGCCCGAAGTTTTCTTTATTGTCCTTGGCTACAGCCGCTCTCCAGGTCATCATTCTGGCAGCATCGATAAGGGTCTGCATCTCAGCAACCTTGAACTGAGTGTTCTGGAAGGAAGAGATTCTCTTTCCGAACTGCTTTCTTTCCTTTACATATTTGATGGCTTCGTTCAGGGCTCCCTGAGCGATACCAGTAGCCTGAGCCGCGATACCGATTCGTCCGCCGTCCAGAGCCTTCATGGCGATTTTAAATCCTTCACCCTCTTTGCCGATTCTCTGGCTTACGGGGATTCGGACGTTTTCATAGCTGACTTCGCAGTTGGAAGCCGCACGGATACCCATTCGGTGAATGTTGGGTCCTACGGTCAGGCCCGGAGTGTTCCGGTCAACCACAAAGCAGGAAATGCCTTTGGTTCCTACGGATTTGTCGGTCATGGCGAACATGACGAAGGTATCGGCAAAACCGGAGTTGGTGGTGAAAATCTTGGTACCGTTGATGATGTAGTGGTCTCCGTCCAGAACAGCCTTTGTCTGCTGTCCGGCAGCATCGGTTCCGGCGTTAGGCTCGGTCAGACCATAGCATCCGGTTTTGGATCCGTCGATCAGGGGCCGCAGCCAGGTTTCCTTTTGCTCTTCGGTTCCGAAATCATTGATACAAGAACAAGCCAGGGATGTGTGTACGGAAATGGTGATGCTGGTGCTTCCGTCTACTTTTGCGATTTCCTCCATAGCCAGAGCATAGCCCAGATAGTCTCCGCCTACTCCGCCGTATTTCTTGGAATAGGGAATCCCCATCAGTCCATATCGGTGCATCTTTTTCAGAAGCTCCAAATCAAAGATTTCTGTTTCGTCCATTTCTTCGGCCAGGGGCTTTACTTCGTTTTCTGCAAATCTGCGGAACATTTCCTGCTGCAGTAAATGCGTTTTGGTAAGCTTGAAATCCATTTTTGTTTTTCCTCCTAAACTTTATATCTGTTGAATTAAACCCAAACGGCGTTCACTCAGAACGCCTATGGGAATAGATTATATGATTGACAATCCAGCGTCAATATAATTATTTGTTAAAAGTATTTTTTTCACAATGTATTCTGCATACAAAATGCTTTTAATACCAGAGCTTACGGTACAGCTCTTCGATTTCTTCCTGGTTGGGAACTCTCCTGGTATTGCCCGGGCTTCCGCTGGCTAGTGCATCGGAGGACATCTTGGGAATAGCCTGGAAGAATTCGTCTCTGCTGATGCCGAATTCGGCCGGTGTCTGGATGTTCAGGGTTCTCAGCAGGGCAATGGTGGCGACGACAAAAGCATCGGCTCCTTCATCGGCAGTCATACCCTGTCGATATACGCCGATTTCCTTTGCCAGGTGATTCAGACGAGCAGTCGCACCGGGCTTAATGTAGGGAAGGCATACCTTCAGCAGCATGGCATTGGACAAACCGTGGGGCACATGGAACATCGCACCGATGGGCCGGCTCATGCCGTGAACGATGGTAACGGAAGCGTTGCTGAAAGCAATACCGGCTTCCAGGGACGCGATGGCCATTTCTCTTCTTGCCTGCAGGTTGGAACCATTGGAGTATACTTCGTAAATGTTGTCGAAGATTCTCTTGATGGCTGAAACGGCATAAATGTCGCTCATGGAGAATGCCTTCAGGGAAGTGTAAGCTTCAATGGCATGGGTCAGCGCGTCTACGCCGGTGGCTGCAGTGACAGCCGGAGGAGCCGTTACGGTGAATACCGGGTCCACGATGGCGATGTTCGCCATCAGCTTGGGATCGTTCAGCAGCATCTTCACGTTGGTGTTGGTGTTGGTGATGATGGATACCTTCGTCGCTTCCGAACCGGTTCCCGCTGTGGTGGGGATGGCGATGGTCGGAGGCAGGGAATGTTCGATGACCTTGCCCATATACTCAGTGATGCTTCCGCCGTTGGTAACGACAGCACCGATAGCCTTCATGGAATCCATGGGGCTTCCGCCGCCGATTCCAATCAGGAATTCGCATTTTTCTTTTTTATAGATGTCTACTCCTTCATCGATCATGGAATGAGTAGGTTCACTGTTGATTCCGGAATATATTACATACGAAACACCTATTTCGTCCAATGTATCAGTCAATTTCTGTACGTTTCCCAGTTTCACCATCATATCATCCGTCACGATCAGAGCCTTCTTTCCGTAGCTCTTGATGTGCTGCCCGCTCATTTGCAGTGCGTTTTCCCCTGAAAAGATGTATTGAGGGATTGAGAATAAGTTTGCCATTTTAGACCTCCATTTTTTTATCATTTTGTTACAATGTCAGCCCTATTATAATACTTTAGAAATAAAACTGCAAGGGATTTTGATAAATATTTAACGCGATTTTCATGTATACATGATACAAAATACGTATAATGTAAAGAAATCCTTAAATTTGTTATAATTTGCGTTTTTTCACTTGATAAATACTTGTCAAAGTGTTAGTATCTATGATAGAAATGTATTGCACATTCAATTACTTGTTTTTCATTGCCTCCAGGATGCATTATAATGGAAATATCCGATGCATTTTTTATGGTAGTGATGATGAATTTTATGTCTGTTCAGAAGAAAGAGAGGAAGTCATGTTTGAGAATTTAAAGTACGAAGTCAAGGACCATATCGCCTATGTTACCGTAAACCGTCCCAAGGCTTTGAACGCCCTGAGCAAGGAAGTCCTGGATGAACTGTATCAGGCTTTCACCATGGTTGATCAGGACCCGGAAGTAGGAGCAGCCATCCTGACCGGAGAAGGCCGGGCCTTTGTCGCCGGTGCTGACATCTCTCAGATGGTCGACCTTTCCGGAATTGCTGGACAGGATATGATGAAACAAGGGGCCCTGGTCATGAACCACATCGAGGAAATCAGCAAGCCGGTCATCGGCGCTATCAACGGATTTGCTCTTGGTGGCGGATGCGAACTGGCGATGGCCTGTGACATCCGCATCGCTTCCGTCAATGCCAAATTCGGTCAGCCGGAAGTCAACCTGGGCATTATCCCCGGCTTTGGCGGAACTCAGCGTCTGCCCAGACTGGTAGGAAAAGGCATGGGCAAATACATGATGATGACCGCTGAAATGGTCAATGCTCAGGAAGCCCTTCGAATCGGCCTGGTTGAAAAAGTAGTGGAAGCCGACGACCTGATTCCCACCTGCGAAAAAATCGCCCAGACCATCATGTCCAAAGCACCCATCGCCATCAAGGCCGTTAAGACCGCCGTCAACAACGGCATCATGCTGGACGTGAAGACCGGCATCGCCTTTGAAGGAGAAGCTTGCGGGGCACCCTTCTGTTCCGAAGACCGAAAAGAAGGCATGACGGCTTTCCTGGAAAAGAGACCGGCCAAGTTTGAAAACAAATAAAGAACAAACAAATAAATATCAATAATTATAGGGGTACAACATGAGAACCAAGAAAATCATTACTGCAGAAGAGGCCGCCCTGCTGGTCAAGGACGGCGATACCATTTCAACCAGCGGCTTTGTTGCCAGCGGATGTCCGGAAGCCCTGACCAAGGCTCTGGAAAAACGATTCCTGGAAACCGGCTCACCCAAAGACCTGACCTATTTCTTTCCTGGCTCCCAAGGCAACCGGGATGGCAGCGGTGCTGATCACTTCGCCCACAAAGGCCTTCTGAAGCGGATGATTGCCGGCCACTACAACACAGCTCCCGCCATCGGCAAGATGATCCTGAACAACGAGATTGAAGCCTACAATCTGCCCCAGGGGACCCTCTCCCAGCTTTGCCGGGACATTGCCGCTCATAAGCTGGGAACCATCACCCACGTTGGGCTCAACACCTTCGTGGACCCCCGGATCGAAGGGGGTAAAATGAATGCACGAACCACGGAAAACGCCGTAGAACTGGTCAATATTATGGGCCAGGAGCGACTTCTTTATAAAGCCTTCCCGATTAACGTGGCTTTCCTGCGAGGATCCTATGCGGACGAAGCCGGTAATGTTACCCTGCATAAAGAAATCGGCCCCGGCGAAACCACTGCCATTGCCCAGGCCGTAAAAAACAGCGGCGGCATCGTCATCGTTCAGGTAGAAAAAATCGTCAAGGCCGGCTTGCTGGATCCAAGACTGGTTCGACTTCCCAAAATTTATGTTGATGCACTGGTCATTACCAAGGATCCTGAAGATCATCTCCAGTCCTTTGGCTGTGATTATGATCCCTCTTTATGCGGAGAACTTCAGGTTCCTGCTGGCGCTATTCCGATTCCGCCCCTTTCTCCCAAAAAAGTCATCGGCCGGAGAGCCGCTATGGAACTGACGATGGATACGGTGGTCAATCTGGGAATCGGCATCCCGGAGTACGTTTCGGCAGTAGCCAACGAAGAAGGCATCCTGGACTGGATGACCCTCACCGTGGAAGCCGGTCCAGTAGGCGGCGTGCCCTGCGGTGGTACCCGTTTCGGGGCTGCTGTTAACGCAGAAGCCATCCTCTCCCACCACGAGCAATTTGACTTCTACGACGGCGGTGGTGCAGACCTGGCCTTCCTGGGTCTGGCTCAGGCAGACAAAGACGGTAACATCAACGTCAGCCGATTTGGCCCCCGTATTGCCGGATGTGGCGGATTCGTCAACATCACTCAGAACGCCAAGAGAGTATTCTACTGCGGAACCTTTACCGCCGGTGGCTTCAAGGCCGACGTTAAAGACGGCAAACTCCACATCCTTCAGGAAGGGTCCGAGAAGAAATTCATCGATACCGTGGAGCAGATTACGTTCAGCGGCCCCTATGCCGCATCTTTAAAACAACCGGTCATGTACATCACAGAACGGGCAGTCTTCGAACTGAGAGAAGGCGGCGTGTATCTGACAGAAATCGCACCGGGTGTAGACCTTCAGAAGGATATCCTGGATCAGATGGACTTTGTACCTAAAATGGACGGAGAGCCGAAGCTGATGGATGCCCGCATCTTCACCGATGAGTTGATGGGTCTGAAAAAATAACATCAAGCCAATAAACTTTAACATAACCCCAAACAGAAAACCCTGCTTCTTTCTGAAGCAGGGTTTTCTGTTATCTTGTAGGTGTTTAAAGGTTATTTCTTTACTTCAGCTGCTATTTCAGCAGCTTCCCCCGGACCCATCGAAGAATCTGGTAGGTGGCAGTCATGTCAAAGAGATAGCATCCCAGCACCGCCCCATTGAAAATCTTTTCCCGCCGGTGAAGCTTATGGACTCG
>DIMT01000038.1:9121-12913 GCA_002425705.1 Firmicutes bacterium UBA5559
CTTGGCCAGGGGCTTTCCCTTTGTTTTTCCCAGGCTGCGGCAGGTGCCCAGCACCAGATTTCCAATCAGGCTGATCAGCAGATACAGGCCGGTCACCGCGCAGGCGTGCTTCTTATAATCCCAGTCTCTCAGCAGTTCTTTCATGGATTCCACCTTCCTTCCGGGGTTTTATTCTCCTATCGGGTCAGACGCAACAGGGATTCGTACTTGCTCTTTGCATTTTCTTCCGTCATCTCGAACAGTCGATCAGCCACATCCGGGAATTCGTTCTCCAGGGAGGAGTATCTGGTCTGATCCATGATGAATTCCTTAAAGCTGGCCGTGGGTTCCTTGGAATCCAGCACGAAGGGGTTCTTTCCTTCCAGCTCCAGCATCGGGTTGAACCGATACAGGTGCCAGTAACCAGAATTGACGGCGTCCTTCATGTTCTCCTGAGATTTGCCCATTCCCTTTTTCAGGCCGTGGTTGATGCAGGGTGAATACGCAATGATCACGGAAGGTCCCTTATAGGCTTCTGCTTCCTTAATGGCTTTCAGCAGCTGAGACTTGTCAGCCCCCATCGCTACCTGAGCCACATATACGTATCCATAGGACATGGCCATCATGCCCAGATCCTTTTTCTTGATTCTCTTTCCAGCTGCTGCAAATTTGGCGATGGCAGCCACCGGAGTGGACTTGGAAGCCTGTCCTCCTGTATTGGAATACACCTCGGTATCCATGACCAGGATGTTGATGTCTTCTCCTGCGGAAATGACATGATCTAGGCCGCCGAAACCGATGTCGTAAGCCCATCCGTCTCCGCCGAAGGCCCAGAAGGATTTCTTGACCAGGTAATCCTTTCGGTCCATGATATCTTTTTTCAGAGCTTTTTGAGCTTCATCTGCAGGAGCGTAGGCTTCCAGAGCAGCCAGCACGGCTTCGCTCTTAGCCCGGGTCACGCTTCCCTCTTCCCGGTTATCGATCCAGTCCTGACAGGCTGTTTTTACTTCTTCCGGTGCACCGGTGGTCATCAACTCTTCCATGGTCAGCTGGAGCTTATCTCTCATCTGCTTATCGGCGATGAGCATACCATATCCATATTCGGCATTATCCTCAAAGAGGGAGTTGGCCCAGGCCGGTCCTCTGCCCTTTTCATCGGTGCAGTAAGGCATGGAAGGAGCGGATCCTCCGTAAATAGAAGAACATCCGGTGGCGTTGGCGATCATCATCCGGTCTCCGTAAAGCTGGGTGATCAGTTTGATATATGGGGTCTCTCCGCATCCGGAGCAAGCGCCGGAAAACTCGAAATAGGGCTGTACGAACTGGCTTCCCTTCAGGGTTTCCTTGTTGATTTTGCCTTCCTTGGAAGAGAGGGCTGCAGCATAATCCCAGTTGGTCCTTTCGACTACCTGTTCTTCCAGCGGCTTCATGATCAGGGCCTTGGTCTTGGCCGGGCAGATGTCGGCACAGTTGCCGCATCCGGCACAATCATAGGGGGATACCTGAATCCGGTACCGGTAGCCGGCATATTCCTTTCCGGTTGCTTCCAAGGTTTTGAAGGTCTCAGGAGCATTGGCAGCTTCCTCTTCGGTGACCAGGAAGGATCGGATAGCAGCATGGGGGCAGACGAAGGAACACTGGTTGCACTGGATGCAGTTGTCGATCTGCCATTCCGGTACATACGTAGCGATTCCCCTCTTTTCATACGCACTGGTCCCACAGGGGAAGGTGCCGTCTTCACGGCCTTTAAAGGCACTGACGGGAAGCTTGTCCCCTTCCTGGCGGTTCATGGGAACCAGAACTTCTTCTATAAAGGCCGGAACATCTCCGGATTGGATGGCTTCTGCTTTCAGGCTCTTCCATGCATCGGGAATTTCAACCAGAACCGCTTCGGTGATGCCCTTGTCTACGGCGGCATTGTTCATATCCAGGATTCTCTGGCCCTTCTTGCCGTAAGCCTTTTCAATTCCTTCCTTCAGATATCTCACCGCATCTTCAACGGGGATGACTCCGGTCAGCTGGAAGAAGGCGGCCTGCATGATCATGTTGATCCGGTTGCCCAGACCGATTTCTTCCCCAAGCTTCGTTCCATTGATGATGTAGAACTTGGCATCTTTATCTGCCAGGGCCTTCTTGATGTGGGCCGGCAGTTTTTCGTCCAATTCCTCCTTGTCCCAGATGCAGTTCAGCAGGAACGTCCCGCCTGGTTTCAGATCCGACAGCATATCGTACTGAGTCAGGTAGGCCTGGGCATGGCAAGCCACATAATCCGCCTGATTGATCAGGTAGGTGGATTTAATGGGGGTATCCCCGAATCGCAGGTGGGAAATGGTGACTCCGCCGGACTTTTTGGAATCATAGGCAAAGTAGCCCTGGGCATATTTATCGGTTTCATCTCCGATGATCTTGATGGCTGTTTTGTTGGCTCCTACGGTTCCGTCAGATCCCAGACCCCAGAACTTGCAGCTGATAGTGCCGGCAGAACCGGTGGTAAAGGACGGATCGTAGTTCAGGGACAGATTGGTCACATCATCCTCGATACCGATGGTAAAGGGGGCAGAGGTTTTCTCTGCAAACAGATTGTCATAGACGGACTTGATCATAGCCGGAGTAGTATCCTTGGATCCTAGCCCGTAACGGCCCCCGAACACTTTCGGGGCATTGTCCTGGTTGAACAGGGAGGAAAGGACGTCCTGGAACAGGGGTTCTCCGAAGGCACCCGGTTCTTTGGTCCGATCCAGAACGGCAATCTTTTTTGTGGTTTTGGGCAAGGCTTTCAGGAAAAATTCGGTGACCCAGGGTCGGTAGAGCCGAACCTTGACCAGACCGACTTTCTTTCCTTCAGCAAGGAGTCTTTCCAGAGTTTCTTCAATGGTCTCACAGACAGAACCCATGGCAACGATCACATATTCGGCGTCCGGCGCTCCTACATAATCAAAGGGATTGTAGGTTCGTCCGGTAATGCGGCTGATTTCCTTCATGTAGTTGACAACGACCTCAGGGACCGCGTCATAGAAGGGGTTGCAGGCTTCTCTTGCCTGGAAGAAGATGTCCGGATTCTGGGCGGTTCCCCGAGTGACCGGGTGCTCCGGATTCAGGGCTCTTTCCCGGAACGCCTGCACCTGGTCCATATCCACCAGGGCTTTAAAATCATCGTAGTCGATAGCTTCGATTTTCTGAATCTCGTGAGAGGTTCGGAAACCATCAAAGAAGTGCAGGAAAGGCACCCGGGATTTGATGGCGGACAGGTGGGCGATGCCTCCCATATCCATGACTTCCTGAACCGAGTTGGATGACAGCATGGCAAATCCGGTCTGCCTGGTAGCCATGACATCGGAATGGTCTCCGAAAATGCACAGAGCGTGGGTAGCCAGGGTCCGGGCCGAAACGTGGAATACGGCCGGCAGCAGTTCTCCTGCCATTTTATACATATTGGGAATCATTAAAAGCAGACCCTGGGACGCGGTATACGTAGTCGTTAAAGCACCCGCTGCCAGGGAACCATGAACAGCTCCTGCAGCACCGGCTTCAGACTGCATCTCCGCTAACCGGACGGTCTGGCCAAAAATATTCTTCTTCCCATAAGCTGCCCATTCGTCCACCACTTCTGCCATGGTGGAGGAAGGGGTAATCGGGTATATGGCTGCAACATCGGTAAATGCATAGGATACATAGGCCGCAGCCGTGTTGCCGTCCATTGTTTTCATTATTTTTTTGCTCATGATTTCCTCCATATTTTTTAGACTCATTGTAAAATCAAATTGAACCAATAAAAAATCCATAGTGACCTTTTCTGTTGTAAAATAGTTTTGC
>DIMT01000015.1 GCA_002425705.1 Firmicutes bacterium UBA5559
CCATGGGGATGGGTCCCACCGAGGCGTCCGCTGATATAACCCCGGATGCGCTGCTTACCACCGACTGTGCCATATCGAAGATGCCCATGACGATATCGAAGGTATGAGTGACCAGAAGAACGGCCACAAAAGGTTTAAAGATCCAGAAGACCAGGTATTTTGGCTTCTCTCCGGTAGTATCCTTCTTGAGGGCATAGTCTACGCCGTATTTTCTGGCCACCTGCTCAAAGGACTTGATGTTTTTGTCTGTGATCTCAATGTTGGAGACTCCGGCATTCTGACCGATGAGCTCCTTCACGGTCTGCTTGCCATGGGGATCTGCGGCGGACTGTCCTGGCTCTTCTTCATTTCCGCTAATAGCTTGATGAGTGCGGCTTTCAGAACACGACCCGTCATCCGTGTGGTACTGACGGCCAAGGCGACGGTCCTGTTTTCCACTTCTTCCTGCATGAAAAATACCTCCTTTCACCGTTAGGTGAATGAAATTCACAAAAATACGTATCTTGCATTAGAAATAAGTAAACTCGTAAAGCTCAGTAAGATTTAGAGCTCCGGTTCCGTGGACTTCTGTTTTGGTTTGTTCATATGCAGCTCGTCCTTGGGTTTGATGGGGATAGCGACGATGCGGCTGCCCAATTTCATGAAGATCTCAGGATCTGCAAATTTCTCCCGATACTTTTCCGCCATCTCAGGCGACAGGGAATCAAAATCTTCTTCACCAAGACCGCAGACGATAAAGGTTCCGGCGATGATGTCATAGTCCTCCAGTTTGCGATTCAGTTGGAGGCCGATGAGCTTGCCTTCTTCATGGCAGACAATGGCAACCGGGTCGTCATAGGGATAAACGGCTTCGATATACCCGCTGCAGAGAGTTCAGGTCCCCAATGATGTTAGCCATACGCGGCACTTTTTCAGGTTCAACAATCAATACATCCATAGATATCGTCTCCTTTTTTGTTTCTGAAATTGCACGAAACATTCCTTTTATCCAATGTTTCGCGCAAAATCGGGAATGGATTTTTCAGTTACCTGGCAGGACTTTTCTGACCGTGGCTTTTAACGGTCAGGATGCCGTTTAAGGTAGTTGCCGGAATGCGATAGCGTTCAGCAATGGCAATATCGTTTTTAACGGCTTCGTCGATTCGAGAACCGCAAACCACAAGGACATTCGAGCGTCTGAGATAATCAAGCTCGATGTCCTGTCTGTCCTTGTGCTCCTGGGGGATACCGTCATCAATGAAGGTTGAAAGCATCAGGATCGGACAGATGGGGTTGTAGCCCGCATCGAATACCTTCCGGCTGTATTTGGCAGCAATCTCCGAGTTTTCAGTTGGGTCATCGCTCCAGGAAGCGGTGATATAGGCAAGAGGTCTTTTCATTTATAGGTACTCCTTTCAAAAAAATGATTCGAAGAAAATTTGATTATTATGCTCGTTTCGTTGATGAGATGTGCACAGAAATCAAATTAACTTGATTTTTGTGCAAGTTTGGTATACGATATTAGCACGGAAATCAAATCGGAGGTGGTAGCATGGCTATGCCCAATGAACTTCAATCAGTCCTTAAACAGAATGGCGGGATCGTTACTACCGCCCAGGCAAATGAAGCCGGAGTCTCAAACGAAAGATTGCGCCTGCTCGTGCATTCAGGCGATTTGGAACGAGTGGCTACAGGGATTTATGTTTTGCCTGATGAATTTACTGACAAGATGTATATCGTCCAACTTCGGCGCCCGAAAATCATCTATTCACATGAGACAGCACTGTTTCTGCACGAACTGACAGACCGTGATCCAATCAACTATATGGTTACAGTTCCAACAGGCTATAATCCAACACGGCTTCGAGAGGATGGCTTCACTGTTTTCACAATTAAGCGGGAATTACACGAAATCGGAGTCACAAAACTTACAACAATGTTTGGAAATTCTGTTAAGGCTTATGATATGGAACGCACAATTTGTGATTGCCTGAGAAGTAGGAACGATTTAGACATCGCCGTTGTGGCAGATGCGATCAAGCGTTACGCCAAGCGTAGAGATAAAAATCTGAATCAACTCATGCAAATGGCAGAAACGTTCAAAGTGACCAAGCAACTCAGAAGCTACATGGAGGTGTTGTTATGAGAACATCCACACAGTTAAAAGCTTTAATCCGAAACCTTTCGAAAAAATCGAATGTAGAGGCTGAGATCCTGCTTCGCAACTTCATGATGGAGCGCTTTTTGGAACGTATCGCTGTATCAGATTTCAAACATAACTTCATCCTTAAAGGAGGCATGCTTATTGCTGCGATGGTTGGCATTGATGCGCGCACCACAATGGATATGGATGCTACGATCAAAGGGCAGACTCTATCTAAGACTGAACTAACAGCGATCATTGAGGAAATCTTAAAAATTCAGATCGAGGACGGTGCTGTATTTTCATTTCAAGGGATTGAGGAGATACGAGAGGAAGCGGACTATCCGGGGTATCGTGTTTCGATCGGCGCCGTCTTTGATAAAACGCGACAGATGCTAAAGATAGACATCACAACTGGAGATTCCGTTACCCCGAGGGAAATTGAGTATGCCTTTAAACTGATGTTTGAAGATAGAACGATCAGCATTATGGCATACAACTTGGAAACGGTGCTTGCTGAGAAGTTTGAGACGATCATTACCCGTGGCGTGACCAATACCCGCATGAGAGATTTTTACGATGTATATGTCCTGACCAATACTCAAACCTTCGACGTAAATATTTTTAAGACAGCACTGAATAAGACAGCTGAAAAACGCGGTACTACCAAACAGATGGCGACGGGAGTTATGAATACTATTGATTTCATAATGGAGAATGAGATCATGGCTGATCTCTGGCAAAAATATCAGAAGAAGTACTTCTATGCGGCAGATATTTCATGGGCTATGGTGATCGATGCAGTAAGGGATCTATCTGAAAAAGCCATGAGCTCATAACCACTTTCAAACCTGTAGATATGATGCTTACTTATTGGATTTAATTAGGCTTCCGAGATCCTCATAAAAGCGAGTGCCTGGCCCGTAAAGATCGTGTTTTACCAGTGCGGTGTAATAGCTGTCGATGGTGGATGGGGCGTTGAATAGCGTCTTCAGGAGGTATTTCTTGATGTTCCGGATGAAGGTGGTGTTTTTATCCAGGCATTCAAAGACATATTCAATGTGGGTGCTGTCGATGCGCTGTAGCCTTTCCTTGACCAGGGACGCCGGGTAATCATCTCCGGCAACGGTGATATATTCTCGCTTGGAGCAGAGGGTCTCCACCATCAGGTCGACAATTTCATTCAGACGGTCCTTATCATAACGCTGAACAATAAACTTGTATTCGATTTTATCCTTGATGGCCTCCTTGATGGAATGAGCATCCAATCTCATCTCATCCTTCTCTACCTTGTCTTCTCTTGATGGATCAGGAATTGATGGATGTTTACTTAATCCCATAGTCATTAATGGGTCTTTACTTGTTTTCTTAGTATTTAATTGCGTTGGATTTTCCAACGTAGGCTTCTCCAATACTGGATTATCCAAGATTGAATTTTCCAACGTAGGCTTTCCCAATGCAGGTTTCTCCAACATTGGCTCCTTGATTTCTGAAGAATCTGCCGACAGGTGAGGCTTTTCATAAATCATGTAGTCCGTACCCTTGAGGTGGCCAAATTCATTTCTCTCTCTGGTTCGGACGATGTATCCTGCCTGTTCCAGTTCTCTCACCGCTTCCCGGATGGCGTCGATGCTCTCGGCTGTCTCCAGCATCGATTCGTCATCTGTCACCTTGAAGGGGTGATTCTTGAAAGGGTGCAGCTCGGTCAAAGGAATATCGATGACCTTCTCCTGAGAGGATTCGATTCTGGTTTCTTCCGTCTGAAAGATCTCATCGTAGGAAGTCAGATTTAGATTTCTGCCGTTGGGTTTCAAGCTTCATCACCTCCTTCGTCAGATTCTTGTAGGTTTCTGCTACTTTCCCCTTAGGGTCGTGAGCGAAGATACTTTTCCCATAGGTTTCCCTTAAAAGAGCACTGATTTCCCTGGCGTCATTGGTCCGGTTATCCACCATGGTCAGCAGGATGCCAAGGGAAGGCATGCAGTCAAGGAGGATGTAGTCATATCCAGATTTGATCCCATCCAGATATTGCTTCAGGGTCTTTTGCCGGCTCATGACATTGACCAGCGAAACCTCGAGTCCGGACAGCTCAATGTTAG
>DIMT01000005.1:0-18935 GCA_002425705.1 Firmicutes bacterium UBA5559
GAGAAAGCGGAACGGGCAAGGAAATCATCGCCGATATGCTCCATGAAAACAGCCTGAACAGGGAAGGACCCTTTATCAAAGTGAATTGTGCTGCTCTTAGCGAATCCCTGCTGGAAAGCGAGCTCTTTGGACATGAAAAGGGTGCCTTTACCGGAGCGATCACTTCCAAACCGGGCCGTTTTGAAATGGCAAGAGGAGGAACCCTGTTTCTGGACGAAATTGGGGATCTTCCTTCCAATCTGCAGAGCAAGCTTCTGCGGGTGATTCAGCAAAAGGAATTTGAACGGGTAGGAGGAATCCGTACCATCAAGGTGGACTTCCGTTTGGTTTGCGCCACCAACAAAGATTTGAAAGCCGAGGTGGAAAAAGGAAATTTCCGGGAAGATCTCTACTATCGGATCAATGTAATTCCCATTGTCAGCATCCCCCTTCGGGAACGGGCAGAAGATATCCCCCTGCTCCTCCACTATTATATCCAATACTTTTGCAGAGAGCTGAACAAGCCGCCTTTCCCGGTTCCGGCAAAAACCATGAGCATTCTGAAAAATTATCCCTGGAAGGGCAACGTTCGGGAACTCCGGAACCTGGCAGAACGATTGGCCGTATTTTCCGATGGCCGCCCGCTGACTCCGGAAATGCTGCCGGAAGAAATGAAAGAAGGATCCTCTTCCTGCAAAGAATTTTACGCCCTCTCTTTCCAGGAAGCCAAGCGTCATTTTGAGGAGGACTACCTGCGGTTTCGTCTGAATCAGAACAACTGGAACATATCCGCCACCGCCGATGCCATCGGACTGGCCAGAAAGAATCTGCAGATTAAAATAAAGCAAACCGGCCTCTACCGGGGTTCTTGAAAAAGATCCCATCTAGGGACCTAGGGTGGTACCCTTCTTCCCACGCCAATGCTACGATTAAGACTCACCCGCCAAATCCTTTAGTTTTCAAAGGTTTGGCGGTTTTTTAATGCTGTTGTTCTTCCAATGGTCCCGTTCAAGTGCTACGATTTCGTTGCACCCGAATCCTTTACCTTCTCCTTCCCATTTAAAATCACCCCACCACCAACCCCTTCGTTTCAAGGCTTTTCTACTTATACCTCCGTCCGCTGAAGGTTTGGCACGGAGGTTGCAATATTAAAAGGTGACGTCGGCAAACTGCAATTTTATATCAACCGGAACATAAGAAAATTAGAATTTATTCAATGAAAGGTGTGTGAGAAATGACAACTCAAACCGAAAACATGGGGTACAAGCAGGAACTCAAGAGAGTGCTGACCCTAAAAGATCTGATCATCTACGGAATCGCTTTTATGACCCCCATCGCCCCGGCCTACATTTATGGAAACGTTTCTGCCATTACCGGGGGAACCCTGGCATTGGCATACGTCATAGCCATGGTGGCCATGCTCTTTACTGCTTATAGCTACGGCCATATGGCGGCAGCCTTCCCCATCGCCGGATCTACCTATTCCTACACTCAGCGGGCCATCAACCACAATCTGGGATTCTTCGCCGGATGGGCCATGTTCCTGGACTATGTCCTGGTTCCCCTCATCGTCTTTATGGTGGGTGCCTCCTATGCCAATGCCGCTGTTCCCGGGGTTCCTTATGTGGCCTGGGTGTTCGTGATTGCCGCCGTGGTTACTATCGTAAATTATTTTGGGGTACAGCTTGCCGCTCGGACGAACCTGATCCTTGTTGGCATCATGGGAGCGATTGTGGTGATTTTCCTCATCGTTTGCGCCTATGCCGTTACCCAGGGCACCGGCGAGGCTACCCTGATTTCCAGCAAGCCCTTCATAAACCCGGAAGGTTTTTCTGCCAGCATGCTGATTGCCGGAGGTGCCATCGCCTGCTTCTCTTTCCTGGGCTTTGATTCCATTACTACCATGGCCGAGGAAGCGGTGAATCCCAAAAAAGACATCGGAAGAGCCGCCATCTTAGCTTGTCTCATCGGAGGAGGAATCTTCATTCTTCAGGCTTATGTTGCTCAGCTGGTATGGCCCGACTACACCACGTTTGAATCTGCAGACACCGCTTTATTTGAAGTGGCCCAGCTTGCCGGAGGCGCCGTCATGGCAGGGGCTTATACCTTTGCCGTCATCCTGTCTACCCTGACTGCCGGTCTGACCGGCCAATCCAGTGCTGCCCGCCTTCTTTTCGGCATGGGCCGGGATGAGGTTCTGCCTAAGAAATTCTTTACTCACCTGCACCCGAAATACAAAACGCCGGTCTATAACATTCTGATCATGTGCGTCATCGGCATCATCGGCGCTCTTACCATGAACATCGCTTTGGTTACCGAGCTTCTGAACTTTGGCGGCCTGTTTGGCTTCATGTGCGTCAACCTTTCTGTCATTGTATACTACTTCATCCGCAAAAAAGAGCGGAACGTATTCCAGTACCTGATTCTTCCGGCTCTGGGCTTCTTCATCTGCTTCTATCTGTGGATCAACTTATCCTCCACCGCTCTGATGGTCGGCGGCAGCTGGATGCTGGTCGGTATTATTTATGCCGCCATCACCACCAAGGGATTTAAAACAAAACCGCCCATTCTTTCTGAGTAAGCTATGACAAAAGGCTCGCTTATTACCTGTACATTGAACAAGGAGAAATAAAATGAAACCCAACCCTAAGTATCTGTCCTTCTATTATGAAACTATGACCGAATTCCCTGATTTCGTTGTGGATCCGGAAAAAACGGCTTTGCTGATTGTCGATATGCAGAAGGAATTTGTTCTGCGCGATTTCGGCGATGCTCTGAAGTTTAAGGAAGCGGGGGAATGGGAACGATGGATTCCCTTCCATGACCGGCTGGACCACATCGTCATCCCCAATAACGTAAAACTGCTGAACTACTTCCGGGAGAAAGGCATGCTGGCCACCTTCGGCCGAATCGCCTGCCTGCGTCCTGACGGGGAGGACCGGGCTCCGGTACAGAAATCCGAAGGCTGGAATGGCATCTATGTGTATGTCAACAGCCGGGAAGCAGAGATGATTGACGAGCTGACCCCCCTGCCCGAAGAAATCGTCGTCAATAAGACCACCGACAGCGTAACCCTGGGTACCAATTACTCCCAGCTGATCCGCAACATTGGCATCGACACCGTTGTAGTCACCGGAATCGTTACCGACCAGTGCGTGGCAGGAACCGTCCGAAGCCTGGCCGACGAAGGCTTCCGGGTCATCTGCGTAGAGGATGCCTGTGCCGCACCGGACATGGCTCTCCATGATGCGGAGCTGAAAATCATGAACCAGATCTACTGTCAGGTACTGAGTACCGAAGAAACCATCGATGTCATTGAGGGCCGCCTGAAATAAGGGCGGCCCCCTTTTATCAACCATTAGTTGATTTATTCAACTAAAATCAACCACCTCTCCCTTGTATCCTCCCAATGGTGTCGTATAATAAAGATGAAAGGAGGATGCGGGGCAGATTAAAGAACCCTTCCCCGCGACATCTCAAATGAACGAACTGAACATTTCCACCATCATCGCCCAAAACCGGCGGGAAAAGGCCATGACTCAGGAACAACTGGCTTCCTATATGGGGGTATCCAAAGCTTCCGTTTCCAAGTGGGAAACGGGCCAGAGCTACCCGGATATCACCTTCCTTCCCCAGCTGGCCACCCTTTTCAACATCAGCATCGACCAGCTGATGGGGTATTCTCCTCAAATGACAAAAGAGGAAATCCGCAAACTGTATCAACGATTTGCCAAATCCTTTTCGGAAGAACCCCTGGAAGATGTCCTGGAGAAGCTTCGGGAAACCGAAAGGAAATACTATTCCTGTTTCCCCTTGCTTTATCAGCTGGCTGTTTTGCGCCTCAACCATTTCATGCTGACGGAGGACCGGAACCATCAGCTGGAAATCCTGGCAGAGGCCGATGCCATTTGCGAACGAATAGTTGCCGAAAGTGGAGATCCTTTTTTATCCAAAGAGGCCCTTTCATTACAAGCCATGTTCAGCCTGATGTCTCAAAAGCCGGAAAGAGTGCTGGAACTTTTGGGAGAGGACATCCGGCCCATGTCCAGTGACGAAACCGGATTGGCCCAGGCCTATCTGATGCTGGGTAACGCCGACGAAGCCCGCCGGGTGACCCAGGTGGCCGCCTATCAGCACCTGCTGATTTTCATGTCCACCGCCACAACTCTGCTCTCCCTGCAGCCCAATCAGTTTGAATTGCTTTTGAAGCGGCTCCTCATCACCGGGGAGACTTTTGAACTGGAAAAGCTCCACCCCAACACCATGGCTCTTCTTTACCTCCAAGGGGCCCAGGGCTACTGTCAGAAGCTGATGGGCGAAACGGACCCGGAACCGGAGAAGGCAGCCTCGGAAGCACTGGGACTGCTGAAAAAATACACCGATCTCTGCACCAGCGGCTTTTTCCCCTATTCCCTTCACGGAGATGACCTGTTCACCGACCTGGACAGCTGGTTTGCCGATTTCGACTTAGGCAACGGCTATCCCAGAAGCGAAAAAGTCATTCGGGAAAGCATGCTGCAAGGAGTGGAACAGAACCCCTTCTTCAAGGTGCTGGAAGACCGGGAAGAATTTCGTAAAATCGTCAGCGCATTGAAAGCCAACCTGATATCGTGACGATATGTCCCTGTAACTCTTTCTGGGAAGAAGAATAAAGCGAAGCGGCTCAAAGGATGGGCCGCTTTTTCTTGTTCCCGACTTTGTCGATTTTTGATTCATTTTTTCTCTTCTATTCCTCTTGCAAAGGGCGGAAGGATGTATTATGATTTTATTAAGCATTTGTTTACTTTGTAAGCACATATTAATCGGAGGTCCGTTATGACAAATCGAGAAGAAGAATTACTGGAAATTATCCGAAAGAATCCCTCCATATCGCAAAACGAGTTGGCTCAACTGCTGGGCATCACCCGCTCCTCGGTGGCAGTCCATATTACCAACCTGACAAAAAAGGGTTACATCCTGGGGAAGGGCTACATTCTGAGGAAAGATGACCACGCCTGTGTGTTGGGGGGATCCAACATGGATATCATCGGGTTTCCAAACGGCACCCTGATCATGGAGGATTCCAATCCCGGTCAGGTCCAGGCCAGCCTGGGCGGAGTAGGCCGAAACATTGCCGAGAATCTGGTTCATCTGGGGATTCCGACTAAATTGATCAGTGCTGTGGGGGAAGACATTTACGGCCGGAAAATTCTGGACCACGCTGGTTCCATCGGCCTGGACATGAAGCATTCCCTGATCCTGAGCAATAAGTCCACTTCTACCTATCTGGCCATCCTGGATGAGGATCGGGATATGAAGGCAGCCATTTCCCAGATGGATATCTACAATGAAATCACCATCGATTTCATTCAGTCCAAAAGGCAGATCATCGAAGACTCCAAGGTTTGCGTCATCGACACCAACATCCCCGGAGACATCATCGATTACGTGGTCAGCAACTACAAGAATACAGATTTTTTTCTGGACACGGTTTCCAGCGCAAAGGCCATAAAGGTCAAGGAGAAAATCGGCGCTTTTCATACAATTAAGCCCAACCGGATTGAGGCAGAGCTGTTATCGGGAATCCGGATCGACTCCCAGGAGGACATGCTTCGGGCCTCCGACTATTTCCTGAATCAGGGCGTGAAGCAGGTTTTCATTACCCTGGGCGAAGGAGGCGTATTTTACAACAACGGGAAAAAACACCAGCTGGTTCCAAGTCCCAAGGTTCAGGTGGTCAACGCAACCGGGGCAGGAGATGCCTTTGTGGCAGCACTGACCTTTTGCCGGATGAAGGATACCGAAATAGAAGAAGCGGTTCGTTTTTCCATGGCCGCTTCCATCCTGGCGCTGAGCCATGAGGAAACCATCAACCCCAATATATCAGAAGAAAAAGTATTTCAAAAAATGAAGGAGACAGGATTATGTTAGAAAAGTATGTTGTAATCAACCCGGAGGTGGCAGATGCCTTATCCGCCGGCAAGCCCGTAGTTGCACTGGAATCCACCATTATTTCCCACGGAATGCCCTATCCCAAAAACGTGGAAACCGCCCTGGCAGCAGAGCAGGTGGTCCGGGATAACGGAGCCATCCCTGCTACCATCGCCATCATCAAGGGGAAACTGAAGGTAGGCCTGACCCTGGAGGAAATTGAATACCTGGGCAAAACAGAGGGAGTCATCAAGACCAGCCGACGGGACATCCCTTTCATCATCGCAAAAAAACTGGACGGCGCCACCACCGTAGCCTCCACCATGATCATCGCTGACTTAGCCGGCATCCGGGTCTTCGCCACCGGCGGAATCGGAGGCGTTCACCGGGGGGCTCCGGAAAGCTTCGACATCTCCGCCGACCTGCAGGAACTGGCCCATACCAATGTGGCCGTGGTCTGCGCCGGAGCCAAGTCCATCCTGGACATCGGGCTGACCCTGGAATACCTGGAAACTCAGGGAGTTCCGGTGATCGGCTATGGCACCGATGAGCTGCCCGCATTTTACACCTCCAGGAGCGGCTATGCCGTGGACTACCGGGTGGATTCTCCGGAAGAAACGGCCGAGGCCCTGAAAGCCAAATGGGACCTGGGCCTGGAAGGAGGCGTAGTCATCGCCAACCCGATTCCCGCAGAATATGAAATGGATCCGGAGGTCATCAACGGGGCTATCGCGGCAGCCGTGAAGGAATCGGAAGAAAAGGGCATCAAGGGCAAAGAAAGCACCCCCTTCCTGCTGGCTAAAGTCAAGGAGCTGACCGGGGGCGCAAGCCTGGACTCCAACATCCAGCTGGTGTATAATAATGTAAAAGTTGGGGCTCAGATTGCCGTGGCCTTAAGCAAACTGGAAGCATTATAAGAACTTCTCACAAAAGGGCCTGAGGACACTTGTCTGAAGCCCTTTTTTTCACCGATGATTCGATATTTTTCAAATTGATCCGGATGGATATATTCTTTCAGCCGAATATGCTCTGGAGAGGGCTGCAGATACTGGCCGATGGTTAAAATATGACAGCCAGCCTGTATCAGATCGTCCATCACTACAAGGACCTCTTCCTCTTTTTCTCCCAGCCCAACCATAATTCCTGACTTGGTAAGGAGATTCCCATCCAGCTCTTTAGCTTTCCTTAACAGGTCCAGAGACCTTTGGTATTCGGCCTGAGGCCGAATCACTGCGTAGAGACCCGGTACGGTTTCCACATTATGATTCAGCACGTCGGGCTTCGAATCAACGATGACCTTCAAGGCATCCCAATCCCCTTGCATATCCGGAATCAACAATTCAACCGTTGCTTCCGGATTTTGCTTTCGGATTTCCAGTACCGTAAGGGCAAAATGGGCCGCTCCCCCATCCGGCAAGTCGTCCCGGGTAACCGATGTCACAACCACATGACGAAGACCCAGCTCCCTGCTGGCTCTTGCTACATTGGAGGGTTCCGATGGATCAAGCCGTTCTGGCTTCCCTTTGCTCACGGCACAAAATCGACATTTCCTCGTGCATTCACTGCCAAGAATCATAAAAGTAGCCGTTTTTTTGGAATAACATTCACATCGGTTTGGGCAATCCGCCCCATCGCACACGGTATGCAGGGATAAATCGCGCAACAGGGATGCCGTGCCATCCATCACGTCCAGGTTTGAAATTCTCTTTCTCAACCAATCCGGTTTGACTAAATCCATTGATTCCAATCTCCTTTTTTCTACTTCCGCTCATCCCGAAACCGGATGTCAAATACCTTTTTAAAATGACGGATCAGCCTTTCTTTAGCTTCATCCATCGTAACATCTGCAGCATGATTTCCCAATGAGGTAACCCCAAACTCCTGTATTCCGCAGGGAATAATCTGGTCGAAATATTTCCGATCCACATGGATATTCAAGGAAAGCCCGTGGGAAGTAATCCATCGTTTCAGGTGAACCCCTACCGCTGACACCTTCTCGTCCTCAATCCAGACCCCTTTGTAATCAGGCTTTCGTCGGCCTTCTATGCCATATTCAGCCAGTACATTCAGAACCACTTGTTCCAGGGATTCAATGTACCAATGGGCATCCTTCTTCAGCTTGGTCAGGTTGAAAATGGGATAGGCTACGATCTGGCCGGGTCCGTGAAAGGTAATGTTTCCACCCCGGTCAGACTTGAGTATTTCAATCCCTTCTTTTTCCAAGACTTCCGGGGAGCAAAGGAGGTTATCCCACCCACCGCCGGTTCCAACTGTAAAGACCGGAGAATGCTCAAGCAGAAGCAGCACCCCGTCCCATTCTCCCTTTAAGACTTCTTCATAGGCCCGATTCTGAATTTCCAGCCCTTCCCTGTATGATACGAACCCTTCCTTTACTATTAATTGGTACATGGTATCCTCCAACGGTGATTGTACAAAGCTAACTTACGCGCAATGGGCCTTCAAAAATTCATCGGCAATGGAAGCCATCAACTCATGACCCTCCCTTGAAGGGTGGAGTCCATCGGTCAGGGTCATCCCATATCGGATCCCCGCCCGCAGCAGATACTCTTTCTGAAGATCCAGGCAGGGTACATGGAATACAGCCGAAAGTTTGAGGATCCAGCATCGGTAGGCCCGGTTCAGAGCATTGATCTCTCCTATATCGGCCATGTCATTCCAGTCTTTTCTGAAGTTCCCTTCATCCCCCAGCAGGCAAGTCCCTACGATCGGCAGTATCCCATGACGGTAGGCAACGTGGACCATTCCCATGATATTGGCCTGAATGGCCCCCAGAGGGCTGCCGCAGATCAAATCGTTGACCCCACCGGCGATGAGGACGTAACCGGGCTTTTCTTTGATGACATCCTCTTGAAACCGGGAAAGCATCCCGGAGGTGGTATCTCCATTGACTCCCTTGTTGATCGTATTCCATCCGTGTTTTTCCTTCAGAAGACCTACCCAGCTTTCCTTTTCCGGAACGCCGAAACCTCGGGTCAGGCTGTCTCCCAAACAAACAATTTTCTTCATTTTCGCTTATCCTTTTACTCCTGTAACGGGCAAGATGCCATCGTGACATGGCATCTTGCTGAGGTAATATATAATTTGGAGGTTAGAAGTGTATCGCTTTGTCCAAGGCTGCGTGGAACGCTTCGTGATAAATTTCTGACACGGTTGGATGGGGGTGCACAGTCATGGCTACCTCCTCCGCTGTTGCTTCTAAATTCATGGCCAGGACAGCCTCTGCGATCATATCCGTTGCGTGGATGCTGAAAATATGCACACCCACGATTTCATTGAATCGGGGCTCTATGATCACTTTGATCAGCCCGTTTTCTTCTCCCGCCACCTTAGCCTTTCCATTGGCCAGCAGCGGGAATTTACCCACTTTGACATTCCCGAATTTTTTTCGTGCCTGTTCCTCTGTCAAACCTGCGGAAGCGATTTCCGGCTGAATGTAGATCGCACTGGGGATAGTTTCATAATTCATTTCTTTTCGGTGGCCGCAGATGTTCTCCACGGCGATGATAGCCTCTGCAGAAGCTGTATGGGCTAGCATCGCTTTGCCGTTAACGTCTCCAACCGCATAAATGTTGTCTACGGAAGTCTTCAGCGTGGAATCGGTTACGATGGCGCCTTTTTCTGTTTTAATGCCCAGGGCCTCACAGGGGATGCCACCCAGGTCAGGGCCTCTGCCAACAGCCATCAACACTTTTGTAGCCGGTACCGTATGCTGTTTTCCGTCTTTTTCAAAAACTACTTCCTTTGCCTTGATTTCGGTCACTTTAGCGCTGGTATGGACCGTAACGCCCAAGGACTCCAGCAAACCGGTCACCTGCCGGGTGATTTCTTCATCCACCATAGGGATGATGCGGTCCAGGAACTCGATTACCGTGACTTTGGTTCCTAAATTAGCCAGGAAATAGGCAAATTCGATACCGATGACACCTCCGCCGATGACCGTTACATCTTCCGGGATATCGGAAATTTCCAGCATACTGTCACTGTTCAGGATCTCCATGGCTGGATTCATTGGAATCGGCAGAGATTTGATGGTGGACCCGGAGGCGATGATGATGTGGTCCGTTGTGAATTCTTTTCCGTTTACCACTACCGTATGGGCATCCTTGATGGTCCCTTCCCCTTCCATGGGAATAACACCATTCTTTTTCAGCAGGCTTCCGATACCACCCACCAGTTGTTTCACCACATTGGTTTTTCTTTTCTGAACCAGACCCAGATCCAGCATGGCGGAAGAAGCATCCAGCCCAACAACGCCGAATTTCTCATGTTCCTTGATTTCTTTCAGGGCTTCCACGCTTCGCAGCAGGGCCTTTGTGGGAATGCATCCCCGGTTCATGCAGACACCGCCGAATTTATCTTTTTCAACGACTGCCGTCTTTTTTCCCATCTGAGCGGCCTTAATGGCGGCCACATAACCACCAGGGCCCCCGCCGATGACGATGACCTGATAATCCCGGCCTCCCTGGCCAGCCGAAGGGGCCGGGGCAGGAGCAGGGGCAGCGGTTTTGTTCTGAGGAGCAGGCTGCAGAGACGGAGCAGAACCAGTTTCTGCCATCAGGATATCGATGTTCTCATCGGCAGTACCGATGATGGCAATCGGCAGGGTTACCGGAACGGATTCTCCTTCTTCTAGAAGGATCTTTCGTACCACGCCACTGCCGGTGGCCTCTATATCAATGCTGGTCTTGTCCGTTTCAATGGAAAAGAGGGGTTCTCCCTTTTCAACAGAGTCTCCTTCTTTCTTATACCACTGAACTAGCTTGCCTTCGTCCATATTAAAGCCCAGCTTGGGCATAATGATTAATTCTGCCATTTGTCCCTCCTTTTATACGAGAAGCTTGATGGGGTCTTCCAACAGCTTTTTAATTTCCGTTACGAATTGTGCTGCCAGAAGACCATCGATCAGTCGATGATCCACCGTCAGGGTTATGTTCATCATGGGCTTGATTTCAATGGTCTTATTCCCTGCCAAATCCTTCACCACCAAAGGCTCATCCTTGGTAGCGCTGACTGCCAGGATTCCCACTTCAGGAGGATTGATGATGGCTGTGAAGTTTTCAATGCCGAACATGCCCAGGTTGGAAATGGTAAAGGTTCCACCCGTATATTCTTCCGGTTTAAGCTTGCCGTTTCTGGCCTTATCAAAAAGAACAGACGCTTCGCCAGACAATTCAACTACCGATTTATGGTCCGCCTCTTTGATAACGGGAACGATCAGCCCGGTAGGTGCCGCTACGGCAATCCCCAGATTGACACTTTTGTAGTGATAAATTTTATCTCCGATCAGCGAAGAATTCATTTCCGGGTATTTCTGAAGGGTTTTTATGACAGCCCTGGCAATATAGTCGGTGACCGACGTCTTTTTCTCCTGGGCGCCATTGATCTGAGCCCGAAGATCCAGCAATTTTTCCAGGTTGACTTTCTGAGTGAAGTAAAGATGGGGTGCCGTAAACTTGCTCTGGGCCAGCCTTTCTCCGATGATCTTGCGCACTCCCGAATAAGGAACAATTTCTTTGATTTCTTTTCCGTCAATGAATTCCGGCGGTGCCGATTGAGCAGGAGCCGTTTCTGCTGTTGGAGCAGTCGTCACAGCCCGGCCTGCTGCCTGGTCCACGTCCTTTTTCATGACTTTTCCATTGGCACCACTACCTTCAATCTGTTGCAGATCAACCCCCATGACTTCTGACAGTTTCCTCGCCAGCGGGCTGGCTTTTACTTTAGCAGTTTCCAGATAATTCAGGATGTCCTTTTCACAGATTCCACCATCGTACCCAGTGCCTGGTATTGACAGTCCGGCTAGGTTCAGGCCTTTTTCTGCTGCTGCCCTTCGGGCTCTCGGGGTGATTTTCATCCGTCCTCCGGGTGCCATAATATTGGATTCTACTGGCTTTTGGACCTTCGGAATCTCCCCAGTTGGTTCTGAAGCAACCTCCGGAGACGTTCCAGACATGGGGGCGCTGCTTTCTCTGCCCAGCTTCGCCAGAACATCGGCAATCAGGGCATCGATATTTTCGTTTTCTCCCCCAATGATCCCGATGGGAAGGGTCACTTCAACGGAATCCCCTTCTTCGATGAACTTTCTACGAAATATGCCTTCTGCTGTGGATTCGATGTCGATGGCAGTCTTGTCGGTTTCAATGGAAAAAATGGGATCCCCTTTCTGAACCGGGTCTCCTTCCCCTTTATACCAACTGACTAGTTTGCCTTCGGACATGTTGAAGCCAAGCTTTGGCATGATTACTATTTCTGCCATATCTTTACTCCTATTTCATCATCTGATTGACTTTAGCGATGATTTTTTCTGTGGATGGAATAACGGGGAACTCCAGAGCCGGGCTGAAGGGCAGGGGCACGTTGGGCGTTCCGATTCTTCCGACGGGGGCATCCAGATAGTAGAAGACATCGTCCATCACATCTGCGCCGATTTCAGCTCCGATTCCGCATCGTACGTGGGCTTCATCTACCACCAAGAGCCGCCCTGTCTTTTTGACCGATTCCACGATGACTTCCCGGTCCAGAGGTACGATGGTTCGCAGGTCGATGACTTCACAGGAGATTCCCTGCTTTTCCAGTTCCTCTGCGGCTTTTTCCGATTTCATGACCATGGAAGAGGTGGCAACGATGGTCACATCCCTTCCTTCTCTGGCGATTCGGGCTTTGCCGAAGGGAATGGGCTCTACCACATCATCGATCATATACTTGTTGGAATATTCCATTTTGTGTTCAAAGAAGATGACTGGATTGTCATCCCGGATCGCCGTCTTTAACAACCCTTTTGCTTCCTGGGCATTGGAGGGGACAACCACTTTCATGCCGGGGAACTGGGCCACCATAGCCTGCATGCTCTGGGAATGCTGAGCCGCAGAGGATCTTCCTCCGCCAATGGGGGTTCGGATAACCATGGGGACGGTAACCTGACCGCCGGACATGTACCGGATTTTCGCCGCATTATTGATGATCTGGTCTGCTGCCACCAGCAGGAAGTCCGAGAACATCAATTCAATGACTGGTCTCAGGCCCGTCAGCGCCATTCCTGTACCCATTCCCACAAATCCAGCTTCTGAAATCGGGGTGTCCTTGACTCGCAGATCCCCATATTTTTCGAAAAGGCCAACGGATGTCTTGAAGTTGCCTCCTAAGAAGCCCACGTCTTCTCCAAGCAGCAGGACATTGCCGTCCCGTTCCATTTCTTCATCCAGGGCTTCGCAGATTGCATCTCGATATAATATTTCTCGCATATTCTTTCACCTCATATGATTACATGTCTGTGTAAACGTCTTTATAAGCCTCTGCCGGATCCGGATAGGGGCTGTCAATGGCAAACTGTACTGCAGCTTCCACTTCCTTATCCACTTCGGCTTCCAGCTTCACCAGTTCTTTTTCGGTGATCTTGCTGTCCAGCAGGACGCTTCGGAAGCTTCTCAGCGGACATTTTTCCATCCAGATGGTCTTTTCGTTTGGATCTTTTCTTTCCCGGTAGGTGGCCGGGTCCCCAACGTGATGACCCTGCCATCGGTAAGTCTTGCATTCGATCAGGGTCGGTCCATGACCGCTCCTGGCCCGCTCTACCGCCTCTTCCGTTACCTTATGAACGGCAAAGACATCCATTCCGTCTACCACGACTCCCGGTATGCCATATCCGATGGCCCGGTCGGCCAGGTTAAGGGTATTGGTCACGTCCCGGATATCCACGGAGATGCCGTAGAGATTGTTTTCAATAACATACACTACCGGCAGATTCCAGGCTGCTGCCATGTTGATGCTCTCATGGAAGGTTCCTTCATTGGTTGCCGAATCTCCCATAAAGGATACCGCCACCTGATCTGTGCCCCGGTATTTGGCCGCGTAGGCTGCACCGGTGGCAATGGGGATTTCTCCACCGACGATTCCGTTGGCGCCCAAGATCCCCTTGTCCATCGCCATGATGTGCATGGATCCGCCTTTGCCTCTGGAATATCCGTCTTCTTTTCCCAGGATTTCCGCCATCATTTTATCAATCCGGGCGCCTCGGGCAACCAGATGTCCATGTCCTCGATGGGTGCTTCCGATATAGTCGTCTTCTTGAAGCGCTGCACAGACTCCTGTGGCGATGGCTTCTTCTCCCAGATAAAGGTGAGCCAGCCCCGGCATCATTCCTTTTTTGTAAAACTCAAAAACTTCTTCTTCAAAGCGTCTCATTTTATACATTGTCTCATATAACTCCATGAGTTGCTTTTTGCTGTATTTGTTCTCCATTTGCTCCTCCTGTAATCCTTCATTGATTGTTATAATATATAATTGCAATTCCCATGCCATGTTCCCCTATGAATCCCAATAATTTATCTCCTCCATTTTTCAACGTTTTTTCCGAAAGCCCCCTTGATTCTTTTTCCATTTCGTATATACTATGTGTCATAATGTTACATGTAAACTTTTCAGGCACACCATGACACACTGATGTCACACCCCAAATTTAACGTTACGCTGCTCAAGGGAAGGAGCAATAATGACCACACAGCCTTTTACCGAAGAATACCGACTCAAACTGGACGAAGCCTGGGAGCACTTTATTGCCTATGATAACTCCTATGACTATTCCTTCATCCGTCCCTTTATCTTTGATTCCTGGGTCCGGTCCCGGTCCTATAACGTAAATCCGAAAGGCCGACTGACTTATATACTGCCTCAGGAAGAGATGGAGGCCCGCATTAAAAGAAATCATTTGTTGATCGAAATCGCCAGACCTTATATGGAGCGGCTCTATTCGGTGGTGGAAGGTTCCGGTTATTATCTGCTTCTCAGCGATCGGGAAGGGTATGTTCTGGACCTCATTGGAGATCCAGACATTATCGAACAGGGAAAAGAGAGCTTTCTGGTCATCGGAGCCCACCGGTCCGAATCGGTGGCCGGAACCAATGCCATCGGTACATGCCTGGAAATGAAAGGGCCGGTCCAAATCTGGGCTGGTGAACATTTCATCGATCGGCATAAGTTTTTTTCCTGTTCCTGCGCTCCCATCCTGGGCCAGCAGGGAGAAGTAATCGGTTGCCTGAACATTACCGGTCAATACTCCCAAGTTCATTCCCACACCCTGGGCATGGTTCTCAGCTCTGTTGATGGAATCTCAAAGCAACTCGCTTTGCGGGAAGCCAATGAGGAAATTGAAAGTCTTTCTCTGGAAAGAAATAGCGTCCTGGAATCGGTTTCTTCCGGACTAATCCTTCTGGACGAAGGGGATCGGGTGGTCCAGCTTAACGGAAGCGCCCGCCGAATGCTCCATCTGAGCAGCGAAAACCCCGTCGGTCAGCCCATTGAGCAGTTTATAACCTCCGAAGACCAAGACGTGCCATTGCGATTCGCAAACCTGTCCTCCGAATACAACAGCGAGGAAATCACCATTCAGTTCCAAAACACCCGTTATCCTCCGGAAAAATTCCGGATAACCACCAAGTTTGTCGGAGACGCCAAACCGACCCACAGCACGGTTATTCGACTGGAGGAGTCCCGCTACATCAACACCCTTGTCCAAAAAGTAAGCGGATTTAAGGCCAGCTTTACTTTTGAAAGCATCATCGGCTCTTCTCCGGCAACAAAAACACTGATAGCCGTATCACAGCGGGCCGCCAGGAGTTCCTCCAATGTTCTGATCATCGGGGAAAGCGGTACCGGAAAAGAGCTGGTCGCTCAATCCATCCACAACGCCAGCTCCTATGCCAGTGGTCCCTTTGTCGCCATCAACTGTGCTGCATTACCAAAGGGATTGATTGAAAGTGAGCTTTTCGGATACGAAAAGGGCTCCTTCACTGGAGCCAGCAAAGAAGGAAATCCAGGAAAATTCGAACTGGCCGATGGGGGCACCATATTTCTGGACGAAATCGGGGACATGCCCCTGGATGTGCAGGCCTCCTTATTGCGAGTCATCCAATCCAAGGAAATTACCCGAATCGGTGGAAAACGTCCAAAAAAAGTCGATGTCCGCATCATCGCAGCTACCAACAAAAATCTGATTGACAGCGTTTCAGAAAAGACCTTTCGGCAGGATTTGTATTATCGGTTAAATGTCCTCTTCATCCAGGTTCCCCCTTTGCGGGACCGGGGAAACGATATCATCGAACTAGCCCAAAGCTTCATTCGGCGCCTCAACAGCATCCACCAGTTGCCGCTGGAGCTATCAGAGGAGGTCCATCCAATATTGCTCAAACACCCGTGGCCCGGCAATATACGAGAATTGGAAAACGTCATTGAAAGGGCAATAAATATTACCGAGGATGGCCTCATTCGAGCAAACCATCTTCCGGATTACATCCGCACCGGCGGGAACCCCTTCCCTTCTCAGCCTTTATCAGTGCCGGCAGACCACTATTCCGAATCCAGCAATCTGGACTACGAAAGCAATGGGCGCCAGCTCATCCTGGCCAGTCTGGAAAAGACCAAGGGCAATGTCAAACTGGCAGCGGAGGTCCTGGGCATCAGCCGCAGGACCCTCTATCGAAAGATGGAGAAGTACCAGATCGATTATTCCGAATACCGATAAGTCACCGACGTTTATGGAGGAAATGAATAATGGCCAATATTATTTTAATCACCGGATTTTTAGGAGCCGGCAAGACGACTTTTATGAATTCTCTGATTCAGGCCTATGAAGATAAAAAAATCGGCCTGATCGTCAACGAGTTCGGCGAGGTGAATATTGATGGCATGACCTTAAGAAAAGAAGGAATCCTGATGGAGGAGTTGTCCAATGGATCTATTTTCTGCGCCTGTATTAAAAGCAACTTTCTCAACAGTCTGATTCTCTTGTCCGAAAAGGACCTGGAATACGTCTTTATTGAAGCCTCCGGCCTGGCGGATCCTTCCAGTATGCCTCAGATTCTGGAATCCATCCGTCCAAAAACGAAAAGTCCTTATCATTATCTTGGTTCTGTCTGTATCGTCGACGGGGAAAGCTTTCTGGATCTTTACGATATCCTTCCGGCTTTTGAACGGCAGGTTCAGTACAGCAACGGAATCATCATCAATAAAGCCGATCTGGCAGGCCCCTCGTTAATTGAAGAAACCATTGACAAAATTCGTTCCATCAACGAAAGGGCGAACATTACCGTCACCAGCTACTGTGATGTGGATATTTTCGGCTTGGTGGGCGCAATCGAAGAACCGGAAAGGGCTGGAGTGGAATCAACCAATACAGTGGAGTCCCGACCGAAAAGCTTTATCCTGAGGCCGACCGGCCCCCTTCCCCACTCCCGGGCGGAAGAATTTCTGAAAGAAATTGGGGGCTCCACCTTCCGAATCAAGGGATTTATTGAAACGGAGATGGGCTTTTACCGGGTAAACGGGGTCGGAAAACGCATTCGGCTGGAAAAAGTCGAAGAAAAGCCGGAAGAAGAAATTCTGGTGGTGATTTCCTCCGTAGGAATCCGGATGATGAGCATCCTGACCACCGCCATTGACAAACACTTAAAAACCCAATTGACGATTAATTAATGGTACAATCGAGTAGGAGGTAGGTGATTAATTCACCTACCGACCTCTCACACCACCGTACGTACCGTTCGGTATACGGCGGTTCAATCGTTTGAGTGCAAGGACTCGTACTGGTCCAGGATACTGTAGTATCCGGCCTGTGCGAGTCTTTCGTTCGTTATCGTGTGTGTCAGAATGCCGCTTCCGGCTACTGCCCAGTAGCCCTTCCGTGTGTTCCCGTTTCGGTAGGCCTGCCACCCGGGCATTCCCAGTTTCCTCAGGTTCTGCACTTTCGTTTTGGGCTTCTTCCATTGCTTCCAGATATACATCCGAAAGCGGCGGCGCAACCAACCGTCCCAATCCCTCATCGTTTCTTTCATGCTGGCGATTCCGAAGTAGCCTAGCCATCCGCGGATATACACCTTTACGTTGTGCATGACCATTCGGACGTTTCTGCCCTGACTGCGGGAAGTCAGTTCCTTGAGCTTTGCTTTTGCTTTCTTCAAGGACTCTGCATGGGCCCGAATGTAATATCCATTCTTGCCCCTTCCCAGCGCAAAGCCCAGAAACTTAAAATTTCGGATTGCCGCTGCCTTTACGACTCTGCTCTTTTCCCCATTTATCTTGAGTTTCAGTTTCTCCTCCAGATATTTCCTTGCGGATTCCAGCAGGCGTTTTGCGGCTCGTTCACTCTTAGCCAGAATGACGATGTCGTCTGCATAACGGATTACCGGAACGCCTCTGCTTTCCATCTCCTGATCAAATTTGTTCAGGTAGATATTAGCCAGCAACGGACTGAGCGGTCCCCCTTGCGGTGAACCTTCCTCCGTCTTCACCAGCAGCCCATTTTCCAGGACTCCGCTTTTCAGATATTTCTTAATCAGGTCCGTGACCCGCTTGTCGGAGACTTGCTCCCGTACCATGTTCATGAGCAGTTCGTGATTCAGGGTATCGAAGTATTTGGACAGGTCTATTAGTACTGCATATCCATATCCCTGATCGGCGTACTCCTTCACCTTTTGGATGGCCATCTGGGCACTCTTTCCCGGGCGGTATCCATAGCTTTTCTCCGAGAAAAGCGGTTCGAAGATGGGGGTTAGTTGCTGGGCGATTGCCTGCTGGATGACCCGGTCGATGACAGTCGGGATTCCAAGCTGCCTCATTCCGCCATCCGCTTTTGGGATTTCCTTTCGGCGCACCGGCTTAGGCTTGTATTTCCCTCTTCGGATGCTTCCCACCAGTTTCTCCCGATGTTCTTTTATCCAACTAAAGGCGTCCTCTACGGTCATGCCATCTATTCCGGGCGCTCCCTTGTTGGATTTCACACGCTTGTAGGCTCTGTTCAGGTTTTCCCTATCCAGTATCTCCTCAAGCAGACTTGCACCGTCCGTCTCTGCGGTTTCCCGATTGTCAATGCTCCGCGCTCCCGCATACTCTTCCCGTTCCGCGTTATCCCTTTGCAGGCAGCCCTTGTTTCCAAGATATTCTGCTTTCATCACATTGACCTCCTTCCTGACCTTCTTCGGACTTACGATTGTTCGGCCCTTCCCATTTCTTACATGGTACTATGGCCTCTGCTGACT
>DIMT01000005.1:18948-35202 GCA_002425705.1 Firmicutes bacterium UBA5559
CTGATGTGATTTCTGTTCGTCAGACCAGAGATTTGCCGCTGGCTTCCTTCAGATTCCCCGTCACCGAGGACACCCTTGCCTTGAGCTATACACTTCCCACTACTAGGGCGTGTTCGGGACTTTCACCCGTTAGATTGCGCCCATGCCGGGCGCACATGTGAGGGGGCCCTCCCGGGATGAATCCAGTTCATCCCGGGAGGGCCCTTTGAAGCGATTTTATTAGTTTTAATTTATAACTAGTCGTTCTTAGATTTCATGACTCCGATTATAGCACAAACGGCATAAATGGCCATAATTCCCATAACTCCGAGCATCCAGTAAAAAGTAGCAGCATCTTGCATTTCATTACCTCCTTATTTCTTTGAATTCTTCGTAGCCAGGGTATAGATTCCCTGTCCAATGGCAATCATAACGAATATGACGACAACGCTGGATACAAATAAATTTATAAACATGTCTGTTTCCTCCTGTTATGCGAAATAGCCTACACTTCTTTAAATTCGTGGGTCTTGAAATATCCAGGCTCACCCTTCACGACTAAGTTGCCAATAATGATGACAGCCAGGGAAATCACCAAGGTGATGTATCCGTTAGGAAGGCTGCCGATTAGTCCACCAATGGATTGGGGAACGGATGTAAAGGTCCAGATCATATTGCAGATCCAGGTTATAGCAAGGGTTGCCGATGCCACGTGATTGCTTCTCTTCCAGAAAAGACCGGTGACAAAGAGCCAGAAAACCGGAACCATCCAAGCGAACAGCCAGTTGATTGCTCCAAGAATCGGAGGCAAGTAAGCGGAAACACCGATTGCAATAGCTCCCAAAATCACGACCGCAATACGGATTGCTCGTGTCACTTCTTTTTCTGACGCATCTTTATTAAACAAATCCTTATAAATATCATTTACAAAGATTGTAGCTGTGGTCAGGGAGGTCATGGCAAAGGTGGACAGGATCGCCGCAAGCAGCGCTGCAAGAAGCAGGGCAGCCACCCAAGCGGGAAGCATATCTACCAGCATGGTAGTTGCGGCCATCTTAGGACCAAGCTCTGCATATTCGGGAATGGATCTTGCTGTCAAACCGAGGGTAACGGCAAATACGCCAAACAAACCATTTAAAGGGGCTGAAATCCAAACGGATTTTCTGATGGTTTTTTCATTTTTAGCAGACATGAAGGACTGCAGAAGCATTTGGCTGATTCCCTGACAGAAAACAACCGAGATGATGTTAGCGATTGCAAAAGTGATAAATAAGTCCGGGGTTCCCCAAATGCTGGTCATAAAGGATGTCGCCTGGTCCGCTGTGTAGAATTGTTGCACTGTATCAAAATTCCCTCCGGGAAGTCCCATGGCAACGAACATGGTGGCAACAATCAGACCAACATACATGACAGCTGCATTGATTGCATTAACCACGCCAACTTCTTCCATTCCTGCCAGTACGACGTAGAAGATACCCAGGATTCCGCCGACGATAGCGCCTTGGACAATACCCCATCCAGTCATGGTGGCGATTACGATGCCAACGCCCTGGGTTTCCAGTGTCAGGATCCCCCAGATGACACCAGCCATAACGCAGGATATCGCAAGTGCGTTTCCTCTTCCGTACATTCCCTTCAACGCTTCAGGAACGGTAGTCACTCCCATTCTTCTTACCCAAATACCGGTTCCAAAGGTAGCTACGATGATCAGCGCAACGTGGGCCAGGCTGAACCAGTATGCGATGGCGCCCATGCCATAGGTCATTTCAAACACACCTAAAATATGGGCTGCTCCTAAAACAGTAAGGGCTACTGTACTGGCAAGTACAAATACTCCCATATTTCTTCCGCCCAGGGCAAATCCACCTTCTTCGTCCTTATTTCTCTTTTTGGACAGGTAAAAACCAACTCCGAATATTACAAGAATTTCATAAACCAGCACAATCGCCAGTATGCCTAACTTCATATTAATTTCCTCCCAAATAAAATTCTACGATTCCAAAGGTACAACGGTTATTTCCAGTATATCTTTACATAGAAGTGGCGCATAAAATATTCAAAGGGGAGATTTCCATTTTATGCGCCACAATCCAGCAAAGTCTTTTCTTATTCAGAAATTAAACTGATGATTTTTTTTAGCCTCTGACGGACATTCTTGCAGGTCCGAAGCTCTGAGCCAATCGAAGGCACTGACCACCTTCGGGATGAATTTCATACTTCACTCCCTTGGGAATATAGAAGCCGTCTTCTGCAACCAGGGGAAGCTTCTCTCCGTCTGCCAGGACATACCCTCTGCCGGAGATGACATAGGTCATCTGATCCGATTCGGCAACCTGACCACTAACGTGGCCATCGGGAAGGATTTCAACAACCTGGAAATCGATGGTGTTGCTGCCACCGTTTGTGGGGTTGGAAATCGGGAATGCGGTTGCATTTTTTGCATCAGTAACAGCAATCGGAGCTACATCGTTGACGTTACGAATGAAGGGTTCGGTCTGGCTGAATTCTTTCGGTGTCAGGGTAACAACAAATTTCAGGGTCTGAACACCGATGGGATACATTTCGTGGTCGGAGTTTCCGGGGATCCACATAACGTCACCAACTTTGTACTCATAACGTTTACCATTGATGATGGAATATCCTTTTCCGGACAGGATGAAATAGCAGTGATCAGCGTCTTTGTGGTTGTCCAGGATGGCAGCTCCACCGAATCGGATTTCGCAGATGGAGAAGAATCCATAGGTATCGGAATCCATGGTAGCAGGTACACCAAATGCAAACGCGTGAGCGTTCAAGTGCTTTGCCGGAGCCGCAGGGGCCAAATCATAATAGTTTTTTACATAAGCTTTTGCCATTTGTTTTTCCTCCTTGTTCAACGAGTTTTTCAACTCCTTCATAAGTATGTATTGATTGATTGATTGATTAATTAGCTTCTCTTATATCCGCACTGATCTTCCAGTACTTCTGTCAGGACAGAGAAGTCTTTTTCCCCTCTTCCTGTAGCTGCAGCAGCCTGCAGGTACTGCCGGGTTACAGCTGTTACTGGCATGGCTACATTGTACTGCTTTGCAGCAGCAAATGCCAGGTCGAAGTCCTTCATCATCAGATTGACGCTGAAAGCAGGCTTGTAGTCGCCGCTGGAAACTAAAGCAGCCTTATAGCCTACCAGCGGGGAACCAACAGCGCTTCCTGCCATGACTTCGCAAACCTGCGCAACGTCAAGACCCGCCTTTTCAGCAAGGACAACAGCTTCTGCCATCATCTGAGAGGTTACGCCGATCATCACGTTCAGGGCCAGTTTCAGTACTCGGGCTTCTTCAGCACCGCCGACATAGAACTGGTTTTTACCCATAGCTTCAAATAGAGGCAGCGCCTTATCATAGGTAGCCTTGTCTCCGGATGCCAGGATGCCTAAGGTTGCGTTCTGAGCCAGAACCGTACTGCCCGTAACAGGACCACGGATGAACTTGCAATCTTTTGCTTCGATGGCATCATTCACTTTGGCCGACTCTTCAGGAGCTACTGTACTCATGTCGATGACGATCTTTTTGGGAGACAGTCCGGCAACTACGCCATTTTCTCCTAAAGTAACTGCCTGCAGGGTGGGGCCATCGGAAACCATGGTGAAAATGAAGTCACATTTTTCTGCCAGTTCCTTCGGGGTATCCGCCCATTCACCACCAGCAGCCAGAACTTCTTCTGCCTTTGCTTTTGTTCTGTTCCAGACGGTTACTTCATGGCCTGCTTTCAGCAGGTTTTTGCTCATGGGATTTCCCATGTGTCCCAGTCCGATCCAACCAATTTTAGCCATTTCTTATCCTCCTTATTTTACACTGTTATGAATTGACAATTAAAGATTCTATTTTCTACAGGAAATGACATCCAGGCAGTCCGCAGGAAGTAATTTCGTCCGAAGGGAACTTAGTAATAACTTCGCATCCATCCTTCGTCACAACCACTTCCTCTTCGATTCGAGCACTTCCCGAACCGTCTTCCGATGCACACCAAGTCTCAATAGCAAAGGTCATGCCTTCCTTCAGTTCGAAGGGATTTTCCAAGGAGAACAGTCTGGAAATAACGGGTTTTTCCCACAGACCAAGACCGATGCCGTGGGCAAACTGCAGCAGGAAGGCTTCTTCTTCGTTTTTGAAACCAAGCTCGGTTGCAGCAGGCCAGGCTCTTGCTACATCGGCAGAGGTGTTACCCGGCTTGATGGCCGCAATGGAATCCTTGATCCACTTGGAAGCTTTTTCGTAGGCTTTTCTTTGGGCCGCATTAGGGACTCCGCAGGAAAAGGTTCGGTAGTAACAAGTTTTATAGCCGTTGTAGGTGTTTCCGATGTCAAAATAGATCAGCTCGCCAGGTCTCACCATACGGTTGGAGAAGGTGTGGCTGTGGGGATTGCCCCGGACACCGGAGATGCTGTTGACGAATTCAACCAGCTCGGATCCCCATCCGTACAGCTTGTAGTTCGCGATGGCCACCAGTTCATTTTCCATGATTCCCGGTCGAAGAGCCTTTGCCAGGTCGTAGTAGGCGGCGTCCACCATGGCTGCCGACTGTTTCAGCAGCTGGATTTCATCACCGGTTTTGATGATTCGTGCATCCAGCATGGCCTGCTGACCATCAACGATTTCCACATTATGAGCTTCCAGGGCCCGGATCAGGGGAATGTCCACCAGATCCATACCTACTTTGCCATCTGCTCCGTATTCTTTCAGATAGCCTGCAATCTGCCCTGCTACCTTATCGACCATTCCCACTTCTACAGGGATAGCTCCTCGCATGGAACCAACCGCCGGCATGATGTGATCTTTATCCAACCAGTCTACCCGCTGTCGCTTTGAGGGTGCAGCCGGGTCAAATAAAAATGGCTGATCGATTCCATCGATTAAAATACAGTATCGGTTCATTTTGTTACGATTCCACTCTCCGATGTGAGTACCGGTTATATACCGGATATTATCGAAATCGTAGCATACCAGTGCGGAAAGTCCGTAATTTTTCATGCTTTCCTTCGCTCTGGCCAGTCGATCTCTTCGAAGTCTGCTAAAATCAACATTAGCTTCGAAGTCGACTCCATTCATTCCAGATCTTGGCATAGTAATCCTCCTTTAAAGTCCTTTATGCAATGCACCTGTTCGTGCAAGTTGTTACACCTTTAACAATTGCAAGTCCCGTGCCAACCTCTTCCTCCCAATTGTCGATTATTATTTTCACTCCCCGGATCCGGTAGGGCTCCAAGCCTTTGTATGTGTTGAAAATTCAGGCCCATCCCCCTTAAAAGAATTTATTAAAATTCTGTTTTTCAGCAAAAGATCTCCGCGGCCAGGGAAGATGGACTTGCCATTTATTCGGTCGTGTGTCAAAATAGTGCCATGATGTGCCAATTAGTGGCACGATAATGGCACGTTTCCGTCCCATTATGTCACACTTGTGTGTCACAATCTGGCGAAAAAACGCCTCGCTCTTCAGAAAGGAGTAAAAAATGGAAAGTCGCTCCAAGGATTATCAAAAAATATTGCTGGATTATTGGAATCAATATATTGGCAATGGCACTCCCATGCCAAAGGAAATCCCCCACATCCGCCCGGTAATTTATGAATCCTGGAAGAGATCGAAGGAAAACGGAGTCTATCCCTTCGAAATCAAAGATGCCACCTTAAAAAAGGAGGATTTGGACCAGCTGTTGCGCCGGAACCAGAACCTCATTCAGGTATCCCACTCTTATATTCAAAATCTGTATTCCCACGTTAAAGGGAGCAACTTCATCATTGCTTTGACGGATAGCCATGGCTATGTCATCGATTTGGTGGGCCAGGACAAGAAGATCCAGGATAGGGCGAAACGGAGCGGCCTGACATTGGGTTGCAGCAGAAAAGAGTCCTACGCCGGAACAAACGGAATCGGAACCTGCCTGGAAACTGGGACTCCTATTCAAATTTGGGGATGCGAGCACTACATTGAACCCCATCACAATTACGTATGCTCCGCAGCGCCCATTCGGAATCCCAGAGGGTTAATAATCGGATGTCTGGACTTCGTAGGGCCAGTGGAGGCCGTTCATTCCCACACCCTCGCCATGGTCTGCGCCGCAGTGGACGGGATAGAAAAAGAATTGAAAATGAAGGAATCCTACGAGCGAATCACTATGGTCAACAACCAGCTCCTTACTACGATTCAGTCCATCAACTCCGGCATCATCATGGTGGATAACCTGGGCATCATCACCCAGTACAACGAACGGGCCAAACAGTTTCTCCGGTTGCCAAAGTTAGACTTATATAGAAAGAATCTGGCCAATATTATTGATTTTGGCAAATCCAGTATGAATATACTGGACACCAGAAAAGATTTTGCCAACAGAGAAGTGACTCTTTGCAACAACTTGGGGAATTCCCTAAATCTTTCTCTTACTGCGTCCATCATCTACGATGGATTCCACGAAAAGCAGGGCATTCTTTTTGTAATCGAGGAGCAACGCCGGGTTCATAAATTGGTAAGTAAGATGAGCGGATTTTTTGCCCGCTATACCTTCGACTCCATCATCAGCGCTTCCCCCGCCATGGAGGAAGCCATCAACATCGGAAAACTAGCCGCTCAAAACGATTCCACCGTCCTGATTCTGGGAGAAAGCGGAACTGGCAAAGAACTGATGGCCCAAGCTATCCATAATGCCAGCGATCGTTCTTCCGGCCCCTTTATTGCCATCAATTGCAGCTCTCTTCCGCGAGGCTTGATCGAAAGCGAACTGTTTGGATACGAAGGAGGCTCTTTTACCGGAGCAAATAAAGAGGGAAATCCAGGTAAATTCGAGCTGGCTTCCGGAGGCACCATCTTCCTGGACGAAATCGGCGATATGCCCCTTGACCTTCAGGCAACCCTGCTTCGAGTCATCCAGACTCGTGAGATAACCAGAATCGGCGGCAAGATGGCCAAACCGGTAGATGTAAGAATTATGGCCGCCACCAATGTTAATTTGGCAGAATCGGTGCAAAGTAAAAACTTCCGTGAGGATTTATATTATCGGCTAAATGTTTTCCCGGTGCTCATTCCAGCTCTGGAGCAACGAAAAGAAGACATTCCTGTACTGATCGATCACTTTATACAGGGGTATGATCATCGGGGTAAGAGTCATATCAGTGGTATATCCAGAGAGGCGCTGCAAGTACTTATGGCTTATTCCTGGCCGGGAAACGTACGGGAACTTCAGAACATTATTGAGCGAATGGTTAATATGTCGGAAGGCCCATTATTAACCGAAAGGGATCTGCCGCAGGAAATTCTTACTGGAAACCAAAACGCCCCAGCCAATTTCAGCCCTCCTATCCTTAAAAAATATCCGGCAGAGGTGAGTTCGGAGAGGTCCCGAATTATCGACCAGTTAAGGCAGGACGAGGGAAATGTGACAAAATCAGCCACTGCACTGGGGATTCCAAAAAGAACCCTCTACCGGAAGCTGGATAAGTACAATATCGACCCGGCTGCATTCCGTTTGTAAACAAATTGGCACGATACTTGCTTAATAATATATGGAAAGCCTGCCCCTGGGGGAATATCGAATTCCCCCCCATCGAAAGGAGAACATTATGTTTTGGGATATTGTCATCGTCGCCGGATTGTTTTGGATCATCATGAGTTTTTTCAGTTTTATGCAGACCCTTCACGTCCGGAACATCTATAAGGTTCTGGAACCTGCCGGAGAAGTGTACCACGGTCAGGATGCCGGATTCCTCCGTACCCGTTACTTATGCTTTGCCGCCGTTGACCAAAAGGGTAAAATAATAGATGCCCGTTTGCTGAAGGCCAGCCGGATCGTAACCATGTCAAAGATCCTGCCCTTTCCGGAAATCATTGGTCAGAATTTTTATAGTTTAAACCCCGAAAATATGATTCTGCAGGAAAGACCATTGCTGGCACTTAAGAAGATGGTCGAAAACTTTTCAGCACAGAGAGACAAGAAAGGTCTTGTATAAATGGAAACCAAATGTATCATCAGCCCCTTTCACGATTGTCATCTGAACATTGCTAGCGAAGAATACTTCTTAAAGAAGTTCCGTGATGAGGAGGATGTATTCTACATCTACATCAATTCCCCTTCCATCATCATCGGCCGGCACCAGAATGCCTATGCAGAAATCAATCATTCCTACGTTCGGGAAAAAGGGATAAAGGTAGTTCGCAGGCTCTCCGGAGGAGGCGCCGTCTACCATGACCTGGGGAATGTGAATTATGGATTCATCACTCGGAACACGGGCAAGGATATCGGCGAGGTCTTTCGGGAGTTTACAGCTCCTATTCTTTCGGCTTTGGCTACTTTGGGTCTTGAAGCTTCATTTTCGGGAAGAAACGATCTGGTTCTTGGGGATCGGAAGATTTCTGGCGTGGCTCAATACCATACCAGCAGGAAAACCCTTCTTCACGGAACCTTGCTTTTCGATTCGGATATGAAAGAAATCACCAGCTCCCTCCATGTGGACCCTCGGAAATTCGCCGGCAAGGGAATCTCTTCAGTGAAAAGCAGGGTGACCAATATTCGGGAACATCTTGAAAATCCTCTTACAACCGAAGAATTCACACAGCTGATTTTCCGGGAAGTCCTGGCCGGCCTGCCTTGCGCTGCCTGTTATGAGCTAAGTCCAGAAGACCAAAAGGAAATCGAAAAGCTGGCTGACGAAAAATACAACAACTGGGAATGGGTTTATGGAAGATCCCCAAAATTTTCCTTTTCCAGCACCCTGCGTCAGGACAAAGGCATCATCGACATCGGCCTGGACATCGATCAGGGGCATATCCGGGAGTTAAAAATATACGGAGATTTTTTTGGAGTCCGGGACATCGAGGAACTGACAAGGGCCCTGCAGGGTACCGCCTACGAAGAGTCTGATGTAGTCAAATCTTTAAAAGAATTAGATATAAACGATTATATCTTTGGCCTGAATAAAGAGATTTTTATTCGCCAATTATTCCACAATCAAGACGAGGAGAACTGACCAAATGAACGGGATAAACAGCGTAATCGTTCTTTTTCTGATTTTTTCCGTGGGTTTTTTACTAACCCGGCGGAATGCCTGGCCGGAAAACAGCACCTCCGTCTTGTCGGTCATCGTGGTAAAAATCGCTGCCCCATCCCTGGCCATCTTATCCATTTATGACCGTTTCACCCGGGAGTTGCTGGCCGCAGCCACTTTTCATTTAATGATCCTATGTCTCTATACCTTTATCCTTTTTCTCATTGGCAAAGGGTTATCCAGGCTTTTGCGGCTGAAAAACGGACGGGCTGCTGTATTTGAGGTGTCCTTCACCTTTTCCAACACCATATTTATCGGTCTTCCTGTGAATCAGATTGCTTTCGGAAATGAAGGGCTGCCCTACCTCTTTACCTTTTATCTGGTTACCCTGACCGGCTTTTGGAGCCTGGGAGCTTATTGGCTGGCCTGCGCATCGGATTCTGCCGAACGGTTTTCTCCAAAGAAAATCTTCAGCCCCGGATTCATTGGAATCATCATCGGCAGCCTGCTGGTAATGGTTGAAGGGTCCATTCCCTTTGCCCTGGATTCAGCCTTGCGGTATATCGGAGGATTGACCGTTCCCCTTTCTCTATTGGTAATCGGTGCGAACCTAACTCAATTGGACCGAAATGTACTGCGGGTTAAAAAGGACGAGGTTTTCATCCTGATTGGCAAGTTTATTCTGAGTCCGTTGATCATGCTGGCCTTGCTAAAGCTTTTTAACGTTCAGGGGATGGCTTTCAGCGTTTTCATGCTGACTGCCGCCATGCCCTGCCACATGCAGACCTCGATTGTAGCAGAACACCATGGGGTGGAAGGTTCCTATGCCGCCAGACTGGTCAGCTTGAGCACTCTGGTCAGCCTGATCACCATACCGTTGACCATCTACATCCTGACCCACTAAAAAACCCCACCGGATAATACTCCGATGGGGTTTTTGTCACATGGAGCTAGTGAAGGGAATTACACAGATGCCATGCATCTGCCGTCCATCGCCATCTTTGTGGCTCGGACCGCCCAGCTAAAAACAGCATAACATGCTGTTTTCCGACGCTTGACGCCCTTTCGGGTTCGATTCCCTTCACCTTGAGCGAAATTAGACAAAATAAAATACTCCCCTTGAGAGGGAGCATTTTCATTTAGTCTGGAGCTAGTGAAGGGAATCGAACCCCCAACCTGCGGTTTACGATACCGCTGCTCTACCATTGAGCCACACTAGCACTAGGACTAATATAAAATATTTAAGGGGAAAAGTCAATATTCTAACACTTCCCTTTTCAAGTACCTTCTTTGTTAAAAAATCCTTTTTCATTTATAGGTTATCATGTATAATACTAATGTATGACTTTAAACCAATAAATTCAGGAGGAATTAATTATGAAGAAAATACTGAGCATTGCACTGATTCTTGTTCTTTCTCTGACTCTGCTGGCCGGATGCGGCGGCGGATCTGCCGAAGGCGAAGGAAGCCCGGAAGCGAAGGTATACAACATCGCAACGGACACTACTTTTGCCCCCTTTGAATTCCAGAACGATGCAGGCGAATACGTGGGGATCGACATCGACATCCTGGCCGCCATCGCTGAAGATCAGGGATTTGAGTATACGCTGAATCCTCTTGGCTTCAGTGCCGCTGTAGCTGCTCTGGAATCCAACCAGACCGATGCTGTCATTGCCGGCATGAGCATCACCGAAGTTCGTCAGAAAAAATATGATTTCTCAACTCCCTACTATGATTCCGGCGTTGTCATGGCGATTGCCGCAAACAATGAAACCATCCAGTCCTATGAAGATCTGGCTGGCAAAAAGGTTGCAGTGAAGACTGGAACCGAAGGCGCTGAGTTTGCAGAATCCATCAAAGATCAATATGGCTTTGACATCGTTTATTTCGACGAGTCTCCCTTTATGTATGAAGATGTAAAGACTGGCAACACCGTAGCTTGCTTTGAAGATTATCCGGTAATGGGTTACGGAATCTCTCAGGGCAACGGGCTGAAGATGGTCACGGACATGGAAAAGGGTTCTTCTTATGGCTTTGCTGTCATGAAGGGCAAGAACACCGAACTGCTTGAGATGTTTAATGCAGGTCTGGAAAACATTAAGGCTAATGGCAAGTATCAGGAGATCATCGATACCTACATTGCCGCAGAATAACGAGGAAAAAGAATGGATCTATTGAGAGTTTTCGGCGAAGTACAGCCCTTACTGACAAAAGGCCTTTGGATTACAGTAGAAGTGACCGTGCTGTCTCTGATGCTGGCCCTGGTGATCGGACTGATCTCCTGCTTTTTAGCCTTATCCAAAAGGGCACCCCTGCGCTGGATATCAAAAGTATACGTGGGACTGGTTAGAGGAACCCCTCTGCTTGTTCAGGTATTCTATATTTATTTTGCCATCCCCCAGCTTCTGCAGCTGATGGGATTTGACTTGAGGTTCACACCCTTCATTGCCGGCCTGATTACACTGACCCTGAATGCCGGAGCTTACCTGTCTGAAATCTTCCGGGGAGCCATCAATGCAGTCAACCCGGGTCAGATGGAAGCGGCCAGAAGCCTGGGCCTTTCCCATGCTCAGGCCATGAAGAAAGTAGTACTACCCCAGGCATTTCGCATCTGCCTGCCCTCCCTGGTGAATCAGTTCATCATTACCCTGAAGGACTCTTCCTTGATTTCTGTCATCGGCCTGGCCGACATCATGTATCAGGCGAAGATTTATGTGGGAAGATCTATGGAAGCTTTCGCCACCTACACTTGGGTTGCTATCTACTACTTTGTCATTATCTCGATTCTGACTCAGGTGGCCAAATACGTTGAAAGGAAGGTGAGCTCATGATGAATCCTCAGATCAAGATCGAAGACCTGCACAAATGCTTCGGGGAGCTGAAGGTTCTGAAGGGTATCAACCTGGAAATCGAAAAGGGGCAAGTGGTCTGTGTTATCGGACCCAGCGGATCCGGAAAATCCACCTTGCTTCGATGCATCAACCGGCTGGAAGAGCCCACTAACGGAAAGATCATCGTAGACGACATCGAAATCACCGATCCGAAGAACGACCTGAACAAGACTAGGCGTCATATCGGTATGGTATTTCAGCAGTTCAACCTCTTTCCTCACCTGACTGCCAAGCAGAACATCATGATGGCCCCGCTGGAGCTAAGGCTGAAGAACAAGGCCGATGCTTCCAGAAAGGCAGAGGAACTTTTGGAACGGGTCGGGCTTCGGGAAAAGGCCGATGCCATGCCAAGGCAGTTGTCCGGCGGAGAGCAGCAACGGGTAGCCATCGCAAGAGCCCTGGCCATGGAGCCGGATATCATGCTCTTTGATGAACCCACCTCTGCATTGGATCCGGAAATGGTGGGAGAAGTTCTGGCTGTTATGAAAGAACTGGCATCCATGGGAATGACCATGGTGGTAGTAACCCACGAAATGGGCTTTGCCAAGGACGTGGCAGACCGGGTTCTCTTCATGGACGAAGGAATCATTATGGAGGAAGCTGCTCCTGCCGAAATGTTCAGCAATCCCAGAAACCCCAGGACTGCAGAGTTCCTGAAAAAAGTACTGAACCCCTGATGGGGATATGGAGACCGTTCCCTCTATTGGGGAACGGTCTCTTTTTTCGGACCTACTTGGTTTTGTTTCTAAATCCACATATTGTGTCCTTTAGTAAAATATCTTAGCATTATATACAATAAATAGTACCAAACTCTCCTCAATTGGGATATAATATTGTTACTTCCGGGCGACTGAGTTTGGCCCGGCACCATGATCGATTATCCCTGTTAAGAACGGAGCAGCGCTATGAGAGTACAAAAAAGAAACCACATGATCGTGGACTACAAGGAAGAAACCATCGCCAATGCTATACGAAAGGCCATGTCGGAAACCCTTTCCGGGGTAGATGAGTCCCTTTCCAAAGAACTGGCCTATAAAGTGACCCGGAAGCTGGAGGAAGAAGGGCTGGAAATTGTCACCGTGGATGAGATCCAGAACATCGTAGAAGATCTGCTGATGCAGTATCGTCGTGATGCGGCGAAAGAATACATTATTTACCGGTACGAGCGGGATAAGGAACGAAAAAAAGAATCCATTGAGCGGGCCGGCAAGGAAGAGATCGAGGCGGGCCAGCCAAAGCTGCGTGATGAATTCATTACGAAATATAAGCATCTTCCCAATCCCATGGGCCCCCTGGGCAGCTTCGTCTACTACCGGACCTATTCCCGTTGGCTTTCCGATGATCTGAGGCGGGAATACTGGTGGGAAACCGTCCGACGGGCGGTGGAATACAACTGCAACATCGTTCCCGGAACAGCAAGGGCTGAGGCGGAGGAGCTGTTTGACAACGTTTATCATATGCGGCAGTTTCTCTCAGGAAGGACCTTCTGGTCCGGCGGGACAGAGGCAAGCCTTCGCTACCCTATGAGTAATTTCAATTGCGCCGGTCAGGTCATCGACGACTTTGCCTCCTTTGACGAACTCTTTTATCTGTTGATGGTGGGCGCCGGCGTAGGGGTTCGGGTAACCCTGGAGGACGTGGCCAAGCTGCCTTCTCTCCGAACCAACATTCAGGTTATGCATCTTGCTTACGAACCGGTCTCCCGGGAAGAACGGGATGATATGACTACCCTGGATTTCACGAAAAAGAAGAATGTGGCAGAAATCGTCGTGGGAGACAGCAAGGAAGGATGGCAGGATGCCCTGAACTACTTCTTCAAGCTCCACTACGCCAAGCGTTACCGGGATGTGGACACCATCTATATCAATTACAACAACGTCCGGCCCAAGGGGGAAAAGCTGAAGGTCTTCGGCGGTACGGCCAGCGGCCACGACAGTCTTAAAAATATGTTCCTGAAAATCAAGGAGGTCTTTGACCGGGGCGGCGATGACATCTATCGGTTAAAGCCCATCGACTGCCTGGACATTGCCAACATCATCGGGGAAAATGTGGTTTCCGGCGGAGTGCGCCGTACGGCAGAGATGGTCCTCATCGATCCCCGGGATCAGGAGGCTATCAACGCCAAGAGCAATCTCTATATCCGAACGGAGGAGGGCAACTGGGTCATCGATCCGGCCATCGCCCATCGGCAGATCAGCAATAATTCCATCTATTTTACGAAAAAGCCCTCCAGAGACGAACTAAGGTGGATGCTGCAGGCCATGAGGAATTCGGGAGAGCCAGGCTTCGTCAACCAGGAAGCTGCTTCAAAAAGAAGAGAAAACTTCAATACGGTCAATCCCTGCGGTGAGATTCTGCTGGATTCTAACGGGCTGTGCAACCTGACCACCGTCAACATCATGGCCTTCGTTCAGGAGGACGGGGTTTTGAACATCGATGGTCTTCTTCGGGCCATGTGGCTCTCTGCCCGGGCAGCTCTGCGAATGACCTGTCTGGAGCTGGAGCTGGATCGATGGGACACGGTTCAGAAAAGAGACCGGCTGCTGGGATGTTCCATCACCGGCTGGCAGGATGCCATGAATGCCATTGGCTATGGTTTAGCGGATCAGACCCGGTTGCTCCGAACACTGCGGGAAGCGGTTCACGCTGCGGGAATTGGCTATGCAAAAGAAATGGGCATCAACGCTCCCCTGCTCATGACCACCGTCAAACCGGAAGGAACCCTTTCCCAACTGCCGGAAGTAAGCTCCGGGGTCCACTTCTCCCATTCCCCCTACTACATACGGCGGGTCCGGATTTCTGCTGACGATCCTCTGGCTAAGGTAGTGATGAAGCTGGAATGGCCGGTCCATCCGGAGGTGAACCAAACCTGGGAAAATGCCAGAACCTACGTGGTGGAATTCCCCATCAAGGCACCGGAAGGGAAAACCAAGTCCGATGTATCGGCTATTGAACAGCTGGAAATCTACAAAATGTTCATGACCAACTACGTGGACCACAACTGTTCCATCACCGTCCACGTCCGGGACAACGAATGGGAACTGGTAGAAGAATGGCTGTGGAATAACTGGGATGACTGCATCGCCCTTTCCTTCCTGCCCTATGATGACAGCTTCTACGAGTTGCTGCCCTATGAGGCCATCAATAAGGAAGAGTACGAAGAACGGCTTTCAAAAATGAAACCCTTCGTCCCTTCTCTGCTCAAGCAGTTTGAGACAGGAGAAGACGACCGGGAATTAGATCAGGAATGTGCCAACGGCATATGCCCCGTGCGTTAGAAAAGGAGAAGACCAATGGCAATAATTAATGTAACCCAAATCCTTGCCGAGGAAAAGATCCACGAAGTCATCCGGCTGATGGAGTGCTGCTCCTGTGAAAAATGTGAAGATGACGTGATGGCTCTGGCTCTGAACTCACTGCCCCCCAGATATGTAACTACCCATGCAGGAAAGCAGTACGTCCAGCTGGAATCCTTCAAAAAGCAGTTTGAAACGGATGTGACAGCCGCTCTCATGAGGGCTTGCATGACCGTCAAAGAGCATCCCAGCCACTAGACATTGATCCACCCAAAATATTCAACAAACAAACCCGGCCGATGGCCGGGTTTGCTGTATTTCATTTCAAGTTTAATATGGGATTGGAATTACTCCATCTGGCTGGCCCATTCATCCATTTTCCGCATGGTGGCCTCATAGGTCCGTTTGGAAATCTCCGGAAGCTCCCCTCCCAATTGCTCTCTGGCCGCCTCAAACCCCTTATGGATGGCTTCTTTCAGCAGTTCCAGCTTGGTGGTATCTCCTCCGGATACCCGTATGGCAAAATCAACCAGCCGATCGCTGACCGCTTCCACCCCAAACTCCGGGTCATCAAAAATACTGGTGGATTGGGCTTCTGCAACGACCGGATTCTTGGAAATCCCTTGATCATCGCCCCCATTATCCTTTTTATCAGCCTTTTCCGTTTGTTTCAGAATAAGCCTCTCAACTAGCCGTCTGAGGTTCTCATGGGCCTGCTCTGCTGCTCTTTGCAGTCCCCGGATTTCATCAGACGAAAGCTCCTTTCGGCCTGCTTCCTTTGAATAGGTCACCGGTTCTTCCTGTTTGCCCCGGATTTCAACCTTATCCTCTTTTTCAGCTTTCACGCTACGGCTTTTTTCTCCGACCCCTTCTGGCTGATTTCTCTCTGCTTTGCCAGCGTTTCTGCCAGCCTTCAGCTCACCTGGGTCTTTGTTCACCGGCCGACTGCCGGGTATATTCATCGTTACATTTGCCATTACCTGCACCTCCTTATCGATGGGTACTTTCTATGATTATCGGCAATGAAGCAAAAAACTTTAGGCCAGGAACAGGGAAAAGGGGCTGTCTCAAAATGA
>DIMT01000036.1 GCA_002425705.1 Firmicutes bacterium UBA5559
TGACGGTAGATGAGCTTCCTGCATCCTCCAGAAGGTATCCATACGTAGGATTTAAACCGGATCGGGAAGTGGGCAAAGAAATCCTTACCGTAGAAAATCTATCCAAAACCATTGATGGAGTAAAAATCCTGGATAACATCAGCTTCCGGGTCAACAAGGATGATAAAATCGCCTTCGTCGGCGAAAATGAAATTGCCAACACCACTCTCTTCAAAATCCTGATGGAAGAAATGGAACCGGACGAAGGCTCCTTCAAATGGGGAATCAGCACTTCCCGCTCATATTTCCCCAGAGAAAACAATATTTTCTTTGAAGGCTGCCAGCTGGATCTGATCAAGTGGCTGGGGCAGTATACCGAAGAGACCACCGAGACTTTCATGAGGGGTTTCCTCGGTAAGATGCTCTTTTCCGGTGACGATGTATTCAAACCGGTGAATGTACTTTCCGGAGGAGAACGGGTCCGGTGCATGCTTTCCCGAATGATGCTCTTCGGATCCAACGTCCTGATTCTGGATCAGCCTACCAATCATCTGGACCTGGAATCCATCACTGCCCTCAATGACGGACTGATCGAGTTCAAGGGAATCCTTCTCTTTGCTTCCCATGACCATGAATTCATCCAGACTACCGCCAACCGAATCATGGAAATCTATGAGGACGGACATATGGTGGATAAGGTCTGTACCTACGATGAATTTGTTGCTGAATTCGGGAAATAGCAATCTTTTTCAGAATATTGCAACTTCGCATTTTAGCCACTTTTAAGGTTGATTGATATTGACTAAAATTTTACAAAGTGCTATATTTGACATGAGGTAATCCACTTTATTTTAATCAAATCAATATAATTAAAAGAGGAGAGAAAAATGGCTAAAATTGTTGAGCAATACATTGATATTGCTAAGAAAAGAAATCCTGGCGAACCTGAGTTCCATCAGACTATCGAAGAAGTACTGACTTCCCTGGAGCCTGTTCTTGAAAAGCATCCCGAATACGTAGAAGCCGGCCTGATCGAAAGACTGATCGAGCCCGAAAGAGGAATCAGCTTCCGTGTTACATGGGTGGATGATGCAGGAAAAGTCCAGGTAAACAGAGGTTATAGATACCAGTTCAACAGCGCTCTGGGACCTTACAAAGGCGGACTTCGGTTTGCTCCCAACGTAAACCCCAGCGTTATCAAGTTCCTCGGATTTGAACAGATTTTCAAAAACAGCCTGACCGGTCTGCCTATCGGCGGAGGCAAGGGTGGCGCTGATTTCGATCCCAACGGAAAATCTGATGCAGAAGTTATGCGATTCTGCCAGGCTTTCATGACTGAATTATATCGACACATCGGACCCAACACAGACGTTCCTGCCGGGGACCTGGGTGTTGGTGCCAGAGAAATTGGATACCTCTTCGGACAGTACAAGAGAATCGTTGACCGATACGAAGGCGTTCTGACCGGAAAAGGTCTGGCTTACGGCGGGCTGAACGGAAGATCCGAAGCTACCGGTTTTGGTATCGTATACTATGCTGACTGCATGCTGAAGGCTAATGGCGAAACCATGAAAGACAAGAAAGTCGTTCTGTCCGGTTTCGGAAACGTTACCTGGGGTACTGCACTGAAGCTTCAGGAACTGGGCGCTAAGGTCATCACCATCTCCGGACCGGATGGATACATCCTGGACGAAGAAGGCATCTGCACCGACGAAAAAATTGAATACATGCTTGACCTGCGATCCAGCGGCAAGAACATCTGCGCACCTTATGCAGAAAAATTCCCCAATGCCAAGTTCTTCCCCGGCGAAAAGCCCTGGGGCGTAAAGGCAGACCTGTACATTCCTTGCGCGATGCAGAACGACATCCACTTAGAGCATGCTAAAATGATCGTTGAAAGCGGAGCTAAGTTCCTTTGTGAAGGCGCTAACATGCCTTGCACCAACGAAGCTGTTGAGTATATGATGGAACATGGCGTAATCGTCGGACCTTCCAAGGCTGCCAACGCCGGCGGCGTTGCCTGCTCCTGCATCGAAATGGGTCAGAATGCCGGACATGCTGTATTCTCCCCCGAACAGGTTCATGCTCAGCTCAAGCAGATCATGATCAACATTCACGACAGCTGTGCTGCTGCTTCCCACGAATACGGCCTGGGTTACAACTTAGTTGCTGGCGCCAACATTGCCGGATTCAAGAAGATCGCTGAAGCTATGATGGCTCAGGGCATGGTATAAAAATACTCCAATATAAAATCAGATTATACAAACTTCAGGGTACCCGATGGGTACCCTGATTCTATTATGTAATCGGTAGTTCCTTAAGATTGTTATTTACTCAACCTGCAGTTCCCGGTCCGCACCGAAAAGGTAAAGAAAGCTCTCTTTGACCTTCCTGCCCGTGGTTTCTTCCAGGGCTTCCCGGTACACGGCAAGCTGCTCCCCATATTGTTCACCGATGGAGGCCAGCTCCTGGAGGTTTTCCGGATTACGGATCACATTGGTCTTGTAATCCAAGAGGACCAGCTGATCCCCTTCCTGAAAATAGCAGTCAATGATCCCCTGAACCAAAACATCTTCCCCATTAACAGACCGAAGAAGGGTAAACGGCCTTTCCTTCTGCAAATCGGGAGACAGAAGAGCTCGTTGACCAATCGGGGACTGGAAGAATCTCAGAATTTTTTCTTTTGGTATAAAGTCTCGTTCTTCTCTTGTGATGATCTGCCGTTCTTCCAGCCAGTCCAGCTGTTGATCCAGATATCGTTCCAAGCCCTCAATGGCTCCATCCGTATAGAAAAGAGCGGCTTTCCCGAAATCCAGCCGCATCATAAAATCGTGGATCAGGGTTCCTTTTTCTGCTGGCGTAAGGTCCCGCTGACCCAATTCGAAGAGAGGTGCCTTTAAAGGTTCCCGCCCGCTTCTCGTGCCCCTGAGGGACAGGGACTTCTGATTCAGCTCTGTTACCGTTACTTTGGTTTTCTGATTGACCGCTTCCTCATAGGGGTATCGATAGCTCAGCCTTCTTTCTATCTCCCGGTACAGGGTCTCCTCTTTCGATTGGTGATGATGATTTGAATTCTTTCCGCTTCCCTTCAGAATCCTTCGGATATTGTCTCCCTGGGGACTGGCCTTAACTGCCAGCGGGGTAATCTCCTGAATCTTGTGATAAACCGGCTGTATGGAGCTATCCGCTAATGCCGGCAGCAGGATTTCCAGGTAGGAGGATGCTGCCATCAGATCTCCGGCTTCCAGGGAGTCCACTTTTTCTCTGGTTTTTTCCAGATCCGCAACGGTACCCAAAAGAATCAGCTTATCCATAGCCCTGGTAAAAGCCACATAAAGGATACGGATTTCCTCTTCCATATCCGTCATCCTATCTTTCCTCCGAATCATGTTCTGGATCAGAGTCTTTCGGAAATATTTCCGGTTCGTCTCCACCAGGCTGAGGGAAATACCCAGGTCCTTATGGATGTCCATGTGGGAAGATTCGCCGGACAGGCGGAACTTCTTGCCCAGGCCAGCCACCAGAACCACCGGAAATTCGAGTCCCTTGCTCTTATGGATGGTCATGATCCGGATCACATCATCATTTTCAGAAACCAAGCTGATCTGGCCAGCACGAACTTTTTTATCCCGGATGGCATCGATGTATCCGATGAAATTATATAAGCCCTTCCCGCTTCCCTGCCGAAACTGCACACACCGGTCTACCAGGAGGCGAAGATTCGCCTGCCTTTGGGTACCACCGGGCAAGGCGCCAGAATAAAGATAATAGCCTGTTTCCGTCATCAGCTTCCAGACAAATTCATCCAAAGCCATGGAACGGGACAACCTTTGCCACCCCTCAATCGTCGTGATAGCCTTTTGCCCTTTGATCCAGAGTGGAGTTTGATCCCCATCTTCCAGGAATCCCTTAAGGGCGTCAAAAAAGCTCCCCTTCTTCCGCCGGATCCGGATTTCAGCCAATTCATTGAGAGAAAAACTGAAGATTGGGGAATGAAGGACAGAAACCAGAGGAACATCTTGCCTCTTATTATCGATGATCCGAAGCAAATTCATCATCAGGCCAATTTCAATGGTATCAAAATAGCCGTCTCCATCCTCCACATGGGCAGGAAGGTTTTCCTGAATCAGCACCTGACGGAATTTATCCGCATAATTTCGGGTTGCCCGCATCAGAATGACGATATCCTTTTTCCCGATTACCCGTTCCTGATTCTTACGATGGTCGTAGATGGGCTTTCCGATTTGCTCCCGAATCAATTCAGCCGCGACATGAGCTTCCAGCTCCGCCCGCTTCAGCTCTTCCAGTTCTTCCGGAAGTTCCTCTTCCTCTTCCAGATGTTCATCCAGGATGTGAAGTTCAGCAGGGTGATCCAGTTCTCCCTCGTAAGAGACCCCCTGGTACAAGGCTGCTTCCTCATCGTAGCCCTCCATGATTTGAGAAAACACCTGATTAACGGAACAAATGACATTTCCTTTGCTCCTGAAATTCTGATTCAGGTCGATGACCTCTTCCCGTGGATCCAGACCCTTCCGAAACCGATGATATTTTTCCATAAAGATTTCCGGCTCCGCCAGCCGAAATTTATAAATGCTCTGCTTGACATCTCCCACCATAAAGAGGTTGTCTCCCCGCTGTATGCGGCTAATCAGAGCTTCCTGAAGCAAATTGCTGTCCTGGTATTCATCGATGAAGATATATTGAAAACGGCTTCTATATTCTTCAGCTGCCTGGTCATTACGGAGAATCTGTAAGGCAAAATGCTCAATATCGCTGAAATCCACAAGGTTCTTTTCTCTTTTTTTCTCTTGAAAGATGACATGGAACTGAATCATCAATTCCCGGAAAACTCTGGTCATGGGATGGGTTTCCCGAATGTCCTCAAGATGTTCCTTCAGAGATCTGCCTCCGGTTATCTTCCGAACTGCTTTTACATAATCCTTCCCACGATTTCGAATCTTGTCTACCCTGGGTTTGATGTCTTCATAGATTTCTTTATTCTCTTTTTTTACAACGAACCGTTGATAACTGATCTCCTCCGTCAGAGCCAGCGCTTCCTGAAGGTCCTGTGCGTCCATCTTCTCCTTCAGTTCCAGAATCAGCCTCCGGTCTTCTTCTGCCTTTTGAAGGAGCTCCGGTATACCGGCTTCCTCCAGAATATCACAGACCCGGCTGAATGAACGGATTGCCAGGTTCATGGATCGGTCCATGCTTCTTCTGATTTCTTCTGCCAGAAGGCTGCTTTGGAACTCCTCCGGTTCGGCCAGCAGTCTTTCAATGGAGGAATCAAGCCAATCAAAGGGATCCGGTATGCTCATGACGGCTGTATAAGCCTTGTCAATCATAGCCTTCACGCCGCTTTCCGTCTTCCCTCCCGCATAGCGATTGAGAAAATCCAGGAACTCAGAATCCTCTTCCTGAAATCTGCATTCAAATAGTTCCTCAATGGACTCGGCTTTCAGCAGGATGCTCTCAGCTTCATCACAAATCCGAAATCCAGGTTCGATGGGCAGTATGTAAAAGTACCTTCGAATTACCTCCAGAGCGAAGGAATGGAAGGTACTGATGTTGGCCTTATATAACTGATTAAGCTGCTGCCTTAAAAAAGCCGGGTCTTCCCCGCCCCCTGATTCCAGTTCCCGAATAAGGCTTCTGGTTATCTTTTCTTTCATTTCTGCTGCTGCCGCATTGGTAAAGGTCACCACCAGCAGGGAATCCACCGGAACCCGGTGATTGATAATCAATTCTTTGATCCGTTCCACCAGAACAGCCGTTTTTCCCGATCCGGCAGCGGCAGCCACCAGCAAAGTCTTATTTCTTTCCGAGATAGCCTTCTGTTGTCTTTCCGTCCATTTCATATTCGATCCTCCCGAATCAAACGGAGTTTGATCAATAAGCGTTCCAGTTTTTCTCCTTTGGGAAGCAGCCTGATTTCGTGGGGGCTGATGGCCCGAATCCGGATCAGCAGGATTCCATACACCGCTGCTCCTGCTCCTACTGCCAGTAGGGTGGCGATGCTGTTGCCCAGTATACCTGCCGTCATTTTATATAAGCCCACTACCAGAAGAAACATGATTGCTCCGGCAGCTAAAGGTTTCCAAACGGATAATTTCTGATCGAACCGGATGCCAGTCAGCTTTCGTACAGCGAAAAGATTAAAAAGCCCGATAGCTGCAAACCCCAGGGAACTGCCTATGGCAGCACCTTCTATGTTCAGGGAGGGTATGCCGGTCAGGATGTAGGTAGAGATGGTTTTAACCACCAACCCGGCAAGAAGGCCGTAGACGGCTACTCCGGGATGGCCAAGCCCCTGCAGGATCCCGGCCATGGCCTGGGCGATGCAGAGGAAAATAACCCCTGTCGCCAGCAGGAACAAACTTCTGGAAGCACTAACAGCACTTGCCTCCTGCAAAGGGTACAAAAGAGTCATGATGGGCTCTGAAAGAGCCATCAAACCGAAACTGCAAGGTACACCGATGATCATGGCTGTCCGAAGCCCCAGTCTGATATTGACTTCCAGGAAATCCCGGTCTCCGATGCTGTTGGCAGCCGCAATGGCAGGAACCATGCTCAGGGCCATGCTCAAAGCCAGGGCCATGGGAAGGTTTATGACTGGGCCCGCCATGCCGGTCAGCTGGCCATAAAGGGCATTAGCCTCCTCCGGACTGAATCCGGTAGCCTGCATCCTTGTCATGACCACAAGAACATCCACGATATTCATCATAGGAAGTATCGAAACACCAATGGTGATCGGTACGGCAATCCAGGCCAGGGTCTTCAGAATTTTAGCAGAGCTCTCCCGATGCTTCGGGACTCCCTTCTCTTCGATTTCAGCCAGGATTCCCCTTCTTCTGCGGCTGTAAATCACCGCCAGAATCAGAACCCCTAAAATAGGCCCGACACTGGTACCAAAGGTTGCGCCTGCTGCTGCTGCTCCCAGCCCTTTGGGAATCAGTATGATGGCCAAAGTCAGCCCTATGGCCACTCTGGCCGCCTGTTCACCCAACTGGGAAACCGCTGTAGGTCCCATCTGCTGCATCCCCTGAAAATATCCGCGATAAACCGACATCAGCGGAACGAAGAGGAGGGCTGGAGCGATGGCCATCATAGCATATTTTGCTCCCGGATTTCCCAGCAGCTCCACCATGAACTCAGCTCCGAAAAAGAAGATAGCTGCTGCAAGGATGCCCAGCACGCCCATCAGGATGAAGGACAGGCGGAATACCCGGTGGGCTTCTCCATAAGCCCCTTTCGCAATTCTCTCCGATGTCATTTTCGATATGGCAGCCGGTGCTCCGTTGGTAGAAAACACCAGCAAAAATACGTAAATTGGGTATGCTGTCTGATAATAACCCATTCCTTCATCCCCGATGATATTTCCCAGGGGAATCCGGAACACGGCACCCATTACCTGAACCATCAGCCCGGCAATGCCCAGGATGGCGGCTCCTCTCAAAAAAGTCTTTTTGCTCATCTATTTCAATCTCCCTTTATGGTTTTCGATATTAATCTGCACTAAAGTTCATTATACCAAAAAAAACCTTCTGCCGTATAGGTTTTATACGCTTTTTTTGATATAATTATCCAGTGTCATTCGGGGTATAAGTAAAAAAGAGATTTGAGATCAGAAATGAGGTACCATATGAAAAATTTTCCAAAACCCACCATGCTGCTGATTATGGATGGCTACGGGGTGTCCGGCCAACAGGCAGGAAACGCCATCGCTGCAGCGAAAAAACCCAGCCTGGACCATATTTTTGCCACCTATCCCAACACCACCATCGGGGCCAGCGGTCTGCAGGTGGGACTGCCCGAGGGACAGATGGGCAATTCTGAGGTAGGCCATTTGAATATCGGCGCCGGACGCATCGTTTATCAGGAATTGACTAAAATAACCAAGTCCGTCCAGGATGGGGATTTCTTTGACAATCCGGTTCTGAACGAGGCCATGGATCATGCTCTTTCCAAGGGTTCTTCCCTGCACCTGCTGGGCCTTCTGTCCGACGGAGGAGTCCACAGCCACATCGACCATTTACTGGCCCTGATTGGCATGGCCGCCCGTAAGGGTCTGGAAAAAGTGTTTGTTCACGGTTTTCTGGATGGCCGGGATGTGCCGCCCAGGTGTGCTATCCAGTATGTGATCCAATGCGAAGAAACGATGAAGCAAATTGGCGTGGGCAGCATGGCCACCATATCCGGCCGCTATTACAGCATGGATCGGGATAATCGATGGGAACGGGTATCTTTGGCTTATCAGGCCATGACCTCCGGAATCGGTGAATATGCCGATTCTGCCGTTGCTGCAGTTGAAAATGCATATAATCGTGGTGAAAACGACGAATTTGTCCGTCCCACCATTGTAAACAGCGCCGGGCTGATTCAGGACGGCGATGCCATCATCATGTTCAATTTCCGTCCGGACCGGGCCAGGGAAATTACCCGAACCTTTGTGGATCCGGAGTTTTCGGGCTTCCAAAGGGAAAAATTTCCGCAGAACCTGTATTATGCCTGCATGACCCAATATGATAAAACCATGCTCAACGTCCACGTTGCCTACCTGCCCCAGAATTTGAAAAACACCTTCGGGCAGTACATCTCTGAGTTGGGACTGAAGCAGCTTCGGATTGCTGAAACAGAAAAATATGCCCATGTGACTTTTTTCTTCAACGGCGGGGTCGAGGCTCCCAATCCGGGAGAGGACCGGATCCTGGTGGATTCTCCCAAGGTTGCTACCTATGATCTTCAGCCGGAAATGAGTGCCTATGGGGTTACAGAACGGGTCCTGGAACAGATAGAAGCGGATCGATATGATGTGATCATTCTGAATTTCGCCAACCCGGATATGGTAGGCCATACCGGTATCATGGAAGCTGCTGTAGCTGCCATTGAAACCATCGATTCCTGTGTCGGAAAAATCACGGATGCCGTCCTGGCTAAAGGAGGCCAGATCCTTCTTACCGCCGATCACGGCAATGCGGAAGCCATGCTGGATGAAACCGGAGCTGTTCAGACCGCTCATTCCACCAATCCGGTGCCTCTGGTATTCATTTCCAATGAACCAAAGGAACTGGCTGAAGGCGGAATCCTTGCTGACCTGGCCCCTACCCTCCTGACAATGATGGATTTGCCCATCCCACCTGAAATGACTGGAAAAAGCCTGCTGAAGTAAATCGAATCTACGAAATACCCAATATGAAAACCGCATCCCTCGGGCTGCGGTTTTCATTTATTTCTTCTTGATTCCAATATATTTTTTTACTTTCCGGTATGCCGTAGGCTGGCTGATACCCAGCTCCCGGGCCACTCCGGCAGTGGTTCCGTGCTTTTGATAGGCCCGGATGATCTGCTCCTTTTCCAGGTTATGTACCGAATCGGACAGAGCCGGCTCAAAAGACACCAGTTCTTCCTGGAAAGATTCAGGTTCCCTATCACCCATAGATTTCAACAGGTATTCCGGAAGGGCGTCTTCAGTAATTTCGTTTCCATTGCTGGTTATGATGATCCTTTCGATGATGTTTTCCAGTTCCCGAACATTCCCCGGCCATCGGTAATTAAGCAGGCACTTGTATACCTGCGGAGACAATTTTTTGTTTTCCTGATATCGGATGTTGTACTGTTCCATGAACCGGGCAATCAGTTGAATGAGATCCTCCTGTCGGTTTCTTAAAGGAGGGATTTCCAAATTGATGACATTGATCCGGTAAAAGAGATCCTCACGAAAAGTTCCCCTCTCCACGGCCTGTCTCAAATTCCTGTTGGATGCGGAAATCAGTCTGAAATCAGAATAGATCGGCTTCGTACCACCTACCCTCATAAAGCACTTATCCTGCAACACTTTCAGCAGCTTAACCTGCAGATTCAGTGGGAGTTCCGATATTTCATCGAGAAATAAGGTGCCCTTATCCGCAATTTCAATCAATCCAGCCTTACCGGATTTACCTGCCCCCGTAAAGGCCCCGGCTTCATATCCGAAGAGCTCTGATTCCATCAGGTTTTCCGGGATTGCCCCACAGTTGATTTCCACAAAAGCCTCCTCGTATCGACTTCCGGTTTGATGAAGGTATTTGGCCAGCATGCTTTTCCCTACTCCGGACTCCCCGGCAATCAAAACATTCGTATCATAAGACGCGATTTTTTCCACCAGATTCATCAAGGACGTCATAGAGGGTGATTCGGAAACGATATCCCCTTTTTTCCCGACTTTGGTACGAAGCTCCTGAAGTTCTGCAGAATATTGCTGGATTTTCCTCTCCATTTGGTGATATTGTTCCTGCATGGCCAAATAATCCGTAACATCCCTGGAAAAGCTGATAACCTTTGAGATTTTTCCGTTCCCATCCATAATAGGCACTGCTGACACCACGATGTCCCGGCCCAGGATGTTCTTCTGGCGCATAGTGGTCTTTTCCCCGGTATTGAGAACAATAGCCGTGATAGATGGTTTGAATATTCCCTGCTCTTCCATTTCAAAAACAGTTTTTCCAACGGTATCCTCCCGTTTGACTCCGTACATCGTTTCGAAGCTTTTACTCATCTTAAGGATTACCCCATCGGCATCTGCAATGAGAATATCGTCATGAATCGCTTCCAGGATCAATTCCAGCTCATCAGATTCTTCAATCCAGTTTTTTCTCATACTTATTGCCCTTCCTCCCTAACCGCTTCTTTCTTTGATTTTATTACAAATCTCTGCCATTAGCAACTACAAGACCGGACTGGAAAAGGCCCGATGCGTGATACACCGGGCCTTGATTGCTGCTTATTTTATCGTTTTCCATTTTTCCGCTGGAGCGCAAGGGCGGAAATAAACTCGTGCATCACATTGGCGGCCATATAGGAAGTTACTCCGGCCGGATCGATGCCTGGCAGGACTTCCACAAAATCCGCTGCCACAAAATTCAAGTCCTTCATTTCCCGGATCAACTGCATGGTTTCATATCCGGTAAAACCCCCGACTTCGATGGTACCGGTACCCGGTGCATAGGCCGGATCCACAAAGTCGATATCAAAGGTGAAGAAAACCTTGGCATCCTTTGCCCTCTCACGAATTCTCCTGCCCACTTCCTTCATACCGATTTCGTGCATTTCGTTGGCGGTGACCACTTCAAATCCCAAATCGATGGATCCCTGAACATCTTCTGGTCCATACTGGGAACCCCGGATGCCAATCTGGATGGAATGGGAGGTGTCAATCAGACCTTCTTCGCAAGCTCTGCGGAAAGGGGTCCCATGGGTGTATTTCATCCCCCAGTAGTTATCCCAGGTGTCCAGGTGGGAATCAAAGTGAACAAGAGCAACAGGACCATATTTTTTTGCTACTGCCCGAAGTTCTCCCAGAGTAATGGAGTGATCTCCCCCCATGGAAAGTGGGACTACACCGGCATCCAGAATAGGTTTCAAACCTTCTTCGATCTGCTGGTAGGTTTCATGAATGTATCCTGGGGTGATAGGAAGATCACCATAATCGACACCTGATAGATGATCAAAAATGTTCACATCCAGATTCATACTGTAATTCCGCTGAAGGGTGGAGGTTTCCCGGATCTGCGAGGGGCCGAACCGGGCTCCCGTTTTGTAGGAAGCTCCTGTATCAAAGGGAATTCCCACTATGGCAAAATCCACATCGGTCATATCCTGAACATGGGGCAGTCTCATAAAGGTACGGATTCCGGTAAATCTGGGGGCGACAGAAGCGCTGGGCGGTGCATACTTAGGCATTGTTCTTTCCTTTCTAACATGGTTGGTTATTGGGTAACGGGAGCGGAGAGCGTATCTCCTTACTCCTTAAGTAATTTATCAGCATCCTCTTTAAACCACCGGAATAAACCAATATTCATGCCGATGATGATAAAGAGGTATGGCACGGAGAGAAAAATACACAGCGTCTTTAGGGCACTGAAGGGAGCATCGGCAAACATAATGCTTAAAGGCACTGCTGCCAGAACAAGGCACCAGAATAATCGCAAGAAGGGGTTGGTATTACCCTGAGCGTCCAGCTTTTTACTGGATACCGCAGACAAAGAGAAGGCCGCCGAATCCAGGGAAGTAGCCAGGAATCCGATTGCCAGCAGGGTGAAAATAACGGGAATGATGATTCCTCCTGGCAATAGATTCAATAAGCCAAAAACTCCAATCTGGCCGGTTTCAGCCTCTGTGAACTTGTAAAGGCCTGACAGTTCCGCATTCAGAGCAAATCCACCGTTGATACCGAACAAGATCCAGGTACCAAGACTAATGCCAATCATGCAGGTCAGCACCAATTCCCGAATGGTTCTGCCCTTGGAGATTTTGGTAATGAATACGCCCATCAACGCTGCATAGTTCAGAGCAAGAGTGAAAAGGAAAATAGTGTTGTATTCCGGGAAACCACTGCTTCCGATGGGGTCGGTCCAAAGGCTCATTTTAACGTAATTGGTGAACATCAGACCCAGGCTGTTTGTGGTCTGCTTAATAATGAAACCGCTGGGTCCTACGATAAAGATAAAAGCAATAAAGGCAATGGCCACATAGATAGTCATGTCGCTGATTCGCCTCATTCCCTTTTCTAATCCTACGAAGGAGCTCAGCGAGAATATAACGGCTATTGCTACGACGATGGCTACGTTCAACCCAAAGGAAGGCTCGATACCGAATATCCTGCCCAATCCGGCAGAAATCAAAGGGACTCCTAAGCCGAGAGAAACGCCCAAACCACCAACAATGGCGAAAATAGTCAGCACATCAATGATTTTGCCTATGGCTTTTCGGTATTTAAAATCACCCATCATAGCTTCACAGACTGCACTAACCCTAAGGACCGGGACTTTCTTTACATAAAATGCATAAGCCATGGCTACAGATGTCATGACAAAAATGACCTGAACACTAAATCCCCAGTGAAAGAAAGCATAGGTGGTTGAAAATTCTGCTGCCTCCTGAGTAAATGGTTCCAGACCAAAAGGTGGATCCACCAAATAATAGGACCATTCTACAAAAGAATAAAATACGGCTGTTGATGCAAGGGCAGCACAGATCATCATAGCGATATAACTAAATAGTGAATAAGCAGGCTTTCCTTCTCCCAGCCTGATTCTTCCATATCGGCTGAAAGCAAAATAAGCGCAGAATCCGAGTCCGATAAAAACAAACCAAAGGATGGGGACACCCATTACTGCTGTAGTAAAATCAAACAGTGTGTTGACTGCGTTCAGCGTCCCTTCCGGCTTGATGGCCATAAAAGCGACGAAGATAAATACTGCAGCTACGCTGACCAGGGTTACCGGCAAGTCGATGCCAGTGTCACGTTTTAGATCTTTCATCTCAAATCCTCCTGATAATTATATAACGAATTAGTTCTAGTCATATTATTTGCAAGTTGCATGCCACTTTTATTCATCTGAATTTTTCAACTAATTCTTCGATCTTCGGAGAAGAAAGATATTCATTCTCGAATAATATTATTCTCTATATTCATTATTATTCATTTTTATTCAAGCGTTTCGCGACTTATTAATCCAAAACCCCTCCCTTTTCTTCCAGCCTCCTTTGAAGAATTTGGACTGAGATGTCCTGTACCGGAACATCTTCCGAAATCGACTGGACGGCGGCCGTCCCTGCCGCCTCTCCCAGGATCATGTACTGAAGTTCCATCCGCAGGGATCCATAAGCCACATGGCTGGCAGACATACAAACCGGCACCAGAAGGTTTTTTGATTCTTCTCTTTTCGGAACCATGATCCGGTATGGAATCTGATAGGGGCTGACCCGAACTTGAATATCCCCTTCATTCTGGATATATCCATCAGCTGTAATGAAGCGCTGAACGTGATGAGAGTCGATGTTGTAGGTGCCCATCCCGATGGAATCTTCTTTGGCCCTGTTCGCTTGAAGGTCCTGCTGAGTCATGACAAATTCTCCGGTCATCCGCCTTCCCTCCCGAATATATAGCTGATAGGGCCAATTCCCGTTATCAACAAATTCATCTTTGGCATAACCCCATTTGCCCATTGATTCTCGAAGTTCAATTGGAACCCGTTCATCCTTCCAGAGAAAATAAAACAGTCCTTCCAGATAGTTTCGATGGGCTCCCTCCATTTCCTTGCGGGTCCGCAGGTCTCCCTCTGCATAGCCCTGGCTTCCTCCAACATAATCGGTGGAAAAGGGTCCGGAATTATTAACATCTGCCTTATTATTAGGCAAACGTCCGAAAAACATCAGATCGGAAAGGGTCAGGGCCCTGCCCCCTTCATTGGACTTCAGCACCTCCAGCCATTGGAGCAAGAGTTCATATCTGGAGGGGTCATAGAAGAGAGGCTTTGAAAAGGAAATCTGATTGGTCGGATCATTGCTGAGGCAGAGGCGATAGGTGTAGGCTTGTANNTTGTATCCTTTCGTCCCCTGCTCCCCGCTCACCAACCGGTTCCGGTGAAACCTCCGGATAGATGGATCCGGAAGGAGTCTCCGCCTTCATCGGATAAATAAAATTGTTGCCCATAAAGCCGGGACGGATCCCCGCCAGGCTCTCTCCATACTGAGAAACGCTTTCCCGTCCTAAGGTATAGGACACACCGGAATAGGCCATCAGGTCTCCCTCGTAGGAACAGTCGATAAAGACCTGGGCAGCATAAGAGCTATCATCCCCGGTTCGGATTTCCGTAATTTTGGAGCGGTTTCCTTCCACGCCCCCTGCAGGAAGCCATTTCTCATAGTAGACATCGATACCGGCTTCTGCTGCCATCTGGAGAAGGGTCTCCTCTGCTGCATGGGGCTCAAAGTCCCAGCTGATATCCCGATTGTAGCGGCTTCCCACTTTTTGGAGAAAGGCTCTTGCCAGTCCTCCTATTTTTTCTGTGTTCCGCCGGTCTGTATAGCCAAGCCCGGAGGATACCATGCCACCCAGGTGCCTTCCCGGCTCTAAAATCGCCACGTCCGCTCCCTCTTGGGCGGCTGCTATAGCCGCCATCACACCGGATGCCGTTCCTCCGTAAACCAGCACATCGTAATAGGTAACGTAATCATCAAACCGGACGGGAAGGGTCTGCCAGGTTTCAATATTCAGATGGTTAGTTTTATATTTGCCTCCTTCCACCGTCAGCACCATTTGGGAAGAATCGTACAAATGGCATAGGGTGTTGACAAGGCTCTGCAGAAGGAGCCCCTCGTCGACGGAGCGGAGATCCATTCCTGCGGAAAATGGCCGGTTCCAATCTACCTGGAGCGTCCCTTCCCCTTTTGTCGGAGGAAGGATCCTTTTCATTTCTGCTTCTTTGGATATTCCCAGAACTTCTACCAGCGCCCTTGTCATAACGGCTTCGTTGGTATCATTAGTTCGAAAGGTAACATCCTGGCTTCGGGTATAGATTTTTTTCTCTCTGAAATCCGGATAGTAAAAAAGGATTGGTTCGATTCTGGAAGCTTCCGTTTCAATCCGGCTGAGTGTGTAGCTGATTTCCTGATTGCCCTCCCTTACAATGGACTTAACCAGACCCCAGTCTTTTCCATAGTAGTCCAGGGTTTTTCTACCAGCTCCCTCGGTGACTACCTCAATAACCTCAAAGGTCCCAGCAGGGGTTTCCATTGAAATACCGGTTTTCCCGATGGTTCGAATCCTTCCATCCCTGAGTTCCCAGGAGTTCCCCTCTTCCAGGGGACTCTGAAGGATTACCTCTGCAGCCAGATTACGGCGTTCCAGCAGATTTTCCCGGAGGGATTTTTCCTGAACTGGCGTGGTGCAGGTTAGCCGCCCATCATTCCATTCCATCACAACGGCTGCTCCACCATTGCCATCGGTTATTCGCTGCTGAACCTTATTATCGGCAATGTAATCATTATAGGTTTCATAAGGAAGAGTCCCTTTCCCTGCTCCGTCATAGTAGAATCGAGTATTCTCCAGGAAGGGAAAGTATAGGGCGGCTTCTTCCTTTTCTGGAACTTTTCCGCAACTAAAAAAGAGTGCCCCAAGCAAAAGAAGCCATCCAATCAGAATGATCTTTTTCACTTGCAGCACCTCCTTTAATAGAAGTATCAGCCAAGGGAATTGAATTTCCATGTATCTCTCAAGTGTTTCCGAAAGACATCCAGCACACTTTTCGGTTCATCGATGTAATAAGATCGGGCGATGTTCCCGTAGGCATCCTTATCCGCACCATCCCACCAGATGGCCACCTTGATTCCCGGGTATTTCCGGAAGCTGCGGAACATATTGTCTACCCACTGGGTTTTATCTCCACCCGTGTTGGCCGACGCAAACTCGGTAATCATCAGGGGCTGAGAAAAACGATTGATGTAGTCCCGATACAGCCAGTCATAGAGTTCATCAAAGGTCTGCCATTTTTCTCCGGTGGCTGCATAATAGGTCCCTGTGTTGTAAGCGGTAAGACCCACCACATCCACGTATTCGTCTCCGGGGTAGTACATCATGGTATGATTCCAGCGGAAATCCGGAAAGGATTCTCCATTAGGGTTCCAGACCCATATTACATTATCCGCCCCTGCTTCTTCAAAAATCTGGTATACATAGCGGTACCATTCTTTGAAAATCATGGGGTCTCTGGAAGTATGATAGCTGGAATAAGGGCACCAGTCCCCATTCATTTCATTTCCAAGACGGAAGAGGACCGGGTGGTCAAAGTCTGCAATGACCCCGGCATAATCCTTCAGGAAAGAGTCATAATCGCCCCGCAGGACATCATATACCATATTGCCTGTGCCCGGCGCTTTCCAATTGGTCTGAAGGGTCAGCTCCAGCACTTTGCCGTGCTTCCAGGCCGTGTCCAGCCGTTCCTTCAGGTTGGGATGCTTATAGGTGTTTTCAAACTCGCTGTAATTGAGAATGATGGGAAATTGGTAACCAATATAATTCTCAAAATAATCCAGGGTCTTGTAGTCAAACATCGCTGTGGTAGGCTCGAAAATCCCCCAGGTCAAGGGAGCTTCCTCAGCAAAGTAGCGGGTATAAAATTCCAGGGTTTCCGGATTCCAGCCGCGCAATTCAGGATCTGCTGCCGCCGTTTTCCGATGAACCGGCGATTTTACAGGCTGGAAGGTTTTAAAGTCCTGAATCAGGTAAGCGTAGCCCCCCAGATTGCTGATGGGCTGGTTGGCTTTGACAAAAATAGTATAAGCCGTATTTCCTTCCACCAAATCCATTACCAGATAGAAGTTCTTGTCATTCTGAACCCTGCTTAGTTTATCCCGGTTCCAGGAAACAAGATGTACCTGTCTGCCGGCGATGGTCTGATAACCTTGATATTCAATCCGGTGATCAGCTGTATTTTCTGTAAAACGATTGGAGTAATTAATGTAGCCAGCTCGTCCCACGCCGCTCAAGGGCTGACGGAATATTTCAATCCGCTTGCTGCTGTTTTCCAAAACAGCCACCACATCCGAGTCGGTCATATCCGCCTTCATGTCGCCGTCGACTTGAAGGCTGTAGCCATCTACATAATTGACGAAGGTGGCCATAGTGCCCTGCTTCGTCAGGTCGTACAAATCCTGCCGGCTGGTTTCAGCAGCCGATGAGGCAGGGGCGGAACCCAAAAGCAGAAGGGTTGTCATTAATAAGGCAATTATTCTCTTCAAAACGGTTGCTCCTGTCTATCTTTATCATATACTTCTTTTCGTTAATTTTCAATTCCTGTTCTCGCCATGACTCCTTCATTGAAGTAATGCTTGATATCCTTCATTTCGGTCACCAGGTTGGCAAATTCGATGATTTCTTCCGGCGCATACCGGCCGGTGAGAATCACTTCCATCGTTTCCGGTTTTTTCTTCAGCACCTCCAGAACCTGCTCCACCTTCAGCAGTCCAAAGAACAGAGTTGTGTTGATCTCATCAAAGACTACCACATCATGCTCTCCCCTTGTGATGATTTCATCCATACGCTTTATGCCTCGCTGGGCCATCTCGAAATCCTTTTCCGTCGGTTTTCCGTGCAAAAACTCCACATCACCGAATTGTTCGATCTGTAAGCCGGGCAGATACTCCATGGCCTTTAGTTCACTATAACTTTGGCCTTTCATGAACTGGCCGACAAAAGCCTTATTCCCCGCGCAGATGGTACGGAGCACCAGGCCGAAAGCTGCTGTCGTCTTTCCCTTTCCATTGCCGGTATAAACCTGTACATAACCCTTATCCAACATATTACCGATCCTCCCTTTCTTTATAACGACGGATAATCTGCTCGGCAATCCGGATACCATCCACCGCAGCTGAGGTGATTCCACCGGAATAACCGGCTCCCTCGCCACCAGGATATAGACCCCGAATCTCCGATTGATATCCCTCATCCCTTAAAATTCTCACCGGGGAAGAGCTTCTGGTTTCGATTCCTTTCAGAATCGTTGCCGGCGAATCAAATCCCCGAAGTTTACGGCCCAGGGCGGGCAGGACCTCCAGAACCGATTCGTTCACAAAGGGGGGCAGTGCCTGGCGTAGCAGGGCTCCCTTTCCTTTGTCCTCCTGATAATCACCAAGCCTGCAGGTCAGGGGTTCGTAGCTTTCCTGATTCAGGCGGAATGCCAGTTGTTCATAGTGTTCCTGGAAATCCAGACCCGCCAGGGGGCTATCTGATGAAAAATCAGACACCCGGACATCGACCAGCAGACCGCTGTTGGCAAACCGGCCATCTCTGGCATGATAGCTCATGCCGTTGGTAACCAGGCAACCTGGATGGGAGGAAGCGCTGATCACTTCTCCTCCCGGGCACATGCAGAAGGTATAGACTCCTCTTCCGGAGGAACTCCGTCCCGATAATTTATACTCGGCAGGGGGAAGGCCGGTCTGTTTGCCATACTGGGCCTGATCGATCCAGCTTTGGGTATGCTGAATCCGAAATCCCATGGAATAAGGTTTGGCTTCCATGGGAATCCCCATTTGATGCAGCTGACGGAAGGTATCTCTGGCGCTATGGCCCACGGTCAATATCAGGTCATCGGTTTCAATCCATTCCCCATGACCCGCCTCCACCCCAGTGACCCGGCCGTCCTCGATCCGGATCCCCGTGAGAGGGCTGCTGAACCGGATCTGACCACCGAGGGAAAGAATTTTTTTTCGAAGGTTGACGACCACACCACGAAGCCGGTCTGTTCCGATATGGGGCTTTTGGCGATAGAGGATGTCCTCATCAGCACCGGCCTTGTGAAACTCCATCAGGACCTTCTGAATCCGCTTGTCTTTTATTCCGGTGGTCAGTTTGCCGTCAGAAAAGGTACCGGCGCCTCCTTCCCCGAACTGTACGTTGGATTCCGGATCCAGGGTTCCGTCTTCCCAGAATCGTTCCACGTCCCGAATCCTTTCATTCATCGGCTTTCCTCTTTCGAGGATGATGGGCTTTAATCCCATTTCCGCCAGAATCAGACCGGCAAATATCCCGGCGGGGCCGAATCCGGCGATGACCGGCGAATGCCTTAGTTCTTCCGTCCCCCGCTCCGGAAGCTGATATTCCTGTAGCCCCCCCTGGTCCAGGGGAAGCTTGATTTCCGGATCCTCCGGTTCAAAATCCACGCTGTAGACAATCCGAATATCCCCTTTATCCCGGGCATCGATGGACTCCTTAACGATGCGCCAGTTCTTTATTTCTAATGAGGGTTTCTTCAGCTTTTCCCGGATACGCTCCGGGATGACCCGGGAGTCCTCCCCCACCTGGCATTTTATTTCGTGAATCCTATAGATCATTCCGTCCTCGTTTCTTATCATTTACTATTATTGAGAAAGCTTCCCATGGCCTTACCGGCCTTCATACCCTGAATCCAGGCCATCTGAAGATTATATCCCCCACAGGGCTGGTCACTGTCTGTAATTTCCCCAGCCAGATAGAGGCCTGGTACTTTCAGGGATTCCATGGTTTCCGGATCCAGTTCCTCTAAAGGGACTCCGCCCGCTGTGGCCTGGGCAGTCCGCCAGCCCTTTCCTCCGGTGATGGTAAAAGGCAGTTCCTTGAGAAACGCTGCCAGGGCATCCAGTTCTCGATCCTTAAATTCTAAAATCGGAATATCCATTTTGTCTGAAAGACCGGCTTTTGAAAAAATAAGCGGTATCAGCTTAGCGGGAACCATGGAATGAAGAATCCAGGTGCCTGCCAATTCTTCTAGAGAATTTATTCTCTTTTTCAGATAGTCAACCAGGGATTCATAGTTCATTTCCGGCAAACAGTCTATTGTAATCCGGTAGCGCCGGAATCCTTCCTCCTGGTTTTCTCCCGGTTCCAGCTTCAGGAATCGGGTGAGATCAAAGATGCAGATTCCAGACAAGCCATCTTCCGTGAATTGAACCTCGCCGGATTCTTTTGCCACCAAGCTGCCGTCCTTCCACAAGGAAGCTTTGCCCTGGAGACGAACGCCCTTCACATCCCGAAAATCTCCCTCGCAGGTTACCGGCATCAACACCGGCGCCAGCCGGTTGACCGTGTGACCCAGGTTCCTGGCCATACGGAATCCTTCTCCCGTAGTGCCGAATTGGGGGGCTGCCTTACCACCGGTGGATATTCCCAGCAATCGGGATTGGATCGTGCTGCCATCAGCCAGCTTAATGGTAAAGGAATCGGGGCTGCCTGCAACATCCAGGACTTCCCGATTTGGAATCCATCGAATCCCCAGCTGCTTCATTTCCCGCTCCAGCGCTTCCACTACAGAGGCAGCCTGCTGACTCCTTGGATAAAGCCGGCCCTCCTCTTCCTCATAGGTCATCAGGCTAATGGAATCAAAAAAGGCCAGGACCGGTTGAATCCCCGGCCCTCTGGTATTTCCAACGTTGCACCGGCCGTTACCGGTAGCGTACAGTTTTTTTCCAAGTTTATCGTTTTTTTCCACCAGGACAATCCGGCATGCAGGGTTTTCCCTCTTTGCCACAATCGCCATGGTCATGCCGGCAGCTCCACCGCCGACAATACAGATATCTTCCATCTCCACCTCATAACTTGTTACGAAATATCTACAAGGATTCCAGGTGATCCTGTGCTGCCTGAACGATGGCCAGTTCTGCGCTTCGATAGACATTTTCTTCGCCAATGATATCAATGAAGCCCCCTCGGGTAAGATCCCGGAGGACTTTTGGCTGCACGCTGGTCAGGATGATCTTGACGTCCCTGTCCTTCATTTCCTTCGCCAGCTCCGTCAGACTCTGAACACCGGACAAGTCAATGACAGGTACGCCCCTCATGGAAAGGATGACCACCGAATGGTCCCGGGCTTTGGAGAGTTCCTTGACCAATTTATCCACCACCGCGAAGAAAATGGTTCCGGTGAGGTAGACCACTCGGATGTGCTCCGGAATAACCGGCAGCTTCATGCCGACTTCTTCCAGACGCTGGTTGTCGATTTCACTGACATTGATTTCAAGATCGGTCAACTTCACTACCACCAGAAAGGTGGAGAAAGCCACGCCGATGATGATGGCCTGAGTCAGATCCAATACCACCGTTGCCACCATCGTGATTCCGAACTTGGCCATACCGGTTTTAAAACGGTGACCGAATATATAATGGATGTTTTCCCAGTCGTTCATCCGCCAAGCGGTAACGATCAGTACCCCTGCCAACGCCGAAAGCGGGATGGAGGACATGACCGGAGCCAGCACGAACATGGAAAGCAGCAAAACCAGGGCATGGATAATCCCTGCCAAACGGGTCTCACAACCCGACTTGATCGCCACACTGGTTCGGGCTATGGCGGCAGTAGCCGGAACACCGCCGAAGAAAGGAATCAGAACGTTTCCGACGCCCTGAGCAATCAGCTCCCGATCTCCGTTGAGTTTTTCATTTTTCATCTTGCCAGCAGAAGCACCGCAAAGGAGGCTTTCAATCATGGCCAGGGCCGCTATGGAAAAAGAAGGAATCACAAAATCCCAGATTTCAGAGTTCAGAAGGGTGGAAAAAGACATGCGATCACTGAGAAAAAGGCTTTTGGGGATTTCTCCTACAACCGACACATCAAACTTGACAAAAGAGTTAAAAATCAATACGACTGCCAGGGCAACCAGAGATGATGGGATCCGGGCATTCCATCTTTTAGGCCAGATGATCATGATCAGGATCACCATCGAACCGATCAGAGCTGCCTGCCAATTCATATCAAAACCGGAAGTAAAATAAGAAAGAACTTTGGTTATGGCCAGTTCTCCTTCCGATTGAACCCCGAAGAAATTATCCAGCTGTCCCAAAGCAATGATTACTGCTATACCAGAAGTAAAACCGGTTATGACCGAGGAAGGAATAAAATAGATGATTTTCCCCAATTTCAATATGCCGGCTGCGATCAGGATGCATCCCGCCAGAAAAGAGGCCAGTAAAATCCCCTGCATGCCGTATTTGGCTGCAATGGTAATTAAAATCGCCGTCATGGCCCCGGTAGGTCCGGAAATCTGGAAAGAAGCTCCTGATAATCCTCCGATGACGACTCCGGCTATGACGGCGGTTACCAGCCCGGCTGCCGCGGTTGCCCCGGAGCTGACTCCAAAGGCCAGTGCCAGTGGCAAGGCTACCGCCGCTACTGTGACTCCGGACAATATGTCCTTAGAAAACCGACCCTTGTTGTAGCCGGCAAATTCTTTTTTTAAATCCTGTTGATATTCCTTAACGATGTTCATTCCTCTTCGCCTTTGTTTCTGCGTTGATGTTTTCTTTTTTTATGGGGCATATTGATTCCTACTACCATGACATTTGCTCCCTGTATAACAAAAAAACCGCCTGCCAGAAGGACTACCGGCCAACTGAACAGGTTAGCATTGGCAAAAGCATAGAGCCCTGCCAGGGAGGCTACAATCCCAAACCCCAATGTCCAGATCCAGTTTTCTTCTCTCTGTGCTTTCAGCTGAAAAGCTGCTACCACCCGGAGGCAACCGGAGAAAATCAGCCACATGCCAAAGAATATGGCAATCATGGCATCCACCAGCAACTGATTGGACAGGACGATTCCTCCCAGAATGAAGGTGAGGATCGATTCGGAAATGACCCAGCTGCCCTCCGCTTTTCGATTTTTTTCCGTAAAATAATTAATGGCACCGGTGCCTCCTGCAAAAATCATCACCAGACCTAGTATAAAGGCCAGGGAAAGGAAGCTGGCGCCGGGATTGGCAAAACACCACACTCCCGCCAGGAGCATGAGGATACCGGATAAAATTGTAACGATTCGCATAAACCTTCTCCTTTATTCGGATGGGATGACCAGCAATTCCGCCTTGCCGCGGATCCGGTTCTCAAATTGATGGATGAGCCCGTCTTCCTGAGGATTTTCTCCCGACTCACCCATAACCACCTCTGTTATTTTATTTTTTTCAACCAGTTCTACCAAAGTATCCAGCACATGGTTGGACCGGACCACAGTCAGGTTCGCACCATATTCCAAGGCCTTCTCGTAGAGGTATTCCAATGCTTCCCCCTCTTCAGAGTTTCCCAGGAACTTAAATTCATAATGGGCCACATGGATAATGAAGAGTTCTCCTCGATTCTTCCCCAGAAGCTGATGGCCGTATCGGATCAGCCGGTCACAAGTCTTCTGCTGCGTGACGCACACCATAATATTTTTCATCTGACTCCCCTTTGTTTTCTAAGTTATCTTCTGCATATCGCTTCATTTGCATTTAACTATCGGCCAATATATTATATACTATTATCAACCTTCTTGCCATAGAAAAGAGAGAAAAACCTCATGGACCGAATCATCCTTCACTGCGATATGAATAGTTTCTACGCTTCAGTAGAACTCCTGGACCATCCGGAGCTTCAGGGGAAACCGGTGGCCGTCAGCGGCAGCCCGGATAATCGTCATGGCATCATTCTGGCAAAAAACGAAGAAGCCAAAAGAATGGGGGTTCGAACTGCGGAAACCATCTGGCAGGCCAGATCCAAGTGTGCGGAGCTTCATTTTCTAAAGCCCCATCATGAAAAGTATCAGGCATACTCCCGGATGATCAATGAAATCTACGAATCCTACACCGATATGGTGGAGCCTTTCAGTATTGATGAATCCTGGCTGGATGTCACCGGAAGCACCCTGCTCTTTGGAAGCGGCGTAGAAATTGCTGATAAAATCAGAAACCGGGTATTACGAGAGACCGGGCTGAGCCTTTCAGCGGGAGTTTCCTTTAATAAGATTTTCGCTAAGATGGGAAGCGAATACAAAAAACCAAATGCCACCACCCTCATTAGCCGGGAAAACTACCAGGAGCTGCTCTGGCCCATGGATGCAGGTGAGTTGTTTTTCGTCGGTGCTGCCACAAAAGCCCGTCTTTATCAACACGGAATCAGAACCATCGGCGACATAGCCCGATCGGACCGAGGGTTTCTTCAATCCCTGCTGGGCAAGCAGGGGACCCAGCTCTATGATTATGCCAACGGACTGGAGAACAGTCCCGTGAGCAGAAGCTGGGAACGGCACAAAGTCAAGTCGGTGGGAAACGGCATCACCTTCCGGCGGAATCTGGTCAATATGGATGAAGTTCGCATCGGGTTGACGGCTCTCTCCGATACCGTATCCGGCCGGCTTCGAAAGGTCGAAATGAAATGCCAGGGGGTCAAGGTGGATATACGGGGATCAAGTTTCCGGACCATCAGCCGACAGAAACAATTGCCCAGCCCCACGAATCTTGCTGAAGAACTGATTCGGTCTGCCATGGAACTGGTTCTGGCTTCCTGGGATTTTCGAGAGAGCATCCGGATGCTCACCGTCACTGGAATCCAACTTTGCGAAGAAGAATCCTGTCAGCAGCTCTCCCTCTTTCCCAAGGAAGAAGAAGCCCGTCAAAAGTCGGAAAGCATGGAGCGTGCTATCGATGCCATCCGAAAGAAATACGGAGCCGGCGGAATTCAATACGGAGGATTGCTTGGAAATGACATCGGACTGGATTGGGACCGGATCGACGACATTCACGAGGAATAGAAAACAACATTCACGAGTCTGCATCAGGCCCGGAATGTTGTTTTTTGTGACTGGTTTGATTTTGTTTATCTCCTGATTATCAGCAAAAAGGAATCAGATTGACAGAATATCAGCCAGGGCAAGGAGTTCTTCGTTAGTCCTCCGTTCCAGTTTTAGAGCGGTTTCAATATCCATATTAATGATTTCAGCCCCCCGAATACCGATGGCCTGACATCTCGTCCCATCCCGCAGCAGTTCGACTGCCCGGTAGCCCATCCGGCTGGCCAGCATCCGATCCTTGGCTGTTGGGGAACCGCCCCGCTGAATGTAACCTAAAACCACTGGCTTGGTCTCCATACCGGTTCGATCCTGTATCTGGGTCACCAGGTCTTCTGTGGAAATATCCACGCCCTCCGCTTTCATGATGATGTTATGGAGACGGCCCCGGTTTCTGCCCTGAATCATTTTTCGGCAGATAGCATCCACGTCCACTTCCCGTTCCGGGGTCAGGATGATTTCAGCTCCTCCGGTCAATCCGGCATAGATAGCGATGTCTCCGCAGTGCCGACCCATAACCTCGATCACGGTGGTCCGCTCATGGGAAGAAGACGTATCCCGGACATTGCCCAAGGCAGATAGTACCGTGTTAACAGCGGTATCGAAGCCGATGGTGTATTCCGTATACGCTAAATCATTGTCGATGGTGCCTGGAAGGCCCATGATGTTGATTCCTTCTTTTGCCAGCTGGAGTCCCCCGGTCATGGAACCATCGCCGCCGATGATGACCAAACCGTCTATGCCAAAGGTCTTCAGGATTCCCATCGCCCTTTTCTGGCCATCCTCCGTCATGAATCGCTGGCTTCTGGCGGTTTTCAGAATCGTTCCGCCCCGCTGCATGATATCGGAAACGGAGGATGCGTTCATCTCATACAAATCTCCGTCGATCAGACCTTCATAGCCTCTTTTGATTCCGTAGGGAATCATATCATTGTAGATCGCCCCTCGAACCACAGCCCGGATGGCTGCGTTCATACCAGGAGCGTCTCCGCCGCTGGTCAATACCCCTATTCGTTTCATCTCATACCTCCAAAATAAATCCCGCCTGTTCCAGTTCCCGGTTCAGGCTGTCTCCGGTGCGGACCCACAGGTCCTGACCGGCTTTAAACTTTTTATTTGTCTGATCGATTTTAATATAGACCGGAGTCTCCCCTGGAAATCGGTTGAGAATGCCCTTCAGTTTCTGCAGGGCCGTTCCTTCCTCCAGTTCCATGGGAATCCGGATTTTAAGCGACGTCCCACGGACCGAACTGCTGATATCCCGAATATCGGAAATACCGTCCGCAATCAGTTTCGGCTGCTCATCTTCCTTAAAGTTCAAGGTCCCCTTGATGACAACGATCTGATCTTCCCGAATCAGGGAGATGTTTCGCTCATAGATGTTGGGGAATACGATGACTTCCGTTACCCCATAGAGATCTTCCAGATCGACGAAGGCCATCTGCTTGCTGCTTTTGGTCACCAGAATCTTTTTGCTGCTGATGATTCCGGCCATGACTACTTTCATGCCGTCCCGTATCCGCGGATTGCTTTCTGCATGCTGCAACTCTTCCGATGTGACCGTTGCCGTCTTTTCAATTAGATCCACATGGTCCTTGAGTGGGTGGCCGGTCAGGTATACCCCCAGCATTTCCTTTTCCAGAGCGATCAGGGTCTCCTTGGAAAATTCCTTCACATCCGGCATGGTGGCCATGGCACCGGGCAAGGACATTTCCTCCGCATTCATCTGAAAAAGAGAGATCTGTCCGTCGATGTTTTTCCGGCTGCTCGTCTGAGCCGACTCGATCAGCCCTTCATAAACAGCCATCAGCTGAGCCCGGTTGGGATGGAGACAATCAAAAGCTCCTGCCTTGATCAGGCTCTCCACCGCTTTTTTATTGATTTCATGGATATCGATCTGGTTGATAAACTGGAAGAAATCCCGGGGCATTCCTTTATCCCTGCGGAGCTTCAGGATGGCATCGATGACTCCCTCTCCCACATTCTTGACTCCCAGCAGACCAAAACGGATTTCTCCGTTGACTACACTGAATTTTTTACCGCTGCCGGCCACGCAGGGAGGCAGTACCGGAATCCCCATCTCGTTGCAGTTGCGGATGTACTTGGCAATCTGAGCAGCATCCCCCATGACACTGGTCATCAGGGCTGCCATAAATTCCACCGGATAATAGGCCTTCAGGTAAGCCGTCTGGTACGCGATGACCGCATAGGCCGCTGCGTGAGATTTATTGAAGGCATATTCGGCAAAGCTGATCATCTGGCCAAAGATTTCTTTCCCTGCTGCCTCAGGAATCCCCTTGTTCTCCCGGGCCCCCTTCAGGAAATGCTCCTGCTCCTTCAGCATGACATCCATTTTTTTCTTGCTCATGGCCCGGCGGACAAGGTCGCTCCTCCCGTAGGAATAACCCGCCAAATCCCGGACGATCTGCATAACCTGCTCCTGATAGACCAGGCACCCATAGGTGACCGACAGGATTGGTTCCAGGCTTTCATGAAGATACTGGATCTTATCCGGGTTCTTTTTGTTTTCGATATACACCGGAATGGAATTCATCGGACCCGGCCGGTATAAGGAAATGCCGGCAACGATATCTTCAAAGCAGTCTGGCTTGAGGTTTTTCATGAACTGGGTCATGCCGCCGCTTTCCAGCTGGAATACCCCCTGGGTATTGCCGGCACTGATCAGTTCATAAACCTTTGGATCATCGTATTCCATTTTGGAAAGATTCAGCCGGAGTCCATGGTTTTCTTCGATAAGATCCAGGGCATCCCGGATGACGGTCAGGTTTCGCAGCCCCAGAAAGTCCATTTTCAGCAGACCAAGCTCTTCGATGGTGGTCATGGGAAACTGGGTAGAAATCCCTTTGTCTGCCACATACAGGGGGACATATTCACTTAAGCTCTTTTTAGAAATCACCACACCGGCAGCATGGGTTGACGCGTGACGGGAAAGCCCTTCCAGGGCCATGGCCATGTCCAGGATCTTGGCAGCCACAGCACTGTTTTCCTGCATGGACTTCAGCTCCGGATTCATATCCAGAGCCTTTTGGATGGTCATATTCAATTCAAAGGGGATGGCCTTAGCAATAGCATCCACTTCGCCGTAGCTGACGTTCAGAGCTCTGCCCACATCCCGGACAGCGGCTTTCGCCTTCATGGTTCCGAAGGTGATGATCTGAGCTACTTTGTCTTCCCCGTATTTATCGATGACGTAGTTGATGACTTCCTGCCGCCGCTCATAACAGAAGTCGATATCGATATCCGGCATGCTGATACGCTCCGGATTCAGGAATCGTTCAAAAATCAATCCATACTTTATTGGATCGATGTCGGTGATCTTCAAAGCATAGGCTACCAGGCTTCCGGCAGCGGATCCACGACCGGGGCCAACCATGATTCCGTTGGATCGGGCATAATTGATGAAATCCCAGACGATCAGGAAATATTCCACATAGCCCATTTTTTCGATGGTGTCCAGTTCATATCCAAGCCGTTGCTCCAGTTCTGCTGTTATGACAGAATACCGATCCTGAAGCCCGGCTCTGCAAAGCTCCCTCAGGTAGGTACTGTTGTCTCTGCCATCGGGGGCTCGAAAATCCGGAAGATGGAGCTGGCCGAAGATGAATTCCAGATTACACTGCTCGGCGATTTTCTGAGTATTGGCAATAGCCTCCGGGCATCGGATAAAAAGCTTTTCCATCTCCTCAGGAGATTTCAGATAGAATTGGTCGTTGGGAAAGCTCATTCGCCTTTCATCGTCCACATTGGTGGCCATCTGAATGCAGAGCAGGATATCATGAGCTTCCGCGTGTTCCTGGCGGACATAATGGACATCATTGGTGGCTACCAAGGGAATGCCTGTTTCCTGGCTGAGCCGCTCCATGTCTGGCAGAATCGCCAGTTCTTCCTCCAGTCCCTGGTCCTGAAGTTCCAGATAAAAATTCCCGGAGCCAAAGATATCCAGAAACTCGGTGGCTTCCCGGAGGGCGCCCTCGTAATCCCGGATCAACAGCCTCCGCTGGACATCTCCCGCCAAACAGGCGGAAAGGGCGATGATTCCCTCACTGTGGTTCCGGAGCAGGTCCTTATCCACCCGGGGCTTATAATAAAAGCCCTTCAGGTATCCTTCCGATACGATCCGCATCAGGTTTTTGTAGCCCTGCTCATTCTTTGCAAGAAGCACCAGGTGACCCTGATGCTTGTCTCTCTCCGGATCCTTATCCGTCATCGTTCTTGGCGCGGTATAAACCTCGCAGCCGATGATAGGCCGAATCCCCTGCTTTTTGCATTCTTTATAAAAATCGATGACACCGAACATGGATCCGTGGTCCGTAATGGCCAGAGATTCCATGCCCAGCTCCTTGGCACGGGCAACCAGATCCGGGATCCTGGCCGCACCGTCCAGAAGACTGAATTCTGTATGTACATGCAGATGAGTGAATGCCATATTGATTGATTCCTTTTTCAGCGGACCTGCCTATTGATTAGATTTCTTTTCCTACCACATGGATCCGCATCATGTTGGTATTTCCTGCAACCCCCACGGGCAGGCCAGCCGTAATGACCAGAACATCCCCCCGCTTGATCTTTTCCCGCTTGGACAGGGCAATGACAGCTTTGGCAAACATATCCCGCTCGTTGTTGGTCTCTTCGATGACCAAGCACTCCACACCCCAGCTCAGGGCCAGTCTTCTGGCCACTTCGGCTTTCGTTGTAGCCGCATAGATCGGTGTCTTCGGCCGGAATTTGGATATGGTGATGGGCGTGGATCCGGATGCCGTTGGGGCCAGAATGGCACGGGCCTTCAGTCCATAAGAGCTAGCCACGGTAGCATGACCGATGGCATTGGTAATGCTCTCATCCCGCAGGCTGATGTTCTGCTTCATGACTTCTTCGAAGTCGATGTTCTGTTCCATGGTAACGGCAATCTCTGCCATCCGCTGAACCGACTCCACCGGGTACTTCCCTGCTGCCGTCTCCCCGGAAAGCATCAGTGCATCAGTACCGTCAAATATGGCATTGGCCACGTCTGCTACTTCCGCCCTGGTAGGCCTTGGATTCCGCATCATGGAGTCCAGCATCTGAGTGGCTGTTATGACTGGTTTTCCAATTTTATTGCACTTTTTGATGATTTTTTTCTGAACCAGGGGTACTTGCTCCTGGGGTATTTCTACACCCAAATCTCCCCGGGCGACCATGATGCCATCGGCGGCTTCGATGATCTTATCCAGGTTCTCTATGCCTTCTGCGTTTTCAATCTTAGCGATGATGCGGATTCCTCCGCCTCCGTTATGCTTCAGAATGGTTCTGATTTCCTCTACGTCACTGGCTTTTCTGACGAAAGAAGCGGCAATGAAGTCCACTTCATTCTGAATGCCAAATAGGATATCTGCATAATCCTTTTCCGTGATAGAGGGAAGATTCAGCTTGATACCTGGTATGTTGACTCCCTTATTATTTTTCACGACACCGGTATTCTTGACCCGGCACTTCACACTTTTGCCGCTAATCTCCAGTACTTCCAGCTCAATCAGTCCGTCATCGATCAGGATCCGGTCTCCTTGGGAGACATCATTGACGATTTCCTGATAGGTAACGGAGCAGATTTCTTCATTACCCATCACGTCTTCCGTGGTCAGGGTAAAAATCTGTCCTTCCTGAAGGGTGACCTCCGGTTTTTCAAATTTACCGGTTCGGATTTCCGGTCCTTTGGTATCCAGCAGAATGGCCAGATTGACCCCCATCTGCTCCCTAACTTCCTTGATCATGTCGATTTTAGCCTGTTGTTCCTCATGGGAACCATGAGAAAAGTTCAGCCTGGTGACGTTCATACCAGCTTTCACCATGTTCCTCAGGATTTCCTTGTCCTGGCATGCTGGACCGATGGTGGCTACGATTTTTGTTCTTTTAGTACCTTCCATTTTTCCCCTCATTCATCTCACACTCCTCAAAATACTTAAACTTGCTATTTTCCCCTTTTGCTCCGGCCCCTGGACCGGATATATTGAAATCCAAAATAGAACACGGTCAGTACGATGAGAATGGGAATCAACCCGTCATCGTCAGTGACATTGAACATTTTGATCGCAAACAAAGCCCCTAATATAAAAACCCAGTAATAAAGAAACAATCCGATGATATTTCCGTTCATCCAGCACCTTTCCTTTCAGAAACAGCAGACACCATATCCTTATTTTTCTTTTTTCAGATTCACATCCAGCTGAGGGAAGGGAATCACGACGCCAGCTTTGTCGAAAGCCATCTTGACCTCTTCCTCCAGGTAATACTTCACATCCCAGTAGACCTCATTCCGGCACCAGACCTTCAGATCCATACCGATGCTGTTTTCAAAATGGCCTGCCACACCGATGATGGGCTCCGGTTCCTTTAGAATATCCGGATTCCCTTCGGCGATAGCGGTCAGGATGCTTTTAACTTGCTGTATGTCATCATTATAACTGATGCTGAAGGTGCAGTCTACCCTGCGGAGGTCTTCCCTGGAATAATTGATCAGTACCGAGTTGGTCAGCTTGCCATTGGGGATGGATATCACCTTATTGTCAATACTCTTCAGTGTGGAATAAAGAAGATCAATGGACTCCACCTTGCCCGCAATTTCCAGAATATCGATATAATCTCCCTTTCGGAAGGGTTTGGTAATGATCAGGATGATTCCTCCCGCCACGTTGGCCAGGCTGTCCTTCAGGGCCAGGGCAATGGCCACTCCGCCGGCACCCAGCACCGCAATGAAGGTGGAGGTTTCAATCCCCAGACTGCTGAGCACCGCCACCGCAATGAATACCCCGAGGATTACCCGAAGGCCGTTGATGACAAAGCGATGCAGCGCATGGTCCATTTTGGATTTTTCCAGGGCGGAACGGCTGATCGCGATGATAATCTTCGCGATGATCAATCCGATGATCAGGATCACCAGGGCTTTTCCCATGGATATAAGGCCTGCCTTAACGTTCAGGGTTATTACTTCTCGCATCAACAAGTCCACAATGGTTACCTCCTAAAGTTCATTTCACTATCGGCTGTTTCTTCGTCGATCCAGCTCCTTGAGCAGTTTTTTCCGAAGCCGGATATCGTCGGGAACGATTTCCACCAATTCATCGTCGTTGATGAACTCCAATGCTTCCTCCAAGGTGAATATTTTTGCCGGAGGCAGCTTGACCGCATCATCGCTTCCAGCTGCCCTCATGTTCGTTACTTTCTTTGCTTTGCAGGGATTGACCGTCATATCTTCATTCCGGCTGTTCATCCCTACGATCATACCTTCATAAACCTTCGTTCCCGGTTCGATGAAAAGCTGAACCCGCTCACTGATATTATCCAGAGCATAGGGGGTCGAAATCCCTTCTTCGATGGAAATCGCAGCTCCGTTTGTCCGCTGGGGGATTGGGCCCTTGTGCTCTCCGAAGGAATCAAAACGCCGGACCATGGTACCTTCTCCCCGGGTATCGTTGATAAACTCGGTTCGATAACCCAGCAATCCTCGGGTAGGCACCAGATATTCCAGCCGGGCATAGCCGTTTTCACTCACCATCTGGTTCATCAATCCCTTTCGGATATTGAGTTTCGAGATGACCGAGCCGGCATATTCCTCCGCTACGGTTATGATCACTTCCTCGATGGGTTCCAGCAGATGGCCTTTCTCATCCCGGTGCATGATGACCTCCGGCTTGGAAACAGCCAGTTCATAACCCTCTCTGCGCATATTCTCGATGAGGATGGAAAGATGAAGTTCGCCCCGACCAGAAACCTTAAAGCTGTCGGTGGAATCGGTTTCCTCCACCAGCAGGCCCACGTTGACCTCCAGTTCCTTATCCAACCGTTCCCGAATATGGCGGGAGGTTACATATTTTCCAGATTTTCCTGCAAAGGGAGATTTATTGACCATGAAATTCATGGACAGGGTGGGTTCTTCAATTTCAATAGTGGGCAAAGGTTCCGGCATTTTTTCATCGCAGATGGTTTCTCCAATGGAGATATCCGGGATTCCCGATACCACTGCTATGTCGCCGCACAGAGCTTCCTCCACCGGGACCCGCTTCATGCCCCGGTAAACAAAGACCTGATTGATCTTCCGATTGACAAGAGTTCCGTCGGATTTGGCCACCGCTACCGTCTGGCCCGTTTTAACGGTACCCCGGGTTATCCGTCCGATCCCAAGCCGTCCGATATAATCGTCGTAGGCCAGGGTGGATACCTGGAATTGAAGAGGCTCACCGGTTCGATCCGGATAGCCTTCCACGTGGCTGATAATGGTTTCGAACAAGGGCGTCAGGTCGGTGCTTTCTTCCTCCAGTTCCCTTTTGGCAATGCCCTGTTTGGCAATGCCGTAAAGAATTGGGAAGTCCAGCTGCCGGTCACTGGCATGAAGGTCCATGAAAAGTTCGTAGACCATATCCACCACTTCAACAGCCCGTTGATCCTTCTTGTCGATCTTATTGATCAGCAGGATGGGATTAAGCCCCTGCTGAAGGGATTTCTGCAGGACGAACCGAGTCTGGGGCATGGGCCCTTCGCTGGAATCCACCAGCAGGATAACCGTATCCACCGTTCGGATGATTCGTTCCACCTCAGATGAAAAATCGGCATGGCCCGGTGTGTCCACAATATTGATCTTGTAGTCTCCATGCATGATCGAGCAGTTTTTGGAGTAGATGGTGATGCCTCTCTCCCGTTCAATGTCATCGCTATCCATAACGCAATCCACCACTTCTTCATTGGCTCGGAAAACACCGCTCTGAGCCAGAAAGGCATCGACCAGGGTTGATTTTCCCGCATCGACATGGGCGATTACGGCTAAATTGATGATTTTTTCTCGTTGATTCATTCTTTCCTCTTTCTTATACTGATTCTTTAACCCAACTATTATATCACAAAGGGTCCAGCCAATGAAGTTTTTTTTACGGGCACTTCAGGAGCTGGTGTTTCCCGGTCTTGCAGGTTGTGGTATAATAGTCAAAGTGATTCCAATTTAAGGATCATCAAAACATTACAGCATCAAAGAAAGTTGGTACCTATGGAACAGATTAAAAAAATCCTCGCCGTTATAGATGAACAACAAAGCCTGATCCGGCTGGTCCTGGCCAGCCCCAGGAAAAAATCCCTGCCCTATCAGAAGGTGGTGATCCGACCCTTGCTCCTGAAAGGAGAACCCGTCTATCAATTGGAAATCCATTACCCCCAGAAGGTGATTCACGAAAACATCCCCCGGGATGAATTTCTCGACTCGGTCAGCCGGTTTATTCTGCTGGACTTTAAGCAGATTAATCTCTTTACCAAGGAGGAGGATATCCAGATTCTAGCGGCTAAGCCCACTGAGCCTCGGGTTCTAAGAACACCGGCCACAAAAAAAGCAGCTGAAATCAGCCACAATAAAAGCAAAAACTATATTCTTCCCGAGGGAGAACCGCGGGACTTTCTCATCCGCCTCGGTGTATCAGATGATAAGGGGAAAATATATCCGAAGCACTACAGCAAGTTCCGGCAGATCAATCGGTACCTGGAAATCGTCGAAGACAGCCTTCCCCATCTGGAAACAGGGAAACCTCTCCGAATCATTGATTTCGGCTGTGGCAAATCCTATCTGACCTTTGCCCTTTATTATTATCTTCGGGTGGAAAAAGGCCTGGAATTGGAAATCATCGGGCTGGATCTGAAGGAAGATGTGATTGAATTTTGTAACCAGGTAGCCAAGGATCTGAATTATCAGGGCCTTACTTTTCTTCTGGGGGATATCGCCCAATATAAAAGTGACCGGGCGGATATGGTGGTCTCTCTCCATGCCTGTGATACGGCCACCGACTATGCCCTGATCAACGCTGTATCCTGGGGAGCCAGGGTCATCCTTTCCGTCCCCTGCTGTCAGCATGAGCTTTTTAGCCAGCTCCAGGATACCCTCCACCAGTCCATATTCCGACATGGCATCCTCAAGGACCGGTTCACCGAAATCCTGACCGACGGAGTACGGGGGCTGAAACTGGAATCGGCCGGTTATGATGTTTCCATGATCGAGTTTACCAGTCTGGAGCACACCTCCAAAAATATCATGATCAAGGCCGTCCTGGGAAAGGTCCAATCAAAAAAATCCAGGGAATCCGCAGCTGCCTACGACGCCCTGGTAAAATACTGGGGCGTCCATCCAGCCATTGATTCCCTGAAATAATTACCAGCTTCCGCCGCCGCCGCCGCCGAAGCCTCCGCCTGAGAAGCCTCCGCCACCTGAGAAGCCGCCGCCGCCCAGGCCACCGTCGCCGCCCTTCGGGGTGGGTGGCACCATGCTGGAAGCCATGGATCTGGAAAATCCATTGAAAGCATTCATAAAGACCCAGGTGTTGAAGAGGGTGTTGCCGGAACCGTTATACCAGACGGGAGGTTCCATGGCAATGCCTTCGAATTTTTTTGCCCAGCGATCGCTGAGGCCAAGCACATAGGCATAAGGCAGCACATCGTAAAAGTAGGAAGGATTGTCGTCCACCAGTTTTTGGATCCGAGGCAGCTCAGCGGTCCGGATAAATTCTTTGAACCCCAAAATCTTCCCAAGAATTTCTGCACTCCATCGTGTCCGCTGCTTCATCCTCAAGGTAAAGACGAAACTGATGAAAGAGGCCACCAGATTCAGCAGTGCCAGGGGCAATTCCAGGCCGAGCACCATAAAGCCAGCCAGTACCAGGAAGCCTAAACCGGTCAGAATTCCACCCACGATCAGGGTCAACCGGTACCTTCTCAGGGTTCCAGCGTCTTTTTTGTCATGACCGATGATCATGATCAGATAACCGGCCAGTACCAGAAATAATCCAGGGAGTCCAAGCAAACCGAATTCTCCGGCGTTCATGGTGAAAATGGCTCCCAGGAACACTCCTCCAATCGGTGGAATCAGCATCAGCAGGGTTCCCAGGCTTCTGGCCCCCAGAGAGCTATGGGTAAAGACCCGGGTCTCTTTTTTCTTGCCGAAGTGGGACCGGAGCTGGGTGCCAGAGGCCTGATAGGAGCCGTAAAATTCTCCCTTCAGGTCTTCCAGCATAACCGAATCCCCTTCTTTGAACAATCCATAGAAAAAGGTGTATTCATAGGTTTTGGCTGTTTCCGGCAGATCCTTCTGTTTCCGGAGTATAAAGCTCTTATCCTCCAGTTCCTGTATGGTCAGGTAACCCTTTTCCGCAAAGTAAATGACCAGAGAAACCAAATCCTTCTGATCCACCATTCCATCGACGATATACCCTACCTCGGCAGGGGATATGCCTTCCGGCGGATAAAACTCCACGGTCTGAACCACTCTCGGATCCCGCCCGAATAAGAGAAACAGCAATAAGCTGACCAGCGGAACTGCCACCATCAGCAGGAGCATCAAGGCAAGAGCCCAGTGGTTGTTCATTTCACCGACAAAGTACCCCTCCGGTAAAACCACCCGGAAGGTTACCCCTTCACCCAGCTGCAAGGGACCCTGAAGAGTTCCCTGAACGGACGTTCCAAGAACAGACCAGCGAATTCGGTCATCGGAAACGGATCCATATCCTCCCACTAGAAATTCCGCCTTATCCTGGTCGAATTCCTTCGGCATCTGAATACGAATTTCAGCAGAATCAATGGAAGTTCCCCATCCAAAGGGGAGAACGTTATAATACAGGCTGTCGTATTCGCTGATTCCATCGTCGAAGAGTCTTACCCGGTAGGAGATCACATAGGTCTGGCTCCCGTCCACATAATAGTCAGGGCTGCCGATCTGCATCACCAGATTGCCGTTTTCCGTATAGGTATTCAGTTCGTATCCTTCTACCCGGACCTGATCCACCTTCATCTGGTACTTCTGCTCCACCACCTGACCATCTACCTGGCTGTAAGCCGTTCCGCTCAGAGGGATGTACCGATAGATCCCGTGACGGGGCTCTGTGAAAGTCACATGGATTTCTTCCGTCATGAAGAAGGAATTATCATTCCGGACGTCCATGGTCACACGAAAGGCCTGGGTCGTATAGTACTCTGCTCCATGGACTGCCGGATCTGCCATAGGCATCAGCATCGTTATAAGCAGGAAGAAAATCAGCATTCGAAGGATCCGGACTGTTTCTCTTCCGGCTCTCCGTTTCATCCCTTTCATCTTAAAACTGCACCTTGACATTCTGCCTTTCTGCTTCTTCGCTGACCTCAAACATAGGCTTGCGGATAAAACCGAAGATGCCTGCTATGATGTTATTGGGGAAGGATTCCACCTTGGTGTTGAACTCCCGGACCACAGCATTGTAGAATTTTCTGGAATTGGCGATGTCCTCTTCCACCTTTTGAAGCTGAGCCTGTAGATCCATGAAATTGGTATTAGCCTTCAAATCCGGATAGGCTTCTGCGATGGCAAAAAGACTCTTCAGGGTCCCGGTCAGCATGTTTTCTCCCTTTATCCGGTCTTCAACGGTAGTGGCATTCTGGGCCATATTCCTGGCCTGGACCACCTTTTCAAAGGTGCCGGCCTCATGGGCTGCATAGCCTTTGACGGTTTCCACCAGATTGGGAATCAGGTCATATCGTTTTTTCATGTACACATCCATGGTGGAAAAAGCTTCCTCCACAGCATTTCTCATTCGGATAAACCCGTTGTAGGCTCCGATGACCCAAAGGACCGCCCCGACCAGCAGGACTCCGATGATAATCAGGATGATCGTTGTTGTTCCCATAATACATACCTCCTCCATATGGTAAAAATAATAAATTCATGACACCAAGTTATTCGATGCACCAGTCAATAGATCCAGCGCCGTTTTTCTCCAGGAAATCATTGGCCCGGCTGAAGGGCCTGCTGCCGAAGAATCCCCGGTATGCCGACAAGGGGCTGGGATGAGGCGCCTGGAGAATCAAGTGGGATGGGTTGGTCAGCATAGGCTTTTTACTCTGAGCAGGCTTTCCCCAAAGCAAATAAACTACCGGACGCTGCTGACGGTTGACCGTTTCAATCACGGCATCGGTGAACTGCTCCCACCCTTTGTTCTGATGAGAATTGGCCTGGTGGGCCCGTACCGTCAGGACCGTATTGAGTAGCAAAACTCCCTGATCCGCCCATTTTTTCAGGTACCCGTGATTGGGGACGGGACAGCCCAGATCCTCCTGCAGCTCCTTGTAGATATTCTGCAGAGAAGGGGGAGGCTGTTGCCCCGGCAGCACGGAAAAACAGAGACCATGGGCCTGATTCACATCGTGATAGGGATCCTGACCCAGAATCATGACCTTCACTTTGGACAGGGGGGTATAGTGAAGGGCATTAAAGATGTCGTGCATTGGCGGGAATACTTGCTTTGTTTTATATTCCTGAATCAAAAACTGCCGGAGATCCTTATAATAAGGCTTTTCAAATTCCCTTTCCAGCGCTTCCTTCCAGTCGTTTATTAATATTTCTGCCATCCTTCGCCTCCTGCTTTTCGACTCAAGTTTATCACAGCGAAAAAGTTTGTTCAATAACCATTCTATTACCCTTCCACCTCTTCAAAAAGCTCGGTCAGATACATCCAACGCTCCATTTTTAATTCCAACTGCCCCTCCAGTTCTTCCTTTTCTGCAAGAAGCTGCCGCAGGAGGCTGTGATTGGTCGCAGCTTCCGTAATCAAGCCTTCTTTTTCCAGAATGGCCTCTTCCAGCTTTTGGATTTCCCCGTCGATGGTTTCATACTCTCTTCGCTCATTAAAAGAAATCCGCCTTTTGGATTCCGGCTTATTCCGGAGAGCAGAGGTTTCTTTCTTCTCTTTCATTCCTTGGCTTTTGCTTTTTTCCCGTTCCCGTTCTTTCAGGAGGTTCAGATAGTCGGAGTATCCACCATTGTATAGGTTGATCTCCCCTTCTTCAAAGGCAAAGACGTGGTCCACGATCCGATCCACAAAATACCGGTCATGGGATACGATCAGGACCGCTCCCTGGAACCCGTCCAAATAATCCTCCAGGATGGTCAGGGTCTCGATGTCCAGGTCATTGGTGGGTTCATCCAATAGCAGGACATTGGGAGCCTGCATCAGAATGCCCAGCAGGCTGAGACGCCGCTTTTCTCCTCCGGAAAGCCGGCCAATCTTGTTGTGCTGCAAATCGGGGGGAAACAGGAATCGCTCCAGCATCTGAGAGGCCGTTGCCGTTCCTTCACTGGTTTCCACGATTTCCGCAATATCCCGGATATAGTCCAGAACCTTTTTTTCCGGATCCAGGTTCAGATTGTCCTGGGTGAAAAAGCCGATCTTCACCGTATCACCAATCTCCAGCCTTCCGGAACCAGGGGCGGTCTCTCCGGCGATGACCCGCAGAAGGGTCGTCTTGCCACAGCCATTGTCCCCCAGGATACCGATTCGGTCCCTCTTCTTGACCGTGTACGTGAATCCCCGGAAAAGGGATTCCTTTCCGTAAGCCATACCAATCTGATCCAGAACGACGATCTTCTTCCCCAGCCGGGCAGACAGGGAGGATAGCTCCAGCCGGGCTTCCCTGCCTGATGGCTGTTGGCCCTTCAATTCTTCATACCGCTCCACCCGGCCTTTGTTTCGGGTTCCCCGGGCCTTGATGCCCTGCCTCATCCAGGCCAGCTCCTTTTTCAGGATTGCCTGACGCTTCCGCTGAGATGCCAGCTGGCTTTCTTCTCGTTGTCCCTTCATTTCCAGGTAGTCGGAGTAATTTCCACTGAAGGAGAATAGCCTGCCCCCCTCCAATTCTATTATGCGATTGGTCACCCGATCCAGAAAATACCGGTCATGGGTAATCATCAGGATGGCTCCGGGGAACCGGATCAAATGTTGCTCCAGCCAGAGAATCCCGTTCCCATCCAGATGGTTGGTGGGCTCATCCAGAATCAGCAATTCCGAATCTCCCGCCAGGGTTCTGGCCAGGGCCACCCGCTTCTTCTGCCCTCCGGATAATTGTTCCAGAGGGGAATCCCATTGATCAAAGCCCAGTTTCATCAGGATTTCCCGGGCTTCATGCTCCAGAATCGGATGGTTCCCCTGATCTGGTTTAGCCATCACATAATCCAGTGCTTTTTCACCCTCCATCCGGCTGGTGTCCTGCTCCAGGTAGGAGATTCGGGAGTTCCTGTTAATCCACACCTCACCGGAATCAGGATGGGAGAAACCCGAAAGAATCCTGAGCAGGGTTGACTTGCCGGTTCCGTTGATACCAATGATTCCTACTTTATCGGTCTCATTTAAATAGAAGTCCACTTCCGAAAGAAGTGGCTTCATTCCATAACTCTTTGAAATTTTTTCTGCTGCAATCAACATTCTCGTCTTACCCTTCCATCCTTGTCACTCTTATTTTTTGACCAAAAATCTTTTTTCCATCGGTTCGATGGTCTTATCTCCAGCCGGTGCTGTCTTCTTGCCAAAGGGCATCTGAGCAATCAACTGCCAGGATTCCGGCAGATCCCATTCCTTGCGAACATCCTCCTCCACCAATTCGGTATAGTGCTGGAGAGACGCTCCATACCCTTCTTCAGCCAATCCGGTCCATACGGCATACTGAAGCATGGCGTTGGCCTGCTGGCCCCATACAGGGAAGGTATCCCGGTAGGTGGGATATTTATTCTGAAGGCTGGTGATCACCTCCTGGTCATCAAAGAACAGAATAGTCCCCCGGCCGGCAGCAAACCCTGCAATCTTCTTTTCCGTTGCCGAGAATCGTTCTGCCGATACGATTTTCCGAAGAGTCTCCAGGGTAATTTCCCAAAATCGATCGTGGTGATGATTGAGCAATAGCAGCATCCGGCCGCTCTGGGAGTTCATCGGAGACGGCATGGTTTTCAGTATCCGCCACAGGTTTTTCTCCAGCCGTTCGTCGGAAATGGTCATTTCCCTGCTGATGCTGTAAATCGAACGCCTTCCCTCGATAGCCTGATAAAAATCGTTGTTCATGTCCACTTCCTCCTTTTAAACTCTTGTCTGTCTCTTTCAGCTGCAGCTGTTGTCCAGATAACTTTCCAGCAGATCCTGAACAAAGCCTTCCCTGGGATGATCCCGCACATAGGACGGGGTATCCTCCTGCATGATTTTCCCCTGATCCATAATCAGCACCCGGGTCCCCAGCTTCATGGCTTCCCGGATGTCGTGGGTCACGAAGAATATGGTGACCCCCAGCTTTTGATGGATTCCTTTGATTTCCTGCTGCAGCTGCTTCCGGGTGATTTCATCCACCGCACCAAAAGGTTCATCCATCAGCAGAATATCCGGCGATGCAGCCAACGCCCTGGCCAGTCCGACCCGCTGGCGCTGACCTCCGGAAAGCTCCGAAGGATAGCGAAGCAATAGTTCCGGTTCCAGCCCCACCAGCTGAATCAAGTCTCTGGTCCGGCTGCGAATATCCCCCTTCGTTTCTTTGCCAATCAAATCCGGCACGTAGGAGATGTTCCTGGCGACGGTCATATGAGGGAAAAGTCCAACTTCCTGTATCACATAGCCGATGTTCCGGCGCAAGCGAATCAAGTCTAAATCAGCTAAATCCTGTCCATTGATCAGAATCCGCCCGGAATCGGGCCGGATCAGTCCGTTGATCAGTTTCAGGACGGTGGTTTTTCCGCATCCGGAGCTCCCAATCACCGTCAAAAACTCTCCCCTTCGGATGGCCAGATTAAAGTCTGACAGGATTTCTTTTCCTTCATATGCTTTGAATATATTTTCCAGTCGTATGCATTGATCACAGGTTTGTTTTTCCATTGTTGTCATCCTATTTCCGGCATATTTCTACAGCAGCCCTTTGCCCATCAGGAATTGCCGGGCCACGTCCTTTTCATCAGCCCCAACCGCTTCCACTTCATTGTTCAGGGAGGCCATCTCAGCATCCGTCAGGATACCATCCATTATCATCAGCACGTCCCGGAGTTCCGGATATTTTTCCAGGGTATCGGATCGGACCACTGTGCCGCAATAATAGGTCTGGTAGAAATTTTTATCATCTTCAAGAACCACCACATTGGAAACAGCCAGCTGACCATCGGTGGTAAAGATGTTCATCACATCGATTTCACCGGAGTTGATAGCGTTATACTTCAGCCCGATATCCAAATCCGTTACTTTTTTGAAGTTCAGCCCATAGGCCGCTGCCAGTGCATCGAATCCGTCTTCCCGTTCATAAAAGTCGTATTCTGCTCCGAAGGTCAGTTCACCAGAAACGGTGGCCAGATCCGAATAAGTTTTTAAATTGTATTGGTCGGCAATATCTTTTCGGGCCACCAGGCCATAGGTATTGTTAAATCCATATAATCCCACCCATTCCAGGTCGTATTCTTCTTTGTACCCTGCCGTCAAACCAGCATACAGGGTCTCATCATCCGGGATTCCTTCTTTTTTCAGAACGAAGCTCCAGCCGGTGCCAGTATACTCCGGATACAGATCGAACTCACCGGCGAGAAGCGCCGGATGGATGTTGCTGGTGCCTCCACCAACACCCTTGGTCATCTCCACCGTCAGATCGGTATTTTCTTCAATGAGGAGCTTCAGCATCTCCCCCAGGATAAATTGTTCGGTCATTGGTTTGGTTGCTATTTTCACGACACCGCCTTCCGGTTCATTGCCCCCTGTGCCACATCCTGCCAGAAACAGGACACCCAGCATCGCCATCACCAGGATAAGAGCCGTATACTTTTTCATCGATTTATTATTCATCACTTTAACCTCCACTTCCTTTTAACAGATTTTTCTATCCCTCCCACCAGGAAATCAGACAGAAGGGCTAACAGTGCTATGAGAAGACTTCCGGCCATGGTCATGGCCATATTGTTAGTAGTGATACCCCTATAAATGGCTACTCCAAGGCCGCCCGCTCCGATGAAGGACGCAATGCCGGCCAGGGCGATGGTCATAACAATCATATTTCTGAGGCCGGCCAGGATGACCGTGGTTGCCAGGGGCAGCTTAATCTTAACTAATATTTCCAGGGGAGTACTGCCCATTCCCCTGGCCGCCTCAATTACAGAAGGCTCGATGCTGGTTATACCGGCATAGGTATTTCGGACCATTGGCAGCAGCGCATATACCGTAAGGGCGATAATGGCTGTCGTATTACCGATTCCGGTAAAGGGAATCAAAATGCCAAGCAGGGATATGGAGGGAATGGTATAAATTAAATTGGTCATCCCCAATATCACCGGAGTAGTCTTACGGTATTCGCTGATCAGAACTCCTAAAATCAGGCCAATCATCGCTCCGAAAAGGATTGCCGTGCCGGATATGCGAAGGTGCTCCAGACTAAGCTGAATGAAAAAATCGCTGCGGTCCAGATAAATATTCCATACTTTCTGTGCCATAGCGACTTCTCCTTTCAGTCAGATTCCTCAGGCAGACAAAATCTGCCTATCAGTTCCTGTTTTTTTAATCGGCTCAATTTTTTGATTTCTGCTTCCCGAATCATGGCCTGGCTGCGGCTATGGTGAGTCTCCTGATAAACCAGGCTCACAGGGAGACGGCCTCTGGTATATCGGGCCCCTTCTGCCTTATTGTGGGTAGCCAGTCTTTGCTTCAAATCCGCAGCATAACCGGTATAAAAGGTCCCGTCCGAACATCGTACTATATAGGTATAATAGTTTTTCATTACTTTTTGAGCAAATCCCGGATCTCCCGCAGCAGTTCAACGTCTTCCGGGGTGGCCGGTTCTTCTGCAGGAGCTTCTGCTTCTTTCTTTTTCAGCTTTTCCAGCATACGGATTGCCAGGAATATGAAGAAGGCGATGATCAGAAAATCGATGATATTCTGGATAAACTGACCGTAGTAAACGGCTACTTCCGGTGTGTCCCCAACAGCAGGTTCGATGAGAATCTTAAGACCCGTAATATTGACATTCCCTAAAATGATTCCGATGATGGGCATAATGATATCGTTGACCATGGAGGTAACGATTTTCCCAAAGGCACCACCGATGATGACTGCAACGGCTAGATCAATGACATTTCCTCTCAGCACAAATGCCTTAAAATCTTTTATCATAACTTTGCACCTCCTGTTTTCCCTTTTCCAAGCCGATAAAATCACAAATATTGGATATATTATACCATAGATTCCTTCAAACATAACAAAAAAGTGAACCAGTTATCTGATTCACTCCATCTTTTCATACCATGTTTTTCAGTTTTTCCACGATCGGCCAGTCCGCCCCGGCCCAGTCCAGCTCATGGAGTCTTTCCGTCGGCAGCCACTGAAAGTCGATGTGCTCCAGCAGGGTAAACCGGGGATCCTCCACCGGGCACAGAAAAGCATGCATTTCAATTTTAAAATCAGGATAGGTGTGATGGACCGTCATGAAGTGTTCCATGGAGTCCGGAATGATTTCCATATCCATTTCTTCCATCAGCTCCCGCATCAGGGCATCTTTGGGATTTTCTTCCCCCTCGATTTTCCCTCCCGGGAATTCATATTTGAAGGAAATATAATCAAATTTCCCATTCCCCCGCTGAACACACAATATTTTATCATCAGACTGAATGATTCCGGCTGATACTCGAATTTCTTTCATTCTTGATCCTCGTTTCATTTAGAATTTCCATCCTATCATATCATATTACTATCAAAAAGGCTGCTCCCTTTTTCAGAGAGCAGCCCCGGATGTATGTATTGTTCTTTGAGTATATTTTCTTTACTTCTGATAGATGATCTTTCCGTCCATGATGGTCATTTCCACCTGAGCCTGCCGGATTTCCTCCGGAGTGACAGCAAACAGATTTCTGTCCACCACCACCACATCGGCGAATTTTCCCTTTTCCAGGGTCCCCAGTTCATCCTCCCGGCCGATGCCGAAGGCAGATCCAAAGGTATATCCTTTGATCACTTCCGCTACCGTCAGTTTCTCAGAAGGATTCCAGCCTCCTTCCGGCAGACCGTCGTCGTGAAGGCGGGTAACACCCCGATGGATTTCGAAGAAAGGATTGTTGTCTACCACCGGGCAGTCGCTGCCGATGGCCAGAACGCCAGCCTGCTCCAGCAGGGTTTTGAAAGGCCAGGTAGTGGCAGCCAGTTCTTCTCCCAGGGCGGTCCGGTATTCTTCTCCCTCCCAGGTGGGCAAAAGTCCCAGATGCTCTGGCTGAACAGAAGGGATCAGTCCCAATTCCCGGAACCTGGGACGATCATCCGGGTGAATCAGTTCCACATGCTCGATAGCATGACGGACGTCCTTCTTGCCATATTTTTTCATGGCTTCTTCATAACAGTCGATGGTAAACCGGATGGCTCGGTCACCGATAGCATGAATTTTGATCCAGAGGCCCCGTTTATGACCTTCCAGTATTCCTTCCCGGATCCGCTCCAGTTCAGACAGCTGCGTTCCCCTGTTACCGGGAGCATCAGCATAGTCCTCTAAAAGAAGGGCCGTATGGGTAGTAATGACTCCATCGACAAACTGCTTCAGCATATGGGCCCGTACTTTCTCGCCCTTGTATTTTTTGCTGTTTTCCAAGGCTTCATCCAGATCTCCCAGAAGATTTGCTGCTGCGGTAATTCGGATGGATAGTTCTCCAGAATTTTCCATGGCCGAATATACCTCCAGGGAGCCCAGATTTCGTCCGAAGTAGGGTTGGACATCCACCACCGAAGTAATGCCCAGAGGAGCGGCTTCTGCCATGTATTTACGAAGAAAAGTCTTTTCCTGTTCCTCCGTAAAATTCAGGGCATGGGAAGCAACAGGGGCGATTGCCGATTCATAGAGGAACCCGGAAGGTTCTCCATTTTCATTCCTGGATATTTCTCCGCCGAAGGGATCCGGCGTATCCTTGGTGACTCCGGCAATTTCCAGGGCTTTGCTGTTGACCCAGGCGCCATGAGCTTCTGCATTGAGGAGGAATACAGGGCGATCCGGGAACCAGCGGTCCAGGGTTTCCTTCATCGGCAGTTCCTTTACGTCCCAATAGACGTGGTACCAGTTGAATCCGAAAACCCATCCCTCTGTCGGATTGGCTTCTTCAAATTCCTTCAGCATCCGGGCCGCCTCTTCTTCCGATTTGGCCGAACCCAGATTCACATAGGTCTTATACATCCCGGCCAAGATTAAGTGGGTATGGCTGTCGTGAAAGGCAGGCATAACCAGTTTATCCTGGTATTCAAACAGCGTTGCATCCGGGGTCATATACTGCTCCGCTTCTGCTGCTGGTCCCACAGCAAGGATTCGGTTCCCTTCCATGGCCACAAATCCTTCATAAGGGGCATCCGCTATGCTGTCAAATAAAACATTACTCTTTATAATAATTCTTTGGTTCATGGTTCTTTCCCTTTCTTACAGCAGTATTCCGGCAATCAGATAGGCTGCTGCGGTAACGATAATAACAGGAAGAATCATGGGCAGAGCTGTCCTGGCATAATCGATATTCTTAATTTTCGCCAATCCGCAGGTCAGGGTAACCGAATCTCCATAGAAACAGGTGGTGCTTCCGGCCGCTGCGCCTGCAATAACAGCACCTATCGTCAGGTACATGCTGGCTCCCAACGAGTCTGCAAGCGGAACCATGATAGGGAAACATACCGCTGCCATACCCCAGAAGCTGCCAGTAACAAATCCCAGAGCCAGAAGTACAATAAACGCAATCAACGGAAGGAAGCTGGCATTGATCAAGGGAGATACCAGATCGATTACATATGGGGCAAGGCCCAATGCATCATTGGCATTCTGCAGGACAAAGGCACTGATAACGATGGCGGTCACCACGAACATCTCCTGGAATCCTGTCCAGATGGAGTCAAAGGCTTCTCCGAACTTAAGGAGTTTCTGAGGAATATACATGATCAGGGCTGCTGCGATTCCCACTAAGAGTCCATAGGTCAGTTCCTGAGTATACAGTGTGATTCCAATTAGTAGAACCATGGGAACCAGGAAGTTCCAGACACTGGTAACCGGTTTTTCTTCTTCATCCGGGCTGTCCAGCAGGGCATCCGGCATAACCGCACCAGTCTTTTCGGCTCTTTCCTCGGCCAGCTTCATCGGTCCGAAGGGCTTGATGATTCTCAGTTGATACAGCAGTACGAAAAGCAGGGATATCCACGCATAAAACATAAAGGGAACCGACTTCACTACTGCATCAATACCGTTTCCAGGCAACATGCCAAGGGCTTCGATCTGGCTTCCCATAAAGACTCCCCATAAGGAAAGGGGAACCAGGATACAAGTAGCACAGGCTACCATATTGATGGCAAAAGCGAACATTTCCCGGGACATCCGATTTTCATCGGCGATGGTCCTGCTGGCGACTCCTGCGCCCAGAATACTGAAATAGTTATCCAGGAAAAGGACGATTCCCATGGCCCATGCCAAAATACCGGTTTTCTTTTTATTGGTAGCAAACCGGAGGCCGAGTCTGGTAAATCCGGATATGGCGTTGGAAACTTCCAACAGTTTGATGAAAATACCGAAAAGGCCGAAAATGATGATGAAATACGCCGATTCTCCCAGTTCCAGATAAAGAGAATCCAGATAGGAAAAGACGAAATTCGGGCCATCCAGAATTAAAAATCCGATCAGTGTTCCAATTACCAGGGGCTCAAGAGCCCTTTTCGTGATAATGGCGGTGACGATGACGGCGGTTACCGGCAATAAACTCAGTATGCCGTAGTTTGCAACTGCATCCATTCAATTTCCTCCTTATTATTCTAACTTATTCAGAAATGTGAAGCTTCAGAATTTCCTGATAGGTATCCACTCTTCGGTCCCGATGGAACTGAAGGATGTCCCTGGCTCTTTTGATTTCATCCAGATCCAGTTCTGCAACAATCAGATCTTCTTCATTTCTCTTTCCTTCTGCTATGATATTCCCCCAGGGGTCGGATACAAATCCTCTGCCGTAGAATTCCATATGGCCGCTTCCATCGGTGGCATCTTCCCTGCCAACTCGGTTACAGGCGCAGACATAGAAATTGTTGTGAATCCCATGGCCCCGAATCGAATCCACCCAGGTCTGAGAGGTATCCAGATCCGGATTGTCCGGTTCGGATCCGATGGCTGAAGGATAGAAGACAAAATCGGCTCCCTTGAGGGCTAAAATTCTGGTCGGTTCCGGGAACCACTCATCCCAGCAGATCAGTACACCGAAGGTGCCATATTTGGAACGGAATACCAGGTAAGGGGAATCTCCCGGAGTAAAGTAATACTTTTCAATATATTGGGGACCTTCCGGGATATGGTGTTTCCGGTAATTTCCAAGGAAAGATCCGTCGGCGTCAAATACCGCTGCAGAATTGAAATATACCCCATCCATGGCATATTCATAATAACAGCTGACAATAACCACATCCAGTTCCTTTGCAAGCTTCTGAATATGCTGATTGGTGGGGCCGTCAACCGGTTCGGCCCAGTCGTACTTCGTATAGTCGATGATTTGGGCAAAATATTGTCCATTGAATAATTCCTGGGTACAGACGATCTTGGCTCCCTTAGCCGCTAAAGCCCGTATTTGTTCCTCTGCTTTCATCAGGTTTTTCTGTCGATCCGGGTCACATGCAAATTGGGTCATACCGATAACAACTTTTCCTTTGTTCATTTCAGAATCCTCCGCTTTCCATAGGTTAGCTCTTTGGAGCTATTTTACAACTCTATAAAATGCAATTCCCATGCCATTATTCTTAGGGGCCAAATCATTGAAATTTGAAGGATATCAAAATATAGATCGGTCATTTTTGTCAGTTTGAACTTACAATAGGATGTTTTTTCCCACGAGCTTAACTCAAATCCCATCGTTTCGCCCAGAAAAAAAGATAAAGACAGTGTCACTATATAATAACACTGTCTTTCTAAGCTTACAATTTTCCTGTTAATTATCTATATTTTCTGAAATTTTTTATTATTCAATCCCCAGCCGCTTCATCTTCTGATAAAGCAAAGGTCTGGCTATCTGGAGATACTCGGCTGCTTTCGTTTTATTGTTTCCGAATTTTTCCAAGGTGCTGATGATCAGCAACCGTTCTGCCTTATTACGGACCAACTCTATCGGATTTTCAGAGGGGTGACTGCTTACAAACTCCATGATACCCCCTGCGCCCCGGCTCTCTCCGATTCTAAAGTCTTCCGGCTGGAGAATCGGACTTTTTGCGTAGTTCATGGCCCGCTCTACGACATTATGAAGTTCCCGGATATTTCCCGGCCAATGGTACCCCTTCATGGTCTGAACAGCTTCCGGAGCAACACCGGAAATGCTCAATCCAAGGGATACGTTCAGTTCGTCGATAATATGAAGGATTAATTCCTCCAAATCCTCCAGTCTTTCCCGGAGAGGGGGAATCCGGATTTCAATTACCTGAAGCCGATAAAAGAGATCTCCCCGGAAACGACCCTGGCGAACCATATCTTTCAAATCCTCATTGGTAGCGGCAATAACACGAACGTCCACCGGAATGCTGGTGTTGCTGCCGATTCGGTCCACTTCCTTTTCCTGAAGGACCCGAAGAAGCTTTGGCTGAATACTGAGGGGCATCTGATTGATCTCATCAATAAAAATCGTTCCCTTATCCGCCTGTTCAAACCGCCCCTGTTTTCCTTCCTTCAGTGCTCCGGTAAAGGATCCTTTTTCATATCCGAACAATTCTGATTCCACCAGATTCTCCGGGATGGCCGAGGAATTGACTTTAACCAGACGGCTTTTCCTCCGATTGCTCAAGTTATGAATAGCATGGGCCACCAGCTCCTTGCCGGTTCCTGTCTCACCGGTAATGATCACCGTAGAATTAGTCTTGGCCGCTGAAATGATTTCTTCCTTGAGCCGAAGTATGGCTTGAGAATTTCCTACAATATTGTTGATGGAATACTTGGAACCCTCCAGTTTCAGGATTTCCTTTTTCAGATGCTTGAGTTCCTCATCAAGGAAACGGCTGTAGCCATCGGAAAGATCATATAAAAATTGAGAATCCTGGGTGGCATCGTACTCCAGGAGTCCGACCTTCTGTCCATCCCTAAACAAGGGGACTTGAATGGTAATGCCGATTCCCAGATAAGAACTGTAAAATTCCAGCGAGATGTCATCCTTGGCAAGGCCGCTGATCATCTTGGAATTTGGAAAGACATCCAGAATATGCTTTCCAAGGATTTCCTGCCTTTCCATGGAAAAATATCCGGCACACTGGTCGTTGACATAGACCACCTTGCCGTCCATGTTAATAACCACCACCCCCGGAATATTCTCCAGATAAAATTCCACATCCTTTTCGGTCAGCTCATACATTCCAAATAATCTCCCGCCTGCCGGCTATCCTTCAAAACCGAACAGCTTCTTCATGTGAGGCATCAGGAGATGAATAATGGGACCCATGATCACCAGGCAGATGATCGTCCCGATTCCATAGACAGCCCCCAGGGATACCCCGATGATGAAGCAGAGCAAATCATTTCCGATCTTCAGATACCGGAATTTCCAGCCGGTTTTTTCCGCCAGGATGATGGGTAGGATTTCCCCTGCTCCCATGCCAAAGTCCGGTGAAACATAGGTAGCAATGCCAGTGGCTACTACCAGGGCTCCCAACAGCAAGAAGATCAGGCTGGTAATGAATCCAGGCCCCTCCGGCAACACCATGAAAAGAACCGGCTTCCACAAATCCACGGAAATCCCGATGGCAAAGGCTGACAAAAGTGTCCCCAGCCCGATTTTTTTACGATTAAGAAAAAAGCCGATGGAAACGAAAAAAATATTGACCAGCACCTGAGCGGTGCCGAAGCTGTAATCACCGATGCGATTGATGGCTGCAAAGACCCCCATCACTCCAGTGGTAAAGGGATCCGCTCCGATATCTGCATAAACCATCAGATTGATGCCGCAGCCCATAAAGACCATGCCCAGCAGGACCACCAGGGATTTTTTGATTATTTCTTTGGATTTTGTCATAGGAACCCCACTTTCCACTTGTAAGTATACACTCAACGATGGACACTTTTCAAGGCTTAGTGTACAATATATCCGGAGGATGAACCATGAACCGACACTACTTGATGATCATGGCCGCTGCCTCATTATGGGGATCCATCGGCATATTTATAAAGAATCTGACTGCCGCAGGCTTTTCGCCCATGCAGCTGGTTGCTTTCCGGACGTTGATCAGCATGACGCTGATTTTTCTGTTTTTATTATGGAAAGCACCTGAAAAATTAAAAATCCGATGGCAGGACAGCTGGATGTTTATCGGCACCGGACTCTTCAGTTTTGTATTCTTCAACTATTTTTACTTTATTTCAGTCCAGCGAAACGGATTGTCTGTGGCTTCGGTGCTGCTATATACAGCCCCGGTTTTTGTTTTCCTGCTGTCCGTCCTGCTTTTCCGGGAACGGGTGACACCACTTAAGGTCACTACCCTGATTCTGGCCGTCATCGGCTGTCTGCTGGTTTCCGGCGCACTGGAAAAGGATACAGGCATGCTGGATCTTTTCGGCATCCTGGCCGGTGTCCTTTCCGGTCTGGGTTATGGGCTCTACAGCATCTTCGGGAAATTTGCCCTGACGAGATACGATGCGGTGACAATCACCTTCTACACCTTCCTTTTCGGAACCCTTGGGGCCTTTCCCTTGGCGGGGATGAACCGTGTACCCGGTCTGATTGACAGTTTCGGCCTATTGGCCAACATCCTTATTCTGGCAGTTCTCATCACCATCCTGCCTTTTACGCTCTATACTATGGGGCTTTCCGGCACCGAACCCTCCAAAGCTTCGGTTCTGGCAACCGTGGAGCCTCTGGTGGCAACCTTCTTTGGACTGCTCCTTTATCAGGAATCTCTGGGAGTATTAAAATTTTTCGGTATTCTTGCAGTCATAGGTGCCGCCCTGATCATCAATTTGCAGCCAAAGGAAAGGAGGCTGGATCATGTATGACCCTTACGACGGTATCATCGGCTCCCTGCTGATCCAAAGATATGACCAGGGGGAGGTATTCTCCATGACAGACTCCCTGGGGAAAGAAACCTCCCTGACGGTTGAACTCCCCGAAGGAGGTCAGTTAACTGTGGCTTGTACACCGATTCATCTGGCAGAACTAAAAGCCGGCATCCTCTATTCCCAATCCCATCCCATGCCGATCCTATCAGACGATTTTCCGAAGGAAGCACCGGATTATGCCAGCATCCTGGAGGAACAGCAGAAATTTTCCAGCCGTTCGGATCTGTTCATCAAGACCGGCAGTGTCCACAGCGGTCAGCTGATGGATCTGGATTATGTACCCGTTTTTTTCACGGAGGACATGGGGCGTCACAATGTGCTGGACAAATTGATTGGCTATGCCCGTTTGCATCACATCGATCCAGCCCGAGTATGGCTCATGATCAGTTCCAGAATGCCTCTGGAGCTGATCCACAAGGCTCATCTGGCCGGCATACGGAGAATATGCTGCATATCTGCGCCCACCCGGGAAGCTGTTGAATTTGCCAGAGAGCAAAAGATTATTTTGCTGGGCATGTTCCGGGGAGCCCGGTTCAATATTTATTCCTCTTCTGATACGGAGTAAACCATGAAGAATCTTAATACCGCTGTCATTCTGGCTGGAGGCAATAGTACCAGAATGGACTTTGACAAGCAGACCATCCTGATTCAGGGGCAAATGATGCCTCTGTTCATTGCCGACCAGCTGGAAGGCATTTTTGATCATAGAATCATAATCTCCAACCGTCGGGAGCTATACCCGGAGGAGCTGGATTATCCAGTGATTCCGGACCTGATCCGGGGTCGGGGTCCTAAGGGGGGCATCTTCACCGGGTTGACCTCCGCAATGGACGATTATGTCTATTTCATCGGCTGTGACATGCCTTTCGTCAATCCCGGCTTTATTGCCTTTATGAAATCCCTGATTCAGGTATCTGTTTCCACAAATCCCAGGCCCGTCCCCAAAATAGTCCTGGCCAGAAAAAAGGGTTATCCGGAACCCCTCAATGCCTTTTACAGCAAGGAACTTCTGCCGGAAATCCTTCGCCAGATGGAAGAAGGAAATAATAAAATTTCTGCCCTTTACAGAGACGAGGAAACCCTGATGATCGAAGAAGAAATCTGGAGACCCTTTGATCCCAAGGGCCTGATGTTCATCAACCTCAACACGGGATCTGATTATGAGGAACTATATGAAATCACACGCCATTATTCCGATTTTCATCCCCCATTCCGGATGCAGAAATGACTGTGTCTTCTGCAATCAGCGGAGGATTACCGCCAGAAGTCAGGCTCCCACCCAGAATCAGATTCGGGAGACAATAGAAGTGTACTTATCTACTCTTGAACCCCAATCCCTTCCCACCGTTGAGATCGCCTTTTACGGGGGAAGCTTTACCGGCCTGACTCTGGAAGAACAGACTGAATATCTTACTCTTGCTCAGGAATATAAGGCAGCAGGCAGGGTCCGGAAGATCCACCTGTCTACCCGGCCGGACTACATCAATCCAGCCATCCTGGACAACTTGAAACGTTTCAGCGTTGATACGGTCGAGCTTGGTGTACAGTCCTTTGATGAAAGGGTCCTCCGACTGTCCAACCGAGGTCACGACGCCGCTCAGGTGTATAAGAGTGCCACGCAGCTCCAGGAATACGGCTTCGAGCTTGGTATTCAGCTGATGGTGGGGCTGCCTGGGGACACTCTGGAGAAGGACATTTTTTCTGCCAAGGAGCTGGTTTCCCTCCGGCCCTCCATTGCCCGGATATATCCCACCATCGTTTTGCCGGAAACAAAACTACACCAGATGACCTTGTCGGGAGAATACACTCCCCTTTCCCTGGATGATGCAGTCTATCGAACAAAAGAAATGGTAAAAATCATAGAAGGAGCTGGCATTAACATCATCCGGATCGGTTTGAAAAGCTCAGAGCTCATCCATTCGGGAGAGGGGTCCACTCTGACAGGGGAAACCTATCATCCGGCCTTTCGCCAGCTGGTAGAAGGAGAACTGGCCAGGGAGTCACTGGAGAGACAGCTTGAAGATCGCTGGCCCTTGCTGGAAAACCTTCCCGATCGGATTCTGTTTGCTTCTTCTTCCGAATCCTTTTCCAATATGATTGGCCATCAGAAAAAAAATAAGAAATATTTTGCAGAGAAGGTTCCTTGTGTTAAAATAGAATACGTTATAGATTCAAACTTGAGAAAAAATCAATACACCATTAAGGAGGATATAGAAAATGAAAGCAGTCGTAACCGTCATCGGTAAGGATATGGTGGGGATCCTGGCTAAGGTCAGCACCACCTGTGCAGAAGCCAATGCCAATGTCATCGAGGTGACCCAGTCTGTCCTGCAGGAATACTTCTGCATGGTAATGCTGATCGACATCACCCAAATGAATTGTGATATCGAAGGCCTTCGGAATCGTCTGGAAGAGAATGTCCCTTCCATGACTGTCCATGTCATGCATGAAGATATCTTCAATTCCATGCATCGAATTTAAGGAGGGCCCCCATGCTGAATATGAGCGATATCATGGAGACCATCACCATGATACAAGATGAAAACCTGGACATACGGACCATTACTATGGGGATTTCCCTCATCGATTGCTGCGACAGCGATATCGACCAGTCCTGTGAAAAGGTATATTCAAAAATTCACCGGTATGCCAAAGACCTGGTCAAGACCGGGGAAGACATTGAAAAACAATACGGCATTCCCATCGTAAACAAGCGGATATCCGTCACCCCCATCTCAATCCTGGCGGGAGTCTCCGGCGGAGATCCGGTCAAGTATGCGAAAACCCTGGACCGGGTGGCCAAGGACGTAGGGGTTAATTTTATCGGAGGCTATTCCGCTCTGGTTCAGAAGGGATTCGCTCCGGGAGACAAGGAGCTGATTGAGTCCATCCCCAGGGCCCTGGCAGAAACCGACTTTGTCTGTTCTTCCGTGAACATCGGCTCAACCAGGGCCGGCATCAATATGGATGCGGTTCGGCTCATGGGAGAAATCGTCATCCAGGCTGCCGAAGCTACCAAGGATCATCAGTGCATCGGCGCTGCCAAGCTAGTTGTATTCTGTAATGCAGTGGAGGACAATCCCTTTATGGCTGGCGCCTTCCACGGCACTGGCGAAGCAGACTGCGTCCTGAACGTGGGTGTTTCCGGCCCGGGGGTAGTTCGAGCTGCTCTTTCAAAAATGCCGGCAGATGCTCCTCTGGATCAAGTGGCCGAAGTTATTAAAAAAACTGCCTTTAAAATTACCCGAATGGGCCAGCTGGTGGGAGCCGAAGCTTCCAGCCGCCTGGGAGTTCCTTTCGGCATCATCGATTTATCTCTGGCCCCCACTCCTGCAGTGGGTGATTCAGTAGCTCACATCCTGGAGGAAATCGGTCTTGAAATGTGCGGGGGGCACGGAACCACAGCTGCCTTGGCCATGCTCAACGATGCCGTTAAAAAGGGTGGTGTCATGGCAACCTCCAATGTAGGAGGACTGTCAGGGGCATTTATACCGGTAACAGAAGATGCTGGAATGATTGCAGCTGCACGGGCAGGGGTACTGACCATGGAAAAGCTGGAGGCAATGACTGCAGTCTGTTCCGTAGGTCTGGATATGATCGTCATTCCGGGAGATACTCCGGCGGCCGTCATCTCCGGGATTATCGCCGACGAAGCAGCCATCGGCATGATCAATTCCAAGACCACGGCTGTAAGGGTCATCCCGGCCATCGGCCTGGAGGATGGAGAAGAACTGGATTTCGGGGGCCTGTTGGGTAACGGGCCGGTTATGAAACTGAATCCCATGTCTCCGGCAAAAATGATCCAGCGGGGAGGCCGGATACCGGCACCGCTCCAAAGTCTCAAAAACTGAACAAAATCCCGGAAGCCTTTATGACATAAAGACTTCCGGGATTATTTATTTATCCATACGGTTGTTGATTGCTTATAAAGGATTTCCTTCTTCCAGCTCCGCTGCAAACTTCAGCAACTGCTGACAGGCTAGTTTCTGAGCATAACTGGAAACCGCCAGCTTAAGGATAGTATCAGAGAGCTCATCCCGATCCATATCCCCATGAAGAGAGTCTGCGACTTTTGAAAACCCGCTATCCACTTCCTGAACAAATTTTTTATAGAAATCTTCGATTTCCTGGTCTTCTAACTGATCCTTCAGCAAGGCATCGGTTTCTGATACGGACAAAATCTGTTTGAAAACACAGATAGCCGTCAGGTACGCCACGTGGCTCCTCTTATATTTTTTCCCCTTAGCCCGGGGCAGTATCCCCTTCTTGATGTAATTGTTCACCATGGATGCCGTTAGCTTCCCGTCCTCCTCAAGCCCCATCTGCTGCTGTTTCATCAGGCTGAGGATCTGGTCCATATACAGCTCCATATCCGGAATGGACTCCCACCCGGAAGGTTTGCCTTCTTTCAGGCTTTTTTTTAATTCTAGTACATTCATCTTGCACCTCGATCCTTATTTTACGGAATTCTTTTTCTTGCTGCCTAAAAGCCGCTCGCTGGTATAATTGCTCAAATCCCTGTAGAAAGCCGTCTCCGTCGGCATATTGCGTTTTCGAAGCTTATGCCTCGTCCATCTCCCGATATAGTGATAGATGATAGCAAAAATGGGAATCCCCACCAGCATACCCACAAAACCAAAGAGCCCGGCCCCGAATAGAATGGCGAAAATGACCCAGAAACTTGGGATTCCCGTGGAATCTCCCAGAATCTTGGGACCGATGATATTTCCGTCAACTTGCTGGAGAATCAGGATGAAAATAACGAAGTAGACCGCCTGTATGGGACTTTCCAACAAAATGATGATGGTTGAAGGAATCGCTCCGATAAAAGGTCCAAAAAAGGGAATGATGTTGGTGACCCCAATGATAACGCTGATCAATACATTATAGGGGAGTCCCATGATGGAAATCACCACAAAACAAATCAGACCAATGATAATCGAGTCAATGATCTTCCCGTTGATGAATCCGCTAAAAGTCCGATTAACGAATTTCATTTCACCAATCAGCTGCTCTGCTTGCTCCTTGCTCCAGTTGGCGTAGAAGAATTTTTTCCCTTGTGCAGCGTAGGTGTCTTTCCCGTTTAAGAAGTAAACACTGATAATCAGTCCAATGAGGAAGTTCTTCATTATTACCAAAGCGCTGAGAACGCCGACAGAAACCCCTTCCACCACCTCAGACATGGATGGTACTACGTTTTCCATAATCCAGTTGGAAAGATTGTCTACCACGTTATCATTGATGAACTCTACTGTTCGGTTGGACAGGTTGAAATTATCAATAAGCCAGACCATCAGGACATCCGCATTGTTGGGGAAGGTGTCAATAATCTTCATGATGCTCATGGTCATCTGCGGAATGACCATGATGATCAGACCACTAATGATGGCAAGGCTCAGCACCAGGCTCAGGATAGTGGCAATAACCTTAGAAAATCGAATCAAACTCCTCTTGTTGAAAATTAAGGGAGCAAAAATCCTTACGCCAGCCCGGACAAAAAAATTAAAGACCGGTGTCAGCAGGTAAGCCATGACAAAGCCGTAGATAAAGGGGGTCAGAATGCTGCGGATCAGCATCAGGGTTGCAAGCAGTCCTTCTGATCGGTGAAGCATAAAGAAAAAGACTATGCAGGCTGCTACCGTAATAAAGGCAGTTAATCCCCATCGGATATATTCATTTTCTGTCTTCAGTCTCATTCTGCCCTCCCGGCACTTCCCTCAATGGTTTTGCTTGTATTTCAGTCTTCAGACTAATTATACAATAGTTTACTATATTATAAAATACAATTATTTTATAATATAGTCTTGGAATCCATCTGTATATTGGAGTTCTCCGTCCTCCAGAACAAAAATGGCTTCTACGTCCTCCATAGCCTCGATTTTAGCCTTAGCCTCCTCAAGGGGAAGGATGTAGGCCATGGTTGAAAGACCGTCTGCCAGTCCCGAATCCTTTGTAAGGATGGTGACGGAAATATAATGATCCGCCGGCATCAGGGTCGCCGGATCGATGATATGATGGTATCGGACTCCGTCCACCACATAATATCGCTGATAATTGCCACTGGTCACCAGGGACTGGTCAATCAATCTGACGGTATGCAGAACGCCCCGGGTTCCGTCATCCTTAACTCCCACGTTCCATGGTGTAGAATCATGGTCCTTGTAGCCAATGGAGCGTACGTTACCACCCAGGCTAAGCAAAAGGGAATCGACACCTTTCTCTTCAATCAGGGATTGGGCCACTCGTTCCACTGCATACCCCTTGGCAATGGATCCTACATCCAGGCTCATCTCCGGATCTTCCAGAAATACGGTGCTTGCCTTCTGGTCGATGATCATTTTGTGGATATCCGTATGGAGATTGGCTTCCTGGAGCATTTCCATGGGGGGCACCTCCGCGTCTTCCGGATTATAAATGCCCAGATCCCGATAATCATGCCAAATTTCCAGAACGCTGCCGAAGGCAACATTCACTTTGCCATCGGTCCTTTCATATATCTCCTTCGAATAAACTAATAAATCTATTAATTTCTGATCAACCTTCACCGGTTGGATTCCCGCCATATCATTGACGGTTTTCAGGTTGTTGATTCCTTCGTAATCATTGTATCGGTCAAAAAGCTGATGATAAATCATGGCTTCATCATAGATATAGTTGACCAGCTCTTCAAATTCCTGCTTTTCCTCATAATAACCCACTATGGTGGACTGGGTATCAAAGAGGTCCAGGAAGTTTGCTTCATATCGTTTGAGTTCACTATCGGGTTTTCCGCAGGCGGAAAAGAATCCTGCCATTAGTAGCAGGACAGCTGGAATCATTAATAAGGCTGACTTCTTTCTCTTCACTTATTTTTCCCCTTAAAAAAGGTCAGGGGCAGAAAACCTTCCACCCCTAACCAATTGTGACCTTATAATCTTATTTCGCTGTTGCGGCAGCAGAAGCAACGCAAGCCATGAATCCGTCCACGCTTACAGTTACCTGGGATGCCAGTTCTTCATCAGCAGGAGCATCTTCAGTCAGAGCGATTCCTGCAACTTCATCAGCCGTCATGCCAGTGATGTATGCAGCAAATGCAGCAGCCTGAGTGTTCCACTCAGCTCCGATTCCGGAATTTTTCTTCATTCCGTAATCATCACCCAGTTCGTTCTTGGTTACGAATACTTTGTCCACAGCAGTAGTCAGTTTGCCAGTATTATCAAAGTTGATGTTGCACTGGGATCCGTCGATGATTGCGCTGGTGATAACACCATCGGCATTGAAGCTGGCCAGTGTGTACGTTGAGTAAGCCTGAGCCAGACCTTCTGCATCAGCAGTAGCATCCTTGGATTTTGCAATGTTGGTAGTGATTCCCAGACCCAGAGTATCTCCTTCCATCGCTCCCATTTCAACAGCGCTGTTTACTGCTTTTTCAATTGCAGCAACATATCCGCCGATTTTGATGGTAACTTCGGAAGCCAGTTCTTCATCGGTAGGCATAGTCGTTTCATCTACAGCGATGGCTTTCACTTCTTCCAGGGTCTTTCCTTCTACATATGCAGCAAAATCAGCGATCTGTTCGCTCCACTCTTTGCCTAAGGAAGAAACTTTACCCATGCCGTAATCGGTTCCCAGTTCAATTTTGGTAGGAACGACGGTATCCAGCGGGGTAGTGATTTTTCCAGTAGCATCAAAGTTAACCTTTGTCTGGACAGCATCGATGACGCACTTAACGATGACGCCATTTTCGTCAACCAGAACGCCTACAACGGTAGAATCAGCCTGAGCAAGGCCTGCTTCCTCACCTGCATCCTTGGATTTTGCAATAGAGTTGATGACAGCAAAGCCAGTTTTGAGAGCTGCACCTTCGGACGGTTCGGGAGTTGGTTCTTCTGTAGCGGGTGCGCCACAGCCAACGGCCAGTAATGCAACCAGCATTACGGCAATCACGCTTAAAAATCTCTTCATGTTCTCCTCCATAAATACTTTGCTTGCGCTAATTTTTATTACTAAACCCGACCCGTTTAAAGGCAGGTCTAATAACGTTCAGTAGTACCGATGTCACAACCCCGGCCAGCACTCCGGTCACGAGGAGAACCGGCATGAAGTACATCAGGTACAGGTTGGTATATACAATAGAGACCGCTATCAGCTGGCCGATGTTATGGAATACAGCTCCTGCGATGCTTAAGATCAGATAGGAGATTTTTTCCCGGAACAGGACCATTAGTAGGATCATTATTGTCAATGACAGGATGCCGCCGGTGAGACTGAGCACGCTGGCGATCCACCCTCTGGTAGCAAAGACGAAAACCGCCTTCAGTACCGCGACCATATAGGCCGATTCTTTCCCTATAAAGAACAGAACATACATTACTGCAATGTTGGATAGGCCGAATTTTACGCCGGGCACCGCTATAGGGAGCGGCGGCAGGGAATTTTCGATGATGGACAATATAATCGCAATAGCGAAAAATAAGGAAGTCAATACTAGTTTATGGGTCTTGTCCATTATATTACCACTTCATTCTCATCATAGCCGTCGTCCCCCAAAGGAACAATTTTCAGAATCAGTTGATTGGGCAGGCAGGCGGCACTCTGGCCAGGGACCTTAATCCGGCCTGCTTCCACACATACCTGATCAGGGCAGTCGGAATGTTCAAATTCAATGGAACCGTCCTCATGGAGATGAAATACCACCTGAGGCCTCTCTTCCACAGAAAAAGCCAAATCCTTTCCCTCATCAAGGGGAACGGTGCGAATTAACTGGCTCCCCAGGTAAATCTCTGCTGCTGCTCCGCCTTTACTGGCTGTAAGGGTGTTATATAAAAATATACCCCCGGCGACGGCAATAACAACGGCAATGACGATTATATCTGTTTTTTTAAAAAATTTCATTTTTTTATTCCATTGTAGGCCTTGTCCAGAATCAGGCGGAGTTCCCTCCGCTTGTCCTCATCGACGGATAAGTTCCGGATGATTTCCGATGCCTTTTTGTAATAGCTACCGGAAATTTTCCGGGTATACCCGATCCCGTCGTATTGGAATACAAGGCGGATCAAATCTTCGGTAGTCAGCTGATTGCTCTCAAGAGAGCTCTTCAGGTCCGGGCTTTCCTTCATGGCATGAATTACAGGAAGAGTCACAACGCCTGCTTCCATATCCCGACCCACCGGTTTCATGGCTTCCTCCCGGGAAGCTTCAAAATCGATGCAATCATCGGATAACTGGAATATCATGCCGATATACCTTCCCAGCTTCCCATACTGATGCTCCTGATCCTTGCCGTCACCGGAGAATATTCCCCCGGCCAGGAAGGCTCCCTCAAAGAGGGCTGCTGTCTTGCCACGGATAATCTTCAGGTATCGCAAGGTGGAAAGGCTAAGATTGCCGTTGTTGGCATACTGATCCATTTCCCCCAGGCAGACCCGGGATACAAAGGAAGGGAGGTCATATTCGGTGTATTCTTCCCGATTCTTGATCCGGCTGGTCAGCCGAAGGGAAAGGCTCAGAAGATAATCGCCGCAAATGACAGCTTTCTTCTTTCCGAAACGCTTTTGAAGAGTTTCCTGGCCCCGCCTCAGATCCGAATCATCGATCACATCATCGTGGACCAGGGTGGCCAGATGAAGAAGTTCTATGGACGCTCCCATAATAACTGCATTTTCGTGAATCTTCCCTTCCCGGTTAAGGGCTGAAACCAGAAGGCCTCTTGCCCGGATATATTTTCCCTGAGACCTGGCCAGATGGCTGGTATAGTCCCGGATGACCCGGGGAGCCTTTAATAAGGTAGTTTCCACCAGGGCCCTTGTCTGTTCCAGAGCTTCCTCAAAGGAATAGTACAGGACCTCTGAAGGAACAGACTGTTGATTAATCATTATATAAATACCACTTTCTGCCGAATTTGGTTCTGGACCATTTATCCTTCAGAACAGGCATTGCATAATAGTCCAGACCCAGTGTGCTTCCGCCGCCGATGAGGACCGCTATGGCAGCGAATACCATCCAGAAGGTGGTCAGATACAGACCGGTGGTCAGCATGAACATTGCCTGCAGAACGATGGAGAATCCGGCTGCCAGGAAGGTGAATAGACCACCGATCAGGGCCAGGCCAATCAGAATTTCTGCTATGACGATGAAGGACTGCATGAATACCTGCATGGAATCGCTGGCCAGGATAAACGTGTCCACAAACCAGTTCATCAGAGGCATATCCAGTTTTAGTGCATAGTCTGCCATGGTGGCAACTTCCAAATCTTTCCCGGATACGAAAATCACCCGAATAAAGTCCAGGAAGTTGAAATTAATGATTTCCACACCGGAAGTAACAACAGCTTCTACTCCGCCTTGACCGGTGGCTACGGTTACGGCGTCTGCCGCCTGACCGGTAGCTGCGCTGACCGTATCGATCAGCTGAAAGCCGTTGGAAGAAGAAGTAGCCCAGGATTCGGCTTCGCCGCCTGCTCCCGGATTGGTGATGCTGTTATACCAGGCCTGGGCACCGCCAAAGAAGTTTTCCAGCTTCGGTTCTGACATCCATCCTTCCAGGTACTTCTTTATTCCCTCGAAGACCCATACACAGCCCAGCCAAACCCGGAGGGGCATCAGCAGGAAACTGGGCGTCCGGTTGGAGAAATGTCCACCCACAAAGCTTCTTTTATTTCTGATCGTAAAGAACTCATGACGCACATAGCTGAATACTTTGTTCCAGCCCAGCACCTGCATGAAATAGATGATGTTGATGAAATGCTTGGACAGCATGGCCAGGAAAGAGGGCAGGTTCATCATCATGTTGGGCAGTCCTACCCGGGCGACACCATATCGGCCGCCGATGCAGACCATAACGCCGTGGAAGGAAGGCTTATAAACCTCCATGGAACCGCCGTTGATAGCTGCCGCCAGGTTGTGGGCAACGGTTGACGCGCTGTGTTCACAGTTTTCTACCATCTGGGGCACGGGGGTTTCTTCGCCCTCCGGAATATAAAACATATTGTCGCCGGCGATATAAACATCCTCCCGGTCAACGGATCTTAAGAACTGGTCCGTCTTGATCCGGCCACGGCCAACAGAAGTCAGCTCTTTTGCTGCTTCATTGGTGATGTCGGCGCTTTCGATTCCGGCTGCCCAGATTACGGTACCCGCTTCTTTGCGCTGTACATCTTCCCCTATTTTCAGGTCAATGTATTCTTCGCCGATTTCAACGACCCCGGTTCCGAGCATAGTCTTAACGTTCATTTTATTGAGCCGCTTTTCTACTTTGGCAGAAAGCTTTTCCGGCAGAATCGGAACCGCTCTTGGTAAAATGTCCACGTTGATCATGGTAACCTGTTCCATTGGAATTTCGTGCTTCTTGCAGAGAATCGGTGCATATTCAGCCAGTTCTCCGACCATTTCCACACCGGTAAAGCCGGCACCCACCACATAAAAAGTCAGCATTCGCTTCTTTTCATTCAGATCGGTAATCAGGGCAGCTTTTCGGAAGGTGTTTTCAATTCTTTCCTTTAATAAAACGGCATCCTCATAGGACCACAGGTTGAAAGCATGCTCTGCAGCTCCTTTGACACCAAAATAGGTGGGTTTGGATCCGGCTGCCATCACCAGATAATCGTATTCATAGGAAGCCACAGCTCCCTCAACTCGTTTTCCTTCGAAATCGATGGACTCCACGGTATCCAGGACTACATCCACATTCCGTCCGGAAAAAACCTTTTCCAGGCTGATCTTGATGCTGTCTTCGTCCACCCGGTTGGCTGCTACTTCATGAAGCTCCGTCAGCATGGTGTGATAGGGATTTCGGTCAATAATGGAAATCTGGACCTCTTCCCGTTTTTTAAACTTTTTCGCCAATTTCTTAGCTGTCAGGATTCCTGCATATCCTGCTCCGATAATCACAATTTTTTTCATTATTTGCTCCTTTATTTAACAAACGGGTTGTAAAATAGCCTTTATTGTTAAAAATATACCCAAGTTTCTTTCCTTTATCCTGTCGGCCAAGAAAAAACTTTCAAACAGGAAAAAACCTTTTTCCAATATCTCATAGCATTTTACTAGGGAATGATCTGAAAAAAAAACCGTTAAAAGTGCGTACGAATTAGATTTTACCACTATGTATATTAGTTGTCAATTTAAAAAAAAATCTTGGATAAATTCTTGTCAATATTTCTCTTGCCCTGTCGAATAGTAAAATCTACGGATTACCCGAAAGACACAAATTTACAATTTTACTGGTTATATCCCCTGAATGCTGGGTAATAAATCATCATAACAGGCTATCATTCAATAATAACAATCTTGGAGGAAATGAGTATGTCAAATGTAAAATTCTTTGTATGTAAGCACTGCGGAAATATGGTAGAAATGGTTCAGGATTCCGGCGTTCCGATGATCTGCTGTGGCGAAGCCATGAATGAAATCGTGGCCAACACCGTGGATGCCAGTCAGGAAAAGCACGTACCGGTAGTAAAGACCGAGGGAAACAAGGTTTCTGTTGAAGTTGGTTCCGTTCCCCATCCTATGGAACCGGAACACTACATTACTTTCATTTACCTGGAAACAAGCAAGGGAGCACAGAAAAAATTCCTGAAGCCAGGTGAAGCAGCTAAAGCAGATTTCCTTCTGGAAGGGGAAGAGGCTGTTGCTGTTTATGAATACTGCAACCTCCATGGTCTCTGGAAGACCACGCTGTAATAGGAAATTTTCCGAAATGCAATCTTTCTGAAACAATAGTATAAAACTGAAGAAGGGGCCCTCTCAAAGGATTACAGAATCCCAGAGAGGCGGCCCCTTTTTTCATTGAACGGTACCCACGTATTCCAGACCTTTCAGCATCGGCTTTTCTGATTCGCGGACAAAGACAAACTCCCTCCCCTGGTATTCGGCGGCAATATAAAGATGTGCCAGCGCTATGCCCAAATCCACCGGAACCCATCGGCCGGAAACCAGTTTTTCCAAAGGGCTTAATTTTTTTCGGTAAATCCGAAGTTCTCCCTGAACCGATTCAAAGAACCAGGGCTGCCCATTGACAGCCGATGGTGCCAGTCGAGCCGCTTCGATCCTTTCATCCCAGCCATTGCTGATTTCATCCAGAGGCTTTCGTTTAAATCCTTCTGGATCCCGATAGGGGGGATAGGCAGTCTTGCCGAAACCGATGGCTATCCGATACTCCGGACTTTGATCCTTCTCTTCTCCTGGCTTGGCCGTACCCAGCCAGCAGGCACCGATACCAATGCTGGACAGAAACAAATCCAACTGTTGAAAGATAAATCCGATGTTCATCATGGACTCATCAGAATCATCCCCATAAATCAGGAGGTAATACGGTGCCTTCAGGGGTAGCAGCTTTCGGACCTCCCTGGTGATCCGATACCGAAAATGCTGTTCAGGGAACAGATGCCTTGCTCTTTTTAAAAACCCTTCGATTTCTTCCAATTCCTGATCGGTCATGGGTTCCCCGGTGAATACCCGGGTTGATTTTCTCCGGAAGATATAATCATACAGTTCCTTCATTATTTCATCCCCCTTTGCTGTTAGTTTTTGTCGAATAATGTATTTTAGGGTCGAATCATATCTATCAATCCGACATAGTGAAATGGTATGATTTTATTATAAAGAAAAAAAGGAGGATATGCAAATGGCAATGAAAACCGGTGCTCAGTACATTGAAAGCCTTCGGAAGTTAAACTTGAATCTGTACATGTTCGGTGAGAAGGTGGAATCCCCAGTGGACCATCCGATTATCATCCCGTCCATGAATGCGGTGGCCATGACCTACGACCTGGCCCTGGACCCTCTTCATGAGGATCTGATGACTGTCACTTCCTCCCTGACAGGGGAAAAAATCAATCTTTTCAACCATGTTTTCAGTTCGAATAAGGATCTGGTCCAAAAAGTCAAGAGGCAGAGGATGCTGGGCCAGAAAATGGCCTGCTGCTTCCAGCGCTGCGTTGGCCAGGATTCCTTCAATGCAGTATATGCCACCTCCTACGAGATCGACCAAGCTTACGGAACCGATTACCAGAAAAACTTTATTGAATATCTGAAATATGTGCAGGCAGAAGATCTGGTGGTAGATGGCGCCATGACCGATGTCAAGGGTGATCGGGGCCTTTCGCCCAGCAAGCAGGTGGACCCGGATCTTTACCTGCGGGTAGTGGAGAGACGGGAAGACGGCATCGTGGTCAATGGCTGCAAAGCCCATCAAACCGGAATCGTCAATTCCCACGAAGTACTGGTCATGCCTACCGTGGCCATGAAGCCAGAGGACAGAGATTATGCCGTCTGCTTCTCTGTTCCCTCCGATACTCCCGGAATCACCCTGATCTACGGCCGTCAGTCCTGCGATACCCGAAAAATGGAAGAGGGCGACATCGATGTGGGCAACAGCCAATTCGGAGGACATGAAGCCCTTATCGTCTTCGACCATGTTTTTGTCCCGAAGGAACGTATTTTCCTGAATGGAGAAACCGACTTCGTCGGCATGCTGGTAGAACGGTTCAGCGGCCATCACAGACCCAGCTATGCCTGCAAAGCCGGCGTCGGCGACGTACTGATCGGTGCCGCTGCTCTTGCCGCAGATTACAACGGAGTGCCCAAGGCTTCCCACATCAAGGACAAGCTGATTGAAATGACCTATTTGAACGAAAACATTTATGCCACGGCACTTGCCTGCTCCTACGAAGGCTTTGAAACTCCCTCCGGGGCCTATCTGATCGATTTGCTGCTGGCTAACGTCTGCAAACAGAACGTTACCCGTTTCCCCTATGAAATCGCCCGTCTGGCAGAGGATATCGCCGGCGGCCTGATGGTAACCCAACCCGCTGAAAAAGACCTTCGCAACCCGAAAATAGGGCCCTACATCGAAAAGTACCTGAAAGGGGTGGATTCTGTTCCCACGGAGAACCGGATGCGGATCATGCGACTGATTGAAAATCTGACCCTTGGAACAGGCGCTGTTGGATATCGGACCGAATCCATGCACGGGGCTGGCTCCCCGCAGGCTCAACGGGTCATGATTAATCGATTTGCCAATCTGGATTACAAAAAGAAACTGGCAAAGAATATTGCCAAAATACCCGATTGATTTCCTAAGACCAACCCATTCTTAAAAGCCTACTTTTACCAGCCTTATAAAACATCCGGAGGGAGCATTGGCGCTCCCTCCGGATGTTTTTATTCCCATATCCTATCGTCGGATCTTCTGGATAACACTGTCCGGAATGGGAAATTCAGGACTGCCTGCAGCACCAGCTGCCACTTCGTATTTGTCAAAGCAGATGACCAGTCGTCCCTGATCATCGATATAAAAGTTCTGATCAGGACGAATCTCTTTAAAGTTCCAATCTTCCGTTTCTTCTTCCAGCCAGAACATCCCTCCCTCTTCCCGGTTCTGCCTTTCCATTTCCTGCCGGATATAGGCGCTGATGGTTTTAACATATTCAGAACCCTCGCTGAACAGGCTTTCCAGGGAAATCAGTTTTCCGGTCTTTTTATCAATGTTGTAAAAGCTATGAACCGTTGAGCTGGAACCGGACGCCTGGAACAAGTATATATCCAGGGCTAAAATGTCCGCATTGTCGGTTTTGATCTGATAGTTATACTCCAGCCCCATATGGACTGTTTCGTCACCGAAATTCTTCTTCAGTTCCCGAACATCTGCTTCAAAAGCCTGAATGACCGCTTCCCCGTTTTCCTGGAAAATCCGGTTTAGTTCCTCTTCCATTTCAGGATCCAGGAGGCCTTCAATCCGGGGAACTTCCACTTTCGCTTCATAACCATCTTCCTTGAATTCATATTTTGAGAAGGTAACGATTCGGACCAGCCCCTGGAGCCCGGGAACCTCAGCAACCGCATAGGCAAGTCCGGAACTCATATTCAGACTGATTACCCCGGCTAATAGAAATAGTGCCAGAGAAGCAGTCATCCGCTCCATCCATAGAGCCCGTTTCCTTCTTTTAAGCGTAACCTGAATCCTCTTTTTTAATTCCTCGGAAGCATGGATATTCTCATATTCTTCCTTCATATTCTTAACTTCTTTCAGCATCCCGATTATCCTCCATTTCCAGGCGCAGCATCCGCAGCGCCTTGTATAGCCTGGTCTTTACCGTATTTTCGTTAGTATCCAGAAGCTCAGCGATATCCCGTATTTTCATATCTTCCAGGAACCGAAGAACGATTATGTTTCTCAGTTCCACCGGAAGAATGTTCGTCATCGATTCAAAATCCTTAATCGGTTCAGGAAGACTAGGGGGAATCAGATTTTCCAGTTCCTCTTCCCCCATGACGCAAATCTTGCTCCGGGATCGATGGCTTTCATTGGCCGAATTGATGATGATTCGGAAAAACCAGCTTTTCATTCGGGTTACATCCCTTAACTGACCTATTGACTTTAAGGCCTTAAGAACGCTTTCGCCAACAACGTCCTCCGCTTCTTCCTTATCTTTTGTATAGGAATAGGCAAATCGATAAGCACTATCCATATTTTCAATAATAAACTGCTCCAGCAGCTGCCTCTTACTCATTATTGCCTCCTCTCTTCTGTATATAAGATGATCAGGGGGATGAAAAAGTTTCAGGAATTAAAAAAACTGCAGCGGAGTTGCTGCAGATCCCTTTATGAATCCAGAATAGAGGATAGAATCCTACATTTCAGACAAATATTTCTTTAAGGCGGTTACCGCATTTTCCACATGCTGTCCCACCGGAAGATCCGGCACGCTGACTACCTGAATATGACATTTATTGAAGGGCAGCAGAATTTTCAGGGCATGACTGGATCCGATTGCCTCTGCCATTTTAGGCGAAAGCTCCCCCATCATAGCATTGGCATTGATGATGCCAACAGGGCCCAGGATAATATCCACATGATTCATATTGTGAATGATAGCGTTTTCGCCGGTGGCCCCTTCATCCGCCCCTGCCCGGAGCATTTGACCGGTTGCAATGGAGTTGGTGCCCAAAGCAATAAGCAGATATCCCCTCAGCTCCTTATCTCCCTTGATCCGTTCCACCAGTGCCTTGCCGATGCCACCACCCTGGCCGTCGATTACTGCTATGACCATACTACGACTCTCCTTCTATTTCCTGGCCTTCTGCCATTACCCGATTCCTTCCGGCGGCCTTGGCCCGATACAGGGCCCGGTCCGCCCGCTTTTTCACCATCAGCCCATTCCGGTCTTCCTCCAGACGATAGAGAGAAACGCCGATGCTGACGGTCAGGGACAACTCTTTTTCCTCTTTCCGGAAACAATGTTCTTCCACCGCTTTCCGGAGTCTTTCAGCCACTAGGATTCCTTCAGCCAGTCCGGTACCCGGCAGAATCCCCATAAATTCTTCTCCGCCATATCGGCCAATCATTTCCCCGGCCCGCGTCATGCCCTTCAGTACGCTGCCCAGTTCCACCAGAACCCAGTCCCCAAAGTCATGACCGTATCGGTCGTTTACTTGCTTGAACCAATCTACATCGATGATCAGAAGGGCAAAGGCCTGGCCTTCTTCCTCCGTCCGCCGGATAGCCCCATCCAGCATCTCTTCCAGCCCCCGACGATTCTGAAGGCCCGTCAGAAAATCGCACTTGGCATCCCTCTGCACCAATTGGTTGACCTGATGCAGTTCCTGATTCTTCTTTTCCAGGGCCTGAACCAGATCTCGATTATCGGCCAACGTCAGTTTCTGACGCATCAGCAGCAGGACCATAACCAGGACAAACAGCCAGGGTCCGGGACGGTTCAGTTCCGAGTCCAGAAGAAAGTTGGTGACTACCAGAATCATGAGCCCATAGGACAAATATACCAAAAAATGGTTTTCCTTTGAAGGATGGATATCCTTGGATTCTTCAGCAGGAATTTTATTCTGCCCTGCTATGCGGAACACGGCTGAAAGCCCGATAAGCTGAAGGGATATCATCCAGCACAAGTCTGCCAAACCACCGGAAACAAAAGCATCCTGGCCATTCATCAGCATATAATAGGTGTCCGTTAAAAAAAACAAAGCAGCACCCACTATTATGGGTCCATACCGATTGCCCCTTTTTAAGGAGGCCTTCCCGAATAAAAACAACACGGCGAACAGAAGAGCCAGGTCCGTTACCGGGTAGCTCACCGATATAAAGATAGCCATGGGCGAAACGATCTCTTCCCTGAAAATTGGCTCGATGAGATACCGGATGCTAAGTATGGTTGCCAGCAGAACCACCAAAAGAATATCCAGCAGGAAACGAAACCCGATGAATTTATTGAAATTGGAATAAAATTCAAATACTAATCCAATAATGAATATAATTGGAAAAAGAAGATAGAAGATATCCGGCAAACCGGGAAAAGGAGCTTCCCTTCCCAGCACCAGCTCGTAGAACATCCAAGAGGATTCTCCGATGGTATAGGAGCAATGGGCGGTCAGCAACAGCCTCCAGAAAGTTTTTTCCCATCCTTCCGACTGGTGGATCGCCTGTATATAAGGAACAATCGGAGCCAGATAGCCAATCAAAGAAATCAAATTTACTCCGGTGATCCAAAGAGGGCGGTTTTGCTGGAATAAAAGGAACCAGAAAAGAAACAGGCTGCCAGATAACAGCATGAAACGAATATAACCCTCTTTAGTCCCCAATTGCTTCAGCATTTTCCACCAAAAAAATAACAAAAAAATAATTTATTGTGATACTAGTTATATCGGATTTTGATGAAAATTGCAAGTTTAATATAAATGTAAACCAATATAATTATTTGGTTGACAGGAATCCTTTGTTAACCTATAATATTTTTTAGTTGACAATCCACAATCTACCATCTAAAAGGAGAAGCATCATGACCAGTACAAAAACCCGTTCCATGACTCTGATAGCCTTGTTTACCGCTGTAACCTGCATCCTGGGTCCTCTTTCCATACCCTTGCCTTTTTCCCCTGTTCCGATAAGCTTTACGAATCTAGCCATTTACTTCACCGTTTACCTCTGCGGAATGAAAAAAGGGACCATCAGCTACCTATTGTATCTGATGATCGGATTTGTCGGGGTGCCGGTATTTTCTAGCTTTACTGCTGGTCCGGCCAAATTGCTGGGACCCACTGGCGGATATTTGATTGGTTTTATCTTTCTAGCTTTGATAGCCGGGTATTTTACAGACCGGTTTGATGGCCGAATAGGTCCTTTTTTGGCAGGCATGGCCATCGGAACCCTGGTTCTTTACCTGTTCGGAACAGCATGGCTGGCATATCAGGCAGGAATGACTTTTGAAGCAGCTTTATTTGCCGGGGTAATCCCCTATATTCCAGGGGATCTGATTAAAATGGGCATTGCGGCTTCCATCGCTCCCGTCCTTCGGCGACGGCTGCTAAAAGCAGGCTATCTCTCCGATTCCCGAGCTCGTTCATAGTAATAGTCCCATTCAAAATTACAATCCTTGCAACGATACAGACCCGAAGCGGTAAAACCCGCCGAGCAGCATGCGGCAACCGCTTTTCCTTCCAGAATCTCCTTCCGGACATCCGGGTCTGCAGCCATGCTGGGAGGAACTACCCGGGCTACATTGGATGAGCCGCATCGGTAACATTTTCGTTCCATTTCATCCTTCCTTTCTTACTGGTTTTATGGAATCAGGAGAAAATAGGAGTTTTTCAGATAATCCTGCTCATAATCCAGTGCTAATCGATATAAAAATCTTTTGATGGAGGCGGGTGATCCCCCCTCCTTTTCTAATTTTTCCACCATAATCAGGAATTTCTTTTTCTCTTTTTCAGAAGCCTTCTCTTTAAAATAACCCCATACATGATGCAAGGCATTGATGGAATTACCCACCGTAGCTGTTTGCTTCAGACCCCCATCCAGAATCCGGTAAAAATCCAGTACCGGGTAGGTGCTTTTATCTTTGAGCAGGTTCCGGATCGATTGATAGTCCTGGGGGCTGGATTCCAGCAGGGAGTATTTATAACGGCTCCATTCTTCTTCCAGTTTCTTCATGCTCCCCGGATTCTGGATACCATTGATACATTTTATGGCAGAAAGATTTTTGTCCTTTACTTCCAGCATGATATCCGGTTTTTGGCCTTCCAGCCCTTTTAGAAAGGCTGAAAAATGATCCAGGTTGATGGTGGCAGAATGAGATCCGGGGCGTTTCCCCGGGTCCTGCTGGGAATAGTGGATCTTTTGGCTCCCATCCCGTGATTTCCAGGTTTCTCCCGCCAGGGCGATCCATTCCGATTCCTTCCTATCTATGGAGGACGGAAGAACCTGATGGTGGAGGTTGTCAAATACCACGGGCAACCCCACCCGACCGGCCAGTTCCAGCACTTGATCGATGGGATAAGACCGGTCATCGTTCTCAATCACCAAACGGGATAAGATAGCCGGGTCCAGGGAAGAAGCCATCCGGGCAAACCGATTTTTTGCTTCCTGCCGGTATCCGTAAACTCCGCCCACATGGAGGACGATCTTATGCTCTTTGCCAGTCACAAGACTATCCAATACCCGATTGTGATATTCCAAATCCAGTATCGCCCGTTCTACCACCCCCGGATCTTCGGAGTTGAGGACGGTATACTGACCCGGATGCATGGACACCCTCATGGACGCTCCAGTGATTTTCTTTCCAATCCTTTGGAAATCATCAGCAAAGATCTCCCACCAGGGAAGGGAATTGACCGGGCTGGAACCAAAGGGAATCAAATCGGAACTGATTCGGAACATCTTGATTCCCATCCCGATATTATAATCAATGATCCGCTCCAGGGAGGCCAGATTGGAATTTATCAATTCTTTCAGACGTTCTTCCCCGGCCTTTTCCTGACGGCAAGTCTTCATACCTGTATCCGGTACCCCCAGGGTAAGGCAGGCATATCCGATTTTGATCCCCATGTCAACCTTTCTTTTCTGCTTCTTCCAACAGATGGCTCAGTTCCGCCAGAGGCCGATGGCAGTATTTGCAGTTTGCAGGAGCAATTTGTTCCCATAGTTCGTCCTCGGTTTTATCTTTGGTCAAATAATCCCGCAGGATTTTTCCATCTTTCATTTCGATGATGCGATCGGATTTCTCTGCGATATGCCGGTCATGGGTGACGATGAGAAAGGCCATCTTCAGATCCCGATTGATCTGTCTCAGCAGTTCATAAACCTGTTCTGTGGAGTCAGAGTCCAGGTTGCCGGTAGGTTCATCCGCCAGGACAAGATCCGGTTCATTAATCAGTGACCGGGCAATGGAAACCCGCTGTTGCTGACCACCGGAAAGGTTATTGGCCAGATTGTTCATCCGGTCTTTCAAACCAACGATTTCCAGCAGTTCCTTAGCCCTCTCCTGCCGTTCCAGGGTAACCTTCCCGTTGTTGATCCAGGTTGGCAGCAGAACATTTTCCAGGGCTGTAAATTCCGGCAGAAGGTGGTGAGACTGAAAGATAAATCCAATGTTCTGATTCCGAAACTCAGCCAGTTCCCGTTCATCCATGGAACTGAATTCCCGGTCTTTAAAGTATAATTTTCCTGAGGTGGGCTTATCCAGTGCCCCCAACATGTTGAGCAGGGTACTCTTGCCGCATCCGGAAGGCCCGATGATGCTGGCAAATTCACTTTTTTTCAAGGAAAGATTAACTTCATTCAAAGCACGGGTCCGGATAATCGTCCCGTATTCTTTCACCAGATTTTCACCGAATAATAATCGATCATCCATTTTTTATCGCCTCCATTGGATTGAGGTTGGCTGAACTTCTGGCCGGAATCACCGATGCAATGGTACTGGCTCCGATGGCAATCAGGCCAACCATTACAACACCCATGGGCTTGATGACAATGTCAAAGCTGGACTCTCCCGTGTTGAAGAATTGGAAGGACTGAATCAACAGAACCCCTATCAAACTCCCGGCTACAGCTCCGATTACCCCTAGGATCAGGCCCTGAAGCAGAAAGATCTTGCTGGCACTCTCTCTGGTGGCTCCCATGGCTTTCAAAATGCCGATTTCCTTGGATTTCTGAACCACGGACACCGCCAGTACGCTGGAAATCCCCAGGGTCACTGCCAATATGACAAAAAATTGAATGGTATAGGAAGAGCTGCTCTGGCTGGCCAGAGCACTTAACAAAGACGCATTTTGACCCTTCCAGTCACTGATCTTCACATTCCCGAAGCGGCTGGTCCAATCTTCCGCCACCACGTCGGCTAAAAAGGGATCTTCCAATTGGGTTTCTACAAATGAGATGCTGCTGCCCAGCCCAAAAACCTTCTGAGCCCGTGGCAAGTCAGTAAATACCAGCGATTCGTTCAAGGCCTCATTTTCCAAATCAAAAATCCCAATGACCAGCATCTGTACCGCTTCTCCATTAGGGAGCAGAAGACTGATGGGCCCTCCCGGAGAAACCCCCAGTTCTTTGGCAAGCCCAGTACCTATTAAAAGGCTGTTGCCAGCCAGGGTACCGGTACCCTGAAGGATTCTGGGGCTGATATCGTAGATTTGGTCTGCATCCTCCAGCTGGATTCCCTTTATTTGAACAGAAAAACTTTTTCCTGAGCTGCGGATCAGTCCGGTTCCCTGTACCGCCGGGGAAACCGCTGTAACGGCAGGATCCTGACGGATATCAGCGGTCAGGATCTCCCAATTATTGATTCCTTTGCTCAAATTATTGTAATTACCTCGAAGAAGATTATCCCCCCCCCCCCCC
>DIMT01000035.1 GCA_002425705.1 Firmicutes bacterium UBA5559
GCATCCATCGTCGAATAATTTCGGTTCTACTATCGAACCAAAAACCACAGGACCGGATTTTATCCGGTCCTGTTTTTCAGATTGGGAAAAGGAAGAAAGGCAGTGAATCCCTATGAGACAGAGAGCAATTGAAAGAAAGAAAAAGGAAGCCGGACAAATCCGGACCGAGCATGGGGCGTTGATCGTATCCATGGCGGGAGCGGTTTTTTTTCTGGTAGCGGAAATTCTGATGGCCATTTACACCACTTCCCAGTCCATCCTGATGGATGCCTTTTATGGGGCTGCCGATATGCTGATGATTCTGGTTTCCCTGAAAATCGTTCCGCTGATCTATCGACCGATGACGGAAAAACACCCCTTTGGCTTTTCCCAGGCAGAAGCTGTTTTCATTACCCTGAAAGGGACTATGCTGACCGCCGTTACCCTGGGACTGGTGGTGACCAATATTCAGTTGATCAGCCGGGGAGGAAATTTGGTTTCCTTCGGGCTTATTGCGGTCTTTGAAATGTTATCAGCCCTGGTTATCGGCGGCATCATCCTGATCCTGCGCCGGATCAACAAAGGGCTCCGATCTCCCATCGTCAAAACGGAAATCGATGCCTGGATGATCGATATGATTGCCAGCGTAGGGCTGGGAGCAGCCTTCCTGCTGCCGGTGGTGATCCGGACTCCCTGGATGGCCGAATACAGTCCTTACCTGGACCAGGTGGTGGCCATATTGCTGGCTGCCGTCATCCTGCCCATACCAGTGCGAACCGTGATTGGCGGTCTTCGGGATGTTTTCCTGCTGGCTCCGGAAGAGGCCACGGTGGAGGAGATTAAAGAGATCAGTCAGAAAATCCTGGAACCCTATGGTTTCGATGATGCCAACTACGATATCATTCGGACAGGAAGAAAAATCTGGATCAGCATCTACTTCCGCACAGCAGAAGATGCGGTGTTTATTTCCCGAATCGTCCAGGCCCATCGGGAGCTGAAAGAAAAACTGGAAGCCGTTCATACCCACCTATATGTGGAACTGATTCCTGAATTTGAAAATATTGAAATAGCCAATGAAACAGAAGCGGATCTGTGATAAAATTGAAGGGCACGATGGCATCGAAGTAAGCAAGGAGCAAGAATGGATTACCTGAAAAAACTCAACAAAGAACAATACGAGGCCGCCATCCATACGGAGGGCCCTCTTCTGATCATGGCTGGAGCCGGAAGCGGCAAAACCAGCACCATGACCCATCGGATCGCCTACCTGATCAAAGAAAAGGGGGTTCGCCCTTCCCAGATTCTGGCGGTGACCTTTACCAATAAGGCGGCCAGAGAAATGCGGGAAAGGGTGGAGGCTTTAGTGGGGGCTGATCTGAATATGTGGATCCTGACCTTCCACTCCGCCTGCCTGAGGATATTGCGGAAACACGGACATTTGCTGGGGTATACTTCTGATTTTGTAGTGTACGATCCCACGGATCAGAAAACAGTGATAAAAAGCTGCATCAAGGAGCGGAACATGGACGAAAAGATGTTCGCCCCGCCCTATGTCCTTTCCATCATCAGCGATTGCAAGGAAAAGGCCGTGTCCCCCAAAAAATTTCTGGAGCTGAACCAGGATAATCCGAAACAAAGAGGAATCGGGGAGCTGTACGCCGCCTATGAGGGAATCCTGAAGAAGAACAACGCCATGGACTTTGATGACCTGATCCGGAACACGGTCCTGTTATTTGAACGGGACGAATCGGTGCTTGCCGAGTATCAGCAGCGATTCCGGTACATCATGGTGGATGAATACCAGGATACCAATTATATGCAATACCGGTTCATCTACCTGCTGGCGGAAGCCCATCAGAATATCTGCGTAGTGGGGGATGACGATCAGTGTATTTACCAATGGCGGGGAGCCGACATAAAAAATATCCTGGATTTTGAAAAGGATTTTAAGGGAGCCCGGGTCATCAAACTGGAGCAGAATTACCGGTCCACTTCCAACATTCTGGCGGCAGCCCATTCCGTGGTTGAGCGAAATCAACAGAGAAAATCGAAAAAACTATGGACGGAGCAGGAGGAAGGGGAGAAACTGGTCTATTACCGGGCGGACAATGAAAAGGACGAAGCCCGTTACATCAGCCAGGAAATTGACCGGCTTCACTCCAGAGAACTGAAATATAAGGATTTTGCCATTTTGTACCGGACCAATGCCCAGTCCCGTACCTTCGAAGAAGCTTTGTCCTCCCGGGGTGTCCCCTACCGGGTACTGGGAGGGCTCCGGTATTATGACCGGAAGGAAATCAAGGATCTGGTGGCCTACATGCGGCTGGTACAGAACCCGGCTGACGACCTGTCATTGAGACGAATCATTAATGAGCCTAAAAGGGGAATCGGACCCAAAACTTTGGAAAAACTGGAAACCCTGGCAACGGTGAGGCAGGAAAGACTGCTGGATTTGCTGCTGGATGAAGAAGTAACCGCCGGCATTGCCGGAAAAGGAGGGGACAGCCTGCTGGAAATGGCCCGGACCCTTCGGGACTACGGACTGGAAAAGGACAACCTGAAGGTTTCGGACATTTACGACGGCCTGCTGGTCCGGACCGGGTACCTGAAGAGCCTGGAAGAACAGAACACAGTGGAAGCAGAAAGCCGGATTGAAAACCTGCTGGAATTCAAATCCGTCATTTACGATTATGAGAAGGAAGACCCCCAGCTGAACCTGGCCTCTTTTATGGAACGGATCGCTCTGATGGCCGAAATCGACAATCACGATCCCGGTGAGGATGCGGTGGTCCTGATGACCATGCACAGTGCTAAAGGCCTCGAATTTCCCGTGGTTTTCCTTCCCGGCATGGAGGACGGACTTTTTCCTGGCTGGCGATCTTTAGAGAAGCCGGAGGGCATCGAGGAGGAGCGCAGGTTATGCTATGTAGGCATGACCCGTGCCAAGGAGCGATTGTACCTGACCAGTGCAGAGACCCGTACCCTCTATGGAAAGACCGACTATACCCGGGAGTCACAGTTTCTCCGGGAAATCGACCGGAAGCTGGTGGCGGGGGACGGCATCGTGGACAAAAAAGAATCCCGGATTCCGCCCTGGAGCCGGGAGGGTGGAGAAATCTCCGGCGGGACCCTTCCCTCTGGATACAAGCCCTTTGACAGTCTGAAATATGCCCGGGATCAGGTTAAGGCCGGGGGAGAAAAGAAGAAACAGGAAGATATTCAGGCCGGAGACCGGGTGGCCCACAACAAGTTCGGAGAAGGCCTGGTCATCGGAGCCGACAGCCGGATTCTGGAAGTCCTGTTTGATTCCGTAGGATTGAAGAAATTGGCCCGGGACCTGGCACCGGTTCGGAAGGTATAGGAAATGGATAAAATACAGCGGATCAGAGAACTGGTTTATCTGCTTAATGAAGCGGGAAGGACCTATTATCAGGAAGACCGGGAAATCATGTCCAATCTGGAGTATGACCGGCTCTACGATGAACTGGCTGCCCTGGAGGAGGAAACCGGATTCCAGCTGGCCGGGAGCCCCACCTTGACCGTGGGCCACGAAGTGGTCAGCAGCCTGCCCAAAGAAAAACACGAAGCCCCCATGCTCTCCCTGGATAAGACCAAGGACCCCCTTGCCCTGAAAGAATGGCTGGGGGAACAGGAGGGCTTGCTTTCCTTTAAGCTGGATGGGCTGACCGTGGTCCTGACCTATCAAAACGGGGAACTGGTCAAGGGGATCACCCGGGGCAGCGGGGCCATTGGTGAAGTGATTACGCCCAATGCCCGTACCTTCGTCAACCTTCCTTTGAAAATCGATTTTCTGGAGGAAGTCATTGTTCGGGGGGAAGCGGTCATCCGCTATTCGGATTTTGAAAAAATCAACAGCCGGCTTCCGGAAACGGAGGCCCGTTATAAGAACCCTCGTAACCTCTGCAGCGGAACGGTAAGGCAGCTGAATAGCCGAATTACTGCTGAGAGGAGGGTTCATTTCTATGCCTTCTCCCTCCGAAAGGCCGGTTCCCTGGATTTTGACAACTCCCGGGAAAAGCAGATGCTGTGGCTGAAGGAACGGGGTTTCGAGCCGGTGGAATACCGGAAGGTCAGGCAGGAGGATTTGGAGGAGTCTCTGGAATTTTTCGCCCGGGAAACAGCCATCAGCGACCTTCCGTCTGACGGACTGGTCCTGACCCTGGAAGATATTCGGTATGGTCAGAGCCTGGGAACCACCTCCAAGTTTCCCCGGGATTCTATCGCCTTCAAGTGGCAGGATGAAATGGCGGAAACCCTGCTGGAAACCGTTGAATGGAGCGCTTCCCGGACCGGGCTCATCAATCCTATTGCGGTATTTCGCCCCGTAGAACTGGAGGGCACAATTGTGTCCCGGGCCAGCCTCCACAATCTGAGCATTCTGCGTGAGCTGGCCATCGGCATCGGCGATATTCTGAAGGTCTATAAGGCCAATATGATTATCCCCCAGATTGGCGAGAACCTGACCAGAAGCAATTCCCTGCCTATTCCGCAGGCTTGCCCCGTATGCGGAGCAAGAACAGAGATCCGAAAGGAAAAGGACGTAGAGACTCTTTTGTGCCCCAATCCGGAGTGTCCGGCCAAGCAGATCAAAGGCTTTACCCACTTTGTCAGCCGGGATGCCATGAACATGGAGGGACTGTCTGAGGCTACCATAGAGAAACTGGTGGGCCGGGGTCTGGTGAAGGAACTGGCGGATTTATTCCGGATGTCCAGACACAGGGAAGAAATTTGTACGATGGAAGGCTTTGGAGAAAAATCCTGCCAGAATCTTCTGGATGCCGCCGAGCAGGCCAGAAACACCACCCCTGCCCGTCTCCTCTACAGTCTGGGAATCCCTGGAATCGGACTGGCAAATGCCCGGCTGATCAGCCGGTTTGCCCTTGGCAAGTGGGACCGGATTCAGAAACTTACCCGGGAAGAGCTGCTGACCATCGACGGGGTGGGGCCGGTTATGGCCGAGCAGTTCACCCGGTACTTCGGAGAAGAAAAGAACCAGACCCTGGTGAAGGCCCTGCTGGAAGAGGTCCGCTTTGAGGAAGAAGAATCCTCCGGCCAGGAATTCCAGAGCCTGACTGGCCAGACCATTGTCATCACCGGCTCTCTGGAACGATTTGAGAACCGAAGCAGCCTGAAGGAATGGATCGAAGCCAGGGGCGGCAAGGTCACCGACAGCGTGACCGCTAAAACCAGCCTTCTGATCAACAACGAACCCACATCCGGTTCCTCGAAGAACAAGAAAGCAAGGGAATTGGGCATACCCATCCTCAGTGAGGCAGAATTTTTGGAAGAGGTGCAGAATGCTGAAAATCGGTAAGCTGGACAGCCAGCTCTTAGAAGATATTGTATTTGATAAAATCACCTTCCGCCGGCCGGAGGTCCTGACCCGGCCTGGAATAGGAGAAGACTGTGCGGTGGTGGATTTCGGGGAATATGAATGCGTCATGTCCACCGACCCAATAACGGCGGCCATCCATGACATCGGAAGACTGGCCATCCACATCACCTGTAACGACATTGCGTCCAATGGCATCCAGCCCTTGGGGATCATGCTGGCCGTCCTGCTGCCTCCCGGTACCACCCGGGCGGAAATCGAGCACATGATGGAGCAAGCCGGTGAAGCCTCCTCCCAGCTGGGAGTCGAGATTATCGGAGGCCATACAGAAATAACGGCAGCAGTTAACAGCCCGGTCATTGTCTCCACCGCCATCGGCCGGGGATTCCTGGGTCAGTCCCAGGGATCGGAAACAATGAAAACCGGAGACTATCTGCTCATGACCAAAGAAGCGGGCATCGAGGGAACGGGAATCCTGGCCAAGGATCGGCAGAACCTGCTTTCATCGGTGCTGACGGTGGAAGAACTGGAAGAAGCCAAGGGCCTGCTGGATCAGGTCAGCGTTCTGAAGGAAGGGGTACTTGCTGGCAAAATCGGTACCCACGGTATGCATGACATTACCGAAGGGGGAGTGCTGGGGGCAGTCTGGGAGCTTTGCCACCGGCAGGGTTTGGGCGCCGAAATCCAAAAAGCAGCTGTTCCGGTGAGGCCGGTGACGGAAAAAATCTGCCATTACTTTAACATCGATCCCCTCCGGCTGATTTCCAGCGGCTGCATGCTCATTGCAGCCGATGAGCACCAAAAGGACGCTATCCAAAAGGCCTGTCGGGAAGAGGGCATTCTCCTGTCCATCATTGGCAGAGTCGTGGAACCCGAGAGGGGTATTTGCCTTCTGGATCAAGGAATTTCAACGGAAGTGCAGCCACCGGAGTCGGATGAGCTGTACAAAGCTATTGACTTTAAAGAATAAAACGAATATAATGACATAGTGAAAATTGCCTTTTAGCAGCTTCGCCAGGTACGGTTTGGGTCCTGCGCAATAAGAATCTGCGAACCTTGTCAGGTCCGGAAGGAAGCAGCAATAAGCGGAAGCTCTTATGTGCCGCAGCTAAGCCTTCTCCGAAGGCCGGGCGGAGCTGCTAAAGGGCAATTTTTTTTGAATTTCAGGATGGGGGTAACCATGTATCAGGCACTGTACCGGACTTACCGGCCCGAAACCTTTGAAGGGCTCATGGGTCAGGAGCATATCATCCGAATATTAAAGAATCAGCTGGAAACCGGCACCACCAGCCATGCTTATCTGTTTTCCGGAACCAGAGGAACAGGGAAAACCACCGTAGCGAGGATCCTGGCCAAGGGCCTCAACTGTATGGGGGAGGGAAACCGGCCCTGCGGGACCTGCAGCAGCTGCAGGGAAATCCGGGATGGCCTGTTTCTTGATGTAATTGAAATCGATGCGGCATCCAACAACGGAGTCGACAATATTCGAGAACTCCGGGAGAGTGTCAAATACCCGCCCTCTGTAGGGAGAAAAAAGGTCTATATCATCGATGAAGTCCACATGCTCTCTCCGGGAGCCTTCAACGCCCTTCTCAAGACTCTGGAGGAACCACCAGAATATGTGACCTTTATTCTGGCTACCACAGAATTGCAAAAACTTCCGGCCACCATCCTCTCCCGATGTCTGCGGCTGGATTTCCGACGGGTATCGGAAAAAAGCCTGAAGGAAGGTATCCAGCGGATCTGCGGAGAGCTGGGGGTAGTCATGGAGGAAGATGCCACCGGCGTCATCGCAGCAGCAGCCGACGGATCCGTCCGGGACTGCCTGAGCATTCTGGATCAGTGTACCGCTGCCGGATCCGGCCGGGTCACCCGTCAGGATGTATTGGAAGTGCTGGGCACCCCGGGAGAAGAAATATTCATCGAGTGGACCGATAGGATTCTGAGACACCAGATTCCGGAGGCTCTCCAGATGCTGGATACGCTTTTAGGAGAAGGGAAGGAAGTCCGTCAGCTGATGAAGGACTGGATCAGTCATTATCGAAACCTGATGCTTACCAAATTCATGAAGAATCCGGAAGACCTGATCAACCTTTCTAAAGAAAATGTGGAAAGGATACGGGAACAGAGCCAGCGGACGGATATGGCAGAAATCAGCGATGCCATCCTTCAGCTTTCCCGAACCCTGCAGGACGCCCGGTGGAGTACCCAGCCCAGGATCCTGCTGGAAGTGGCTATCGTCACCCTGGCATCGGGAATGGCCGATCAGCCGCCCTTGATCCGACCGGCAGCACCTCCGGCACCGAAGGCTTCCCCAGTCCCGAAGGCTTCCCCGGCGCCGACAGTTCCGAAGGCAACTGAAACCTCATCTGTCCCGGACACGGACGGACTGTGGCACCGGATTTTTGAAGACGGAGAAGCAATGAAAAGCAGCTATAACCTGATTCGGACCTGCACCTCTCTTCAGAGCGTGGGGGAAACGGAGTTTACGGTTGCAGCCACCTCTGAGATTAAAAAACAGTATGTCCTGGACAACAAGGATGGGCTGGAGAAGCTGATGGAAAAGCATACAGGCCGATTCCGCAGTTTGCGGTGCATCGTTGGGGGAGAAGGAGAGGGCCAGGCCGGTGGCAGGGACACCCTGGAAGAACGGAAAGCCCGAATTGAAAATGCATTCAACATTCATGTTGAAATAGAATAAAATCATGGATCCTGGCCGGACAGCCAGGGAAGGAATAGGAAGGACGGTAAAACCAATGGGAAAAGGTATGAGAGCCGGCAAGAAGCCGGGAGGCGGCGGACAGGCAAACATGCAGAAACAGATGCAGCAGGTACAGGCCATGCAGCGCCGCATGGAGGAAATGCAGGAAGAAATCAATAAAATGGAAACTACTGCTACTGCAGGAGGCGGAGCCGTATCCATCACCGTGAACGGAGAAAAGATGATCACGGCCATTCAGATTAAGCCGGAGGTCGTGGATCCGGAGGATGTGGAAATGCTCCAGGATCTGATCATGGTGGCAGCCAATGAAGCCATCCGGCAAATGGAAGAAATTGCCAACGGTGAAATGAACAAGCTGACGGGAGGATTGCAGCTCCCAGGCATGATGTAATGAAGTATTATTCTAAACCATTAAACAACCTGATCAATGAACTGGCCAGGCTGCCCGGGATCGGAAGCAAATCCGCCCAGCGGCTGGCTTTTCATTTGCTGGCAGTAGAAGAGAAGGAAGCCATGTCCTTATCCAGGGCTATCGCGGAAGCTCGGGAAACCATGCGGTATTGCAGCCGGTGCGGAAATCTGACCGATCAGGATCCCTGCCTGATCTGCCGGGACGACAGCCGGGACCAGAAGATCATCTGTGTGGTGGAAAGCCCCAAGGATGTGGCCGCCATCGAGAGGATGAAGGAGTACCGGGGCCTATACCATGTGCTTCACGGAGCTATTTCTCCCATGGACGGCATCGGACCGGAGGATATCAACCTCAAATCCCTGATTCAGCGGCTTCAGGCTTCCGAGGTGGAAGAGTTGATTCTGGCCACCAATCCTACCATAGAAGGAGAGGCCACCGCCATGTACATCGCCAGGCTGATCAAGCCTGCCGGCATCCGGGTATCCAGGATAGCCCACGGTGTTCCAGTGGGAGGGGATCTGGATTATACCGATGAAATAACCCTGTCCAAGGCAATGGAGGGCCGTCGTCAATTATAATATTGACAATTGAAAATAATGGTGTTAAATTTATTCTATGCTACCCAGACGTTAAGTGTGCAAGAAAATCTTAAACCAAAAATATCAGAATATTCGAGCGAAATCATCAAAATCATCATCAAAAAACGACAAAACCATCATCATTTAAACGACACAGGACTAGTTCAACACCAAGCGAAGGGCAGCCGCTTAATTCTGCAGCAGGATTCTAATCATATTTTTATGTGAGAAACAAGGAGGCAGAATTATGTCAGAAGACAAAAAAGTCGTCACCCAGGTGGAGCACGTGGAGCAGGAAGTAACACTGCAGCGTGACATCAAGGGTTGGCAGGTCGGGATGATAGCTCTGGGAGGAGTTATCGGTTCTTGTTATTTCTTGGGTGTAGGCTGGACCATCAGCGTAATGGGGCCAGCGGTTATACTGGCATACGGATTGGTGGGCTTTATCGTATACGGTCTGATGATCGCGTATGGTGAACTGCTGGTAAACCTTCCCCGTAAAGGATCTTTCGTTGCTTATACCAATGAATTCCTGGGCGGTCCGGTATCGGTAGGTTTTGGATGGGCTTTCTGGTTCAACTGGGTTGCCTATGTGCCTTCTGAGGCTATTGCGGTATCCATCGTATTGAATTCCCTGATCCCGGGAAATATGTTCATGTACTCCGTGGGAGCTTTGGCTGGTATTACAATCCTGAACTCTCTGCCGGTCAAAATGTTTGCCCGAGTTGAGTCTACTTTGGCCATGATCAAGGTTATCACCATCGTGATGTTCATCTTGCTGGCTTTCGGTATTTGGGTTGGATTGTGGGGCAATGGCGGATATCTGGGCAGCCAGAATCTGATCAGCGATCCCATGGTAGGTATTTTCGACAACCTGTTCCCCTACGGCGGGCTGATTATCATCACCCTGATGGTAACCGTTCTGGTATCCTTCCAGGGAACCGAAATCGTGGGACTGGCCGCTTCCGAAGCTCAGAATCCGGACAAAGCAATTCCCCGGGCTTGTAAGAGCGTAACCTACCGAATCATTGGCCTTTACCTGATTCCGATTTTATTGGTCATCCTGCTGGTTCCCTACGGAGAAGCAGACCTGGAAAATGGTTCCATCTTTGCGTACGCCCTGAATATGTACGGCTTACAATGGGCCGGCGGTATCCTTTCAGCCGTTGTTATGATTGCGGCCTTCAGTTGCGCCAACGCCGGTTTGTATGGTACAGTACGATGCATGTATGGTCTGGCCGTAGAAGGATTGGCACCCAAGTTCCTGCTGAAACTGTCTGACAAGGGAACGCCGCGAAGAGCAGTTTACTTCACGATCATCCCCATGTGGGCGGTTCTGATGCTGGGATACTTCCTGCCGGATTCCAATTTCTATGCCTATCTGCTGACCATGTCCGGATTTACCGGAACCTTGGCTTGGGTGGGTATCATCGGATCCCAGATTGTATTCCGAAAGAGGCTGCGAAAGCGTGGCTATGACGTTACTCAGTTAAAAGCCAGAGTAAAGCACGAATGGATTCCCTGGTTTGCTATGATTGCTCAGCTGATCGGTCTGGGAGCCCTGGCCTTTGATGCTGAAATGGCACCGGTATTCCCCTTGGCATTATCTGCAGTAATAGGTCCGATGGTCGTCTATGTTGTCTTAAAGAAAATGGGCAAAACAAGACAGATCATTGCCCTGGATCCCACGGAAAAGACTTTTGATGAAGCATTCCCGGATCTGAACAGAAAAGCTATAAGCGAATAATTTCCAATAAAAGGAGCGGTTTCGACCGCTTCTTTTTTTACTATAAGGCATGTAACAAATCGATGTATCATAAGGAGCAAATTAGTACTTGATAAATAGTCTGAAAAATATAATAATAAAATAATAAGGTAATTTTCGTCGTATTGAGTAAGGAGGGAATGGAATGAACGATGTTGGAAACCGTGGTGCGGCCATGGATGTGGGTCAGCACGGGTTAAAACAGCACGACATCAAGGTTTCGACAGTGGTCTTTATGATATTCTGTCTGGTTGCCGCCGGTGCCTATGGAATCGAAGAAATGATTCCGGAAGCCGGTCCGGGTCTTACCATCGTCATGCTGCTGCTGCTGCCGATTTTCTGGAGCACCCCGTTCAGTCTGGTGGCTGCCGAGCTGGGGTCTGCAAGACCTCAGGAGGGTGGTTATTACAAGTGGGTTCAGGAAGCTTGCGGAGAGTTCTGGGGCTTTCAGGCCGGATGGTGGAGAACCATATCCATCTATGTAGACCAAACCTTGTATGTTATTTTGGCAGGGGGCTATCTGGCCAACCAGTTCGACCTGGGCTGGGGTGGGGAGTTTGCCGCCAAAGTCGCTATTATCCTGATTTTTACTTACATCAATATTCGAGGCGTCCGGGATGTTGGTATCGTCAGCACCATTCTTTCCATTTTGGTCATGGCAGCCTTTGCCATGGTCGCCATCATCGGCTTTATGAACTGGAACATGAATCCCATGGTTCCGTTCACGCCGGAACCGGTGGAAGCGGCTACCGACTGGATTTATTACATCGGATCCGGTATCGCCATCGGGATGTGGATGTACTCGGGCTATGAATCCATGTCTACCATTGCCGGGGAGGTTAAAAATCCTCAGGTCATACCGAAAGCAACCCTGATTACAGTCCCCATCATCGTAGCTGTATATGTGTTCCCCACCATTGGAGGACTGGCTTCCATCGGTGACTTTGAAAACTGGGGGACTTCAGCTGGTTCCACCGGCTACGCCGACGTAGCGACAACCTATCTGGGCCCAGCCTTCGGCATCTTCTTTGCGATTGTTGCCGTATTGGCCCAGTGCTCTATTTATAACACCTATATCGCCTCTGGATCCCGGGGATTCTTTGCCCTGGCGGATGACCATCTGGCACCGCCTATCCTGGTCAAGTGCGATAAGAAACATGGTGTTCCCTACGTGGCCGTATTATCGGTTGCCATCGTTAACCTGATTCTGTGCAGCTTTGAGTTTACAACCATCGTGGTTATTGACGTGTTCCTGTTGGTAGCCTCTTACGTCATGGTATTCATCTCTGCCCTGATTCTGAGAAAGCGTATTCCGGACAGCGAAAGGCCCTTCAAGATCCCGGGAGGTTATAGCTTCCTGGTAGTCCTGTGCGTCGTTCCGTCCATGATCGCCTTTGTCTCTTACTTCATCAACGGTACCGACTTCTTCATCGGCGGCATGCTGGGTATCATCTCCGGCCCGGTGATGTACATCATCTGGAAAAAGATGTATGGCGGCCTGGCCAAGAAGGATCCGGTCAAGTTCCCGGTCAATCCCAAAACCGGCCTGGCAATCGGAGATATGAAGAAAATGGCCGCTACTTTCCTTGGACTGGGCGGTATTGGATTCCTGGGTTATGTCTGGCTTCCCTGGTATGAAGGGGATTGGGGCCCGGAATATTATCTGGAAGAATACGGCTCCGGCTTGTTCAGCAACTTTGACGGCATGATTACCGCCATTCTGTATGCAGCCATTTTCGCCGTAGCCATCGGCCTGATCTGTGCCATGATCGCAGTTAAAGTCGAGCCGAAGAAAGCAGCATAAAAAATACGGAAAAATTAGCAAATATTCTGACAATGAACGCTGGAATTAAAGCCTGAAAAGGTTTAAATTCCAGCGTTTTTTTTATACAAAATTTAATTGTATATTTTATGCAAAGCACTTGTTTTTTAATTAACAAGTGTTATAATGGCTATGGGCCATTGGGCTCAATCATGAAATATTTAGGAGGATTAAATGGGCACTATTTTTTTTCTAATCGTATTTCCGCTAGTTGTTGCTGTTGCTCTGCTGGTTCTCAAGACTGATGCGATTCGGGATATGCTGGTTCGTGTGGCTGCCATAGTTATTGGCGCGGCGTCCATCTATCTGGCGGTTCAGTATTACGGCACCGGAGGCGAAATGTTCGACTTCCACAGCGAGACTTTGAATTACCTGTTTATGGTGATTGAAGCTTTACTGGCCGTAGTCGTTATCGTCCTGGGTATCAAATACAAAAAATACCTGGCGTTAGTTCTTGCAGCCATCCAGACACCAATCTTAATTTGGTTTGAACTGACTATTGGCCACCATGTAAACGTGGTCAACAACATCTACATCGACCGTTTATCTATTGTTATGGTTTTGATCATCGGAATCATCGGAAGCCTGATCTGTGTTTACGCACTGCCATATATGAAAGATTTCCAGCATCACCATCACGGTGAAAAAGACAGAAGACCCTGGTTCTTCTTCCTGCTGTTCCTTTTCCTTTCCGCCATGTTCGGAATCGTGGTTTCCAATAATCTGGTATGGCTTCATTTCTTCTGGGAGATTACCACTCTTTGCTCCTTCTTCCTCATCGGATTCACCAAGACAAAGGAAGCTATCGACAATTCTTTCCGGGCATTGATTTTCAATCTGATGGGTGGTTTTGGTTTCGTTCTGGCTATTTTGGTTCTTGGGACCTATTACAATACTTTGGAGCTGAGCACCATGATTCTTTACGGAACTATGGGATATAGCGTAGTCCTTCCTGCTGCCCTGCTGGCTTTTGCCGGCATTACCAAGGCAGCCCAGATGCCCTTCAGCAGCTGGCTGCTGGGTGCTATGGTAGCTCCTACACCGACATCCGCCCTGCTCCACTCATCCACCATGGTTAAGGCAGGGGTTTTCCTAATCATCAAGCTTTCTCCCGTTCTTGGATGGAATATGGCGGGCATCATGACGATGATGGTGGGAGGAATCACCTTCCTGTTTGCTTCTTTTGCCGCCATCTCTCAGAGCAATGCCAAGAGAGTACTGGCTTATTCTACCGTAGCCAACCTGGGATTGATCGTAGCCTGTGCCGGCATCGGCACCTATGCAGCCGTCTGGGCAGCCGTCATGCTGGTCATTTTCCATGCTATCACCAAGTCCCTTCTCTTCCTTTGTGTCGGTACTGCTGAACACAACATCGGAAGCCGGGATATTGAAGATATGGACGGGCTCTTTGGAAGAATGCCAAGACTGGCTACTTTCATGATCGTCGGCATTTCCGGCATGTTCCTGGCTCCCCTGGGTATGCTGGTATCCAAATGGGCTGCCATGACGGCCTTTATCGACTCCGGCAACATTCTGCTGGTGGCCATCATCTGCTTCGGCAGTGCGGCAACGGCGTTCTACTGGACCAAGTGGCTGGGCAAAATGACGGCCATTATGGCCAGAAGAGAAAATATTCAGGACCATGTCCACAAGGAAGAGTGGGTTGTTTTGGGGACCCTGACTGGCATGACCATAATAGCAATCATGGCCTTCCCGATCATTTCCAGCGGAATACTGGTACCCTATTTGGTCAACGTATTTGCAGGGGTGGACGCAGCAAGCCTGCTTTCCGGAAACATGTTCATCATGACTGCTATGCTGGCCCTGGTGATTCTGCTGCCGATCCTGTTCTTCGGCAAGACCAACAAGAAAATCGTTCCCATCTACCTTTCCGGTGCCAATGTGGGAGACGACCTTCGGTTTACCGACTCCTTCCAGCAGCCTAAGGAAGTATCCCTGAAGAACTGGTATATGGAAGACTACTTTGGTGAAGTTAAAATGAGCCGATACGGAAACATTGCTTCGGCTGTTGTGATCATCGCAGTGATGGCTATGATGCTGGGAGGTGTGCTCTAATGACTACAATGATATTATGGGTGATCGCCTACCTGATTTTTGCTCCCCTGGTGGGAGGCATCTTAGCCGGTCTGGACCGGATCGTCAGCGCCAGGATGCAGGGCCGTGTTGGTCCCCCGATCCTTCAGCCCTTCTATGATGTGCTGAAACTGATGGAGAAAGAAGCGTTGACGGTCAATAAAGTTCAGGATTTCTACGTGATGTGCTTCCTGATCTTCATCATCATTACGGGAGGATTCTTCTTTGCCGGCGGAGACCTGTTGCTGGTGATCTTCTCCCTGACGTTGGCCAGCGTGTTCCTGATTGTGGCGGCCTTTTCTTCCAACTCCCCCTATGCACAAATCGGGGCAGAAAGAGAACTGCTTCAGATTATGGCCTATGAGCCCATGGTGCTGATGACCGCTGTCGGATTCTACATGTTCACCGGCAGCTTCAGGGTCTCCGATATCCTGACCTTTGGTCAGATGCCTCTGTTGTATCTGATTGGAATCTTCTTCGGTTACCTGTTCATCCTGACCATCAAATTCCGAAAATCTCCCTTTGACCTGAGCATGTCTCACCACGCTCATCAGGAGCTGGTCAAAGGTCTGACCACCGAGTTTTCCGGCAAGACCCTTGCTATGATCGAAGTGGCTCACTGGTACGAAAATATTTTCCTTCTGGGATTTGTGTTCCTCTTCTTTGTCAACGGGACACCCCTGGGTATCGCACTGGGCGTCGTCGTATGTCTGGTGGCTTACTTCCTGGAAGTTCTCATCGACAACAGCTATGCCCGTATGAAGTGGCAGTTCACGCTGAAGTCATCCTGGGTTATCGCTATTACGGCAGGCTTCATCAATCTGGTGGTTCTGCGATTCATGTTTTAAGGAGGTGTCAAGATGTCTTATGTAACCAAATCCCCCTGGGTCATTCATTATGATGGATCCAGCTGCAACGGATGCGATATCGAAGTGCTGGCATGCCTGACACCCATGTATGACGTGGAACGGTTCGGAATCATCAACACCGGAAACCCGAAGCATGCGGATGTATTCCTGGTAACGGGGGCCATTAATGAGCAGAATAAAGGCGTCGTCCAGCAGATCTACGACCAGATGCCGGAACCCAAGGTTGTTGTCGCAGTGGGAATCTGTGCAACCTCCGGTGGTATATTTAAAGAATGCTACAACATCCTGGGAGGAACCGACACCGTAATTCCGGTAGACGTCTACGTTCCCGGATGTGCCGCCAGACCGGAAGCCATCATCGACGGAGTCGTCAAGGGCCTGAGCGTTCTGGCAGAAAAGAAAGCCGCGATGGGAAAGAAACCCGTCGAAACTGCCCCGGCAGCCGAAGCGGCAGCCACTGAAACTGAAATGAAGGAGGAAGCATAATGAAACAGAACATCATCAATGGAAAGAATTTCGTGACCCTTGCTTCTTCTGAACTGATTGAAAAGCTGACGGACCTGAAAGCGGACGGTTATCGTCTGGGACAGATCTGTGCCACCAAGGTGTCCGAAGGATTTGAAATCATCTACTCCATGGATAAGGATCACAGCCTGCTGAACCTGAAGCTGACGATTCCGGAAGAGGAAGAAATCATGAGCGTGACTGGTGTCTACTGGGCGGCGTTCATTTACGAAAACGAAATGCAGGATTTATTCGGGGTGAAGATCAAACATATGGCCCTGAACTATGGTGGTCATTTCTTCAAGGTTTCCGAACCTACGCCATGGAATCCGAAGAAATAGGAAAGGGAGAGTGAGACAATGGGTAAACGAACGATAATTCCTTTCGGACCACAGCATCCGGTACTGCCGGAGCCCATCCATCTGGACCTGGTAATCGAAGACGAAACCGTTGTGGAGGCGATTCCTTCCATCGGATTCATTCACCGGGGCCTGGAGAAGCTGGTGGAAAAGAAAGAATATGCCGAAATGGTATATGTCATAGAAAGAGTCTGCGGGATCTGCAGCTTCGGTCACGGATGGGGCTACTGCGCCGCCGTAGAAGGAGCTATGGATATCCAGGTCCCCAGAAGAGCCGAATATCTGCGAACCATCTGGCATGAACTGTCCAGAATCCACAGCCATCTGCTGTGGCTGGGACTGCTGGCCGACGGTTTCGGTTTTGAAAGCTTGTTCATGCATACCTGGAAGATTCGGGAAACCATTCTGGATATCCTGGAAAAAACCACAGGCGGGCGGGTTATTTTCTCCGTTTGCAAGGTGGGGGGCGTCCGGAAGGACGTGGATGCAGAAACCCTGAAGGAAATCGACGAAATCCTGGCTAAGATCCGGGCAGAAATCGAGGAACTGAAGGAAGTCTTCCTGGAAGACGATTCCATCAAAAACCGGCTTTGCGGCGTTGGCTACCTGTCAAAGGAAGATGCTATTGAGCTTTGCGCGGTTGGACCAATGGCCAGAGCCTCCGGACTCCGGCTGGATATGCGACTTAATGGAGACGGGGCCTATGGGGAACTGGACTTCGAACCGGTGGTCACCGACGAGGGTGATTGCTACGGCAGAACCAAGGTTCGAATCTTCGAAGTTCTTCAGTCCATCGACCTGATTCATCAAGCCATTGCACAGATTCCGGAGGGAGAATTATCCGTGCCGGTTTCCGGACCAGCCACCGGCGAATTTATGGCCCGGATTGAACAGCCCCGGGGAGAAGCTTACTACTACGCCAAGGGCAACGGAACCAAATTCCTGGAAAGAATGCGGGTTCGGACACCGACCAACATGAATATCCCGGCATTAGTTAAAACCCTGCAGGGTTGTGATCTGGCGGACGTGCCTATGCTGGTCCTGACCATCGATCCCTGCATCAGCTGTACAGAAAGGTAGGTGGCAGGCTTGTTCGTATCAAAAATCAGCAAATTAGTCTTAAGGAGCCTGTTCAAAAAACCGGCCACCAAGATGTACCCGGTGGTTCCCCGAGTCTGGGAAGAGCGGACCAGGGGCCATATCGGCATCGTGGAAGAGGATTGCATCCTTTGCGGAATCTGTATGAGAAAATGCCCCACCAACTGTATCACCGTCGATCGAAACAAGAGAAAGTGGATCATCGAACGGATGCAGTGCATCCAGTGTGGCTGCTGTGTCGAGGTTTGCCCCAAGCAGTGTCTGACCATGGAACAGGCCTATACCACACCGGAAACCTTCAAGGTGGTGGATACCCACGACATTCCGGCACCGCCGCCCAAAGCTGCTCCGGTGGCTCCTGCAGCACCAGCACAGGAAGCACCCAAGGCAGAGGCCCCCACAGCGTAAAAATCATAGACCTATAAAAAGATAAAAGTGCCCACTTTTATAAATCGATAAAAACAGGCGATTCACCGCCTGTTTTTTGTTGCAACTCGTCGAAATATGGGATAGCAAGTAGGAAGCCCCAATGGAGGATTTCGGGTTATAATATAGGAAGAGAATGAAAAATGAGGATGTTTGTTTATTGTGAATAATCAGATTATTTGCCGATTCGGCCTTGAAGAGCGGATGAAAAAGTTGTATAATGTATACTGTATTTTGACTACGGGATATTTCATTTTCCAAGCTTTTATCGGCTTGACAAGTATCCGATATTCATATAATCTATGTAGTAATTATAAAAAATATGGACTTAAATTGCAATAGCAAATT
>DIMT01000007.1 GCA_002425705.1 Firmicutes bacterium UBA5559
AACGCCAAGGCGGCCCTGGAAATATCTGATTTTGCCTATGTTATGGAAATCGGTAAAATCACCCTGGAAGGACCTGGCCGTGAACTGCTGGGCAACGACCAGGTTAAGAAGGCCTATTTAGGAGAATAAATAAGCCCTTACGAGGAACAACTATGAAAACAATCAGCAACAAGGCAGGACTTGCCCTGACGTTTCTTCTGGCACTGTCCATATTGATGCTTTCTTTCTCAGGCTGTCAAAGCTATGAAAATTTTAAAGAAGCATTTATTGACAAGGGAAGAAATTCGGAAGATACGGTTAGAATTGCCGTGTACCAGCCCCTTTCCGGACCAGATGAAAAGCAAGGGAAACTGGAGCGGACAGGAATTGAAATCGCCCATAAAATGTTTCCCACAGCTTTGGGGAAAAAGGTAGAACTGCTTTATTTTGACAACAAGTCCGATATTTATATTGCAGAGACTATGGTCCAGGAAATGGTAGACAAGCGGGTGGCCCTGGTTTTAGGAAGCTACGGCAGTGTCAACTCCCTGATGGCTGTAGAGAAGCTGGAAGCGGCTTCCATACCTGCCATCACCATCACCAATACCAATCCCCTGGTCACCAGCTATAATCCCTTTTACTTTCGGGTTTCTTATACCGATGCCTTCCAAGGGGTGGCTCTGGCCAAATACGCTGCAGAAGGGATGCAGGTCACCGGAGCTGCAGTGATGCGACCCATGAAGGATGACTTCGCTGCAGCCGTATCCAAAAGCTTTTCTGATAAGATGGTCCAGCTTGCCGGAGACCCGGCCGCTGTCCTGCTCACCGAAGAGTACATCGGCGGTCAGAAGGATTATAAGGAAAGCCTGGAGAGGATCAGGGCTTCCGGAGCGCCGGTGGTATTCCTTCCGGCCAAGGGGAAAGATGCTGCGGCGATTATTTCCCAGGCCGTGGAAATGGGCATGGAAGCTACTTTTCTTGGGACCGATCTGTGGGAGCGGGAAGAAATCCTGAAGCTGGATCTGGAGCGAACGGGAATCCGAGTGGTATATTCCACTCTCTTCGATGCCAACCGGGCCATCAACCCCCTGTCCGAATCCTTCCTGCGAGCCTATCAGGCTGAATTCGGCGAGGATAAGGAACCGGAAAGCGCAGTTGCCCTGGCCTTTGATGCCTATCTCATCGGAATCGATGCCATCAACCGTGCGGGAACCGCCGTCAACGGCGACGCAGTCCGGGAAGCCCTTCAGATGACCATGCAGTTCAAAGGAGCCTCCGGAACGATTTCCTTCGACGCCAATGGAGACCCCATTAAATCCGTAGCGATTAAAGGGATCATGAACCATAAAGCAGAAAGCATTTACACAGTTGAACCTACCTGGGTAGTTCAGACCGTACAGGAATAAAAATAAAGGAGTACACAAATGGAACAAAATATCAAAGCGGCAATTGAAAATATCCGACCCTACCTTCAGCGGGATGGCGGAGACATCGAATTCGTCGAATACACAGCGGAAAAGGTTGTGCGAGTTCGGCTTCAGGGACGATGCAACGGATGCCCGGGAGCCAGAATGACGCTGAAAAACGTAGTGGAGCGAGTCCTGCGGGAGGACTATCCGGAAATCGCCGGAGTGGAATCCGTTGACTGATTCTATAAACAGAAAGAAAGTCATTCCGATTCTCCTGTTGACTCTGCTGGTAGCGGGGAGCATATTTGCTCTCCCGCTGTTTTTGCATCAGGGACAAAACACCCTGGGAGAATCGGGGAATGGGGCGGAAATGCCTGCTCCCCCGCCGAAGCCGGAGGTTCCCGTATCTCTGGAAATCGTTTGTGTAGGGGACATCATGGTCCATGAGCCTCAAATCCTGTCCCAATATGATAGTTCCACCGGGACCTATGATTATACCAACAACTTTCAGTATGTAAAACCTTATATTGAGAAGGCAGATCTGGCTCTGGGTAACTTCGAAGGGACCTTTGGAGGAGCTCCCTATAAGGGGTATCCGGCCTTCAGCGCCCCGGATGAGCTGGCAACCGCCCTCAAAGGGGCTGGGTTTGATGTAATGATCACCGCCAACAACCACATAACAGACCGGGGACATGACGGTGTGCTGCGGACCCTGAATGTGCTGGAGGGCAAAGGCCTGGTGACTGCCGGCAGCCGGCGGGATCCATCTGATCCCCGGTATGCCCTGACCACCGTGAAAGATATTACCGTCGGGATTGTTGCCTATACCTACGAAACCTCTGGCAGCGGACCGGAAATCTATATCAACGGCAGCTTTATTCCCGAAAGGACCGCCGCCCTGCTCAACTCTTTCTCCTACAATCGACTGGAGGGAGATATGGCTAAAATCGGAGAAACCATGGCGGCAGCCCGGGAAGCCGGAGCTGAGCTGGTGATCCTGTATCTCCACTGGGGGGAAGAGTACCAGCGGACGCCCAACCAGTGGCAGCGGCAGATTGCTGAAAAGGCAGCTGCCGAACTGGGCGCCGACATCATTTTTGCTTCCCACCCCCATGTGCTTCAGGAAATGAGCTTGATTCCCGGCCGAAATCCGGAACAGAAGGTTCCGGTGTTTTACAGCATGGGCAACTTCATCTCCAACCAGCGGCAGGAGACCCTGCAGAACCGGTTTACGGAACAGGGAATGATCGCCCGGGTAAATCTGGAATTCATGAAGAGCACGGGAGCCATCACTTCCCTTGGAATAGACGCTACCCCCACCTGGGTGGACCGATATAAGCGGAACGGAAAAACCGTCTATGAGATCATCCCTCTGGATGACCAGCTGGAAACCAATCCGGCCCTGATGGAATCCGGTCATTTGGAAAGGGCCCGGCAGGCCCGGGAGGAGATCCATGAATTACTTGGCATTACTCAGTGAATACAGAGATGAAATGACAGAAGCCCTCCAAGAGCTGATCCGGATTCCCAGTGTGGCAGGAGGCCCAGTGGAGGACCCCAAGGAAGGATACCTTCCCTTTGGTCCGGAAGTCCATCGGTGTTATCAGGCCATGCTTTCCCGGGGAGCCCGGGACGGATTCCTGATTCGCAACGTGGATAATTATGGCGGTCATCTCGAATTTGGCGGTCATGGGCCTGAAAAATCCGATGAACCGGACTTGTCTGGAGAAATACTGGGAATCCTGGGCCACCTGGATGTAGTGCCGGAGGGCAAGGATTGGGAAGGCGATCCCTTTGGGGGCGAAGAGAAGGACGGAATGATTTTCGGGCGGGGGGCCACCGATGACAAAGGTCCTGTAATTGCGGCCTACTTTGCCATGAAAGCCCTGAAGGATTCTGGGTATCAGCCCGAGAGGCGGGTGCGCCTGATTCTGGGACTGGATGAAGAAACGAATTGGGATGGAATCCGGTATTATCTGGAACGGGAGGAAGCGCCAACCCTGGGATTCACCCCTGATGCAGATTTTCCTGTTATCCACGGAGAAAAGGGAATTCTGATTTTTGAAGTAGCCAAAAAGTTTGGAAAGACGACTCAAAAGGGTCTGGAACTCCGGTCCCTGACCGGAGGGAATGCGGCCAATATGGTGGCCGATTATGCCCGGGTTCTTCTTCGTGGTGAAGACTATGGAAAAGTACGGGAGATTCTGGAGGAATACCGGAAAGAGACCGGATACCGGGTGCTGGCAAAAGGAATCGGTAAAAGCCTGGAAATCACAGCCCACGGGAAATCGGCCCACGGGGCCCGGCCGGAACAGGGTCTGAATGCCATCTCCATCCTGATGGAAGTGCTGGGCAGACTGCCTTTGGTACAGGAAGACCTGCTGGAATTCATCGAATTCTATAACCGGCACATCGGCTTCGAGTTGGACGGCCAGTCCTTTGGGTGCCGCCTGTCCGATTCGGTTTCCGGCCATCTGGTCCTGAACGTGGGGACCATGAAGGCAGACCAGGAGGCAGCTCGGATGGTGATCAATATCCGGTATCCGGTGACCTACACGGCGGAGGAAGTCTATCAGACCTTTCTGCCACTGTTGAACCGGCATGATTACGGAATTCTGCGGATGAAGCATCAGCCTCCAATCTACTTTCCCGAAGACCACGTCATGGTCCGCACTCTGATGGAAGTGTACCGGAGGCAGACCGGAGACCTGGAAGCGAAGCCTCTGGTCATCGGAGGGGGCACCTATGCCCGGGCAACGGATAATATTGTTGCCTTTGGCATGAACTTTCCGGGGGAAGAAGAACTGGCTCATCAAAAAAATGAACGGATTTCCGTGGAAAATCTGTTGAAGGCAGCGGCCATTTACGCCGAAGCCATCCACCTTCTCAGCGGGGGAGATTCAGCTGATTCCGCTGATTGTACAAAGAGCGATAACCAAAGTGAAGAGAGCAGAACACCGCCAGACATACGGCAGCCGTAATGGCCACCATGATGGCGATTTGATAGAGGATGGCCGTGGAAGGGGAGGTGCCGGACAAAATTTGACCCGTCATCATGCCAGGGAGGGCGATGATCCCCATGCCCAGCATGGAATTCATGGTGGGCAGCAGAGCGGTTTCTAAAGCCCGGTTTACATCCGGCAGCAGAATCTGTTTTGGGGAGGCACCCAGATTCAGCAGGGTTTCCATACGATTTCGGCCGGAGGTCAGGCTTTCATGAAAGGTTTTGAGAGCCAGGGTGATTCCGGTCATGGCGTTGCCAATGATCATTCCGGCCAAAGGGATGGTGTACTGGGGGTTGAAAAGGCTGACCCCAATGACGATTTGAGTGAAATACCCCAGGATGAAGAGACCGGTCAGGGTCAGGGACAAAGAAACCGACCACCGGAATGAGCTGTTCAGCCAGGGGTTTTTTCGCAGGATTCGAGTAATGGAGAATATTACCATGGCAGCCACATAGGCAATCGTAAAAAGTGGATGAGGGTTCTCAAAGATGGCGGTAAGGATGAATCCGGCCAGGACCAGCTGGAGGGACATCCGAAAGGTTCCAAGGAGCAACAGCTTGGACTGACTGATCTTCGACTTCTTCATCAGGATCAGCACCAGGATCAGCAGCAGATAAATCAGGCTGAACTGGAGAATGTTCAGTTGGATGATCTCATTCATGGCTGCCACCTCCTTCCCCGGTAATCCGGCATCCTTCTCCGAAAAGGATTCGGCTTTCTGCATATTCATCCGCCAGCCCAGGATCATGACTGATCATGAGCAGGCTGATACCTTCCTTTTTACTGTATTCAGCAAGATTCTTTAATAGAAGCCGGCTGGTGGTTGTGTCCAGGGCAGAGGTGGGTTCATCCAGGAGAAGTACCCGAGGTCTCAGGGAGAGAAAGACCGCCAGATAGACCCGCTGTTTTTCGCCGCCGGAGAAAGTGGTGCAGTCCGTATCCGGGTCCGCGACCAGGCAGCAGAGGGACAGAAAGAAATGAATCTTTTCCGTGTCTGGCTCCGGTAGTTCCCGAAATTGGTAAAATTGGCGGAAATTTTCCCGGATGGTTCCCGGGAAAAGGAAGACCGACTGACTGACCAGAGAAACTTCCCGCCGGTGGGTCAGGGGATCCAGTTCCCGAACATCCTGTCCCAGGTAAAGGACGGAGCCTTCCTCCGGATCCAGGGTGCCGTTAAGAATCCGGAACAGGGTGGATTTGCCGCAACCGCTTGGACCGGTCAAAAAAGTGATTTTGTTTTCTTCCGTGATCATGTCCGGATAATGGATTCCGTTGACGGCCAGTCCCAGGGTTCTAAATAATTCCTTCATGGATGCTCCTTGCTTACAGGGGTAATGGAGTTTTAATGGATAAGACTATTATACATCCCTAAGGCAATGAAAAAAAGGGTTGCAAAGCTGCCTGGAACCATCTATAATTATGGCGTAAGTAATCTGTTTCAGGGCGAGGTGAAAGTCCTCACCGGTGGTAAAGCGCATGAAGCGACGAGTCCACGAGCGTAGCTGCAGAGCCGGTTAGATCCCGGTACCGACGGTATAGTCCGGATGAAAGAAACAAAGGTTGGCTTTTCACGTGCTGACGTGCCCCCTGAAACCTTTTTCAGGGGTTTTTATATGCCATGAACCGGAAACAGAGCATCAACCGAGGGACTCGCTCCCAATCCAATGGAGGAAATAGAAATGAATACCAATCCAAAAACCGTAAAATTGACCAAGCTGGCCATGCTGGGGGCCGTATCCCTGGTATTGGTCCTGCTGATCCGAGTGCCTTTTCCGCCGGCTCCTTTCCTGGTATACGATCCGGCAGACGTACCCATTTTCATCGCCGGATTCGCTTTCGGCCCCCTGGCCGGGCTGTCTCTGACCGTCATCGTCAGTTTTATCCAGGCCTTTGCCCTGGGGGGAGACGGAATCATCGGCTTCTTCATGCACGTAGTATCCACCGGCGCCTTTGTGCTGGTATCCAGCCTGATTTATAAGAAGCACAAAACAAAGAAAGTTGCGTTGATTGCCCTTCTTTGTGGTACAATTGTAATGACGGTCTCCATGGTGGCCTGGAATCTGCTCATCACCCCCTATTTCCTGGGCGTCCCCAGAGAGGCAGTCATGGCCATGATGCTTACCGTCATCGTGCCCTTCAATCTGCTGAAGGCCGGCATCAATTCACTGATTACCCTCTTTACCTATAAGTCCATCGCCAAATTCCTTCATAAATAGAAGGGAAGGGCCGGGCCCCGGGGAAGGAGGCTGCCCAGAGGAGTTTTATGAAAAACAATGAGGAAGATTTCCGGAGCCTTTCCATCCGGAATGAGGAAGAAACCAGAGCTTTTGGCCATCAACTGGCCAATCAGATGGAACCGGGCAGCGTGGTTGCCCTGATTGGAGACCTGGGAACAGGCAAAACAACATTGTCAAAATATATTGCAGAGGGTCTGGGGATTACGGAAGTGGTCACCAGCCCTACTTTTACTATTGTCCAGGAGTATCACACCGGCCGACTGCCTCTGTATCACTTCGATGTTTACCGAATCGGAGACATCAGTGAAATGGAGGAGCTGGGCTATGAGGAATATTTTTTCGGTGACGGCGTTTCCCTGGTGGAGTGGGCCGACATCATCCAGGAGCTTCTCCCGGAAGAGGCCCGGATTATCCGGATTGAGTACGGCAGGGAGCCGGAAGAAAGGATCTATCATTGCAACTTTTAACCATTGAAACCACCGGGGCCTCTGCCTCAGTGGCCCTGTCGGATCAGGAAGGAAACCTAACCCTGGAAATTTCCTCTGATCGGATGAATCATCTTCAGAACCTGATGACGATGATCCAGTCGGTGCTGGAAAAACGCTCATTGCAGATAGGCGATGTGACTGCTATTGCAGTATCGGAAGGACCGGGGTCTTTTACCGGAATCCGGATTGGCGTGTCCGCAGCCCGTGCTCTGGCTCAGGCCCTTTCCCTGCCGGTGATTCCCGTTCCAACCCTTCAGTCCTTTGTCTATCAGGAACCTTCCGGGGAGAATTTCATCGTTTCTCCCCTCTTTGATGCCCGGAGGAGCCAGGTCTACGCGGGTGCTTACCGGTTGGCCAATCCAGATGAGAGAGAAGAACTTGCCTCCGACGGCGGAATCCTGCCTGTAGTGGAAGGAAAAGCCTGGGATGTCCGGGAATACCTGGCTCGCCTGGCGGAAGAGGCAGACCGGGAGGTTCGCTTTTACGGAGACGGGACGGGGGCATATGAGAAGGAAATCATGGAATGCATAGAAACCCTTGCTGGTCGAGGCATCCGTGGGTCCATCGCGAAACCGGAGCACCGCTTCCAACGGGCGGATTCGGTGGGCATGCTGGGGATGGAGCGGATGATTGCCGGAAAGATGGTAAACTACGGTCAGGTCAAACCGGTCTATATGCGCAAGGCAGAAGCGGAACGGAAGTTGGAGGAAGCATGTCAGAAATGATCATCCGGCAAGCCCGGGAATCGGATATTGACGAAATCACACGGTTGGATCAACTGTGTTTTTCTGCCCCCTGGAGCCGGGAATCCTTTCGGCAGGAAATCCTGGAAAACGGCCTGGCTCTCTACCTGGTGGCCGAGCTTCCCCAATCAGGGGAATTGGTGGGCTACGCCGGCATCTGGGCCATCTTGGATGAAGGGCATATTACCAACGTGGCTGTTCACCCCGAATACCGGAGGAGGCACATCGGGGAGGCGCTGGTCAAAGTGTTGATGGAAGAGGCTTCGGCATCCGGCATCCGGCTCTTTACCCTGGAAGCCCGGATCAGCAATGAACCAGCCCTCCGACTTTACCGGAAGTTCGGTTTCCGGGAAGCGGGAATCCGAAAAGGATACTATGAAGACAACAACGAGGATGCCCTCATTATGTGGGCAGAGGCCACTGCTCCGGATGGGGCGGAGGCCAGTGAAAAATAAAGGAGCAGGGATTGAAACAGCAAATACTAACATTGGCCATCGAATCCAGCTGTGATGAAACCTCGGCAGCGGTGGTTCGAAACGGCCGGGAAGTCCTTTCCAATATCATCTCTTCCCAAATCGATGTTCATAAGGTATTCGGGGGAGTGGTACCGGAAATCGCTTCCCGTCATCACCTGGATAATATCAACCAGGTGGTAGACCAGGCTCTGCTGGAGTCGGGTATGACCCTGGACGATATGGATATGATCGGAGTGACCTACGGGCCCGGGCTGGTGGGAGCTCTTTTGATCGGCCTATCCACCGCCAAGGCCTTTTCCCTGGCCAAGGGAATTCCTTTAGTAGGCGTTCACCACCTTCAGGGACACATCAGCGCCAATTATATCGAGCATCCCGACCTGGAGCCCCCTTTTCTGGCTCTAATCGTTTCCGGAGGTCACACCAGCCTGGTGGATGTTTCCGGGTACAACGAAATGAAGGTCATCGGAGGAACCCGGGACGACGCTGCAGGGGAAGCCTTTGATAAAGTAGCCCGGGTGTTAGGTCTTGGATATCCTGGGGGCCCCCTCATCGATCGACTGGCAAAGGAGGGAAATAAGGATGCCGTGCCCTTCAAACGGGTCTATCTGGAAAAGGGGAGCCGGGACTTCAGTTTCAGCGGGACCAAGACCGGTGTCCTCAACTATATCAATTCAGAAAAACAGGCAGGACGGGAGATCAACAAGGCGGATGTGGCCGCCAGCTTCCAGCAGGCAGTGATGGAAGTCATCGTTGGAAAAGCCGTGGAAGCAGCCCGGGATCTGGGCCGGGATAAGATTGTCCTGGCCGGCGGAGTGGCTGCCAACAGCTGTCTCCGGGAAATGCTGACGGAAGCTTGTCATGAGCAAGGCCTGAAGCTGTACTGCCCGTCTCTGCTCCTCTGCACCGACAACGCGGCCATGATCGGTTGTGCTGCTTATTATCGATATCAAGAAGGACTGGTGGATGACCTGACGCTGGATGCAGTGCCGGGACTTCCTCTGGGATCCGTGTAAGGATGAAAAATGATCGTATTATCAGCCAATAATCTGACAAAAGCATATGGCACCGACGTGATCCTTCAGGGGATTTCTTTCCATGTCAACGAGGGAGACCGGGTGGGCATCATCGGAGTCAACGGAGCCGGGAAGACCACCCTGCTCCGGATGCTGACCGGAGAACTTTTCCGGGATGAGGGGGAAGTCTATATTTCCGGGAGTACCACCATCGGCTATCTGAAACAGGCCGAAAGTTTTTCCGTAGACCGGACGGTGCTGGAAGAGGCCTTTGGAATTTTTCAGGGGCTGATGGCCATGGAGGAGGAGTTGGAGAAACTTTCCCAGGAAATCGCCATCGGATCCCGGGAGGGTATGGAGGTGGACCGGCTGCTGGATCAGCACCACCGGCTTCAGGAACAGTACGAACGGGAAGGGGGATACACCTACCGGAGTGAAATCACGGGAATCCTGAACAGTATGGCCTTCACGGAAGATATGGTCCACAAAAAGCTGTCCACCCTGAGCGGCGGAGAGAGAACCCGCCTTTCCCTGGCCTGCCTCCTTTTGAAAAAGCCGGACCTCCTGTTTCTGGATGAACCGACCAACCACCTGGACATTGGAACCATCAAATGGCTGGAGCAGTTTCTACGGACCTATAAGGGCACGATTCTGCTGATTTCTCATGATCGGTATTTTCTGGATCAAATGGTGACCCGGATTTTTGAAGTGGAGAATCACAAACTTCATATATATGAAGGAAATTATACCGCCTACGCTGAGAAAAAACGGCAGCGGCTGGAGGAAGACCTGCGGCGATTTGACCAGCAGCAGAAGGAGATTCACCGTCAGGAAGAAATGATCCGCCGATTCAAGCAGCATGGCACGGAGAAACTGGCGAAACGGGCCCAATCCCGGGAAAAACAGCTGGCAAAGCTGGATGTTATGGAAAAACCGGTAAACGGAACCGGATCCATGAAAATCCGGTTCAAGGAGAATTTTAAGAGCGGTACCGATGTCCTGCGGGGAGAAGATCTTTCTATGAGCTTTGGTCATGGCCAGAACAAAAGGGAGCTTTTTCACCAGGTAGGTTTTGATATCAAGCGAGGGGAACGAATCTGCATCGTTGGGCCCAACGGTGTTGGCAAGACCACTCTGCTGAAGGTCATGATGGAAGAACTGGAGCCGGATCAGGGTCACCTGAAGGTGGGCCACAACGTGGTCTTTGGCTATTATGACCAGGGACAGCGGTTGCTGAACCCTTCCAATACGGTCTTTGATGAAATGAAGGATGCCTATCGCCTTTATACGGATACAGAAATGCGCAGCATCCTGGGCCGGTTCCTCTTCCGGGGGGAAATGGTCTTTCAGCAGGTCAGCAGCCTCAGTGGCGGAGAAAGAGCCCGGTTGTCCCTGCTGAAGATGATGCTGTCCGGATCCAATGTGCTGGTGCTGGATGAGCCCACCAACCATCTGGACATCAGCTCCAAGGAAGTGGTGGAGGATGCCCTCCTGGATTTTCCAGGAACCGTCATCGTGGTTTCCCACGACCGGTATTTTCTCAACAAAGTACCCACCCGGATTCTGGAGCTGAGTCCCTGGGGGCTGGATTCTTACCTGGGTGCTTACGACTATTATATGGAAAAGAAACAGTCCATCGGATCCGGGAAAAAATATCTTCAGGAGCTTCAGCGGTCTATAGGGGGCGAAGAGACCGAAAGCGATGAAACGGAAGACCCGGCGGCAATCCGAAAAAGGAACAAAGAAGCAGAGGCACTGGCTCGCCGAAAAGAGCGGGAAACCAAAAAACTGGAAGAAAAAATTTCGACCCTGGAGGAAGAAATCGCTTTTTTCGAGGGGGAAATGTGCAAAGAAGAAGTGTTCACCAACCATGTTTTATTGGGAGAGTATCATGAAAAGCTTGAAATTGCAAAGAATTGTCTCTCTGATACCTATGACGACTGGTTGACTCTGCAGGAATAGTTTGATAGTCAAAACAAAATGAAGAAAAAACAATTTTTTTGTTGCATATATTAAAAGTGTAAATTATAATAAGCATTGTTACACCTGTTAACGAATAAACAACAAAAAACAAAATGGAGGAAAATAATATGGTGTTTGATAAAATAAAGAGCATTATCGTGGAGCAGTTGGGCGTAGATGAAGCGCAGGTTGCCATGGACACACATCTGATGAAGGACCTGGAAGCAGATTCTCTGGATGCGGTTGAAATTATCATGGCCATCGAAGATGAGTTCGATCTGGAAGTACCCGATGAAGCAGCTGAAAAATTCCAGACCGTTGGCGACATCGTCAAATACGTGGAAGAGAATACCAACTAAACCCGCACCTGCGGGTTTTTTCAGAAGGATGGAAGAGGGGCAGAAATGAATAAAAACACGAAAACATCGAGTGCAGTCATCAAACGGCTGCCGAGGTACCGCCGGTACCTGAGAGATCTTCAGCGTAAGGGTGTAGATAAAATTTCATCCAGCGAATTCAGTGCCCTTATTGGATATACCGCATCTCAGATCCGTCAAGACCTGAATAATTTCGGCGGCTTCGGGCAACAGGGATACGGCTACAACGTCAATGGGTTGTTTAATGAAATTAGTTCTATACTCGGTTTGGACCGAGATTATAAGATGGTCATCGTAGGAGCCGGAAATCTGGGTCAGGCCATCGCCAACTATACCTACTATTACAAGGCCGGATTTGTCGTTCGTGGAATTTTTGAGGTGAACCCCCGCCTGATCGGTCTGAAGATCAATGACATCGAGGTCATGGATTATGAAGGTCTGGATGCCTATGTCAAAGAAAATAAGATCGATATCGGAATCATCTGTACCACCAAAGACAGCGCTCAGGACGTAGCAGACACCCTGACGGCCGCTGGCGTTAAGGGAATCTGGAATTTTGCTCCGGTAGATCTGAATCTGCCGCCCTGCGTGGCCATCGAGAATGTCCACCTGAGCGACAGCCTCCACTCCCTGGCCTACCACATCAATCATCGGGATGAGGTTTGCGAAGAATTCGAAGACGAAGGCGAAGCCAAACAGGAATAGGGCCAGCTGAATATCAGAAATAAAAAATAACCGTTTCGAAAGAAACGGTTATTCCTTATCATGAGTTCTCTTTATGCCTGAACCGGAGCATCAACCGGGCAAACGTTTGCACAAGCGCCGCAATCAATGCACTTGTCAGCGTCGATCACATAGATGCTGCCTTCTGCGATAGCATCAGTGGGACATTCGGGAACGCAAGCGCCACAAGCGATACAGGAATCCTGAATTACATAAGCCATTTTAATTTCCTCCTTTAATCAGTAGTATAAAACTAACGTAATTATAGCAAACCTGTCAGGAGAAGTAAAGATGAAAGTTTACGCATTAGTCGGGAAAAGCGGTACTGGTAAAAGCTATCAGGCTATGAATATATGCAAAGAGAAGAACGTGGACGCCATCGTGGACGACGGACTACTGATCCATGGCAATGCAGTAGCAGCGGGGATTTCGGCTAAACGGCAGTCCACCAAGATCGGGGCCATCAAGACCGCTCTCTTCACCGATGAAGACCATCGGGAAGAGGTTCGGGACAAAATCAGGCAGTTGGGTATTCAGTCGATTCTTCTCTTAGGCACCTCCCGAGGCATGGTGGAAAAGATTGACTCCAGGCTGGAACTGCCGGCTATTTCAGAGATCATCTATATTGAAGAGGTTACCACGGAAGCCGAGCGAACCGTGGCCCATAAACAACGACATGAGATGGGGAAACACGTTATTCCCGTGCCCACCTTCCAGATCAAGCGGGATTTTTCCGGCTATTTTCTGGATCCTCTTAAGATTTTTCGGGGTTGGGGGGCCAAGGAAAGTTTTTCTGAAAAATCGGTGGTTCGTCCTACTTATAGCTATCTGGGGGATTACACCATTTCCGATAAAGCGGTTACCGACATGATTCAGTATATCGGTCTTCGTACGGAAGGGGTTGCATCCATCCTTCGGACCGACGCGGTGACCACCAGCACCGGGGTGGAAATCACCGTCCTGGCTATTCTCCGATACGGTTTTCGGGTGACGGAAGTGGCCCGCAATCTTCAGAAAAACATTTCCCGGGAAGTAGAGCAGATGACCGCCTTCAACATTGAGACGGTAAATGTGGAAGTCCGGGGCCTGAAATAGGAGGTCTTACGCCCAATGGCAATCATCAGAAATGTCCAGGATTTTCACCCGGACCATACCTTTGACTGTGGTCAGTGCTTTCGCTGGACCCGGGAAGAGGACGGAAGCTATACGGGAATCGCTTTCGGCAGACCGGTAAATATTCGGGTCATTCCCGGCAAAGCCGGCAGCGACCGGCCGGAAGACCCAGTGGATATCCTGATCGAAAACGCAACCCAGGAAGAGGCGGAAACCCTGTGGCGAAGCTACCTGGATCTGGACCGGGATTATGGCCGGATCAAGAACCAGCTGGCGACTGAAGACCCGGTCATGGAACGGGCTATCCGCCATGGATACGGGATACGGATCCTGAATCAGGACCGGTGGGAGACCATCCTGTCCTTTCTCATTTCTCAGAACAATAACATCCCCAGGATCCGGGGCTGCATTGAGTCCCTTTGCCGGCACTTCGGGGAGCCGGCAGGAGAATACCGGGGGAAGCAGTACTATGACATTCCGACACCGGAAAGGCTGGCTGCTCTGAGCGTGGAGGATCTGGCGCCCTGCCGGTTGGGATACCGGGCCCGCTACATCCTGGAAACGGCCCGTCAGGTAAGGGAACAGGGAATCGGCGACACCTCGGATTACCTGAGGAGTCTTTGCGGGGTGGGGGAGAAAGTGGCCAACTGTATCCTCCTGTTTTCCATGAACCGGCTGGAGAGTTTTCCCGTGGACGTCTGGGTCCGCCGGGTCATGCATGAATTATATGGGATTCCGGAAAAGGATACGGCGGCGATGACCGACTATGCGGCAAAGCACTTCGGACCTTACGGGGGAATCGCCCAGCAGTATTTATTCTATTACATAAGGGAAGGACAAGAAACATGTTAGGACCAATCGTGAATGCCATCGCCATCGTCGTCTGTGCTATCCTGGGGAAGCTGCTGATCCGCAATTTCCCCGAACGTTTTGAAGTAATCATCAAGCAGGGTATCGCCCTGGCCCTCCTTTACATCGGCATTTCCGGTGCCATGGAAAGCCAGGCCATCCTGACTCTGATCCTCAGTGTCGTAATCGGTTCCATTCTGGGGGAATGGATCAACATCGACAAGGGGATGAACAACATCGGCCTTTGGGCAGAGAAGAAACTAGGCTTCGGAGAAGGCAGCTTTGCCACCGGTTTTGTGACGGCCAGCATTTTATTTTGTACCGGTTCCATGGCCATCGTCGGTGCTCTGAACAGCGGACTTCAGGGAAACCATGAAATGCTTTTCGCCAAGTCCATCCTGGACGGAGTGATTTCAATCGTCTTTGCTTCCCAACTGGGATTAGGCGTCGCTTTTGCAGCAATCCCCGTACTCCTGTATCAGGGGGCCATTGCCCTTGGCGCTACCTATATCAAGGTCTGGCTCACAGCGGAGATCATTACGGAAATGTCTGCGGTAGGAAGCCTTCTGATTGCCGGCATCGGAGTCAATTTCCTGGGAGCTTCTACCAAACCAATTAAAGTTGCCAATATGATTCCGGCCATTTTTCTGCCCTGGCTCTTCATCGCCCTGGGATTCCGGATGTAATTGACGGACTCGCCCATTCCGGAATCGGATTTCGGAGTGGGTTTAATTTTTTGTGAAAAATATAAAGGATGCCCTTGACAAAGAAAGGGATATATAATAAATTATAGTTAGCACTCAACATTAATGAGTGCTAACAATTTGTAAAAAAGCGATTATCGCAAGAAAAATAAACATTAGGAGGTATTGAGATGAGTTTTGGAATTAAACCTTTAGGAGAAAGAGTCGTGATTAAGCGGGTGGAAGCCGAAGAAAAGACCAAGAGCGGCATCGTCCTGCCCGGTCAGGCCAAGGAACAGCCCCAGATGGCAGAAGTGGTTGCTGTGGGCCCCGGAACCGAAGAGGATAAAATGGAGCTGGAAGTGGGCGATTTGGTCATCTTCTCCAAATATGCCGGTACTGAAGTGAAGTACGATGGCGCCGAGTACACCATCATGTCCCAGCGGGACATCCTGGCAAAGGTAGTCCGGTAAATCGGAGCACTCCTTTGGTCATCGGGATCAAATAAGCGAAATCATACCAAAAACAATAACAACAAAATTGAACCAATAAGAAAGAGGGGATTTTAGTTATGGCAAAAGAAATTTTCTATAGTGAAGATGCAAGAAGAAAGCTGCAGTCCGGCGTGGATCAGCTGGCCAATACCGTTAAGATCACATTAGGGCCCAAGGGCAGAAACGTCCTGCTGGAAAAGAAATTCGGCGGACCGCTGATCACCAATGACGGTGTGACCATCGCCAAAGAGATTGAGCTGGAAGATGCCGTGGAAAACATGGGGGCTCAGCTGGTCAAGGAAGTAGCTACAAAAACCAATGATGTAGCCGGTGATGGTACCACTACCGCTACCCTGCTGGCTCAGATCATCATCAAGGAAGGATTTAAGAATGTAGCCGCCGGTGCTAACCCCATGGTCCTGAAAAAGGGTATCCAGGGAGCCGTCGAAGTGGCTGTAGATGAAATCAAGAACATCTCCAAAAACGTGGAATCCAAGGAAAGCATCGCTCAGGTCGCTTCCATTTCCGCAGCCGACGAAGAGATCGGCGGACTGATTGCCGATGCCATGGAAAAAGTGGGCAAGGACGGGGTTATCACCGTGGAAGAATCCAAATCCATGGGCACCACTCTGGAAGTCGTAGAAGGAATGCAGTTTGACCGGGGCTACCTGTCCGCTTACATGGTAACCGACACCGAAAAGATGGAAGCTGTTCTGCAGAATCCCTACATCCTGCTGACCGATAAAAAGATTTCCAACATTCAGGAACTGCTCCCCATTTTAGAGCAGATCGTCCAGCAGGGAAGAAAACTGCTGATCATCGGAGAAGATGTGGAAGGGGAAGCCCTGGCCACTCTGGTCCTGAACAAGCTTCGAGGCACCTTCGAATGCGTGGCTGTCAAGGCTCCCGGATTCGGCGACAGAAGAAAAGCCATGATGGATGATATCGCTGCCCTGACTGGCGGTACCGTGATTTCCGAAGAACTGGGATACGAACTGAAGGAAGCAACCCTGGATCTGCTGGGGACTGCCGCTTCCGTCAAGATCAATAAAGAATATACCGTCATCGTGGATGGCGCTGGTGAACAGGAACAGATTCAGGCTAGAATCTCCCAGATTCGGGCTCAGATCGAAGAAACCCATTCCGATTTTGACCGGGAAAAGCTTCAGGAAAGACTGGCCAAACTGTCTGGCGGCGTAGCAGTCATCAAGGTGGGAGCAGCTACTGAAACAGAACTGAAAGAAAGAAAGCTCCGGATCGAGGACGCCCTGAACGCAACCAAAGCTGCTGTTGAAGAAGGTATCGTAGCCGGCGGCGGCGTGGCTCTTGCAAACGCGATTCCGGCTGTTCAGAAATATGTAAGCACCTTGTCCGGCGACGAAAAGACCGGCGGGGCTATCATCATGAGAGCTCTGGAAGAGCCGGTACGACAGATTGCGGAAAACGCCGGATTTGAAGGCTCCGTTGTCATCGAGAAGGTGAAGACCAGCGAAATTGGCGTTGGATTTAATGCCAATACCGGAGAATACGTGGATATGATCAAAGCTGGTATCGTTGACCCGGCCAAGGTTACAAGGTCCGCCCTCCAGAACGCTTCCTCCGCATCGGCTATGCTTCTTACCACCGAAGCCGGTGTCGTAGAAGCCAAGTCCGACGAACCGGCAATGCCTCCGATGGGTGGCATGGGCGGCATGGGCGGCATGATGTAACCAACCAACTTTATAAGCAGTTCCGATAATTGATGCGAAATTTTCAGAAAGAACGGAACTTTTATAGAATTGAAAACGTCAGAAGTCTTGGAAAACCAGGGCTTCTGATTTTTTATGACTTGAAAGCCAACTGGAGCAGCCTATCAACTTTTAGAACTGTTCTGGAAGTTGGTTCGAAAATTTGGTTTGACAAAAATTAGCAAAGTAATACAATAGAATTGATAAGAACTGATAAAAATGCGTCAAAGCGTACTGTTGTGCGGAGAGGGGAGACTGTTGATGAAGAGCAAGAAAAGAATGGCACTGCTACTGATTATGACGTTGTTGCTTGGTATGGTGCCTTGGGGGCAGCCAGCCAGGGCAGTAACTATTTCGGATTTCGTGGATATGCCGTCGGACTGGTCCACGGATGCCTTGGAAAAAGCCGTTAACAACGGCCTGATTTCAGGATTCGAGGAATATGGAAAATGGACCATAAAACCTTCCGCCAACCTGACACGAGCTCAGATGGCAGCCATCGTCAACCGGGCTTTTGGCGCTACGGATAAAGCCTCTCTCACCGGAGTCCGGGATGTATCCTCCGCCGACTGGTTTGCTGAGGATATTCAGCGAGCAATCCGAATGGGTACCTTCAAACAGGACACCTATATGCGGCCCAACGATCCGATCACCCGCCAGGAAGCATTCACCGTCCTGGCCCGGGCTTTTCAGCTGACCAGCACCACCACCTATTCCCTGAACAACTTTGTGGATGGAAGCAAAGTAGCTTCCTATGCCCGGGAATCGGTCAGCGCCATGATCAACAACCGATACGTTGCAGGAAGCGACGGATACCTGAAGCCGGAAGCCAACATCAGCCGGGCCGAATTCGCCAAGGTTATGGACAATATGGTCAAGGCTTATGGACGAACGGGAAGCGCCACTGTTACCCATTCCACCCTGAACGGGAATCTGCTGATCAATAAACCCAACGTGACCGTGAAGAATTCCACCATTAAGGGGGATCTGATCGTAGGAGACGGCGTCGGTACCGGGAATCTGATTCTGGATAACACCGACGTGACAGGCAATATCCTGGTTCGTGGCGGCGGAATCAACTCCTTGACGATCAAGAGCAACTGCTCCGTAAATTCCATGATCGTAGCCAAGGTATCCGGAAACGTCCGGATCGTCGTGGAAGACGGGGCGGATCTGGATGACCTGTACCTCATCAGGGGAGAAAACCGGATTCTGCTGAAGGGGACCTATGATAATATTTATATTGATGAAAGGCTGACTGTGGCCTTTGAAGATGTTACGGCAGACTTTGTGAAGGTTAGCGCTACATCTACTCTGGATCTGGATAAGTACTGTAAGGTAGAGCGAATTGATGTGCTGGATGCAGCAGCTTCAACCCGAATCGATAACGACGGCACCATTGCCAAGCTCCGGACCGACGCCAGGGTAACCCTGACCGGTAGCGGCACCATCACGGAAAAACTGTCCTTGACAGGGACAACCAAAGTCACCGCCATCGCAGCTTTCACAGGAACCATGAAGGTGGGGAATGAACTGAAGGCAGGAGCCCTGACTCCTTCTACTGCCACCGTTAATTACCAGTGGAAGTCCTCGTCGTCTTCCAATGGCACCTATACCAATATTTCCGGAGCCACCAGCAGTACCTATACACTGGCCGGCAGCGATGTGGGTAAGTACATCAAGGTGTTTGCGACAGGCAAGAGCAATTATTCGGAAACGGTGTCCAGCGCCGCCCGAGGTCCGGTTGAAGTATCTGTAATTGCAGCAACCAATATTTCTGGTGTGACGGTTCCCAAACTGGGAGCCACTCCGGTATCCAGCATTGCCTCCACGGCGGAATACACGGCAACAATTTCCTGGAATCCGAACCATAGTACCTTTGCACCAAATACCGCTTATACAGCAACGATTACCTTGAAGGCGAAGGATGGATACACCCTCACAGGAGTTTCTGCAAATCAGTTCAAGGTATCTGGAGCTACTGCTACAAACCCGGTCAATTCCGGCGTTATCACTGCCGTTTTCCCGGCAACGGAAGCAGACTATGCCAGTGGGCTTAGTCCATCTCTGGCAGCTTTGAATCCGGTTCAGGAAGGGAAAATGATCCTGACATTGGCGACTGCTCCTGCAAGTGGCCATAGTATGTATTACAGGATTTCCAATTCCAACCCTTCAGCGCCGGTTAAAGGAGATGTTATAACGGTTGGGGATTGGAATTCAATTACCACATCTGCCGGTTTTGAAATCAGCATACTGGATGGACGATATGTACAAGTGGTTGAAGTGAGGAACTCTGACAACAAAGTGACCCGTTGGGGTAAAACTGGTCCGGCGGATGATGGATATACCCCGCCTGTTCTTGCAAGCGGATTGAGCGTATCCATCACAGCGCTCGATTCGCCGACAACTGGCAGCGCAATGATTGTGGTCGACGGAGGGCAATCTGGCTCAACATATTATAGTAAAGTTGCGATGTCTTTAGGAACTCCTCCATATGTTGGTACAGAATATGTTTCATTAGAGGGCTGGACCTCTTATCAACTTAATGATCCTGTGCAAGCAGCTTTAGACTCTTACATTCAAATCTTGGAAACTAGAAACGGCGTTGTGGTGAGATGGGGCGAGGTAAAGATACAGTAACCAACTATTAGAACTGTTCTGCAAGTTGGTTTGTTGACTTCATTCGTTAACCTTATGATTATGGGCGCAAACCTTTAAAAACATGGGTTTGTGCCCTGTTCTGCAAATTGACTTCGACAAAATTCGAGGACAATTTGTAGAAACGCTTATAACATTGGTGGAAAAATGAAATTTTTTGTTTATGGCATCATACTGGGGATTGCCAATGTGATACCCGGCGTCAGCGGGGGGACCATGATGGTGATCCTCAATATTTACGACCCGATCATATTGGCTTTCAGTAAAGAACGGATTCGGGAGAGCATCCCGTTTCTGTTGCTGATTGGAGGAGGCACCCTGACGGGGATACTGCTCTTCAGCAACGGGATTACCTTCCTGATCCGGAATTACGAAATGGCCACCATGTATGGTTTTATGGGCCTGGTGGTCGGGAGCATTCCCTTGCTATGGAAGAAAGCTCGATATGAAAAACTGAAAAAGAAGAACCTTCTTCCTTTTTTCATTGCTCTGTTTTTTATGTTGGGCCTGTTTTTGGTGGAAATGATGGCGGGACCTGGCCAAGGGGCCTTTTCACCGGAACGGTTATCCTACCCGGCCCTGGCAGGGTGGTTATTCCTGTCGGCCATCGTCAGCACCATCGGTATGATTCTTCCGGGAATCAGCGGGTCCTTTGTGATGCTGATGCTGGGAGCCTACTTTATTACCATGGAAGCCATATCCACCTTTGATTTTTCTATCCTGATTCCGGTGATAGCCGGAATCCTCCTGGGGGGGTATTTCGGTGTTAAGATCATCGGCGCCCTCATCAAGGACCATCCCCAAGCCCTCTATATGGGTATCCTGGGACTGATGATCGGATCGGTGGCCCTTCTTTATCCTGGCTTTGAAGCCTCTTTGGAAGGAGGAGCAGCCCTGGGATTTATGGCCCTGGGAACAGCAGTCAGTTGGCTATTTGGGAAACATGGGAAATGATCCGCATTCCTCTGCCGCAAGGCAGGGGAATTTTTTATCGGAATTTATTTGAATTCAGTGCAAAAATGCGTTAAAATAGAAAGAATCTAATTGAGGATATCAGCGAATCGGGCATCGATAAAGCGTAGCGAGGAAGGCATAAGCAAGCATGAAACCGTTATGGAAATGGGTTATCATCCTTTTGGTGATTATCATAGAATTTTTAGTTTGGACCTACCCCTATGAAGAGGAAGTCCGGCCCTTTGCCTGGAGTCCCTGGGAAGACAAACCGGAAATCATTCAGCAGGAACCGCAAAGCCCTTCTGAGCCTTTGGAACCGCAATCCCAGAAGCCTTCAGCAGAGGATCCGGAAACACAGAAGCCGACCGAAGGAGAACCGGAGCCGGCAGAGCAGCCACAATCAGGCGATGCCTCCGGATACAGTGAAACCCCAAAGCCGGCAGATGATACGGGGCTGATGATTCTGGTCAATAAGGAATACTTCCTGAGCCGGGATTATGTTCCGAATGATCTGGCTCCAATCCGGTATTATGCAACGGATCGTTCTCCGGAAGGCCGGTATATGAGAAAGGAAGCGGCGGACCAATTTAATCGGATGGCAGAAGCAGCGGCCACTGAAGGACTAGAAATCGTCATGACCACCGCTTACCGATCCTACGGATTCCAGACCACCCTGTACAACAACTATGTCAAGGCCCACGGACAGAAGGAAGCGGACCGGTTCAGCGCCCGGCCGGGGCACAGTGAACACCAGACAGGACTGGCAGTAGACATCTCGGCTCCATCCGTCGGATATGCCCTTACCCAGGATTTTGAAGGTACCCCCGAATGGGAGTGGCTCATGGAACATGCCCGGGAATATGGATTCATCCTCCGGTATCCCAAAGGAAAGGCCCAGATCACCGGATACATGTATGAACCCTGGCACTTCCGATATGTGGGTGTGGAACCGGCAAAAAAAATAGAAGAATCAGCAATTACTCTGGAAGAGTACCTTTCCGGGAGTAGCCGATCATAGGAAATGAATCAAAAGAAGCAAATAAAAAACAGGAAGTATAAAGGAGGCAATTATGGCAGAGTTTTTCAACGAGCCCTCAAGAACATTCAGCGAGTACCTGCTGGTACCGGGGTATTCCGCAAAGGAATGCCGACCGGAAAACGTGGTTTTAAAAACACCGGTGGTGAAATTTAAAAAAGGGGAAGAAGCTCCCCTGAAAATGAACATCCCTTTGGTTTCCGCCATCATGCAGTCTGTATCCGATGACCGGATGGCAGTAGCCCTGGCAAAGGAAGGTGGAGTTTCCTTTATATTCGGGTCTCAGCCCATCGACAGCCAGGCCGCTATGGTGAAGCGGGTGAAAGGCCATAAAGCCGGATTTGTCCGAAGCGATTCCAACATCCGTCCGGATCAGACTCTGGCCGATATCATCGCCCTGAAAAAGAAAAGCGGTCATTCCACCGTGGCTGTTACCGATGACGGGACCGCAGAAGGAAAGATTCTTGGAATCGTCACCAGCCGGGATTACCGAATCAGCCGGATGGCCCTGGATACCAAGGTGTCCGAATTTATGACTCCTTTTGAATCCCTTATTTATGCCGAAGACGGGGTGTCCCTTTCCGAAGCCAATGACATGCTCTGGGATCATAAACTCAATGCCCTGCCCATTATCGACAAGAACAAGCGATTGACCCACTTCGTCTTCCGGAAGGATTACGATTCCCATAAAGAAAATCCCAATGAGCTGCTGGATACCCACAAGCGATACGTGGTGGGAGCTGGTATCAACACCAAGGATTATACGGAGCGGATTCCGGCCCTGGTGGATGCAGGGGCAGATGTTCTCTGCATCGACTCTTCCGAAGGATTTACCGAGTGGCAGAAGGACACCATCGATTATGTCCGGAGGCAGTACGGGGAAGAGGTCAAAATCGGAGCCGGCAACGTGGTGGATCGGGAAGGATTCCTGTACCTGGCAGAGTCTGGAGCGGATTTCGTAAAAGTTGGAATCGGTGGCGGCTCCATCTGTATCACCCGGGAGCAGAAGGGAATCGGCCGTGGGCAGGCCTCTGCGGTTATTGAAGTCGCTCAGGCCCGCCAGGAATACTATGAAAAAACCGGCATCTACATCCCCATCTGTTCTGACGGTGGCATCGTCTACGATTACCATATGACTCTTGCCTTGGCGATGGGAGCCGATTTTATCATGCTGGGCCGGTACTTTGCCAGGTTTGATGAGAGTCCCACCAACAAACTGAACATCAACGGAAATTACGTCAAGGAATACTGGGGAGAAGGCTCCAACCGGGCAAGGAACTGGCAGCGTTATGACATGGGTGGAGACGGAAAACTGTCCTTTGAAGAAGGGGTGGATTCCTACGTTCCCTATGCCGGCAGCCTGAAGGACAACGTGACTCAGTCCCTCAACAAGGTGAAATCCACCATGTGCAACTGCGGTGTCCTGACCATTCCGGAACTGCAGGAAAAGGGCAAGATCACCCTGGTATCCGCCACCTCCATCGTAGAAGGCGGAGCCCATGACGTTATACTGAAAGAAACGTCCACCAACGTGATCCGGTAACGCCGGAAACGTGTCATAAACCGTTTAATAAAGGAGAGCCTATGCAGTACGAAGGAGTGCTCGTCGTTGATTTCGGCGGACAATACAATCAATTAATCGCCCGGAGAGTCCGGGAAGCCCATGTTTATTGTGAAATCGTTTCTTACAGGAACTGCCTGGAGAAAATTAAAGAAGCCCGGCCCTGGGGAATCATCTTCACCGGAGGTCCGGCCAGCGTTTATGAAGAGGGAGCCCCGACTCTGCCAAAAGAGATCTTTGAAATGGGGATACCCATTCTGGGAATCTGCTACGGTGCCCAGCTGATGGCCCACGTCCTGGGCGGCGAAGTGGTCAGCCCCGATTACAAGGAATACGGGAAAGTCAAACTGAACATCAGCCGGGACAGTTTGTTATTCCGCGGGATTCCCACCGATGAAATCTGCTGGATGAGTCACACGGACTACATCAAACAGGTGCCGGAAGGTTTTGTCGTCTCATCTAATACGGAAACCTGCCCCACCGGATCCATGGAAAACCCCGAAAAGAAGCTCTATGCCGTCCAATTCCACCCGGAGGTCCATCACACCCCCTTTGGCCAGGACCTGCTGAAAAACTTCTTGTTTGAAATCTGTGGCTGCGAAAAAAACTGGACCATGTCCAGCTTTGCTAAAGCTAAAATTGAGGAAATCAAAAAAACCGTCGGGGACAAAAAAGTTCTCTGCGCCCTTTCTGGTGGAGTGGATTCTTCCGTTGCCTCCGTGTTGGTTCATGAAGCCATTGGGGACAACCTGACCTGCATCTTTGTGGATCACGGCCTGCTCCGTAAAAACGAAGGAGACCAGGTCATGGAGGTCTATGGCCGCCAGTTCAACATGCGAATCATCCGGGTCAACGCCCAGGAACGATTCCTTAACAGGCTGGAAGGAGTCAGCGATCCGGAAACCAAGAGAAAGATTATCGGAGAAGAATTCATCCGGGTCTTTGAAGAGGAATCCAAGAAACTATATGATGAACTGGGTGGCATCGACTATCTGCTCCAGGGAACCATATACCCCGACGTGGTGGAAAGCGGCACCGGCGAATCGGCTGTTATCAAGAGCCACCACAACGTTGGAGGACTGCCGGCGGATATGAAGATGGACCTGCTGGAACCTCTGAGGCTGCTCTTCAAGGACGAAGTGCGAAAAGTCGGTGAAGAGCTGGGGATCGCTTCTGAATTAGTATGGCGTCAGCCCTTCCCGGGACCTGGCCTGGCTATCCGATGCCTGGGTGAGATCACCGAAGAAAAACTGACCATCATTCGGGAATCCGATTATATATTACGAGAAGAAATCCGTATGGCCGGACTGGAGCGGGATATCTGGCAGTACTTCACCGTCCTTCCGAACATCCGCAGCGTTGGCGTCATGGGCGACTTCCGGACCTATGATTATACCGTCGGAATAAGGGCCGTCACTTCTGTAGACGGCATGACCTCCGACTGGGCCCGAATCCCCTACGACGTCCTGGAGCGGATATCCAACCGGATTGTCAACGAGGTGAAGGGAGTCAACCGGATCGTGTACGATATCACCAGCAAGCCACCAAGCACGATTGAGTGGGAATAGTTCAAAAGTGTAGAAAACCCTTGAAATTTCAAGGGTTTTTCTTTGGTATGACGGGCATGCCGT
>DIMT01000028.1:0-1521 GCA_002425705.1 Firmicutes bacterium UBA5559
TGACTTTTCATAGCTGGTCTCCTGCCCTACCGGGCTGCCATGATGCCTTTCAATATTTCCTTTGTCGTTTCCTTTGTCAGATTTCCGTAGGTTTCTTCTCCATCGGGGCCGCTGATCATCATGACCGGGGCCAGACTGCAGCACCCAAGGCATGCCACATTATTCAGGGTAAACAGCTTGTCTTCCGTGGTTTCCCCATCTTTGATGCCCAGAACCTGTGTTACGGTTTCTTCAATCTCTTTAGAACCGCTGACATGACAGGCGGTTCCCTGACACAGCATGATCAGGTTCTCCCCGATGGGCTGCAGTCGGAATTGAGTATAAAAAGTAGCAACTCCGTAGATCTTCGCCTGAGTATGGCCGGTTCTCCGGGATATATGGCGGATCACGTCTCTGGGAAGATATCCGAATATTTCCTGTGCCTTCTGGAGAATGATGATGAGATTGCCCTGTACTTCCAGGTACTCATCGATGATCTGATCCAATTTTTCAAATTCCGGTGAATTCATGTTAACCTCCCAATTGGTTGCAATAGTTAATTATTTGACAATAATATTATATCTTCTCTATATATAAGAAGGCAAAAGTTTTCTCCTTTCTTGCTAAAGTCAACACACTAATTATGAAAAACAAACAATTGGATAACAAAAAACCCATATATCGCAGCAAATAATACAAATTATTTTACTTAATATGGGTTAAATGGTACATAATGTAATTATGTAACTGGTTATATTCAGTTTGACAAACAGCAAATTAATACTTATTCGATGATGACACCGTCTTCATCTGCCTGGATCGTGACCGGCTTAAAGGTTTCCTTGATCTGACCGGCAATCCTTTCCAAAGTCTCGGGATTATCTTTCAGGAAAGTTTTGACATTCTCTCTGCCCTGTCCGATTCGATTCCCTTCGTAAGAGTACCAGGATCCGGCCTTTTCCACGACTTTAGCTTCGACAGCACAATCCAGTACATCCCCTTCTCTGGAGATTCCCAGGCCATACATAATATCAAACTCAGCCATTTTAAAGGGAGGAGCTACTTTGTTTTTGACGATCTTGACCCGGGTCCGGTTGCCCAGAACCGCGTCTCCGGACTTGATGCTTTCGATTTTTCGGACATCCAGCCGCATGGACGCATAGAATTTCAGAGCCCGGCCACCGGTAGTCACTTCCGGATTACCGAACATGACTCCGATTTTCTCTCTCAACTGATTGATGAAGATGACGGAGGTGTGGGAACGGTTGATGGCCCCTGCCAGCTTTCGCAGAGCCTGGGACATCAGTCGAGCCTGGAGGCCCACATGGCTGTCTCCCATATCTCCCTGAATTTCGGCTTTTGGAACCAATGCGGCAACCGAGTCGATGACGATGACATCCAGTGCCCCGCTTCGGACCAGCATCTCGCAGATTTCCATAGCCTGCTCCCCCGTATCCGGCTGAGATACCAGCAGTTCATCAATATCAACGCCAAGATTCCTGGCATACTCCGGATCCAGAGCATGCTCCGCATCGATGAAGG
>DIMT01000028.1:1578-1983 GCA_002425705.1 Firmicutes bacterium UBA5559
CCCCGCCGATACCGGTAGCCACATCCAGACTGACAGAACCGGTGGAAATGGCTTCCACATTCAGTCGGGACCCTTCATCCCCCAATTTCATGATGGCTCCCTGTCCGAACTGTTTCTGGATTTGATGCAGTGCCGCTTCCAGTGCTTTATCCTTATCTTCTCTATTAATGCCCATTTAGCAACCTCCATTAATGTGAACGCATGTTCTTTTTTATCATAATACCCTATATTTCCGTTCTGGTCAAGTGGCCTGACGAAAAAAGCAGTATTGGTTTGGTATATATTATTATATATGACATATTATTCCATGTCAATGAGCAATTTGTAAATCAGATGAAGCATGGCCAGTACCGAATAATTCCGGTTCCAGTTTCGGTTGACGTTCCGGCTGCGGATTTCGGTAAC
>DIMT01000028.1:1996-65940 GCA_002425705.1 Firmicutes bacterium UBA5559
CCCGTCCATCCAGAACTATTCCCACATAAGAAAGACCCACCGGCTTGATTTCCGATCCTCCCTCTGGTCCGGCAATCCCCGTAATGGATACACAAAGACGGCTGCCGGTTACCTCATTCAGGCCCCGGGCCATTTCTAATGCAGTTTCTCTGCTCACCGCTCCAAATTGATCTAATGTTCCCGGGGAGACTCCCAATTCTTCCACCTTGGCCCGATTGCTGTAGGTTACAAGACCCCGGTCAAAGACTTTTGAAATCCCGGGAATAGAAGAAAGTGCCCCGGCGAACAGACCACCGGTACAGGATTCAGCACAGGATACGGATACCTCTTTTTCCATCAGGAGACGGCCTACCACTTCAACCAATTCTTCATCCTCGGTGCTGTAGATAAACTCTCCGATCAGCGGCTTTATCCTTTCGATCATTTCAGCAACCGCTTCTTCTGCCTCCCGCAGGGTTTTTCGTTTGGAAGCGATTCGCAGGGAGCATTCCCCTTCCTTGGCATAGGTGGCCAGGGTGGGATCTGTCTGGGAGTCGATCAGCTCCAGCAGGGTGGTTTCCAATTGGGACTCACCGATTCCGAAAGTTCGGATGCTTTTATGGTATATGATTCCGTCGGTTTTTGTTTCCAGATAGGGCAATGCCTTTTGCAGGAACATCCGGCTCATTTCCCGGGGTGGGCCAGGGNNCACGATCCGGTTATCCTCTTCCAGGGCAAATCCGGGTGCAGTTCCTGCGTCGTTATGGAAAAGAATGGCCCGACTGGGAAGGTTGGCCTGTTTCCGGTTATTATCGGTCATGACCCGGTTGTTCCGGCGAAAATAGTCTTCCAGCCAGGACAGGGATTCTTCGCTGGTGACCAGATAGTCGTGGAAAACCTGGGCAACCACTTCCTTGGTCAGGTCGTCCTGGGTCGGACCGAGGCCTCCGGTAGTAATGACCAGGTCACAGTCCCGGTAAGCGAGTTTTAGAATTTCCTCCAGTCTTGCCGGATTATCTCCCACCGTATAATGATACAGGACGTCAAATCCCAGCATATTGAGATGCCGGGATAAAAAGGCGCTGTTGGTATTGGTGATCTGACCAAAGAGAAGTTCGGTCCCTACGCTGAGAATGGCAGCTTTCATTGGTTCGTCTCCTTACATTGAAAAAACCTTTCGGTTCTGATAAACATATTCTGTACCGGATACAATGGTCATGATGACCGATGCCCAAAGAAAAATCTGGTCCACCGGAAGGCCGATCAATTGGAAGGGCCAGTTTTCCAGCAAGAGCAGCGGAACGGCGATCATTTGCAGGACAGTTTTGATCTTTCCCGTCATGCCGGCAGCGATAACGATGCCCTGGGCAGCCGCCACTGTACGTAATCCTGTTACGGTAAACTCTCTTGCTAGGATCACTATGACCATCCATCCGGCTACGATACCCAGTTCCACCATGCAGACCAAAGCTGAGATGACCAGCAGCTTGTCCGCAAGGGGATCCATGATTTTTCCAAAATTGGAAACCAGGTTGTGCTTCCGGGCCAGGTATCCGTCCAGAAAGTCGGTAACAGATGCCAGAATGAAAATAATGGCGGCTGCTACGTTGTAGCCCATTAAATAGACGACGATAAATATGGGCACGGCAATCATTCTTGCCATAGTCAGCTGATTGGGTAAATTCATTGTTCCACCTCCACTCCTGTCAGGTCATAATCAAAGGCATCCTGGATCAGGACCCTCACAAAATCCCCCGGAACAAGGCTCTTTCCCGAGGTGAAAAGGACTCCGTTGTCGATTTCCGGAGCATCGTAGATCGTCCGGCCGATATAGGACCCGTCTTCCTCAATCTCCTCCACCAGAACATCAAAGGTCCTGCCGATTTTTTCCTGATTGAGGGAAAGGGATATCTCCTGCTGCAGCCGCATCAGGGAATCCTTTCTTCGTTCCTTCACATCGCTTCGAACCTGATCCTTCCGCTCCCCTGCCGGAGTTCCTTCTTCTCTGGAATAGGCAAAAACTCCGAGGCGGCTGAATCGCTGCTCCTTTATAAAATCATAGAGCAGGTCAAAATCTTCCTTCTTTTCTCCTGGGAATCCTGTAATAAAAGTGGTTCGGATATGGATGTCCGGAATTTCTTTCCTTAATTTATCCAGAGTAGCGCGAATGCTCTTACTGGTAGACCGGCGGTTCATACCCTTCAGGATATCATCACTGATGTGCTGCAAGGGGATGTCCAGGTAATGACAGATTTTTTCCTCTTCCTTTATAACCTGGATCAGTTCATCGGTAATCCGGTCCTCATAGCAGTACATCAGCCGGATCCACTTTAATTTTTCGATACGGCAGAGATCCTTCAGCAGTTCCGGCAGCGCCAGTCTTCCGTAGAGATCCAGTCCATAGGTGGTGACATCCTGTGCGATGATGATCAGTTCCCGGCATCCTTCTTCAGCCAATTTTTTTGCTTCTGCCAAAATTGCTTCCCGGGTCCGGCTTCGGTATCCGCCCCGGATTCCCGGAATGACACAGTACGCACACTGATTGTCGCAGCCCTCGGATATTTTGATGGTAGCAGACCAGCTTCCGGACAGGCGCTTTCTTTCCTGCAGCTCTACGAACTCCTGGCCGCTGGCGGACAAGTGTTTTTCTCTTTTGTCCTTACCAAGGCCTTGCAGCAGTTCCGGAAGCCTGGGGTATTCATTGACGCCCAGGAAAAGATCCACCTCCGGCATCTCTTTGTATAATTCTTCACCGTACCGCTGGGACAGGCATCCGGTGACCACCAGGGAAGCACCCTGGTTCTTTTCCTCCGACATTTCAAAGATTCGCTGAATGGATTCTTTTTTTGCATCGTTGATGAAGCCGCAGGTATTGACCATCAGCACATCCGCCTCATCAGGGCTAAGGACAATCTGATGTCCTTCTTTTTCCAAAATCCCTGCAGCAGCCTCCGAATCGTTTAGATTCTTCGGGCAACCCAGGGTTTCAATGTATATCTTCATTCTAATTATCAGTGTTCCTTTCTATTCCTCCGCTTCTTCCTGGCGGCTTCGGTATTCTTCTTCGGTCATCAGCACGGTTCTGGGCCGGCTTCCGTCTGCATGGCTGATGATCCCCCGGGCTTCCATGCTGTCGATCATCCTGGCGGCCCGATTGTAACCGATTCGGAATCGGCGCTGCATCATGGATACGGAGGCTTGCTCTGCCTTGAGGACCATGTCGATGGCCTCTTTCAGCAATTCGTCATCCTCGTCCGAATCTTCATTGCCATTGGAAGTGTTCCTTTCCAGACTGGTCAGAATTTCTGCCGAATATTCGGCTTCCATGCCCTGATTTTTCAAATGCTGAATCACCGCCTGCACTTCGGAGTCGGACACGAAGGTTCCCTGGACCCGGATGGGTTTTGCCATCCCAAGGGGGTTGAAGAGCATATCCCCCTTCCCAACCAGCTTTTCAGCTCCCCCCATATCCAGAATGGTTCTGGAATCGAATTGAGAGGAAACAGCGAAGGCGACCCTGGAGGGAATATTGGCTTTAATGACGCCGGTAATAATGTCCACCGAAGGTCTCTGGGTTGCTACGATCAGATGCATCCCCGCTGCCCGGGCCATCTGAGCCAGACGGCATATGGACTCTTCCACCTGGGATGGGGCAGCCATCATCAGATCCGCCAGTTCATCGATGATGATAACGATCTGAGGCAGCAGCAGATCCTGATCCCCTCTTTCCCGGACCAGATCGTTATAGGATTCCAGATCCCGAACATTTTCTTCAGCAAATTTCTTATATCGGCCGGTCATTTCCGCCACCGCCCAGTTTAGAGCAGCCGCCGCTTTGGACGGTTCGGTTACAACGGGAATCAGCAGATGAGGGATGCCGTTGTATCCCCCCAATTCCACCACCTTCGGATCGATCAGGACGAACTTCACTTCATCCGGCCGGGCTTTGTACAGCATGCTGATCAGAATGCTGTTGATGGCCACGCTCTTGCCAGAGCCGGTGGAACCTGCAATCAGCAGATGGGGCATGGATTTCAGGTCTGCCACAATAGCATTGCCACCGATATCCTTTCCCACCACAAAAGAAATCTTGGATTTGGAATTCTTGAATTCTTTGGATTCTATCAGTTCTCGGATCGAAACCAGGTTGACCCGTTCGTTTTCTACTTCGATGCCTACGGCGGCCTTCCCGGGAATCGGGGCTTCCATACGGATACTTTTAGCCTCCAGGTTCAGGGCAATATCATCGGCCAACCGGACAATACTGCTGACCTTCACGCCCACTGCCGGCTGAATTTCATACCGGGTGATAGCCGGACCCTGGGTCACCTGGATTACTTTGGCGTTGACGTTGAAATTTTTCATGGTCTCTTCCAATTTTTCCGCTTTTATCCGCAGTTGGCTGCTATCCGCAGCTGATTCTGAAGTCCGGACTTTTTTCAGGATATCGATGGGAGGCAGCCGATATCCCTTATAGGTATCCGGATCGCCGGCGCTTCGCACTTCTTCAGGAGCCAGCGAAGAGGCTGCTGCCTGGCTGTTTGTCAGTTTAACAGAGACGGAATCATCTCCAGCTGCCTTCTCATCTCTGGCAGGCAGGACAGGCTCCGGATTCTTTTCCGGAACAGGCTCCGATTTATGCATTTCTTCATTCCGCACATAATCCAGAATCTTCATCTGTCCGGGAGTCATCCCATTACCAGAGAAATTCAGAGGCGGTTCAGGTTTAGGCTTCATTTTCTCTTTCAGAGGAGTTGGTTTGGCAGAGTCTTCCGCCAAAATCTTTTCCCGAAGGGCTTCCCGGGCTTCTTTTCTCTTTTTTCTTCTTTCCCTGCCCTTATCCATAAAAATGGACAAGGGGGTGTTGATGACCAGCATCAGTGATATGATCAAGAGGACCGCCGAAAGAATATACATGCCTGCTTTTCCAAGAATCTGGACCAGAAGGCCTCCGGCAAACATCCCCACTACTCCGCCGCCGGTAAGGGAGATTCCCATCTGATAAACAGTAGTCAGAGAATCCAGGGTAACGGGAGGCATGGTTGCTCCCAGAAATCTTCCGGCATTGATCACCGTAATGGAAAGGAAAATCATCAATAGAAACAGCAGGGATCGCAAACCGATTCGGGGAGCTTTTCTGGTAAAGAGCAGGACTCCGTAGAGAATCAGATAGTAAGGCAGAATCAGGGCTGTCAAGCCGAAAATACCCTTCAGCACATCGGAAATCAGATGGCCGAAGGCACCGGCTGCCTGGGTCTGAAGGGCAATGACTAAAAAAGCACCGATCCCCAGCAGAATAACTGCCCAGATTTCATTCAGTACCTTTCCGTCTGTAGACCGATTTTCCTCCGTTGCTTTTGACGAATTAGGCTTTCTTCCCCTCTTCGAACCGGTTGTTCCGGAACGGGAACTGGCTTTTTTGGTTGTCTTTGTCATGGTTTGATCCTACTCTTACATGAAGAATGTGTAACCGAGAACGAGGGCTCCCAGCAACCAGGTATAACAAGAAAAAATTATTAATTTTTTGCCGGATACAACTCGTATCATGGTTTTTATTGCAACAAAACCAGATAGGGCCGAAACGATTACACCAATCAAAATCGGTACAAAAAGAGAAGCATCAAAATTATTTCGAAGCGCTTCTGGAAGTTCTAATACCACCGAGCCAATAATGGATGGAATGGAAATTAAAAATGCAAATTTAATGGCAAAATTCTTTTCCAGGCCAGAAAAAAGTCCTCCCACCAAGGTGGACCCGGAGCGGGAAATGCCAGGCGCAATGGCAAGCCCTTGAAAAATACCGATTACGATTGCATAACGAAATTTCATTTCTCCCAGCTGTTTCTGTCCCTTATTCATTCGTTCCGCCGCCCAAAGAAGGGTGCCAGTGATTAAAAGGCTGACTCCGATGGCTGTAAGGGAAAGGTACAGAGACGCGAAGGTATCCCGGAATGCAAATCCAATGATAGCAGTAGGAATTGTCGCAACGATAATAAGGAAGCCCAGTCTTCTTGTCTCGTTGGCATGGATCCGAAGTCCTTTACCGGTGAAGATATCACGAAATACTAACATCAGCTCCAGGAATAGTTCCTTGATTTCCTGCCAGTAGACAGCAAAAACCGAAAAAAGTGTGCCCACGTGGAGCATGACAGCAAAAATAAGGACATTTTCTCCCTCAATACCGAAAAAATGCTGTAACAAGGCTAAATGGCCCGAGCTGCTGATGGGGAGAAATTCCGCCAGCCCCTGAACCAGACCCAATAAAATAGCTTCAAAAATACTCAATGTCTGACCCCTTTCATTTAAAAATCAACTAATTATACCATAGCGTCCGGGAAAATCCTAGTTCCAGAATTCCAGAAATCGACAAAAGGCTCTGCAATGGGCTGCTTATGTTGGCGGGATATTTTTTGTTAAATTAAACAAAAATCTCTTCTTTTTTTGTGTTTGATGTGATACTATATCATATAATTGTTGAATCCCAACCTCATTGGTGGATCAAATACATAGAAATAGATATAATAGGAGGAAAAAATGAACAGAAAACCCAATCTTGCTGTCGTGGGCGCTACCGGATTAGTAGGAAGCACCTTTTTGAAAGTCCTGGAGGAAAGAGATTTTCCCTTCGAGAATTTATACCTGATGGCTTCCGCGAAATCAGCGGGAAGTACCATAACATTCCGGGGGAAGGATTATGTAGTAGAAGAACTGAACGAGCATTCCTTTGACAAGCCCATCGACATCGCTCTCTTCTCTGCCGGCGGAACAGCCAGTGAAAAGTACGCACCCATAGCAGCAGCTCATGGTACCATCGTGGTGGATAACAGCAGCGCCTGGCGGATGGACAAGGATGTCCCGCTGGTAGTTCCTGAAGTTAATGCCAAGGATATTCAGTGGAATAAAGGTATCATCGCCAACCCAAACTGTTCCACTATTCAGGCCGTTGTTCCCCTGAAGCCCCTTCATGACAAATACGGTATCAAGAGAATCGTATATTCCACCTACCAGGCGGTTTCCGGTTCGGGGCTGAAAGGCATCAACGATCTGAAGGAAGGTCTGGCCGGCAGCAAAGAGCCGAAGAATTATCCCCATCCCATTGCTAACAACTGTCTTCCCCACATCGACTCTTTCCTGGAAAACGGCTATACCAAGGAAGAAATGAAAATGATCAACGAAACTCATAAAATCATGGGAGACGATTCCATCAAGGTGACTGCCACAACAGTCCGGGTTCCGGTTTACGACTGTCACAGCGAATCCATCAATGTGGAATTCCATAATTCCATCGAAATGAAAGAAGTACTGGAAATCCTGGCTCAGGCCCCCGGTGTTGTTCTGATGGATGATCCTTCTAAAAATCTGTACCCCATGGCCATTGATGCTGCAGGCAAAGATGAAGTATTCGTAGGCCGGGTACGAAGGGATTATTCCGTCGATCACGGCATCAACCTCTGGGTAGTAGCAGACAATATCCGCAAGGGGGCTGCTACCAACGCCATCCAGATCGCAGAAGAACTCCTGAAGCTGTAAACCATTTTTCTCAAATAGTCATCCTATCGGCAGTCCTCTCGGGGTCTGCCGATAAAAAAAAGCATCGGGGGTTTCCGATGCTTTTTTTGTGCTATGATAAAATTTCTATATTCTCACTATGCCTGTGAAGAAACAACTTCCTTACCATCGTAGTAATTGCAATTCGGGCAAACTCTATGCGGAAGCTTTACCTCTTGGCACTTAGGACACACTGATAATCCAGGTAATGTCATTTTCATGTTTGGAGCTCTTCTTTTATCTCTTCTAGCCTTTGACGTTTTCCTCTTTGGAACTGCCATATTCTACACCTCCTTTTGCTCGTATCTTTCAAAATTTGCTGCAATCATTAAATGCAACAAATCGATTATATACTTCTATACGCCTCGTGTCAACAGTTATTTTTTTGTTACGATCTTGTAAGTATCCCGGGCAATCATCAATTCTTCATTGGTGGGAACCAGCAGAATCTTGACTTTGGAATCATCGGTACTCAGCACGGTTTCTTTTCCCCTTACACGGTTTTTGACCAGGTCCAGTTTGATTCCCAGGTTGTGTAAATTGCTGCAGATGATATCCCTCATGCCCATATCATTCTCTCCGACACCGGCCGTGAAGATGATGGCATCCACGCCGTTCATTTCAGCAATATAAGCGCCTATATAGAATCTTACTTTGTGGGCGAAGACCTTCAGAGCCAGGATTGCTCTTTCGTTTCCTTCTTCAGCTGCTTTTTCCAGGTCACGGAAGTCGCTGGAAACCCCTGAAATGCCAAGTACACCGGATTTCTTGTTCAGGATATCATTTGCTTCTCCAGGTTTCAGGTTTCCCTTCTCCCGCATGAAGGTGACGATAGCCGGGTCAATATCACCGGAACGGGTTCCCATGACTAATCCTTCCAACGGTGTGAAACCCATGGAAGTATCAATGCTCTTTCCATATTTTATAGCGGTTACGGAAGCACCATTGCCCAGATGGCAGGTTATCAGTTTCAGTTTATCGATGCTCTGACCCAGGATTTCCGCTCCACGTTCAGCAACATATTTGTGGCTGGTGCCGTGGAAGCCGTATCGGCGAATCCCATACTTTTCATAATATTCGTAGGGAATGGCGTAAATATAGGATTCGGGAGGCATGGTCTGATGGAAAGCGGTATCAAAAACTCCCACCATCGGCGTATTGGGCATCAGAGCTTTGCATGCATCGATACCGGAAAGGTTGGGGGGATTGTGAAGAGGAGCCAGATCGACGCACTCTTCCAGGGCATTGATCACGTCCGGAGTGATCAGCACGGAGGAAGCATATTTTTCTCCCGCGTGGACGACTCGGTGGCCGACAGCACCAATTTCATCCATGGAAGTAATGACCCCATGGTCCTTATCCGTAATAGCTTCCAGAACATGGCCGATAGCATCCGTATGGTTGGCCATGGGCGTTTCCAGCTTGAACTTTTCCTCAGCTCCCGCCTTTTCGTGGGTGATGATGGATCCGTCCAGACCGATTCTTTCAACCAGACCTTTGGCCATCAGGCTTTCTGTCTTCATATCCAGAACCTGATACTTCAGCGATGAACTGCCGCAGTTGATTACTAATACATTCATTAAAAATTTCCTCCATGTTTTATTATTTATGCATAAAAATGCAAATCAACAGTATATCTATTATACTCCAAATCCGTGAATTTTCAAGAATTTTCCTGATTAATTCCCGATTAAATTTATCGGTATTTCTTTTACTCTTATAGCTTTTCCTTATGGTAGTAAGGCCTTTGTACAAAATCGGATTGACCATACCGATCCAGTCCTGCAGCCAAATTATAGACGTCCGATGCCAGAATATCCAATTCCAGCAAGGGCAGCAATCGATCCTCGTCTCCGATTTCTTTATTGATATTGGTGATCAGGGGTATCGATGCCCGTTCCTCCTTGCGAATCACCTTCATCAACTCCCGTCCCCGATCATTAAAGGCCAGGATTCGGCCATAAAGGAGCTTTTCATTCAGGATCAGGTCCATCCGGTTTTTGGTCAGACCCATCAGACCCTGAAACAACATTCGCTTGACCCTGGTTTCCGCATACCGGCGGCTCTTAACCTGCTGTATCAGAGATAGCAGATTCGGACTGGTTCTCATAAATTTTGCAAATCGGTTTTCCAATCCTTCTCCTGCCGAATAAATTTCTGACAGTGCGTTTTCATCCTGCTGCAGCAACCGGTAAAAGACCAGGGAGGCAAAATCCTCGAGAAAGACCGGTTTCCCCGCCTCTTTCAGGATTTCCCAGGTGGCTTCCGGTATGTAGGGTTGGATGGGTTCCCCTCCTTTGACCATATTCCTCAGGCAGGTGGCGCTGGCTATGTTTCCAAAGGGAATTTCGTCATGGTACCCCGGCCCTTTTCTTTTTACAGCTGCCGGCTGGATGCTGCTTTTTGTCAGAATCAGATGCCTCAGATACTCGATGGCCAGGATGTTATTGGGCTTATCCATCTGTTCCCCGAGTACAAGCCCCCCCGATTCTTCCACCGCCCGCTGCCGGGCTGCCCCGTAGGAAAGGCCTTCTAATGAAGCGCTCCGAAGGGCCTGACGGTAGGGCTCTTCTTCAAGGGCGGTGATTTCAGCAATTTTTCCCAGGACAGCCAGATCCGGTTCTTCCGCCCCGAAGGAAAGATGAGTCACCATGCCAAGGCCATTTAAGATTTCTACAGCTCCCCGGGCAAACAGCCCGGAATGATTGCAGGCAAAGGCAAAAGGCAGTTCCAGGACCAGGTCTGCCCCATTGGCCACGGCCATCCGGCTTCGCATCCATTTGTCTGCCATGGCCGGTTCTCCTCGCTGAAGAAAATTTCCACTCATGACAGCCACTACAAAATCGGCCCCCGTAATCTCTCTGGTTTGTTCCAGCTGATACAGGTGGCCGTTGTGGAATGGATTATATTCTGCTATGATTCCAGCAACCTTCATGGTTTTTCGTGCCGACAACAGGAAATCACTCCTTGATGTCCATCTGGGTGTTGTAGGCCAGATCTTTTATTTCAGAACGGTTGGCGGAGATGGTACAACTGATGGTGTCAAAGGTTTTTTCCACATTACCCACCATGGTCAGAAAATATTCGGCATTCATCAGTTCCATCTTCTCCTGGAAGTTGAACAGGATGCCGTCAATATAATCAAAAGTGCTCAATTTCAGCTGTTTAGCCGTAGCTTCTGCATTCCGGAGGATTTCCTCTGCCCGGGCTTTGGCCTTCAGTGTGATTTCATCGTTTTCGACCAGTATTTCCGATTGACGCCGGGCATCCTTCAGTACGGTTTCATATTCGCTCTTGGCTTCGTCCAGAATGCGCTGCCGTTCGGATTTAATCCATTTGGCCTGTTCCATTTCTTCCGGAAGCTCCGACCGTATTTCCTTGACGATTTCCAAAACCTCATCCGGATCCACCATGATTTTCCCCGTTAGGATCAACCCCGTTCCGGTTTCCATAATTTCTTCCAACTCATCCAATAATTCTAAAATCTTCATCACTTTACCCCCTGTTTTCTGAGAATCATATGATTAAGAACGGTTTCCGGAACCAGCCCCGAAACATCTCCGTTCAGGGAAAACACTTCCTTGATCATACTGGAACTGATAAAAGAATAATTCGGGTTCGTCATCAGAAATATGGTTTCAACATTTTTTTTGTAGAGACGGGCATTCATTTGAGCCATCTGAATTTCGTATTCGAAGTCCATGGTGGCCCGGAGCCCCCGGACAACGATGTCAAAGCCGTTATTGTTCACATAATCGGCCAGTAATCCGGAAAAGGTTACAACATTGATATTCTGCATATCTTTGATTTCCTGTTCGATCAGCCATTTCCGTTCTTCTATGGAGAAGTAGGGGATTTTCTGTGGATTGCCGATGACACCCACCACCAGTTCGTCACAGAGATTGGCAGCCCGGTAAATCAGATCCAGGTGGCCGTTGGTCAATGGATCAAAGGAGCCTGCATATAGTGCTTTTTTTCCCATGGTCATTCCTTTCATACTCAATAATTGCAACACTATTCTACCATAAGGCCTGAATGGTGACCATCTTAATTTTCACTTTTCCCGAATAAACTGATCCGGATGGTGCCATATCTTTTATCTTGAAACATCATATAACTGCCAATTTCTTCCTTCAGGTCTTCCCTTGCTCCCCTTTCTGCTACAATGACTCCGTCATCCTGAAGCAGGTCCAGCTCGCTGATCTTCCGGATGCAGTTTTCCAGAAGATCTTTTTGATAGGGAGGATCCAGCAGGATAATATCCGCTTTTTCCCGGATTCTTCCCAGATTGTCGGCATAATCTCCTGCCAGTAAGACCCCCTGGTCTTCTACCCCACAATGTTTGATATTTTCCCGGATCAGGGATATGCTTTCCCTGGAACGATCACAGAAATAGCACCGGGCAGCCCCTCTGCTGATAGCTTCCAGCCCCAGATTCCCCGTACCGGAAAAAAGGTCTATTACCACGGCATCCTCCGTATATTGCTGCAGCATGTTGAATATGGCTTCTTTAACTTTATCGGTGGTGGGACGAATGGAATTGTCCCGAGGGGCAGATAATTTTCTCCCTTTCAATTTTCCGGCTATGATTCTCATAAGGCCTTCCCTTTCTGGCTGGTTCATCAATATTTTTATCCTATAGTTGTATCGAACCCTCGTCTTCCCAGTTGAAAAGACGATTTAATTCCTGTAACAGTTCCTGGTGCTCCGGATTTAATAATTCAGGATCCCTTTCAAGAAGCAGAGTCGCTTCATCCCGGGCTTTTTCCATAATAGGCCGGTGGCGTATAAGGTCGGCGATCTTCAGCGTTGGAAGACCGTGCTGCCTGGTACCGAAAAACTCCCCTGGTCCCCGAAGTTCCAAATCTTTTTCTGCAATGTAAAAACCATCTCCTGATTCCGTCATGATTTTCACACGGGCCTCCGCGACTTTGCTGTTACCGCCAACAATCAGCATACAAGCGGACGGATGAGGTCCCCTTCCAACCCGGCCCCGGAGCTGATGAAGCTGGGCAAGGCCGAACCTTTCTGCATTTTCAACAATCATCACGGTTGCATTAGGCACGTTGACCCCCACTTCGATGACTACCGTTGACACCAGCGCATGAATTCGACCCCCATAAAAGTCTTCCATGATGCGATTTTTCTCTTCTGTTTTCATCCCCCCGTGAAGCAGCCCCACCTGATAATCCGGCCATTTTTTTGTCAGTTCTTCGTATGTTTCTTCTGCTGACAGGCAGGAAATCTCTTCGGATTCCTGAATCAGGGGAGTCACGATATAAACCTGACGCCCTGCTTGGATCTCCTTCTCCGCATAATTGTAAGCCTTTTCTCTCCTGTTGCTGTTGATGCCATAGGTTTTCACCGGTTTTCTTCCCGGGGGAAGCTCATCCACAATGGAAATATCCAGGTCACCATAGAGGATTACTGCAAGAGTCCTCGGAATTGGTGTCGCCGTCATGACAAGAACATCCGGCATCCAGCCCTTCTCGGTCAGCCTGGATCGCTGAGTTACTCCAAAACGGTGCTGTTCGTCGGTGATCACCAACCCCAATTGTTGAAACTCCACCCGTTCCTGAAGGATGGCGTGAGTCCCCGTTACCACATCAATGGTTCCCTTAGCCAGTCCTTCCAATGTTTTTCTGCGCTCGGAGGCGGTCAGCCCACTGCCCAGATAGGCCACCCGGATCCCAAAGGCAGAAAAATCTTTTGTCAGGCTTTCCAGATGCTGCCGGGCGAGAATCTCCGTCGGTGCCATGAAAGCCGCCTGAAATCCGCTATTTACGGCCTTCCAGATCGCCGCTTCAGCCAGGACAGTCTTGCCGGAACCCACATCTCCCTGAAGGAGACGATTCATGGGGTATCCGCTTTCCATGTCCTGATAGATTTCGCTCAGCGCTTTTTTCTGCGCACCAGTCATGGGAAAAGGCAAGGACTGGGTGAAGCTTTCCCCGTCCGCTGTTTTTTTGATGGATTCATCGAATTTTCGCTGGTCTCTCGTCCGTTTTAAAGTTGTCAGCCCCAGCTGAAGAAGGAATAGCTCTTCAAAAATCAGTCGATACCGCCCTTGTTTCAGGGAATCTTTGCCGGGGGGCTGATGAAGAGCTTCCATGGCATATCGATGACTGCACAACCGCTGCCTTTCCCTGCATGGTGCCGGCAGTACTTCCGGCAGATCCGAAATTTCCGAAAGGGCTGCCCGGGTCCATTTCCGCATATCCTTCTGGGATAGTCCTGCGGCCAGGGGGTACAAGGGCAGAATACCCGGTGCTTCGTCTTCAGAGGCTTCTGAAAATTCGGGATGGATCATCTGTAACCCGGCCAAAGAAGCCGTGACCCGACCGTAAAAATCGTAGACTCGGCCCTTTTTGAAAAAACCGGTCAAATAGCGGGCATTAAAAAAAACCACCTCCAGGATGCCGGTGGCATCTTCCACCTGGAGACGGATCGGCTGTTTTTTCACCGGGTAAGGATTTCCGGAAACAAGTCTGATGACTTTCCCCCGAATCTGAAAATCCTGATCCTTCTGCAGCTGGCCAATGGGCGTAAAGGTTGTCCGATCCTGATAGGCTCTGGGATAATGTTCAAGCAAATCCCGGACAGATCCGATTCCAACTCGTTTCAAGGCTTCTGCCTTTTTCGGTCCCACACCAGACAACTTCCGGACGTCTGTGCTTCCTGTGATCATCGACGAACCTCAATATTCCTTTTTGCCACCTGTTTGGAGACCATGCCAGTGACAATAACAGCAACGCTGTTCAGATCGATGTCGGTATACTGTTTAACCCTCTCCTGAATGCTGTCTAAAAGTTGGTTCGTAACAGCGCCGATGCTGGTTCCGAAACGAACCACGACATAGACCCGGATATCAATACCCTTCTGTCCGTTGGTGATTTCCAGGTGATTCAACTCATCCTGTCCCCCGATGCGGGATACCAGCCCCGGGACCTTTCCCTTGTGGGAAGAGATCCACACACGGCCCTTCAGCCGCTTTACTTCTTCCAGTATGATCCGGCCGATAACCGGTTTTTCAATGGTGATGGTTCCTTCTTCCGTTTCAATCTTATGAAGCAATGATGGCCACCTTTCCTTTTTTCCTTTTCAACCATTTTAACACATAAAAAAAAGACCTGCAATGCAGGTCTTTCGCTTATTGGTTTAGATGGCACGGTTCACTTTGTTTGATCGGATGCATCTTGTACAAACATTAGCTCTTCGAACACTTCCGTTTTCAAGAACTCTGACTGTCTGAATGTTTGCATTCCACTTTCTTCTAGTGTGTCTGTTGGAATGGGATACACTATTGCCGGAAACCTGGCCTTTACCACAAATTTCACATTTTCTTGACATCTGCCGCACCTCCTTTATATCTTAAGCTATTCGCTGTTTATCCTTAAGTGATGGAATTGATTCGAACAATCGATATTATACCACAGTTATCGCAAATAACACAAGATTTTTTTTTAATATTATAAAATTAACTTCGAAGAACCATTTCACCCGCTTCCGATGACGCTTTCAGGTCAATAAAACGCTGATTCCTGCTGCCTCGGAAAGGGATGGATAAATCCTTTTGGTCCTCCAGAAAAGGTCCGTCTATCAAATAGTCCAGCACCTCCAGCAGGCTCCCTACCGCCGGAACAGCCTGCCTCTTTTCCTGAAGCTCTTCTAAAGTATATCCGGTAAAGGAAAGAATGTCCAGTTCCGGATTGATCTTTCGGATTCCCAGGGCCAGCTGATAAAAGGCTTCCGGCTGGCAAAAGGGTTCTCCTCCGCTGAAGGTAATGCCGGAAACCAATGGATTGACAGCAACAGCTTCCAGAATCTTTTCCGGAGAGCAGAGATAACCTCCCTCAAAGTCATGGGTTCCCGGGTTATGACAGCCGGGGCAACGGTGGGGGCATCCCTGGGCAAAGATCACGAAGCGGATTCCCGGGCCGTCAACAATCGACTCTCTTATGACTCCGGCGATCCTCAGTTTGTTCTCTTCCATTACAGAACCTCAAATCCTTCCTGAGTCACGTGAGTCACCCGGTCCTTTTCTTCCTTGGATTTTGCGTCGTTCCAATGATCCATGGTCCCTACCAGATAACCGGTGATTCGGCGGATCCGTTCAAAGCCCATATCTCCCGAATCTTCTTTTCGGTTGCACTGGGGGCATTCATTGTCGATGATTCCTGTATAGCCGCAAACCGGATCCCGGTCCACCGGATGGTTGATGGAACCGTAGCCAATGCCGCTTTCTTTCATGCAGCGAACGATTCTCTCAAAGGCATCCAGATTTTTCTGGGGATCTCCGTCCAACTCCACGTAGGTAATATGGCCCGCATTGGTAAGGGCGTGGTATGGCGCCTCCAGGCGAATCTTATCAAAAGCAGAGATGGGGAAATACACCGGAATATGGAAGGAATTGGTGTAGTATTCCCGATCCGTGACCCCTTCGATGATGCCGAACTTCTTTTTATCCAGCCGGACGAAACGGCCGGACAAGCCCTCTGCCGGAGTAGCGATCAGCGTATAATTGAATCCGGTAGCCGCCGATAACTCATCCACCTTCTTTTTCATATAGCCGACAATATTGAGTCCCAGGTTCTGTGCTTCCTGGCTTTCCCCGTGATGCTTGCCGATCAGGGCCTTCAGGGCTTCTGCCAGACCAATGAATCCGACCGTCAGGGTCCCGTGCTTCAGCACTTCACCAACGGTGTCGTTGGGTCCCAGCTTATCGGAATCCAGCCAGATCCCCTGCCCCATCAGGAAGGGATAATTTTTTACCTTTTTTGCCCCTTGAATCTTATACCGTTCCATCAGCTGATCCGTGACTACCCCAAGCTGACGATCCAGCTCATCAAAGAAAAGTTCCAGATTCCCGTTGGCTTTGATGGCGATCCTGGGCAGATTAATGGAGGTGAAGCTCAGATTTCCACGGCCGGAGACGACCTGCCTTTTGGGATCATGAACATTGGCGATGACTCTGGTTCGGCATCCCATATAGGCCACTTCCGTTTCCGGATTTCCCGGCTGATAAAATTTTACATTGAAGGGGGCATCCACAAAGGAAAAATTGGGAAACAGTCTCTTGGCCGATACCCGCATGGCCAATTTAAACAAATCGTAGTTGGGATCCTGAGGATTATAATTGACTCCTTCCTTTACCCGGAAGATATGAATGGGGAAAATAGCTGTTTCACCATTGCCCAGCCCGGCTTCCGTAGCAAGAAGGATATTTTCAATAATCAGCCGCCCTTCCGGGGATGTATCCAGGCCGTAATTAATGGAACTGAAGGGAATCTGAGCACCAGCTCTGGAGTGCATGGTGTTCAGATTATGAACAAATGCTTCCATGGCCTGATAGGTGGCTCGACGGATTTCCTGATCCGCATACTTTTTGGCCCGTTGCTGCAGTTTGGGGATATCCTTCTCTTCCACCATATCCGCTAATCGGACTGCCTCTTCCTCCCGGTAAGCATCGTCTTGCTCCATGGTAGGCCGCAGTCCCGACTCCTCTTCGATGGCCCTGCCCATGGCCCGGACCCTTTCCAGACCGTCCTCCACATCATACAGCAGGTTGATCATTTTACCAAGATTGGTCCAGTACAATTTTTTGTACGATTTTTTAACACCATCCGCCATTCCGTAATCGAAGTTTGGAATGCTTTGTCCTCCGTGCTGGTCATTCTGATTGGACTGAATAGCAATGCAGGCCAAGGCGGAATAGCTCTGAATATCATTAGGCTCCCTCAGGTATCCGTGTCCAGTGGAAAACCCACCTTTGAAAAGCTTCTGGATATCAATCTGACAGCAGGTGGTCGTCAGCGTCAGGAAATCCAGATCATGGATGTGGATGTCCCCGGCCGCATGGGCTGCCGAGTGGGCTGGATTGAGAACAAACATTTCATAAAACTGCTTCGCACCCTCCGAACCGTATTTCAGCATGGTGCCCATGGCGGTGTCTCCGTCTATATTGGCATTTTCCCGTTTGATGTCGTTTTCCGAAGCGTCCTTGAAAGTAAGGTCTTCAAATATCTTCATCAGCCGCATATTCATTTCCCGGACTCTGGTTCGTTCAGCCCGGTACAGAATGAATTCCTTAGCCGTTCTTGCATGACCATTTTCAATCAGAATCTTTTCCACGGTATCCTGGATTTCTTCAACGGTTGGTGTATCCGTCTTTTTTACTTCCGTCAGATACAGTTCCACCTGCCGAGCAAGATACAGGGCCATTTCCCGGTCATTGCCCCCCAAGACCTGAGCAGCCTTATAGATGGCATCTGCTATTTTATCGATGTTGAATTCCGATCGACGCCCGTCCCTCTTGATGATTGCCTGTATCTGATTCATACCGTACCTCCCTAAAGCCTTAAATTAGAATGATTGCGAATACAGCCTACATTTATGCCCCCGCTTTCACAAGTACACTACATGTAGTATAAAGTATATAAATTATAACCCCTGTTATAAAAAAGTCAATAACCGTCCCTGATAATTTTCAGTACAATTTTGCCATTAAAAATCTTGCTCTACGAGACTACATAATCCGGTTATTGTTAACCGTAATAAAAAGGACACCAGCCAACAAAAGAGCAGCCTTTCCAGGCTGCTCTTCCTACTAATTTTCTGCTGAAAATCTTCATTTATTTGTTGTGGACTTTTTCATAATACTCGGATCGGAGGAGGGACATGATGTTGAGGTCGTAGAAACGGCCGTTTTTCTTGGCACCATTTCGAGCTACTCCCTCATAAACAAATCCCAGCTTCATATAAAGTCGGGAAGCCGGATCGTTTCCGGTAAAGTGATCCAGCGTTACCCGTTCCGTATGAAGCTGTATGAAACAGTGTTCCAGAATCAGCCGCATGGATTCTTCTCCGTAGCCATGGTTTCTCAGTTCTTCCGGCCCGATGTAGATTCGGGTGATGTCCAGAGAATCGTTATGCCGATCAATCCGGCTGATAATGATTCGGCCTATAATCTGGTCTTCCCCTTCATAATTTTTCAACAGGATAGTGAACTGAAGCCTGGAGGGATCTCCTTCCCAGATAATAAATTCCCGGACGATCTGCTCGTAATCCCGGTTCTCATCGATGCTGAAAAATTCTGTAACGGAGGGCTGAGTCTCCCATTGGGAGAACAGAAGACAGTCCTGAAACCGGGTGGGGCGAATGATTAAATTTTTTGATTCCATCCCTATAGACCTCCGTAATAGTTCTTAAGATTTTATGAAATCCATTCAATAATGGTTTGATATATGATATTATTATAAAGCATTTTCAAGATGAATAAAAGTCACTTTAAGAAATAAACCCAAGAAAGGTCGAACCGACAGATGAAAAAACATCTTTTATTAATAGTAATCCTACTTCTCATGATGACCCTGCTTCCAGGCTGTGATGCCCTTCAGGAGGATTCGGGGGAAAACAATGAAGCAAGAATAAAGATTCAGGAGGAATACGACTCTCTCTTGCAAGCTTCCTCAAAATTTTACACCATGGAGGATTATGCCCACTACCTGCTGAAATGGGCGGCAGTCAAGAAGGTACGGGCCTCCTATGATGATGCGGGAAACGTGATTATGTCCCGAACCCCAAGCGAAGGATATTCCAGTCAGAATTCCCTCAATGTCTCGGTGCCACTGAATCTGAAAGATATTGAAAAAAATGGTCTGGCTGCAGCAACTGCTCTGACCTTTCTGGACACGGTAACGGAAAACAACTTCATGAGGCTGATCTTCACCAATGACGAAGATCCGGATCATCCTGGAGCCGCCGGATTGAACAAGCGGTTTCTTAATGCAGCGAATCACATTATCCTTCAGTGGGATGATCAGAGCTCAGAGGAAGAACTCGTCATTCGCACAGGTGGTGCAGGCTATACCCGTTACAGTATGAAAAAGGATATCCAGACAATTCCTGCCACTTATCCCATTGCCTACACCATTTCCATCTCTGGTCTTGAGGGGGGGGATACCTCCGACCTTCAGTCGAGAAAACCCAACCCGGTAAAGATCCTCGGTGATTTGCTGGCCAGCTGGAAATCTGCAGGGATTCTATTCGAACTGGCCTCCTTTGAAGGTGGGATTCAGGAAAACCGATATCCGGAGTCTGCCTCCCTGACAGTCCTGCTCAATGACAATGATATCCGACGATTCTTAACGGCAGGAGAAAAAGCGAAAGAAAAATTCATTAAGGATTTCGGCGACCAGGAACCGAATGCCCGTTTTCTGATTGAAGAAGTACCCAGGCCGGAACTGGTGCTGGATCCCTCTTCCGGTGACAGTATCGTCAGCCTTATGTATACCCTGGTTAACGGGGTTGTGGAAAGAGACGAAGATTCTGGAGAGATTCTGATCTTTTCCCAGATGGAGAAAGTCCATACCACCAACAATCTTTTTATCCTTGAAATCGGAAGCCACTTCCTGGTGGAAGAAGGTAGTGACAATTTTTCTGAAATGCTGGGAATCATTGCTGGTCTTTCAGAAGTAGACCATGAGCAGCTCCGTTACTACCCGGCCTGGTCCACAGCAGAGAACAGTCCGTTGATGGTTTCCCTGAAGGTCGCAGCAAGTCAGCTGGGTCTGGAAATCCAACCCTATCGTGATTTCTACTTCGACGAAGCATCCCTCTTCAGTCGTTATGACAAATTGGGGGATGTAATATCCATCTCCTTTCATGATGCCAATGCAGCGACCATCCTTGCCCTCCTGATGGAAAGCGTAAAAATAAAGGAGCCGCCAAGCGACTCCCCTTCTTAAATAAAATCAATGATTCTTTCAGCAAAATTCCTGGCATGGTCTTCTATGCCGGGAATTTTTAATACACTTTTCGGATTATTGGCTGTTTCCATCAGGCAGAACTCCGGAGGCAGAACAAAAGCCTTGTTCATATTGATGCCGCTGATTAACTGCTGAGCAAGGATGTCTCCACCACTGTAACCGGAAACGATGATGGAAAAAATCCGTTTTTCAGAAAAATCATTATTACGGAATAAAGCGGTCAGGCGGTTGACAAAGGCCGCCATATTGGCGCTGATGGCATCGTTGTAATTGGGGCAGAGCATCAGAAGTCCGTCGCATTTCAGAATGCCGGGGTACACCCGGTCTACGATGACTCCCCCATAGACACAGCTTCCTCTTTCACCATAATGGAGACAAGTGTCATAAGGGCAGCCGATGCAGTCATAAATTTCCCCGTTCAACAGGGAGATTTCCTCCATCTCAAGACCCCCTGCCTTCTCCAGTTCCTTTCGGACCAAGGACCAGAGGAGCAGCGTGTTGGAACTTTTTGTGCTGCTGGAGTGCAGAACCAGCAGGTTAGGTTTCCTTTTTCTTTCATGATGGTAGTCCAGAATTCGCTGAATCAACTGTCTTCCGGAAAGGATATAGGCATTGTAGTGATCCGTTTCCAGATTTTTCGCAATGATGTTGTAATTCTCCAGAGAACCGGTACCTTCCACCAATGGCTTGCCCACAAAAGTGCATCCTTGCAAATTAGCCCCCAGCACAACTTCCCTGGCAACCGATTTGGTATACAGTTCGCTGTCTCCGTCAACGATGATTCCTGCAACGGACCCTCGGAACATTCCGGTGCTCAGCCGAATTTTTTTCAGCATGGCGTATAACTCCAGGTTGATTCCCGATTCCCCCAGGGATATGGCAAACAAAATTTTTCTATCTTTTAAATTTGTCTGCTCCAGTTCCTCGATCGTATTGATCATTTCCACCGATATTCCGGCAGTGCTGCTTTCAACGATAGCGCTCAGCCTTTTTTCTTTCCGTTTTTCCCGGCAGGCCGGTTTGATGATTATCAATGTTTCCATCCCATCCTCCTTGTCCTTCCGAAGGTGCTACAGTTGACACAAATTCAGGTAGGCCTGCTCAATCCGTTCAAACAGTTCTGTTGGAAGAGGAAGATTCTCCACTTCCGTCTGCCCATCCACTAATCGGTTTTTAGCCCCCAGAAAAGCGCCCTCATCCCCTTTCCCCATGTAAAAGGAGCTATAATGCCACTTCCCTTGTAAGGCGTTTAAAATGGATAATACACCAGAGGAATAGGCTGGGGCAATATAGGGTTTAAAGCCAAGCTCCCGGGTCCTTAGGTTGGATTCAATGGTCAGACGGGTCAACTCCAACGAAAGATTCGAATCATATCCTTCCAGGGAATCCGCCACAACCAGATCATTGCCGTGGGGTCCGAAGACCCGGCCTTCCCGGAGAAATTGTTGAAATCGGGAATCCTTCCGGGCATAATAGACGGCCCGGCTGTTCATGACTCCCAGCCCATAGCCATGAATCTGTCCTGGCTGAAGAGCAGAAGCCATCAGAGCCGCCTTGCACAGAGGATCAACCGGGTCGGAAACAACCCCGAAAAGCCCTTTGAAACCCTGATCTCCGGCCATTTTCGCAAAATGCTCCACCAAAGGTTTATTGGCCTGATACTGGGCCATTCTAACGTCGGCGACCTTTTCCCCCACCCCCGGCGTTGCCCGGGAAGCACAGAACAAAAACACATCTCCTTGAAATAGTTCCTCCTCTTTCAGGATGCGAACCGTCGGCAGTGCATCCTCTTCAAAGGCCCAGCAGATCTGATTCATTTCCTGTTCATATCGTTGCATCATTTCCGGACTGATATCATATATCCCGATTTCCTCAATGATACCACCTCCCAGGGTTTTAAGGCCCGTCAGCAGGGTACCGCCCACATCACCCAAAGCAAGTAGATGAACCGTCGGTTTCCTCTCCCCGGGGAGTTTCAATCCTTTCATAAAAAGGTTTTCCCCCGCTTTTCCAGGCCTGTTGATTAATTCAGAGAGATATTTCATAGGGTTCCTTTCCTTGCCGTATTTTTCAGTCGAATCAGCTTTTCAATGTCGTTGGTGAGAAAAATTGACGGAGCCAGATTCTGGTCATAGGCCATACAAGAACCGATGTCCGGGCATTTTGGCGATAAAACCGCCTCCCCGATCCGATTCAGGGTCAGATTTTTCTGGAACAGCTCCTGGTATTCTTCTTCCAGGGCATACAGGATTTCCCGGGCGTTTTTCAGGCATTCCATAGAGAAGTCGTATACCCGATCCTGGGGAACATCATTCATAAAGGTCGGGGACACGTAAGGCATGATGAGATTGATGGAATTGATCAGCCCGGAATCCTGGCTTCTGCCGGGCCGTTCCACACTGTCTCCCCCGATAAAGGGGTACATCGTTGATTCCAGGAACCATACCCGCAGATTAGGAACGAAATAAGCACTGGACACATCTCTGCCCTGGACCGTCATCAAGTCCTTACCCCGGCCGGAAAGGATGCCCACCACGATTTTTTTAATATCCACCCCTTCTGCCTTGAACATGGGATCCAATTCCCTGATACGATAACCCTTGTGAAGCAGATCATCTGCCAGGATTACACCCCGATCGAAGGATTTAAGAATCCGCACCTGGTTGATCAATTTCGAGTAATTGGGGTATTCCTTGATGGTAAAACTCCGGATTTCCGGATCGAAATACTTCTCCGTATGGAGGGTCTTGGTCACCGTATTGGGCACGGCAAATCCATTCAGAATCTTCCCGAAGGGAACACACATCAAGTCTCCCAGGACCCTGCGGACCTGTGGCTCCTTTGGTACCCGGTTCATTTCCGTAATCATGCCGATAAGCTTGTGATGGATGATTTCCTGGTTCACTGAGAGAATCAGCGTGTCCGGATACATCATGGTCAAAGATTTCTGCAGATTCTTATGGGCCCGGTCGATCACTTTCAGGATGTTCTCGTTTTGGTTAAAGGGATACTTGATTCGGGATTCCATGTTCTGGATCACCACCACTGGAAATTTCATATCCACGGTAAAGATCACATCATCCTTCAGGGTATCCTCCACCCTTTTGAATCCCTGTCTTTTAAGGGTTTCAACCATCTGCTCAGACAGTTCCTTATTTCCGTGGGGATGATAAATCGCAAAAGTGAAATCATCCTTCAGGCAATCGGCCAGCGTTTCGCTGACCAGCAATTGCAACGGATCCCGTATCGTAGAATCGTTGTCGTGATAAAGACCTCCGATCAGCACTCGTTTTCCGATTCCTTCTTCCCTCAGGTGAGCGGCAACCGTCTGATTCTGAAATTCCTGATAGAGATCCACGGTTTCCACCAGGGAAAAAGCAGACATGCCTACGATCTTATCCTTTTTTTCACCGTCCCGGATCAGGATGCCCATGGTATCTTTTCGTCTGAGGTAGGCCAGAATCTCGCTGGTTCCCTTTCGTCCCTTCAAAAGAGAATGGGTCAGTTCATGAATCAGTTCCTCCCGCTCAAAGCCAACCTTTTCTATGCGAATCCCCTTAGTAAGAACGATGCTCTTGTACTGGGGCTCCCGAAGATAAAGGCTGTTGTCGTAGATATAATTCTGGGCTACCGCATCGATGAGATTGGAGATGTCCCGGTTCAGATCGATGTTTTCCCGAATCCTGGTAGAACTGATGTCCTCCAAATGGGTAGGCAGCCTCAATTCGGTCACATCGGCCTTCAGAGCGGAATAATCCTGGGTAAACTCCTCGGTTCCCTCTGCAATGCTGCTTCGCAGGAATACGATATGTTTGAAGTGATGAATACTGTCCTTCTCAGGCTCTTTTTTATAGGAGGATGCATTGGCAATGACATCACTGCCCACGACGATATGAATTTCCTTTTCAGGGAAAAGACTTTTCAGGTGACCCAGATCCTTCGGATTGCTCAGATTGATCTGGATCTCGTCCGGTATTACGTACACATCCCCTTCGTTGGCCACCGACATGGTAATGATTCGGCGTCGGACTCTTCTGGGCTGAGTCTTTTTGGACCAGGAAAATTCATCGATGGCCAGATAGACCTCAAATCCCAGTTTCTTGATTTCCTGAACGATTCCCTTATGACTGAGGGAGAACGGATCAAAGGTCCCCGGGAAAAAGGCGATCTTCTGGTTTTCCGGATAGTGGAATCCACCCTGTATCATGGAGTAATCGGAAATGAATCGATATATGTGGTTCAGGGATGCAGCACTGTTGAAAAACTCCAGCGGAGATTCTTCCTGCTCGGTGATCAGGGTCAGCATCTTTTTATACAGAAGCCGAAAAATCGTATTCTTTTCTTCTGGAGGCATCTGTTGACTCCCGAAGATGTATTTGCCAATGACATGGAAGGCTTCCTGACTGACAAGAGGGTCGTAATTGGCCAGCCCTTTGAGCAAAAGTCCTGTCAGGATCTCCCGGCGTCGGACAAAAGCCCGGTCGTCTTCATGAAATCGATTTCGGTATACCGGATACTTGGTCAGTAAAATACCGATGGTATTAAGAGTTACAGAAGCAATCCGCTCATTGCGGCTTTCCAGAAGCCTTCCGAGCTGGGTAATCATTTCATCCAGTTCGTTGGGGTGAAGAAAAAGAGCGATCTCACCCAGGTATTCGGGAATATATTTGGAAAACTGATATTCACCGATTTCCAGGCCTTTTGTCAGTTCGATGACGATTTCATTTCGCTGATCCAGTGTCAGCAGACTGATGACATATTTCAGGCCGCTTCCCGCCGAATGGCGTACGGTGACCCGTTCACTGACCTTCAGCAGGTTGGAAAGGTGGGTGGCGATATGAAGTTTTTCCTCCCGCCTGCCCATCCGGAGACGATCCAGCAAATATTCAATATTAACGGCTTTGATGACCCAGGGGGTTCCGACCTTCAGGTTCTCTAAAAACAGGTCCGAAGTGGATTCTCCAGCCCCGTATAATAGATTCCAGTATCTTTCCAGTTCTGCCGGCTCATAGCCCAGCATATTCAGAATTCGGTACCGGAGATAGATGCTGCTGATATAGTCCGCCGGCATATTGGTAATCGACTGGATGATTTCTTCCCGAATATCAGCCGGTATGGCCGGTGTGGGAAAGCTTCGGACATAATACTCCAGCACCCGCAGTATTCCCAGATGGATTTCTTCCGATTTTCTGTGTTTGGTACTGAAACAGAACTCCAGCAGGACCCGCTGCTCCTTGTCGGTGCAGGCTTCAAAGGGCAGGTAAAGCATGGAATCCAACAGTATAAAGGCGGTTGCGTCATCCAGAATGCAGCATTTATAGAAGCCGACAATCAGCTCCAGGTACTTCCTTTTTTCTTCCTCCGATACCCGGCTCAACATTGAGTTGATAATGATCTTCCAGGTATATCCGATCCATCTCTTATGATTTTCCGTAATCTTGTGCTCCGGGAAAATAATCCGGTTGAAATAGTCATTGCAGAGTTCCAGGGCGGTGATCTCGCTGCCGATCTTGTCTACCCCCTGCGGAAGTTCCTTTCGGTATTCTTCATCATAATGAACCATGATGATGCCCATCAGTTCTGCGGCCAGCCGCCGGATATCCCCTTCCCGATGCATCAGCAGTTCATAAAGGAAATTCATGGTCATCAGCTTCTGTCGCTGAGTCATATAAGTGGAATATTCATAAAAAATATTGATATAGGCCCGAATCTGTTTCCACTGTTTTTCTGACCGGGCTGCTTCCAGCAAATCTCCGAACTCCACTTCATCGTTGAAAATCTTCATAAGAGAAATATTGTGCTCGATGGCCAGATCCTTCAGACGGCTGATAGCCTCGCTGCTGTTCAGCAGCGGTTCGAATTTTTTTTCAGCCGGACGGTATACCGGATGGGTGAGATCCGTGCTGATTCCCAGCCTCTCCATGTAATCTTCGAAATCCTTCAATTTGGAGTAAACCCGCTGATAACGTCGCTTTTTCGCATCATCCACATTGTCCAGCTTGTTCAGGATTACATCGAAGGAATCTTTCAGCGTGTATATCTGAATGATTTCCCGTCCAGCTGCATCCCGGCTTCCCTTCACCCGAAAATCGGCATAAATCAGCACCAGAGACTCGGCGGAGAGATTTTCCAGCTCCAGATCCCAGGTGGAATGGTTGGTGGCAATATGGCCAATGGTGGGCATATCATTGGTTTTAAAGAATAAATCCGTATAATAGTAATGAAGATAGGGAATCCGTTCGTATTCCGTATCTTTGCAGCCAAACTTCCCAATATCATGGCCAGCAGCAGCACCAGATACCAGCGCTTTGTCGATGGGAATCCCCGCCTGGCTCAGCTGCCGGCTGATATTGACGGCAATCCGATGGACACCGTTGATATGGCCAATGATGTTATATCCGGTATTTTCTCCGTAAAGGAGCATGAATTCATTGATATAGTGCTGTTTCCAGTATCGAGCCAGTTTCTCATATTCCCATCGTCCGTGGCAGGCTCCCACTTCCTCCGGCTCCAGGAACCGGATGATTTCTTCCTGTCCCTTGACCCGGTATCCAGGCAGATGGATAAAAGTCCGGGCAGTCTGGAAAATGATATTTTTTGCCAGTTTCAGTTCTCTGGATTCCTGAAATTCCTTTCCTTCCGGAAAAAGCTGACTCAGGGTCCCGTCCAGAATATATCGGATCCAGCCCCCTTCCGGTTCTTCCGAAATCCTTTTCAGCAATGGAAAAAGAGCCAGCAGCAGATCATCGCATTGGATCTCTTTTTCTGGCTCAAAGCTCTGGAACCCTTCCTCCAGCACATGACCGGACAGGTACTCCTGCATCTGTTTTTTTGTAACATTGTTTGCCTTCAGGAAATGCCTGTTCAGCAAGTCCCGTTCCACCAGCAGGGCCGGGTTCAGATTCATATAGTTTCCTCCGTCAACTCCTTAATATTCTCTTCTCTTTCCAAACTCTGCCGATTCCACCCAATCCTCCGGGCTGGTAAGGGCCATGACGATTTCATCCAGAATGTTGTGGTGATTCATTTCCTCCTTGATGAGAAATTCAAACAGCTCCTTGTCGGCATCGGTCTTTGCTTCCTTGAAGTGTGACCGATACAAATCGATGCTCTGCTTTTCGTTTTCCAGCGCCTCTTTGTAGACGTTCAGCTGGGTTGGAAGCTGATGCAGCTCCTGGATCACCGCCCGCTGTTCATTAAATATATTGAGCGTTTTATCCAGAGTTCCGTTGTCAATCAGACTGTACTCAATCTTTCTCTGGAACCTGCTTTTCAGGATTTCCCGATGTTTGATTTCATCCTCAGCCATCATAAGGAATATCAGTTCCAGGGGAGTATCTTTATGGTCTTCGGCCTGACGCTTGTAGTAGGAAGCGCCCTTTTCTTCCATCTGAATGGCCATTTCCAAATTGTTCATCCTATCCCTTCCCTTCTCTGTTACCGAAGAAACCGTTCCTTCAGTCTTTATCCTCTACCTCTTCCAGGAGAATCCGCTTATGAAAGGATCCTCTTGCTTCTCGCTTAATCAGCCTCAGATAATCAATATGCATGGGCTCATAATCTTTTAATTTGACCAGACAATCCAGGACCTCATAAATATCAGCGATTTCTTCTTCATTCTTACTGACCCGGTACTCCTCGATTTCCTCCACTATTTTGTCCATCAAGGCCTGCTCGTATTCTTCCTCATTCAGGGTTTTGGATACTTGTTTTCGGCCACTTTCTTCGATCAGCTCGGGAACCCGGTCCCGGACCAGTTTGTTGTACTTCATTTTCAATCGGTTCACCTCCTGTCTTATCTATTATTATATAAGAATCCGTAAAAGTTACAAGCCGAAATCTGATGAAAACCGGCATAAGCCGGTTCCCATGGTCACGGAATTTTCTTCCCTAATGTATTCTTATAGAATTCCAGTGCCAGAATAGGTGTCAGGGCCAGGGCCATTCCGATTCCGTAAAGCTGTCCGGTCAATGGGATTAAACCGAATGCAGACTGAACCGGGGGAACAAAAAGGACCAGCATAACCAAAGACAGAGATATCAGAGTGGCACCGTTCAGGGTCTTGTTGGTGAATATGCCGGTGCGGATCAGGGACAGCGGCGACCTCATGTTAAAGGCATGAAAGGTTTGAGATAAAGCCAGAACCATAAAGGCCATCGTCCTTGCTCCCTCCAGTTCACCGGTAAGATCCCAGGCCAGCATGAATCCGACCAGCGTAAGAGCCCCGAACATAAATCCCTGAAGTACAATCCGGATTCCATAACCGTGGGCAAAAATACCCTCTTCTTTTGGCTTGGGCTTCTGCTTCATCACATCATCCCGGATCGGCTCCATCCCCAAGGCGATAGCCGGAAGGCTGTCGGTGATCAGATTGATCCAGAGGAGATGGATTGCTAAAAAGGGAGATACTTGCCAGATAACCATGGCAGCCAGTACGATCAATACTTCCCCAATGTTGGTTCCCAAAAGAAATCCGACGGTATGGCGAATATTCTCGTAAATCCCCCGGCCTTCCCGAACTGCATCCACAATGGTCGCGAAGTTATCATCGGATAGAATCATGTCCGATGCTCCCTTGGCTACATCTGTTCCGGTGATCCCCATGGCACAGCCGATATCCGCTGCTTTCAGAGCGGGAGCATCATTGACGCCGTCCCCAGTCATGGAAACGACAGCTCCCTTCTTTTGCCAGGCCCGGATAATCCGAATCTTATCCAACGGGGATACCCGGGCATAGACGGATATTTCCTCCACCTGATCCGTCAGCTGATCATCCGACATTTCTGAAAGTTCGGCACCTGAAACAGCCCGGTCTCCCTCCTTCAGGATTCCCAGTTCTCTTGCTATGGCTGATGCCGTTAAAACATGGTCACCAGTAATCATGATCGCCCGAATTCCGGCTTCTCCGCATAAAGCCACCGCCACCGCTGCTTCCGGTCTGGGGGGATCGATCATGCCGAAGAGACCTTTAAATTCTAGGTCATTTTCCAATTCCTCCGATGTCATAGAACGATCATAATCCTTGATTTCCTTCATGCCCAGGGCAAGAACACGAAGAGCCTGGCGGCTCATATCCCGGTTGGCTTGATGGCCGGCTTCCAAATTGCCGGAACTGCAGCGTTCTGTCAGGATATCAAAAGCACCCTTGACAATAACGATGATTTTTCCATCCATTTTATGGACGGATGCCATCATTTTTCGCTCGGAATCAAAGGGCAGGGTTCCCAGCCGGGGATATTGGTCCATGACCAGGTCTTTGCGGATTCCTCTTCTCTCCCCTTCCAGAAGGATGGAGGTTTCTGTTGGATCCCCGATTCCGGCCATATCCCCTTCGTCGGTAATCAGTACTTTCCCTTCGGAGCAGAGGGCACCCCACAGCAGAAGCTTCTCCGCCTCAGAGGAAATATCCCCCTCCATGGATTCCAGTTCATTGGAACCTGTGGAAAAAAGGCGGGTAAGGGTCATCCGGTTCTGAGTCAGGGTTCCTGTTTTATCCGAGCAGATTACCGATGTGCTCCCCAACGTTTCCACTGCCGGCAATTTCCGGATAATGGCATTTTTCTTAACCATTTTCTGAACACCGATGGCCAGCACCACGGTTACAATAGCCGGAAGACCCTCCGGTATGGCGGATACAGCAAGGGCAACGGCAATCATGAAAATATCGATGATGGCCATTCCGCTCAGTGCTCCAATGATAAAAATGACAAGACAGATGCCCATCGCAAGGAAACCGATTAATTTACCAAGCTTTTCTAATTTAAGCTGCAGCGGGGTTCTGGTATCTCCGGATCCGGCGATCAGTTCCGCAATTTTTCCTATTTCGGTACCCATACCGGTAGCAGTTACGACGACTTTGGCGGTACCATAGGTGACGCTGCATCCGGCGTAGACCATATTGGTCCGGTCTCCCAGGGAAATGTTCCCCTTTACCAGAGTACCGGCTCTTTTTTCTTCTGGTTCGGATTCTCCCGTCAAGGCGGACTCCTCTGTTTTCAGGCTGCTGGACTGGAGGATTCGGCCGTCCGCCGGCACATAATCTCCAGCCTCCAAAAATATCAGGTCCCCCGGCACCAAGTCTGCTGCATCAATGATCCGCTCCTGGCCATCCCGTATAACCCTGGCTTTGGGAGCCGACATTTTTTTCAAGGCATCCAGGGCCCGTTCAGCCTTGCCCTCCTGGACCAACCCGATGATTGCATTCAATACCACGATGAAGAGGATCAGGAAGGGTTCGAAATATCCTTCCTTTTCCATTAACGCGATGAAAAAGGAGATGCCTGCAGCAAGCAGCAGAATCAGTATCATCACATCCTTGAACTGATGGAAAAACTGCTGTAATTTTGTTTTCTTTTTACCTTCCGCTAATTTATTTGGCCCGAATTCCTGGCGTTTCTGTTGATATTCCAGATTGGTCAAACCACTTTCTTCGTGGGAACCAAGCTGGGAAAGCAGTTCGGCTTCCGTCATCTGATAGGGGTTTTGCTGCATAATGATCCATCTCCTTTTGCATATTCATGCTTGTATCATCTGCTTTGATTATACAACTACATGAGCTATATTTAAAGAAGGAAAACCCCCGATTCATTTCGGGGGTTTAAACTGTTTTAAACAGATTTCCGTGACCAGCGTGACCAGAAAAATATTAACTCCGTATCTTGCTGAATCCGTATACTACTGGGCATCCTCGACTGCATCATCAAATATTGCCTTCAGGACAACTTTATCCGTAAAGGTATGTTCCAGCATTTCATCCAGTACGCTGGTCTTGTCCAGGAGAGCATTGTACTTGGTCATATCCAACCCCAGAACCGAGGCATAGGTCGTAAGGGCCGAATGCATTTCATCTCTGGTATCCGCGTCATTGACTGCTTTCAAAGCAGTCTCCACTGGTTCAGCAGCTTTCAGGGTCGTGGCCTTCACCCATGGTCCCGGATTGCTCCAGTTGCCTGCTCCATCCCGGGCATAGACAGTGAAGGTAAATTCCCGGTCTGCCGTCAGGCCTGTAATCGTGGTGGTTCTTCCCTGGCTGATGTATTTGACCTTGTCGGTTCCATCCTTATAAGTGATTCGGTATAGGGTGACGCCCACATTATCGGTTGCGGCGCTCCAGGTCAGGGTTATGCTGCTGGTGGTTATGGCAGAAGCGGTAATGGCGCTGCCTGTGGGCCATATTGGCGGCTGCTTGTCGGTGGGATCCCCATCCGTATCCTCAAGGATCCGATCAATGAGGGCTGCCATCTGGACCCTGCTCATCAGCGCGTTGGGATTAAACTTACCATCCGGGTAACCCTTCAGGTACCCTTTATTGAACATGGCCAGCAGATACCCATAATCTTCATCACTGATCAGGTTCCGGTCTCTGAACTGGAAAGGATTATCATCGATATCATCCGGATCCACCGGATCGACTCCCAAAGCCTTTGCCAGCTGAACCACGGCCAGCAGCCGGTCACACTGGACCTGGGAATGGTAACGATTCAGGTTGATGTACTGATTCTGAAGTCCCTTAGCTACGGATTTCTTTGCCCAGCCCGGTACTCCATTTAGGTCTTCATCCTCCAGATCCCAGTCCCCATCTTCATCAAAACGCTGTTCCCGAATGCGATCCAGCAGAACGGCGATTTCATCCTGGGTTAAGGTTTGGTCCGGCCGGAAGGTTCCGTCCTCATAACCGGAAAGAAGGCCCATCTCCTGCATTTTCAGGATGGAAGCCGCACCCCAGTTGCCCTGGATATCCCGGAACCCTTTGTTTTTACTGTTACCATTCCCAGGATCTCCGTAGGCAGCTATGGAAGCCATGGAGACGATCAGCATGGTAATCAGCAAGAAAGATACTGCTTTTCTCATAAAACACTCCTCCTTTTAAAAAACCGGCCCCAAGGGCCGGTCTGTTTCTTTTATTCAACTGTCCCTCATTAAATTATATGCCCTCCTATAGGAACCGCAAGGACTATTTTTGTTGATTTATGGCGAATCAAAGATCCGGAGATTGCTGCATCCGATTTCTTCATAAGACAGGAAGAAATAGAGGGGGTATTCGCTTCCATNNGGGTGGTGAAATTGATTTCCGATAATCCCAAGACAAATTGCAGGCCCTGACTCCAGGTATCCGGATTTTCACTCTGCAGACTTGGATCCTGGGCGATCGCATTATCCAGAGCCGCGGTCACCAGCTTTTCCCACTCAAAGCCTTCCACGAACAAATCCTCTAACCCAATGGAATGTCCCCTTTCATCTAAGCAGAAGTCTTCCCGGACCCCATAAGCAAAATTTATGGAGTAAAAGGACAGGTTTCGGGACACGCTGATGTATTTTCCAGTTCGTGTTGCCCAAATATTCTGTTCCATAACCGGAATCCCTTCTTCCTGAGTTCCGGCTTTTTCTTTCAGCAGTCTGAAGGTCTGATCATCTGGTTTCTGGAGCTCCTGTAGTTTATCCAGTGATGCCGGCGGCAAGTCCTTCGGATAGCTCAGGGTCTGATAAACCTGAATTCCATCTATCTCCCGTAATTCCTGCTTTTGCTCCCGCTCCAGGCTTCCCGTCTGGATAAATTCATAGACCAATGGTTTTTCTGACTGGTAAAGGTTCCTGCCAGAATCATGGAAGCGCTCTGTCACGGCTACTACCGGTCCCAATTCCTCAAAGGGTATATAAATGGAATTGGCGTAGAATCCTGTATTGAACTCTGGATTTTCATAATCGATGATCAGGGTTATTCCCCCTTGATAAAGGGCAAATTTCTGATCTTCCCGGATTCCCTTAAAGGGGGCTACCAGCCGAAGCCCTCCGGACATCATATCCAGATAGGATTCTTCTTCCTCCATGGGGTTGCTTTTTATCAGTCTTTTATTGACGATGTCGCTCAAGAGGCTTAAATAATCCACATCATCCGCGAACAGGTCTTTCAGAAAGATTTCCTTTCCCGTATTGAGATCGATGTTCAGCGTCTCCATCTGACCGATATAGATCGGATTCTTGCCCTTTTGTTCCAGGGTCAGATTGGAATAGACCATCACCGATATCACATTGTTGTAATTAAAGGAAAGGTTGGCATCCAGGCTGGCAGAGGAAGGAGTCGTGGTTTCCGGTACTGCCTGACGGATTCCCCGGTAAGGGGGCAGCTCTCCCTGGCTCAATCGTTGATAAAGGTCCAATAGCCGCCCGTTAATGGAGTCTTGCAACTCTTGATCTTTCATTCCGTTAATCGTAAAGGTCCTTTCGGTCAATCCGTCTTCCGTCTTTTCGGTGTAGTCTGCCTCAATGGGATTCCGGATCAGATATGGAATCGTCACAGGAGAAAGGATTGCCTTGGCCGACTCCGGCGTAGCAGGGCCTTCCCGGCCGCAGCCTGATAAACTGATCAGCAGAAGAACGGCAGCCATACCAGAAAGGAAACGTTTATTTCGCCCGTACATAGCCAGCCTCCTCTGCCAGCAGCTGTCCTTCTTCCGTCAGCAGCCAGTCGATGATTTTTCTTACCGGACTGTTATCCGGTTCATCCTTTCGAATCACCGCATAATAGGCCGTATTCAGCGGGTAGCTGCCATCCCGGATGGTTTCCTTATCCGGAAAAATGCCATCCACAGAAAGGAGCTTGATCTGATCATTGCCCCACATATCCATGACAAAATAATAATAGGAATAGCCGATGGCGGATGGCTCATTGTCGTAAGCCGCTACCGCATCGATCAAGGCACCCATTTCAGCAACTACTTGTTCCAAAAGGGGCTCCATGGGCATTTCTTCCTTCATGACCATCTCCAAAAATCCAGTCTGGCTGCCGGAATTAACAGGGCGCTGGTACGCAGTGATGGGCATGTCTGAACCGCCGACCTCCTTCCAGTTGGTGATCTTACCGGTATAGATGCCCCGAATCTGTTCCAGGGTCAGGCCTTCAACCGGATTAGCCTCATTGGCCAGAAAGACGAAACCTTCATGGACCACAGGAATAATCTCCAGCTCCACTCCTTGATCCTCCGCCAGTTTCAGTTCCTCTTCAGATGGCCCGGTGACAAAAATCAAGTCGGCCTTTCCATAAATCAGATTAAGATAAGCCGCATGGGTCTTATTATGAAGGACGTATTGCCGGGCTTCCTCCACGGGCAGACCCATGAGCCTGCCGGCAAGAGCCTCCGACAAGGGTATGGTTACGGTGGAACCGTCAATTACCGGATAGGTTTCCGGTGTAAAGGAAGGTGCTGGCGGGGGTGGTTCCGTTGCTGGTGTTGTATCCGTGCACCCTGCTCCGAAAATCATCAGAATCAGGATTATCGATAAAACCAATCCGATTTTGTTCCGTTTTTTCATCATAAACCTTACCCTTTCCACAATAGGATTGTTAATTTATATACAGATTCATTACCACCCTATTTTACCACGAATAAGAAATTTGGAAAGTCCATTGCAAAAAATCGGCAAGAAAGTAAAAAGACAGCCCCAAGGCCGTCTTTTATATGGTTCTATTACTGGAAAAGAAAAATGGATAGTTATTTCAGTAAAAACTCTACTTTCGTCAGCAATTCCGATTCCGGTATTTCCCCCGGCGAATTGAAGTAATATTCATAGGCGATTCCGGAGGGTTCATAGCCCTTGCGAAAAATCCAGCTGGAAAGTCCGTCATACAGAGGACTGATATCCCGGTAAGCTCCCTTATGATAACCTACTGCTTTTTTGCCGGCCGGGATGGCACCGGCTTTGATTTCCCCTTCCCCTTCTACTTTTTCCTTTACCGGAAAGCCAATCTCTACCTGAAGATTTTCCATATCCATGTTGTGATAAGCGATAAAAGCAGGCCCTAATGGTTCATCCCCTTTACGATAGAGATACTCGGCAATGGACTGAAATACCTGGCCTACTACTTCCGGAAGCTTGGCAACCGGCAGAGTCTTTTCAACGACTAATACCGGCTGTTCTTCCGTTTCAATGATTTGATAAAGATAACTCATAAGAAACTCCTTTCCATACAACGCATCCTATGTAAACGAGACCAAGGTATCCTACCATAGGGTACAGGGTGCCTACCAGGTCCCGAAAGGAAAACAATCCCAGGGTAAAAGTAAGGACTGCAATGAAGAAAGCAAATATTCGGTTCCCCCGCGTACCTCCCCGATTAAAACGGCTGCATACGGTCCACATCATGGCGGAGCAGGAGGAAAACATTCCCAGAATAAGCACTACTGAAAAAACGGCTCCCAGCAGATAAGAAATTTCTTTTGCCAGATACAGCATGGGGATGGACAGCAGGGCTGTATTTTCGCCGTTCAGCAGGATGGCGCTATTCATGATGGTGATGGCAGCTATCAGGGCCAGGGCCCCTACAATCGCTCCGTATTTGGCTTCCTGACGATTTTGAGCGGATTGGCCGAGGGCTGTGTAATAGGTGCTGCCGCTTAAAAATGTCAGGGAAAGGTATAAAACGGCGCTGAGAACCCAGTGGGGGGATGCTTGGGATTGGCTTAGTATCGGTTCATAAGTGCTGATTTCTCCGAAACGGGAAAAATCCCTGATAACCGTTGCTGACCCAACCATCAGGGAAAAAATAATGATAACTGGACCGATAGCTGAAACGATTCGGACTAAATGTTCAAATCCTATCAGATAGGCAGCCAGTACCATCAAAGTCATAAGGGCTGATCCGAAAACCGTACTGATTCCGTAATACTGGTGCAGGGTTGCCCCGGCACCAGATATTAATACCGGCATAATCAAAACGATGGTGACGGGAATCAGCCAGGAATAAAAGGTACCCAGCTTTCTTCCGCAGAAGTGTATGTAGGGATTGAAGTTTTCAACCGCCTTTTTTTCATATCCGGTGGTCAGGATCAGCTGGCCAATGAAGAGGAACCCAATCAGATTCACCAGGACAACCCCATAACTGAAGGATCCGTAACTGGTAAAGAACCGCAGAACCTCTTGCCCCGTGGCAAATCCGGAACCAATGACCCAGGCGATAAACCCGCCGGCATACTTGGCTACAGCCCGTTTAGACGTTGGCATCCGTTGCAAAAGCCTCCGATCCCATTGGTGAGATGGTGACAAAAAGGCGTAGAACCTCTTCACCGACATTGATGACCTGAAGACTTTCCTGTCCGTCCACCTGCATCAGCTCTCCGACTCCCAATAGAGTCTCGTTGCCATCGGTCACAACCTTGGCATGACCTTCCATAACCTGGATGAAAAGGGTGGATTCCAAATGAGTATGCCCAGGCAAAATCTCATCTTTGGCAATGTTCAGGACAAAGGCAATCACATCATCGCTTTTAAACAGCATTCTCTTGGCTATCTTTCCTTCCGGTGCAACAAAGTAATCGTTGAATGTATATTTTTTCATGGTACTATCCTCCTTGTATTCAGCGTTAACTTAACATAAAGTCAGTATACCCAAATATTCTTCTATTTTCACTTCAGAAATCCCTTTAAGATCGTTTCCTCTGCTTCTTTTTCCGTCAGTCCAAGGGTCATCAGTTTGACCAGTTGTTCGGAGGCGATTTTACCGATTGCAGCTTCATGAATCAGTTGTGAATCCGAATGAAAGGCACTGATTTCCGGAATGGAGGAAACCTGAGCCTGATGCATAATAATCGAATCGCATTGGATATGGCCGCGGCAACGGGTGTATCCTCTGAGATTCAGATGGAAAATCTGTCTGGAGCTATCCTGGGCTACGGATCGGGAAACGATCTGAGCTGTAGAATCATCGCCCCTTAATTCGACTGTGATGATGGAGTCCGATGTCTGATTGGAAGTGGTTAACAACCGTTCTGTTACAATCAGCCGGGCATTTTTATGAAGGATTATCTCCGTTTCCCGTCGGGTGTGGTCTACTCCTTTTATCTGAATCAGTTCCAGCTCGGCAATGCCGCCTTCTTCCACCTCAACGATGGTTTTCGGATTCAGGTTCTTTTCTCCAGGGCCCTCTCCTTCTCCAACATGCTTTTCCACGTATCTCATCCTGGCACCTTTGCGAACAAAAAATTCATGTATCCCGTCATGCTGAGCTGTCTTACACCCCGGATTATGGATGCCGCAGCCGGCAACAATCAATACATCAGAATCAGCCCCAATCTCGAAGGTATTATAGACCAGATCATGCAGATCCTCCCTGGATAATATCACTGGGATATGAACGCTCTCCCCCTTGGTACCCGGTTTGATAACCACATTGATTCCAGGTTTATCCTCTTTGGTGGTGATCTCAATGTTAGCTGTCGTTTTTCGCCGGATGCCCTGCCCGTTTTTTCGGATATTATACGCTCCCATAGGGAGCCCATGCAAGTCAGCTACCTCCTCAAGCAGCCTTTTATCGATTACATCCAGCATCTTTCTTTCCCCCTCTTGCACCGCTCTCGCTAAACTGACATTCCATATCCAAACGCTGAATATCCCCCAGGATTTTTTCCCGAGTGGTGATCTCACTGATTCGGCCTTCCTTTACCATAATTACCTGGTCTGCCAATCTTAATATCCTTTCCTGATGGGAAATGATAATGACTGCTGTATCCAGCTTTTCGTGGATGGTTTCAAAGGTTTCGGTCAATCGCTGGAAACTCCACAAATCGATTCCTGCTTCCGGTTCATCAAAAAGAGCAATTTTTAAATTCCGTGCCAAAAGGCTGGCAATTTCAATTCGCTTCATTTCTCCGCCCGACAGGCTGGCATTCATCTCCCGGTCCATATAGTCCTGAGCACAGAGCCCTACATCATAAAGAAGATCACAGTATCTTGAAGGATCATCCCGGCCTGCAGCCAAAGTCAGCATATCCCGGACTTTCAATCCTTTAAAACGGGGTGGTTGCTGAAAAGCATACCCGATCCCCAGTTGGGCCCGCTCTGCTATGCCCTTTCTGGTAATGTCTTCCCCCACTAATAGGATTTGTCCTCTTGCAATGGGATAAATTCCCATAATGGCTTTCGCTATGGATGTCTTTCCACTGCCATTGGGACCTGTCATCACATAAATCTTCTTTTTTTCCAAGGTCATCGTGATGTCCTTCAACACATCAATCTTTCCTTTTTCGCTGTCCAGGGTGACATACAGGTTTTTTAATTCCAATAGGGCCATAAGTCTTCTCCTATCCATCAACATGATTAATAACCACGATTCATCAGCATTCATTTATTCCAGTTTTTTTAATTCTATACCTTCAAGACGCTGATGGGCTGTTCCTTGGAGCTCCAATATTCTACAATAATCTTTCTTTTCCCCTATAAAAACACCATTTCAAGTCATGCTCTTGTCCTCTTGGAATTCAAAAAAGAAAAAGTCCTGAAAACCAGGACTCCGGGCAGTACTTTCTGCTATTAGAATTTTCTTAAATTTCTCCTTCAGATATTTCAATTTCCTGCTCGTAATAGTAGGAATAATCTACACCTTTCATGAACATTTCACGATCGTTTATCTGATCTGTTAAGGAGGACTGTAACAGCACTTTTATTTGAGAGGAATCCGACACACTCTTTTCCATCGCTGCGAGGTAATCCTTTTTATTGATTTTGCTCCAATCCACGCAGAGTTTCAGGTTCTTTTTCAGAATCAGGTCAAGCCAAATGCGCATACTTCTGCCATTGCCCTCCAGAAAGGGATGAGCAACGTTCATTTCCACATATTTGTCTGCAATTTCATCAAAAGTACTTTCGGGCATTTCTTCAATTTTTTTCAGTGTTTCTGGCAAAAACCGTGCCATAGCAAATTGGAATCCACCCTTTCCAATATTTTGGGTTCTGATTTGCCCTGCAAAATCATAAAGCCCACCGAATAAATAACCATGAATCTGCTGTAATCCTTTTACTGTACCGACTTCTATTGTATCTAACAAGGAACTATCAAAAAGAGCATATGCCTTTGATTTGCTCTTTCCGTCAATTGTTTCATTACTGCTAGTGAACCATTCAATAAAGCGGTTTGCCTGTTTACTCGGAAAATTTTTGGCAAGTTCAATGACACCTTCATAGTCAAATGTATCTGTTAGATACTTTTTTCCGTCGGCAGCTATCAATTTCAGTTGGTTAGTGGTACTAACCAACTCGTTGTTTTCTTTTTTTAGTTTCGCCTTTAAATATTTCCAATAATTTCTGTTTTTTGTGTAGTCTTCCTCTCCACGCAAAACACCTATTATATCAAATACAGAGAACCACCACTTGGATTTTTCATCGTCCCAAACAGCACGAACTTCTTTATCATCAAAAAAACGAATGGAGATTTTGCTCATTTTACCAGTCCCCTTCCTGCCAATGGGCAGACCTCACAATTAATTGTTCGTTTATCCCTTCCGGGTAAGCAGGGTTACGGTTTCGATATGTTTGGTATAAGGGAAATTATCATAGGTTTTCCAAACAGAAACCTCGTAACCATAGAAATCCAAATGCTGAAGGTTTTCCACCAAAGTTTTCGGGTTACAGGATATATAGAGAATCTGGGGAACACCATACAAAAGGATCTTGTCCATGGCCTTCGGATGGATGCCCATCCTGGGGGGGTCCACCACGATGACATCTGGTTTTTCTTTCACCTGATCCAGGACTTTTAAAACATCCCCCGCGATGAAATCACAGTTTTTTAAACCATTGAGTTCTGCATTGATTCGGGCTGCCGCCACCGCTTCTTCCACCAGTTCCACACCGATCACATGACCGGCCCGAATGGCCAGGGCCTGGGAAATGGTTCCAGTGCCGCAGTACAGGTCATAGATGGTTTTCCCTTCCGGATCTTCCAGCAGCTCCAGCGCCTCCCGGTACAACCGCTCCACCGCGTCCACGTTGGTCTGAAAAAAGGAGAAGGCACTGACCCGGAACCGGAGGCCCAGAATTTCGTCTTCATAGTAATCTCTTCCCGAAAGAACCTTCAACCGGTCGCAGTAAACAAAATCTGCCATGCCGTCGTTGATGGTGTGAAGGATTCCGACGATTTTGTTATCCAGGGGCAGAGATTCCAGCATGGATACAAATGCGGCTTCTTCCAGGCTTTCCTGGGAGGAGGTAACCAGATTGACCAGCAGTTCCCCGGTTCTTACCCCCTTTCGGACGATCAGATTCCGGAGGAAACCCAGGTGGCTTTTCTTATTATAATGGACGTATCCTTTCTGACCACAGAATTCCAGGACGCTTGTAAGAATCCGGTTGAAATCCGGATCTACCAGCTGACACTGATCCACTGTCACGATGGACATAAAACGGCCCTTCTGGTGCATACCCAGAGTCATTTCGCCATCCTTCACCATATCCCCGAAGGTGTATTCCATTTTATTCCGGTAGCCCAGTTCCCCGGGGCTGCCCTGAATCTCCCGATACTCCCGGGGATGGATGTTTTTCTCCTGAAGCAGTTTCTGGACCTGATCTTCCTTGATGGAAAGCTGTTGCTCATAGGAAATGCCCTGCATGCTGCAGCCGCCGCAAAACTCCGTGTGTTTACATATACTCATCTATTCTCCTGACTAAAAGGGCCCGTAGGCTTCATAAAACTCATTCTTATATTCGGTAAATCGGTCTTCCTCTATGGCTTTTCGAATATTTTCCATCATTTTTACTAAAAAATAAAGGTTATGCTCCGAAAGCAACATGGAGGACAGGATTTCGTTGGCCTTGAACAGATGCCTCAGATAGGCTCTGGAATAATTCCGGCAGGTGTAGCAGTCACAGTTGGGATCCAGAGGTGAAAAATCCTTCTGGTACTTGGCATTCTTAATGACGACCTTTCCCCGGGAGGTCATGGCGGTTCCGTTTCTGGCAATCCGGGTGGGCAGGACGCAGTCGAACATATCCACTCCCCGCTCTACTCCTTCAAACAGATAATCGGGAGTTCCCACGCCCATCAGATAACGGGCCTTATCCGCCGGCAGAAAGTCCGCGCTGTAATCCAGCACTTCCAGCATCAGATCCTTAGGTTCCCCCACGCTGAGACCGCCGATGGCATAGCCTGGCAGATCCAGATCCACGATGGCTTTGGCGCTTTCTTCCCGGAGATCCCGGTACATCCCACCCTGCATGATGCCAAAAAGGGATTGGTTTTCCATATTCTGATGATAATCCTTGCAGCGCTTCAGCCACCGGGTGGTCCGCTCCAGGGAATGCTTCACGTAGTCCCGATCCGCCGGATAGGGAGCACACTCGTCGAAGGCCATCATGATGTCTGAACCCAGGGCATTTTGAATCTCCATGGATTTTTCCGGGGTCAGCATATGGCTGGAGCCGTCAATGTGAGAACGGAACTTGACTCCCTCCTCGGTGATCTTTCGAAGATCCCCAAGGCTGAATACCTGGAATCCACCGCTGTCGGTCAAAATAGCCCGGTCCCAGTTCATGAATTTATGGAGTCCTCCCGCTTCCCGGACCAGCTCATGGCCGGGACGCAGATAGAGATGGTAGGTGTTGGATAGAATAATTTGGGCTCCCATTTCCTTCAGGCTTTCCGGTTTCATGGCTTTTACCGTACCGGCGGTGCCTACCGGCATAAAAACCGGGGTTTCTATGGTGCCATGGGGTGTATGAAGTCTTCCCCTTCTGGCCCTTGTTTTAGTATCTTTTTTTATCAGCTCGTAGGTTACTGCGTGTTTCAATGACTTTCTCCTTATAAAATCAGCATGGCGTCCCCATAGCTGAAAAATCGGTACTTCTCTTCAACGGCTACCTGATAGATTTTCCTGATTTCTTCCTGGTTATAGAGGGCGGAAATCAGCATCATCAGGGTGGACTTGGGCAGATGAAAGTTGGTAATCAGGGAATCTACCATACGGAAACCGTAGCCGGGATAGATGAAGATGTCCGTTTCTCCCCAAATATCCTGTTCCGGAAGAAACCATCCCATTTCTGTTTTCATCGCCGCACTTTCAATCGTACGGGTGGAAGTGGTTCCGACAGAAATAATCCGGCCGCCCTTCCTTCTGGTTTCGTTGATGATTCTGGCGTTTTCTTCAGTTATTTCATACTCTTCAAAATGCATCTTATGCTCTTCTATGGTCTGGGCTTTTACGGGACGAAAGGTTCCAATCCCCACATGCAGCGTAACAAAAGCCAGATGGATTCCCTTTTCTGTTGCTTTACGTAATATGTCTTCTGTAAAGTGAAGCCCGGCTGTAGGGGCAGCGACAGAGCCCTCCCGTTCGCAGTAGACGGTCTGATATCGTTCCTTGTCTTCCCCGGTGCTTTCCCGATCGATATAGGGCGGCAGGGGCATATTCCCCAGTTCCTCCAGCCGTTCCAAAAACGTGCCCTCATATTGAAAACGGGCCAGCCGGGTTCCGTCCTCACCGTAACCGATGAGTTCTGCGGAAAAATCTGGTCCGAAATCCACCACATCCCCATTTTTCAGCTTTTTACCCGGGCGGACCATGGTTTCCCAGGCATCCCCCTCTTTTCTTTTTAAAAGAAGGAATTCAATCCGGGCACCCGTAGAACGCTTGACTCCGTAGATCCGGGCGGGGAGAACCTTGGAATTGTTCAGTACCAGACAGTCACCAGGCTGGATATAGTCCAGTACATCATAAAAATGCCGGTGCTCCAGCTCTCCCGTATCCCGGTGAACCACCAGCAGCCGGGAGTTTTCCCGCTTGTCTGCCGGGTGCTGGGCAATTAGTTCCAGGGGCAGATGATAATCAAATTCGTTGATGTCCATATGTTCTCCTACTTGATTTCGATGTCTTTATAATAAAATTTCAGGATTTCTGTAAAGCTGGCCCCTTCCTTGGCCATGGCGATTGCGCTGTCCTGGGGCATTCCCACCCCGTGGCCATAGCCTTTTCCTTCAAAACGAAGGGTGCTTCCGGTGATTTCCTGCGTAAAGCCTTCCAGTTTCTGAATTCCCGAGGATCCAATCACATATTTGTCCCGAATTTCCAGTTGGGCCTTTGTTCCTCCTGCGCCGAGAACATGAATCTTCGTTGCTGCCTGAGCGGTCTGGATCTTTCCTTGTACATACCAAGCCTTGGAAGCCTGATTCTGAGCGCTGGTGAGGCTGAAATGGGTGGATTTGATCTGGGTCATTCCTAAAACGGAGCGAATTTTTTCTTTTGTCAGCGTCACAGTTCCTTCCTGTCCTTTAAAAGTCAGAGAAGCAACCGCCCCCGATTCATTGTGACCGGTGACCGATACGCTGATCAGTGCTCCTGTTCGATATCCTGCCGTGCGCAGCTTTGTTTCCAGTTCTGAAAGGGTAAATTCGGCATTCCAGCTGTAGAGAGGGGAATAAGGATCCGAAACAGCTTTCAGATAACCAACCGGGGCATTCCATACATCTTCCGCCTTTTGGGTATAACCGCCGCTGTTCTTGTAGAAATAACCAGTAGCCGGTTTTCCGTTGTGATACATGCCCAGCATGCTGGTCTCATCCACCGCCTGATTGCTCCTGGCATTCTCCTGATTATAGCCCTTGTAAACCTGACAATGGGTGGAGTCACAGACATCATAGCCACTGGTACCATGTCGGCCCAAATTAGTCAGTGCATAGCTCCTCACCACCACCGCCTGAGCTTTCAAGGCTTCCATCGGATTGGAATAACCCATTTCACTGTTGATGACTCCATAGGCGTATTCGTCTATCGTCAGGGTATTGACCAGACGGAAGGTATTGTTGGCATTGATGGTAAACCCGATGGCTCCCCGGTAAGGAACGCCGTCCACCCGGGTCAGAGAAAGTGTCCCGGCTGCCGGATCCGCCAAACGGCTGCTGTAATCGCTGCTGCAAAGAAGAAATCCCTCTCTCAACAGGGATGTAACGGTTACCATCTGGCCCCCGGCTATAACTTGAATTTCCGTACCACTGGAATCTGCTGCTTTCAGGGTGCCTGCTTCCATGGATACAACGATTTCTGTTTTTCCTCCCAGGGATATAAAATCAGCCCCATTGGAAGGATTCCACAGGGAAAGCTCGTTCGCTGCCGTGATGACCGTGCGGGATAGTGCCGATTGAGTATACTGTAGCCCCACCCGAATCAGCGTGGGCGAAGAACTGTTGGCTGCCGAACCGTCTGCTCCATAGCTGGCGGGAAAACCCGGAGACACAAGCAGAAGAAGGGCGATCCCGGCTGCTAACATTTTTTTTATCCATTGTTTCATCGGTTACTCCTGCATCATAGTTAATTGTTCGGTTTCCGGCATGGGAAGCCCCAGATGAAGATAAGCATCCCGGGACACCATTCTGCCCTTCTGGGTACGATGGAGGAACCCGGCCTGGATCAGAAAAGGTTCATAGACATCTTCGATGGTAACCCGCTCCTCCCCTATGGCTGCTGCAATGGTATCGATGCCTACTGGACCACCGTTGAACCGTTGAATGATCAGCCGAAGGATATCCCGGTCCAGTGCTTCCAGGCCCAGCCGGTCGATATCCAGGGACTGGAGGGTGCTCTCGGTGATTTCTCCGTCAATGACTCCCTTCCCCCGAACCTGAGAAAAATCCCTTACCCGCTTCAAGAGGCGATTGGCCACTCGGGGAGTGCCTCTGGAACGCATGGCCAGCATGGTGAGAGACTCTTCATCAATTTCTATGTTCAATATACTGGCGGACCGCTTGAGAATGGTTTTCAGTTCATCCACCGTATACAATTCAAACTTGCTGATGACACCGAACCGGTCCCGAAGAGGTGCAGAAAGACTGCCGGCCCGGGTGGTGGCACCGATCAGGGTAAACCGGGCTAAATCGATTCGGATGGATCTGGCAGAGGGCCCTTTTCCGATGACGATATCCAGGGCATAATCCTCCATGGCTGAGTAGAGAACCTCCTCCACCGATCGGTTGAGCCGATGGATCTCATCAATAAACAGCACATCGTGCTCATTCAGATTGGTGATAATGGCCGCAAGATCCCCGGCTCGTTCAATGGCGGGGCCGGAGGTGATCCGGATATCGACTCCCAGCTCATTGGCCACAATTCCAGCCAGGGTGGTCTTGCCCAGTCCCGGCGGTCCATAGAACAAAACATGGTCCAGGGGCTCCCCCCGAAGCTGGGCGGCCTCGATGAAGACCTTTAGGTTTTCTGTCGCCTTTTTCTGGCCGATGTATTCGTCCAGCCGCTTGGGCCGCAAAGTCCCTTCCGCCAGTTCGTCTTCCTCTCTCATACTGACATCCATCAATCTGTTTTCATTTTCCATGGTTGTTCCCCTTTGTGATGCTGTATTCGTCCAGGCGGATTAATCCGGATTAACCGGTCTACATCAGCCGTTTCAATGCTTTCTTGATATATTCTTCCGCTGATAATTCTTCTTCCGGTATCTTGGATAAGGCCGTAAGAGCCTCACTTTTCGTGTACCCCAAGGCCATCAGTCCGTCTGCGGCTTCTCCTCTGGCGTCGGTTGCAGAACCGGTCAGTGCCTGAACCGACCCGGCGTTCAATCCGTCTGCGGCTTCCACTTTATCCTTTAGTTCCAGAACAATTCGCTGAGCGGACTTTTTCCCGATACCGTTGGCTCTCGTCAAGGTGGCTGCATCCTCAAAGAGGATAGCCCGAATCAGCTCTTGCAACGGCAATGCAGACAGAATGGCCATGGCTGCTTTGGCTCCTACTCCGGAGACGCTCATCAGGCGATGGAACATCCGCTGGGTTTCCCGGTCGCTGAAGCCATAAAGACTGATGTCATCCTCCCGGACGATCATCGACGTATATGCGAAGACCTCCTCCCCTTCCTTTGCCAGGAAAAAGGGGGAATTTTCCGGCACTGTCATGCCGTAGCCGATTCCGTTGTTTTCAATTACAATGCTGCCAGAATTGATAATTGCCAGTTTTCCTCTGATGAAATGAATCATAGGGCCCTCCCTTTATCCAACCGTACCCGTTTATTATAGTTGCCGCAGTGACCGTGACAAATGGCCGCAGCCAGGGCATCAGCCGTATCGTCCGGCTTGGGGACCTCTTCCAGTTTCAGAATGGTCTTGACCATGGTCTGGACCTGTTTTTTCTCCGCCCGACCATACCCCACTAATGCCTGCTTAATCTGAAGCGGCGTATACTCAGCAATCTCCAGCCCGGAATTAATACAAGCCAAAATAGCTACTCCCCGGGCCTGACCCACCAGGAGGGCCGTTTTGGCATTATTGTTAAAAAAAAGTTCTTCTATAGAGGCACACTCCGGCTGGTGTTGATGAATAACCTCCATCAGGCCGGCATACAGGCATTTCAGCCGGTTCGGCATATCCATTCCCGCATCGGTGGTAATGGCCCCATAATCCAGTACCTGGAAGGCATTTCCCTTCATTTCGATGATTCCGTAGCCCAGGATGGCATATCCCGGGTCGATTCCGATAATTTTCATGTCATCTCCTGTATAATCAAAGGATATTATATCATAGAACGCTCTTATTTTACCACACAAACATATGTTTGTCCATTGCCGCCCTCATCCAGAATGCCACTTGAAAGTTTTATACAATTCATGGTATAATTATTAATACAAAACCCCCTTACGAAAGGAGTATTTTATGCGCTATTCAAGACAGAATAAGATTCTTGACCTGATTCAGGAGCACGAAATCGAAACTCAGGAAAAACTGGCCCATCTGCTGAAAAAATCCGGATATGATGTGACCCAGGCCACCGTTTCCCGGGACATCAAGGAGCTGCAGCTGATCAAGGTCCTGTCCTCCGCCGGTAAATACAAATATGCCCTTGGAGTAGCTGCTGATACTCCGGTCTCCGATCGATTTGTCAAGATATTTAAGGAAACCATCCGCAGCGTAGCCTCCTCGGGAAATATCATCGTGATCAAAACCCTGAGCGGGTGTGCCAATGCAGCGGGCGAAGCCATTGATTCCCTGAATCTGCCCTATATGCTGGGAACCATCGCCGGAGACAATACCATCATGATCGTCGTGGATGATGTGTCCCATGTGGCTTTTCTGGTAGAAAAATTCAACGAATTGCTGGGGTAAGGAAGGTGGCCTATGATCGCTCATATCCGCATAAACGATTTTGCCATCATTGATAACCTGTCGGTAGATTTTCACCCTGGTCTCAACATCATTACCGGCGAAACCGGTGCAGGCAAATCCATCATCATTGAAGCCATCAGTCTGGCACTGGGCAGCCGGGCTGATTCGACTTTCATTCGTTCCGGAAAAGAAAAGGCCCGGGTCCAGGTTCAGTTCGACCAGATTCCGCCATCAGCAGTTCCACTTCTGGAAGAAATGGGCATCGAACCATCCGAAGAAATCGTCATTACCAGAGAGCTATCCCTGAATGGTAAAAATATCTGCCGAATCAACAGTCAGATCGTACCCCTGTCGACATTGAGCCGATTCTGCAAGACCCTTGCTGATATCCACGGGCAATACGATCATCAGTCCCTCCTCAATCCGGAGAATCACCTTTCCTTCGTGGACATGTTTGCTCCCGACCGGATCCTTCCCCATATGGAAGGTGTCCGCCAAGCCTTTCTGGAGGTGCAGCGGCTGAGGAACCAATTGTCAGCCCTTCAGAAAAGCGAAGCCGAATTTTTACGCAAGAAGGACTTCATGGAATTCGAACTGGAGGAAATCCGGACAGCCCATCTGGCCCCGGGAGAAGATGAGGAGTTAGCAGAGCGGATTCCCCTGCTTCAGAACAGCGAACGAATCATCGAAAGCCTGCTGACCTCTTATGATCTGCTGTATGGCACGGAAGCCTCTGTGCTGGCCCGAATCAAAAAAGCCTCTGACAGTCTCGGCCACTCGGAAGGATTTTCCCGGGACATCCAGCAGCAGAAGGAAGTTCTGGATGACTGCTATTATCGGCTTCAGGACACCACTGAAGAGCTGCGGAAGTTCCAGGATCATTTTGCCTATGACAAGGATGCCCTGGATCAAGCCATCGAGCGTCTGGAACGGATTGAGCAGCTGAAACGAAAATACGGCGGGTCCATCGAAACCATTCTGGATTACCAAAAACAGCTGGAGGAACAGTTGTCCCTGCTGGAGGATGCTTCTTATAACAGAGACCATCTCAATCAGGAGCTGGCGGCTTCGGAAATCTTGTTGAAATCCCGTTGCCGGGACTTGACAAGAGACAGAAAGGATGCCGCTCTTCGCCTGAAGTCCCTTCTGGAAGCAGAGCTGACAGAATTAAATTTCAAAGATGCCAAGATGGATGTCCTCTTTCAGGAAATCCCCCCTGGAGAAGAGGGCGCCGACCAGGTGGAGTTCCTGATCTGCACCAATAAAGGAGAAGTACCCAAGCCCTTGGCTAAGACAGCTTCAGGGGGTGAAATTTCCAGAATCATGCTGGCCTTTAAAAGCATCCTGGGAAACGGAGATGCCCTTCCAACCTTGATTTTTGACGAAATCGACAGTGGAATCAGCGGCATTACTGCCAGCGTGGTGGGAAATAAGCTTCGGAAATTATCCCGGGAACATCAAATCCTTTGCATCNNAGATCGCGGCATTCGGGGATCACCATTACCGTATCTTAAAACAGGATTCCGGGGACAGAATCACCACGACCGTGGAACCTTTGGATCAGGATGGTGTTCTTTCTGAAATAGCCCGGCTCACCGGCGGATTGTCTATTACAAAAGCTACCCTGGAAAATGCCAGAGAACTGCTGGAATCTGGGAGAAAGCAGGAATAACGGCTCAAAAACCATAAAAAATGACGGCTGCTGCCGTCATTTTCAATTACTATTTTATTCTTCGGAGGATTCTTCTGCATCATCAAAATCTGCAGCTTCAGCTTCTTCCTCGATCACAGCCGCATCTTCCACCACCGGGTTGTCCAGGGTTTCTTTGATGCTGAGGCTGATTCTCTTCTTATCCTTATCGATCTCCAGGATCTTTGCTTCTACTTCCTGACCAACAGTCAGTTCGTCAGCAATATTGGTAACTCTCTTGTGAGCGATTTCGGAGATGTGTACCAGTCCATCCAGACCAGGCTCCAGCTCAACAAATGCACCGTAATCCTTGATCTGAACGACCTTTCCGGAAATAATCTGACCCACCTGATATTTTTCGTCGATGATGGTCCAGGGTTCCGGCTGGTTCTGTTTCAGACCCAGTGAAATCTTGCCTTTTTCAGTGTTCATAGCCAGGATTTTAACCTGAATCTTTTCACCGATGGACAGCACTTCCTGCGGGTGCTTCAGCTTGCCCCAGGAAATTTCTGAAATGTGGAGCAGTCCGTCCAGACCGCCGATATCTACGAATGCACCGTAATCCGTGAACCGCATAACAGTTCCCTCTACGACGTCGCCGACATTCAGGCCTTCCCAGATTTCTGCAACCTTAGCCTGCTTTTCTTCCACCAGGAATGCCTTGTGGGAGAATACGGCCTTGCCCTTTTTCTGATCTACCCGAGTAACCCGAACCGGCAGTACTTTGCCTACGAATTCGGCTGCAGATTCCACGAAACGATCGGATAACTGGGACAGCGGAATAAATCCGAATACTTCCTTGTAGGAAGCAATTACGCCACCGTTAACTTCTTTGACTACTTTCACGTTAACGAATGATCTATCTTCAAGAGCTGCATTGATTTCATCCCAATGCTCGTTAACTTCCAATTTTTTCTTGGAGAGCAGGATGTTTCCGTCGCCATTGTCGGTCTTGATGACCTTAGCCTGGATTTCATCCCCTTCCTTGAACAAATCAGTAAGCTTCTGATCCCCTTCCAATGTTAATTCGTCTCTTGTAATGATCCCGTCTTTTTTACATCCCAGGTTCACTACGACTTCCCGGTCACTTACCTGAATGACTTCTCCGGTAACGATTTCTCCGGTTCTTGGCAATCTCAATGACTTCTCGATTTCTTCCATCAATGCGTGCATCAGATTGTCTTCTTGGTTTTCAGTGATAAATTCACTCATGCTTGAAATAACCTCCTTAATTATGCGTTCTGGCGTCGATGCCCCAGCCGCTAGTCCTATTTTATTATATTTCAGCAAATCTTTCAATGGTAAATCTTCAATATTTTCAACAAAATAACAGTTTTCACAGGTTTTTTCGGCGATTTCCATCAGTTTCCTGGTATTGGAGCTGTCCCGACCGCCGACAATAATCATGGCATCGCAGATTTCTGCGGTTTCCCGGCAGCTTTCCTGCCTCTCCCGGGTGGCATGGCAGATGGTATTGGTGACCTTAAAGTCCTTATTCTTTTTTTCAAACACGGAAAGGATTTCTTCCAGCAATTCCAGACGGATGGTGGTCTGGGCTACGACGAATAAATGATCTTCCTCCAGAGCTTCTGCTTCCTCTGCTGCGTTTATGATAAGAGCCTGATTGTCACACCAACCGTTGATTCCCTGAACTTCCGGGTGGTTCCGGTCTCCCACCACCACAATGCTGTATCCTTCATCCCTGGCCTGCCGNNATTTTTAAAACAAAGGGACAAGTGGCATCAATCACTTCCAGACTCCGATCGTCTGCCTCTTTGTAGAAGGCCTCCCCTTCTCCGTGAGATCGGATGATTACCACATCTCCTGGTTCCGTATCGGATAAATCTTTCAGGATCCGGGCTCCCTTTTCTTCCAGCTCATCAGTAACACCCTTGTTGTGAATCAGCGGCCCGAAGGTATAGACCTTTTTCCCCTTGTATGCTCCATTCTCCAGGGTTTCTTCTGTTTTATCAATGGCGGAGCGGACGCCAAAGCAGAATCCGGCATGCTTCGCTCTGATGATCTCAGTCATTTCGTTTCTTCAATCCTTCCAGATATTTTTTAAAGGCACTCTCATTGCCATTTTCCGTAGGTTTATAGTAGGCGACTCCCTCTTTGTAGAGATCATCCGGCAGGTACTGCTGGGGAACGTACCCACCGTAATCATGGGGGTATTTGTACGTCAGGCCGATGCCTCGTTCTGCAGCGCCCGAATAGTGAGCATCCTTCAGATGAAGGGGAACATCTCCGATTTTTCTTCGTTTCAGGTCGCTCATCGCATTTTCGATGGCCCGGCAGCTGGCATTGGATTTGGGGCATGATGCAAGAAGGATAACGGCTTCCGACAAATTGATCCTGGCTTCCGGAAAACCTACCATGGTTGCCGCCTGAACACAGGCCGTCACAATGGAAATAGCACTGGGGTAAGCAAGGCCGATATCTTCGCTGGCCATCACCAGCAGCCTTCGCCCAATGGTCATCACATCAGAACCACCGTCAATCAGTCTTCCCAGATAATGGACCGCCGCATCCGGATCACTGCCTCGAATGGATTTTTGCAGTGCCGATAAAAGATTATACTTATCCTCGCTCCGGTCATAAAACAGTGCCCTTCGCTGCATGGCTTCTTCGATGATGCCTGTGGTGATTTCCTGCTCCTTTGGCAGGTTGTCAGCAATGAATCCCAGAGTATCCAGGGCAATCCTGGCATCCCCGCTGCTCATATCCGACAATAAATCCAAAGCCAGATCACCGATTTTCAGGGAATGTGCCCCCAACCCCCTCTTTTCATCCCTCAGTGCCTTCTCCAGAATCCGCCTGATTTCCTCTTTGTTGTGGTGACGAAATTCGTAAATATTGCCCACTCTTGACAGAATGGCATTGTTCACTGAAAAATAGGGGTTTTCTGTGGTGCTCCCAATAAAACGAATGATTCCATCTTCAAGGGCTTTCAGAAGAGAGTCTTGCTGAAGCTTGTTCCATCGGTGAAATTCATCTACATAAACATAGGTGGTTTCCTTCTGAAAGCCAAAAAAACGATCCTTGGCCTTATCAATGATTTCCTTCAGCTCTTTGATACCCGTAGTAGCAGCATTCAACTCATAAAAATCCGCATCCATTTCTCCGGCGATGATTCGGGCCAGAGTCGTCTTGCCAGTTCCAGAGGGACCAAAAAAAATAGCTGAGTCAAAATTTCGATTGCGCACTGCGTTATAAAACAAGGAATTTTGGTACATAAAATGGGTCTGCCCCACAAAATCATCCAGAGACTCGGGTCTCATTCTGGTTGATAATGGTATCATCTTGCTCTCCTTTTTTTGAATTATTATACTATTATATCATTTTTGCCGGATTCGTCTATAATTATCTATAATCTTGTGGACACGCTGAATTTCCTTGGTTATAATACATTTGAAATATTTTTTCTATTCATTGTATGGAGGATCAAAATGGAAGACAGAACACTAATTTGCCAGGATTGCGGATCAGAATTCACTTTCACTGTAGGGGAACAGGAATTCTACAAAGAAAAGGGCTTCGACAACGAGCCTAAAAGATGTAAAGAATGCAGAGATAAGAAAAAAACTGAAAGAAGACAATTTCAGGGTTAAATAGATTCTTGTATTTGAAACATCAGGAACCGTGCTACAAAGCACGGTTCTTTTTTATCCACCCACATACGGTCCATTCTCTGGCCATCTGCAGGATCATTCGCTGCAGTTTCATGAGCCCCGGGTTTTCGTGGTTGATTCGGTCAGCGATCAGCTGAAGATGATCGGATGCCACCGGATCCCGGTTCAGCAGCATGAATTCCCGGAGCAGACCATCCAGCATTTCTTTTCGTTCCCTTCTTTCTCCTTTCTGATATCGGAGGCGAATCTCCGCGGATTCGCCCGTAGATACCCATATGGTATTCCGATCCAGGATCATGGCCGTTGGATCCAGCAGGTATTCCTGGCACAAGGCTATTTTCAGAAGAATCCGATCCAGCAATTCCAATTGTTCCGGTAAGGAAGGAGTCCTCCCTTCCATCCATTGGCCCAAAGAAAGATATCCTTCCGATTCGCACACCCACTCTTCCTCCCACTGATCCTTGGTGTTCGCCCGTATCAGGTTACCTGGCAGAAAAATACCCCCTCTGTTTTCTAAAACAATTCTTTTTCGAAAGTCTTTCATCGTTTCTCCTTTCCTACCCGGAACCACCGCCACATACTCGGCAGGGGGTATACCCTGCTTCCACAGCTTCTTCATATTCCATTTCAATTACGTATCGGGTCACCAGGGAGCAGTATTGTTGATGATACACTTCTCCTGCTTTTGGAAAACAGTATACCAGGCTACCGTTTTCTTTTCCTTCAGGCTTACAGTGGCTGCAGGGCCGATAACGGGAACGGATTCCTGAATCAAGGGTATGGGGGCTCGGGAAAACGGCAATGACAGCGCATTCCCTCTTATGATACCGCTCTCCTGCCCTTGGAAAAACCCATACCATCAGAGACCTTTCATCCGCTTCCAATTCCTCCGGATCCACGGGTTCTCCGTGGTAGTGCTGCCCCGAAAAGGGACGAAACCGGATTGTCTCCTTCCCTTCCACCCCATTATATAAAGAGATGGGAAAAGGTATGCTCTGATAATAAATACCTTCGTAGTGGGCAATTTTGTCTGTCTCTTCCGTTTTCAAAGGATACCGAAAAATCCGATGATGATAGTGATCCATTTCATAGTTTTTCCCGGAAATCCTATGGGCTGCAACAAAGGGATACCCGTTGGTCCCGTCGGCTGCCACGGATTGACGGATGCTGGCTCGCGCTTCCAGGCACAGCTGATACAGGATGGATTCCTGGAGATAAAGGAATTTCATCAGATAGGCCACCGTAAGGATGCCGATCAGGAATACAGGCAGAAAGAGGGCTGCTTCCAAGGTGATTCCACCTTTTCGGCTTTTAATAGCTTTTTTCCACATAATAGACCTTTCCGTTTACCATTGCCCGGAATTCAAATCCTTTATACCGTCCCGCCAGAGAGAACCGGCTGTCTGTCTGGAGTTTCATATTGATCTGAATCAAATCCATAATCCGAGAGAGTTTCTTTTCCTGGCTGCTGAACACCAGAAATAATTCCAGGTATCCGGCATAATCCTTTCCTTCCCGAACAGCGGGGAATAAAATTCCTCCTTCCATCCGGTGGATATTCTCTATGCTGAGAGCCCAATGCTCTTTTCCTTTCAAAATAGGTATTTTTTCTCCTGCATCCAGCATTTTTCGATCATTCCAAGCTTCCGACAAAGCCCACGCAGAAGCCAGCACTCCCTGGGCAGCCGGTGCGCCGGGACCGGGAGCAGTCAGATTAGCCAGAGTCGACAATTCCTGCATCTTTTCCGGATCGTTGAGGATATGAATCAGATTCAATGCGGTCCGCAGACCAATAAAATCGTTGAGAAATCTTTTTTTATTCTCCAGGTCAGAAAAATCCCCATAGAGGATATATTCGGTTTCATTCCGGAAGAAAGTTGGATATTCCCCGGACTTGTCTTCTTTATCATGATTGAAATGGGATTTGATGTATTGGTTGATCAGGTAATGACGATGCCCCTTCGTCATTAAGCCTTCCAGGTTTTCCGGCGTCAGACTCAGGATTGCCTGAGTCAGAAGAGTAAGATTGTCCTTCCCCTCGGATGGCAGGGATTGTATGATTTTTTGGTTCTTCAGTTCCCGGGTTGGTCTGTCTCCCTCCGGTATTGCAGGCTCTGGTCCTTTCAACTTCTCTCTAGCCAGACGGAATACCATAATCTCAGACAGCTCCTTCTCCATTCTTTCCCGGTCTAGCAAGCTGTATTGCTTCAGGCTCGTCTCCACCGACTGAAGATCGCTGCGGATCAGGTCCATGGGTCTTTTGTTTCGAAAAGTGGTGTCGGCGTACATCCGAATCAGCCGGTCGATTTCATCCTCGGAACGTCCATGGGCCAGGATGCCATACCGCTGATACAGTTCCAGGTCGTATTCTCCTAATACCGACAAGGCTGCCAGACGAAAAACCGAGTCTGCCGTGCTTTCCCCTGCTTTCTGGGCGGCAGCATGGACAAATGTCAGGGTCAGCGTAACCATCGATCCCAGAATCAGGGTCAGGAATACTGCAGAAAATCCTCTTTTACTCATTCAGATCAGTCCTTTCAACAAATCTGCCACCCTTTTGGCTTCCCCCATCCTTTCGCCTTCTTCCTCCCGAACCATTTCGTGACGATGCTCCTGATAACTGGTGGTGGTTTTGTTATAAAGACCCGTAATCACACCGATCAGGGCCATAATGGTCAACAGGATCACCGGTATTACAAGGGAAGCTTCCACCATGGCCGAGCCCTTCCTGTTGTTCATCAGAAACCGCTGCTCATTAAATTTGAGAAAATACCGTCCACAAAAGCAGTAATCTGAGTTCGGAAGATCAGCGCTAATCCAATAGCAATGCTCACAAGGAGTGCCACTTGGACCAGTTCCATCCCCTTCTTATAATTTTTCTTCCTCAATTTTTGGTCTTTTCTCTTATTTCTCATTTCTTCCTCCATTATTTTCTGCCTTAATCCGATTGTTTTCAGGACGTCAGGACTGCCGGTGCGATAGCGATGGTAATCAATACTAATAGATGCAAACAAAGGGGCATAGTCAATTTGGTTTCTTTGACCCGTATTTCCTCCTCCACTCTTTTTTTCCTTCTGTGCATCAGGTCATTTCGTTCCTTCAACAATTTTTCGGGCAAGAGGATTCCCCGCTGCAGATTGTCCCGGATAATTCCTGCAATCCGGATAAAATCCTGATCGTCGGTCCTTCGGGCCAAATCAGCCAGCTGAGCATCCAGTGGGTCTCTGGTTTCTTCATAGCGTATCAGAATCAATTCCAGCTGGCTGTAAAAATAGGTTTTCTCCTTTTTCTTCTGCTGATTTTTCAGTATTTCCTGAAAGGCACCTTCAAAAATAGACCCGGCGTTGAGCAAAAGTACCAGTTGATTAAGGAAATGAGGAAGATTTCGCTCAACTGATCGGGATGCTTCCTCCCTTTCTCTTTTTAATATCGAATATCTGGATGATGTCAGAATCCAGCCAATCAGAAAAATTGCAATAAGAGGATACCCTAAACCCATATTTTTTCGGGTTTCCCACTGGATTGGTGTTCCATCCCTGGTATGGGTCGGAAGAAGGATCCGACTTCCTGGTGCAGCGATTGCCTCCCTCAATAAACTCTCCACCTGCCTTCTGAGTTCTTCTTCCTGATTTCGAACCGGTATAGTCTCCTGCTTCTGTTCATCCATCATGGAAACAGAGAGAATCTTCGTCGGCATCTCCGCTTTCCAGACCGAATCCTCCTTTACGATCTTTGCGGTGATATCTCCCTGAATCATTCCTGATTCGGGCCGTATCAACCCGATAATCTGTTGATTTTCCGCCTCCATGTATAGATAATGCTGCTCCCGATTGTTTTGTCCCATTAAAATGGAAACCAAAAGGAGCAACAGGGCCAGGAGGGCGATAAAGAATCGTTTTCGATTGTGAGCAATCGTCTCCTTTGCCTTTTCTTCCTGATTCATCCCATATATCTCCCGGTATTGGTTCTCCAGATAATCAACATCACCAAGGGAGAAACGTTTCATTAGGAGAGTCAGGCGTTGAAGGTCTCTCAGCAGGTTAGAAACGGGTCTCATCCCCTCACCTCCATGATCCGATCTGTCCAGTAATAGCCTGCTCCGATGGCCAGAATGGACAGGGTCATGATCACTCTGCCGGTTCCTGTTTCATAAAGAGGAGCGATATAGTCCGGAGAAGTCAGCCGCAGGAAGAGAAGAATCAATAGGGGCATCAGACTGATAAGCCGGGCTTCCATCCTCTTTTGTGCACTCAATACCTGCAATTCCTGCTGCAGCTTCATTTTTTCGGAAATGACCTGACAAGTCAGTCCTATGGCCTCTTCCATATCCCCACCGGTTCTTCTGCAAATTCCATAGGATCGGATAAAATCTTGTAAGTCGTCCAATACCGATTCTTCTGCCATTTTTTCCAACAGATAGATGTCTGCCTCCCGGCTTTTTTTCCGATCTGAAATAATCTTTTCCATTCCACGAAGAAAATCCGTTCTCTTTTCCTTTTGGGCCAGCAACCGGCTCAGGGATTCTTCCATCCCTTCTTCCATGGATCTTCCGCTTTCTATTGAGGCCGAAAGGCTTTGGAGAAAATGCAGAAACTGCCTCTGCTGCAGCATAATATCCTTTTTTCTTTGTAGTCCGGCGTAGGATGGGTACGTCAGAAGAGCAGCAGCAAAGCTGCCGAAGAAAGCTGCAGAAGGACAATCGTAAAATAGAATCAGGCCAATCGTCCAAAGGGGTACTGATACCAGCATATATTTGATCTGATTCCTTCCTACTCCTATCTTCCTTTGTCTTCTGGCTATCATAGATTAATCCCCTGCATTTCAAGCTTCCTGGTGTTCCTCATCACATTCCCTGTAGGCATCAAACCTTTCCTTATGTCATAAATAAATAATTTATTTAACATAATTTTTTCCCCTTCCAATTCCCCGACTTCAGTGATTTCCATTACTACTCTTCGCTGATTGGGTAAACGACCCAGATGGATAATCATGTCGATGCCTTCTGCAATCTGGCCCCGAACCGCAGGAATGGGATAATCCGCTGCTTGAAGGAACATGGATTCCAAACGATAAAGCATCCCTTCCGGAGAATTTCCGTGGCCGGTGGACAGACTCCCGTCATGACCGGTATTCATGGCCTGAATCATGTCCACCACCTCTCCTCCCCGAACCTCCCCGACGATGATCCGGTCCGGTCTCATCCGGAGACTGTCATCAGGAACAATATTTTTCGTTTACCTTTTTATCGTTTATAATTATATTGTGAAAGGTTTAATCAGACTTTGAATTGATAAGTATAAAAGCAAAAGGATATCATTATTAATCAAATGACATCCTTTTGCTATAATTTCTTTATATAATTATGATTTATTAAAATTATAAATTTATTAAGTTCATAAGATTATTGCTAAAAATTATAATAATGACATTTTGAGCAATTGCTTCCCGTACGACGCTTGGCTACGCTTGCGCGCCATTCATGTCCGCAGTTACCACATTTCCACCAGTATTTTTTATTCGAATCGCAATAGGTAGTACTCGGATTTTTGCTCCTATTCTTTTCTGTATTCCATTCCATAGATAGTAGGGGATCGACCGTTTCTAAATCATTATACCCTTTCCAGACTATTTTCCCAGACAGAATAGGACAGCCAGGTGATGATTGTCTTGTAGCAATTACAGCTTTCCATTCAAAATCAAAGTGTTTTCCGGTTTTAAGATCATCATATGGGTATAACCACCATACTTTTTTTTCGGATTTTGTAGTTACATCTGAGGGCCGAAGATTCCCATTTTTAGTTGGATGCCATTGCTTTGCCAAATCAGGGTTATGTGTTTCTAAATCGTTATATCCAGACCAGGCCCTATTTCCCTCAGTAAAAGGGCAACCACGCCCCAACCCATTGCGATTTGAAATAGCACTTTTCCATTCAAAATCGAAATGTTTTCCTGTTTCAGGATCATCATATGGATACATCCACCATACCCTTTTACCACTACTGGCTGTAACATCATAAGGTGTTAGATCTCCGTTTTTTAGGGGGTGCCATTGTGATGCTAGTTTAGGGTTAATGGTAAACAAGTCATTAAACCCAGGCCATGTCCTTTTACCAGAAAGATATGGGCACCCCGGTTCGACCTGTCTATTAGCGACTTCAGCTTCCCACTCAAAATCGAAATGCTTTCCAGTTCTAGGATCATCATATGGATACATCCACCATACCTTTTTATTAGATAGTTTTGCTATCGATTTAGGTGTTATCCCCCCATTTTTTGTTGGATGCCATTGTAATGCTAATTCTGGATTGTTTGATTCCAAATCATTATAACCTGGCCATAGCCTCCGTGATTCCAAAAATGGACATTTCGGATATTTGACTCTTTCACCACACGATGCTGGCCACTCAAAATCAAAATGCTTTCCAGTTTTTGGATCATCGTATGGATATAACCACCAAAACATTTTGTTTGATTGTTTAGCAACTTCATACGGTTTAATGTTCCCATTTTTTGTTGGGTGCCATTGTGATGCCAATTCAGGATGATTAGATTCAAAATCGTTAAATCCACGAAACACTCTTCGCCCTATAAGATATGGACATCCATCTCCACTATTTCTTTTTTTTATAGATGCTGGCCACTCGAAATCAAAATGTTTTCCGGTTTTTGGATCATCATATGGATACAACCACCAAACTTTTTCTTTACTCCCAATTGTAAAATCATAAGGTGTTAAATCCCCGTTTTTAACGGGGTGCCATTGTTCTGCTAGTGTCGGGTTAATGGTAAACAAGTCATTAAATCCTCGCCATACCCTTTTACCAGAAAGATGTGGGTAAACAGGCCCTTGACTTCTAGCATCTAAGCTTTCTTCCCAGTCGAAATCAAAATTTTTTCCGGTTTTTGGATCATCGTATGCATACAGCCACCAAAATTTTTTACGACTCCTGGCTGTAACATCATAAGGTGTTAGGTCCCCGTTTTTAACGGGGTGCCATTGTTCTGCCAGTGTCGGGTTAATGGTAAACAAGTCATTAAACCCTCGCCATACCTTTCTACCCGAAAGATATGGACAACCCGTACCACGGTTTCTTATACTTATTTTTTCTTCCCACTCAAAATCATAATGTTTTCCGGTTTTAGGATCATCATATGGATACGACCACCAAACTTCTTGATTACTCCCGGCTGAGACATCATAAGGAGTTAAATCCCCATTTTTAACAGGGTGCCATTGTTCTGCTAATTTCGGGTTAGTAGTAAACAAATCATTAAACCCTCGCCAGATCCTTTTTCTAAAAAGAAATGGGCAACTCATAGAACGATTTCTTATCTTTATTTTTTCTTCCCACTCGAAATCAAAATGTTTTCCGGTTTTGGGATCATCATATGGATATAACCACCAAACTTCTTCTTGACTTCCAATTGTAAAATCATTAGGCGTTAGATCCCCGTTCTTAATGGGATGCCATTGCATAGTTAACTCGGGGTTTTCATTTGCAAGAATTCTTATCTTGTTTGCTTTCTTTTCCATTGCATTCACACTGTTGCCCTTCTGTTCTTTTAGAAATCTCACAGCGCCAAGTTTTTCCACAAGAAGGGCATTTCCACCAAACTTTCTTGTTTGACTTGGGCGTAACCATTTCTGGTTTTAAATTTCGGTTTTTTAGATGATCCCATTCAAATGATAATTCCTTATTGCACGAAGCTAGATCATTAAAACCTTTCCAAACAAGGTTCCCTGATAAAAATGGACAGCCTTGACTATTATACCTATTTCCAATTTTTGCCGGCCACTCAAAAGTGAAATCTTTACCAGTTTCAGAATCATAGTATGAATATTTCCACCAAACACGGTCCTTTGAATTCGGCATAAAATTCTCGGGTTTAAGATTGCCATTCTTTTCATAGTTCCATTGTGTTGCTAAATCTGGTGCAATAGTTTTTAAATCATTAAATCCAATCCAAACCCTTTTTCCGGTTAAATAAGGACACCCAGAGTTTTTTAGCCTACTTGATGGGGAAGCATCCCATACAAAGTCAAAGTGCTTACCTGTCTTAGAATCATCATAAGGGAATATCCAATAGTATTTCTTATTACTATTTGCGAAAACATCAGATGGATTCAATCCATGGTTTTTGGTTGGATGCCATTGAGCAGCTAATTCAGGGTTAATAGTAGCCAAATCGTTAAAGCCCTTATATATTTTTTTCCCATTTAAGAATGGGCATCCATTACCATTAAATCTTTTTTCAATAGATGCTTCCCATTCAAAATCAAAATGCTTACCTGTGTTTGGATCATCATATGGTAAAAGCCACCATACATTTCTGCCGCTTCCATAAGTAACATTTGATGACTTAAGGCTGCCATTTTTAATCGGATGCCACTCCTTTGCAAGATTGGGCGCCTTTGTTTCTAAATCATTAAATCCTTTAAGAACCCTTTTCCCCACTAAATATGGGCACCCTTCACCTGCAGAACGTTTATATACAAATGCGTCCCATTCTAAATCATAATGCTTGCCATCTAGAGGATCATCGTATGGCAATACCCACCATACTTTCTTGTTGCTTCCTGGTGTAACCATATGTGAGAACAAATTCTTATTTTTTATAGGGTGCCACTGGGATGCCAACTCAGGTCTTAATGTTTCGAGGTCATTAAAACCCCTCCATGCTTTAGCTCCTGATAAATAAGGGCAACCCTTACTCTTACCATCAGTTCTGTTGTCTATTGAAACTTTCCAATCAAAATCAAAATGTTTACCAGTTTTGGGATCATCATATGGGAGTTGCCACCATACTCTAATGTTACTCCCATAAGTTACGTCAGTTGGTTTTAAGTCGCCGTTTTTAGTTGGATGCCATTGTTTAGACAAGCAAGGGTGTGTATCAACAAGGGTTTTATTAGTTTTCATATCTTCTTTCGCAATCTTAAGAGGGGTTCCAACATCATCAAATCATTATTGAATTGGAGGAATGTTTGCATTAGATAGATTTAAGTATATGAATATTCAAACAGAATACATTGAATGAATAATTATTGCATAAGTAAATGTCAATTAGATTAATTCACATCCTAATCGCATCAACTTGTTTTAATCGGTAAGAATTTGGAATCTACTAAACATCAATTAGTTAAATTATTACAATTATTTAATTTGATCCGATTAAAAATGTTTTGCATAATGTTCTATGAAAGTCTTTTGAATCTTTCATAATCTCCTCATCATCTGGATTATTAAAATATAACAAACCCCTTATTATATAGTCCCATATTTTTTCTGCTTCTTTATTTGTGATTTTATAATCTTGATCTGACAAATCAGACTCATAGCCAAACATTTCCATAGTCACTATGTGGTATAAAACAGAGAAATTATCTGGTCCTGCTTCTTCAAATAATAATGGTATTCCATAGGCTCCTTTAGTTATTTCCAAAAGATGTGTACAAATATCCGCCTTAAAAATCGAACTAATATTTGCTAAGTTAATGTTTGACATTATATCTTTAACATCAACACATTTGACTAAGGCTTTAATGTAATCTCGATTTGCCATTAAATAGTATCCATGATAATCAAAATCATTTCCAGATACTCCCTCAAAAGTATGGATTGATTCGTCTATTTTTTTAAAACCATACTTGGTTTTAAAATCATAATATAGCATTATTGACCTTGATAATTTCTTATGGTATTCAGCAGGAACCTCAACACTTCTAAAAGGATTCCATCCTAGAAGATTTTGATAATGCTCTCTGACTATTATTTCAATGCGTTCGCAATTTACTTCATCAACCGAACATTTTATTGGAGGCAGTGATAATAAAAAAAATAAAGCCTCCTCTATCGATCCTTTGTCTTCTACCAGCTTTTCCAAATCAATAGGAATCCCTTTATTATTGCAAATATTAATCCTCGGTTGTAACCTGCAGTTACTCAAATCTTCAATACATTGTTGGGGCGATAAAAGATATTCGTTTTTAAATGCAGTTGAAAAACTTTGGATGGACAAGTATGGCTTTATAAAATTAGATATTTTCCCATTTTTCTCAATTACTTCATGGATGATTAAAGCCAACTTTCGTCTTTTAATATATGTACCTATTGAAATACCAGTTATTTTCTTGAACATATTACGGAAATAATCATAACTAACCCCAGTTAAACCCTCAATCGTATCCTTGGTAATATCATTATGATAATTCAGTTCAAAATAATCCAGGAATAATTCAACTTTCATAAAATTCATTGTAATTTCTCCTTATTAACTGCATAACCTTAATTTAAGTCTACATGCTTTAAGAATATATTACTGTAGTTAAATTTGAACATGCCTATTAATGTTATAGATGTGAACATTTAAGGGAAATCTCTTGAACTGTTATACTCCACTATTCAAAGATGTGCATGAATCATTCAGCAACACATCCTTAAGTGCCATTTCATAAAAACGGTATTCTTTGTGTTTGAACCAATTTAAGTCTAGGTGCTTATCCTAATGATATTCATTTATCATTTTTGATTCATAAACAGCAAAGCGATACTCAACAACTTGTGAAAATTAATGATAGTATACTATTATTCCTTATGTGAAATATCCTTTGTGTTCTTTTTGATATAATCTTGAAAAACTGTGATTAGAAGATAGTGTCTGTTGCTAACTTTGTATTCTGGAAGTTCTCCGCGCTTTATAAGTTTCACAACATATGATGGGAAGCAGCACATTTAATCAACTGCTTCTCATACAGAATAATAGTCGTGTCTCGCCACAATAATCTCCTCAACAAACAACTTGGATATCTTATATATGCGAATTATATCATTTATCCAAATCGGTATCAAGAAACCTCTTTGCTACCTTTTTATATACAATTTTTTAAATTCAAAACTCTTGACCGGTAATATAATTGTTATATAATTCTATTATGTGCTTTTATGGATTGAATATATACTACCGCTTTACTACCTTCTAAAAAACAGATTAAGGAGTGTGGATTAATATGATCGAAAATCATTTCTTTTACACAGAGAAAATCAGTGCAATAGTTCCTGTTGAAATTAAAATTCAAGTTTTTGATAATCTCTTTGAAACAGAATTTTTTAATAAAGATGGACGGCCTATTTATGTCCTAGAAGGAAGGGAACAAATTAGTAGAAGATATAGAACAACCGAAAGCTATGAAACATTTACTGATGAATTATATTTAGAACTATTAAGTATTGATAGTGAAGGGCAAGCTGAAAAGTTTATTATTTTCATCCATATTACTGTGTGTCATTCCCAACTGATATTGGAAATAAGCACACAACTAATGTAATTAATAAAAAAGATTATATTCAAATGATGCTTGAGATTATAAATAACTTTCGAACGATTAGTACACTATATACCGAAGTCTATCTAATGTTGAAGTGTTTCTGCTAAGCCGATCTGTCTCCAGGCAGCTCCTTGACATTGTCCG
>DIMT01000006.1:0-28864 GCA_002425705.1 Firmicutes bacterium UBA5559
CAACATTAGTGATCAACAACAGTTCATCTTTACTTATACTTTGGATTGTAGCAAAGACAAAATCTTTGTCGTAATCTCTTCTACTTCCTGCAATCAATCCCGCATTAACATCATTCCCTAAAATAGTTTTATAGCTACGCAATGCGGCACGAGCAATGTTCTCTCGATGAACAACAAACAAAAACTTCTTTGGTTGATACTTTGCCACATCGAAGGCAGAGAGATAGGTTTTTCCCGTACCAGTAGCTGATATAAGGAGCGCCTTATTCTTTCCTTGATCTCTTAGAATTTCAAGGCTCTGAAGGGCTTCCTTTTGCATTTTATTGGGATATACCTTTTTAAGAGGAATTACCTTCTCAGGGTCTTCTGCTCTTCGAGCAACAGCTTTCTGGGCCCTCGATATCGTCTCATAAATTGCCGAATATTGCTCCAACCAAGTACCGTCTACAAGAGTTGCATAATCAAATGTATGCCGAAACTCTTCCAGGAGGTTCTTCATGAGGCCCCCATTTTCCAAAGAGGACAGCTTTACATTCCACTCTTTATTATAACCCAAAGCACCCTGAGTCAGATTGCTACTACCGATTATAAAAGAATAATATTCCTTTTGTTTAAAAATATAACCCTTTGCGTGAAAATTCCCTTCCGTTACAATCTTCAGCTCAATATTTTTGAATCCTAATAGTCTTTTCAAGGCCACCGGCTCTGTAAAGTTTTGATATTGCGAGGTAACAATATAGCCCTTTATATTTTTCTTTTGAAGCCTTTCTAGGGTATCCAGCAAGGCAGTAACACCACTATTCGTTATGAAGGCCACGGAAAAATAGAACTCATCACATTTCATCAGTTCTTTTTCAATGCTGGTTAAGACTTTCATCCCTCTTTTGTGATCATTTACTAGTAGTCTAGGGTTGTATTGTTGCAACGATGTCAGATTGCAATCAATGAAACCGTTGTGGAGACTAGTGGTAAGATGTTCTGATAGGTTCATTTTTTCTTCCTTTTCTGGATTCCATTATAAGCTTCTGCTATTCTACCCGTTATTTCCGCCCTTCAAAATCCCACACAACTTTCTTCTTTGGATACTTTTCTGATTCATACTCTATAAGTCCGTGTATTTTAAAAGGCTTAAACAATTCAAATATCATCTCTTGATTAAAAAAGCGTTTTATGGAGTCTCCCTGCGTAAATAATCCACTTTCTATTTCTTGCCCTTCCCCTGCACCGTGATTTATGTCCTTATCCGAGTTTACCCGACATAACAAACGTCCATCATCCTTCAAAACTCGTTTTATTTCATTCAATATGTGCATCATTTCTCGGTCTCGAAAATAATGTAAGCATAAGTCCGCAACAACCACATCAGCAAACTTTTCTGTAAATGGAAATAATTCTCGCAAATCAAACTGCTTCAAATCAATTCCAGGAAACCTTTCTCCCATTAATTTAATGGATTCTTCGGAAAAATCGCAGCAAATTAATTTAGGTGGCATTTTGAATAGATACGTAGTGTCATCACCCCAACCACAGCCCAGCTCGAGTATTACATCCGTATTATTCAGCTTTTCAAGTTGGTATTTGTCCAGCCACCCATCATAACCAGATTCCGTTATCACGATATTCTTAATAGTTTCGTTCCAAATTTCTTTATCTTTATTCATAACTCACCCTCTGGTCTACTGACCAGATATCAAATCCTTGATTATATGCAATTTGATGAAGCGGAAAAATCGTATCTTTCATAGCGCGGCAGAAGCCTTCCCGGTTTGGTATGCTTTTTAGCTCATGAAAAAAAGTTTCCTTTGAAGCAACTGTGAGGTAATCCTCAAGTAGCTTTGAAAAATTTTTATTGCCCAGGGCCACTTCTATACCACGGTATTGCAATTCGCAAAAGCTGTCGAAGTATTTTTTCAAATCAGGCAAACTGTTGCTTTTCATGCTGTTGACATTCTTGAAACTTGGTATAAGATTCCACAATTCATCATGCATAATAAAAGACCAAGGAATAAAATGGTCCATACTCATAGGTCCATACTGTTTTATATTTTCAGGGTTAATAATCTTACCAATGTAGATATCTTGTATGGGGATTGCCTTGCCTACTTCCGTCCAATACTTGGTGGCGGCACTCAAGTTCCGCTTACGAGGGGGTTCAAGCTTAAATGGGATTCCAGGCACATTTGGATTTTTCTTTTGCAGATAGTGAATTAGCTTGTAATTCAACCACCCTTTTAGGATTAAATGGTTAAGGCGAATGTATTTTACCCATTCCTCATTGATTACTATTATTTCTCGTTCTTCTGTAAATCTATAGAGGGCCCTTTCATCTCGCTGAGAAAGTTCCATGATTGTCAGGTTTTTCAAATTCCCTTTCTTCTCACTTATACCTCTTAGTTCAACTACAAAGAAAGGTGAAATTAACCGATATGGAACGAAGTTGTAAATAGTCTTCCGCATCTCAATGACACGTGGGTCTGTCGTGCTCTTCAAAAAATCCAAAATTGTCTTTCTGCTTGCATTCGATGGAATTCCGTATTGCCCTTGAATATAGAGTATCAACTTTTGAAGGGTGTCTTTATAGCCTAATTGCAACTTGTATTCAGTCACCATATACCAGGCACTTGCTACCATCTCATGGNNGACAATTTCTTTAAAGCCCAGCCTATTCTTTCCATCCTCCACAAGCCTTAAAATGCCTTGAAACCAGAACAATTTGTAGCTCAGTGTTATATATTGATCGCTGAGCATGGTTTCCAATAGTCGGATATCCAAGTTTTCATTTAAAGGAAGATTGAAATTCATGGGTTAATTCCTATTCATCTAAGTAACGTCAATATCTTATTAAGTGGTAGATTGGGAAGACAGCCTATGTTTAACTCGATAATATCTTATTATTTAAAACCTTTCTATAATTCGTGGATTTCGCTCAATAACAGTTTGACAAGCTCACTAGCATATTTACGTTGTAATCTACTATGATGAACTTGATTGTAATAGTTACGCAAGCAGTTATAACATGATGTATTTTCATCACAGCACTGCTGTGATACTTTATCCAGGGCCGAATTTAGGGAACTTATTATCGGCATCATGCTCATCAGCCGCTTTACATGTCCTGCACCACCAGGCACATTATCATATAAGAGAACATCATAGCTAGACTGCTCAAGATTAAGTTCAAGAATGCCATCGATATCATTACGCTCAATGCCAAGAGCGTTGCTTACCCCTTCTAAGAATGCATATAGAAAAGATAATGCCTGAGAATAACTAGTTTTATCAGATGATACTAAAAGTGGTATCGTAAAGCGCACAACATCAGTTTGGAAACGATGCCCCAACTTCAACAGTTCCAACACTTCATTTTGGCAGTCATATTGCCGGTAGTTTTTATGTTCTTTTGAAATTTCTGGCGCAACCACTTTACCCTTTGCAATGTCACTATATCCACAAATCGGGCATACGTAAAATCCGGACCTGTTTAAAACAAGAAGTTCGTCATCGGTGCTTGACTCCACAAATACTGCTTTACCAATATCCAAATGATTCTCATCTCTAATCCCACCACCAAGGTACGAAACCTCCCCTGCATAAGAACGTTTAGGTTTCATCCTGGTACTTTCCTTAGTGACACCAGTCTTGAATCCATTGATTGGTTCAACAAAATATTCCAATCGTGCGGTTCCAATAGGCTCTCCACAATACTTACATTCGTTGGCTGTTCTTTCACTCAAATATACGTTTACCTTTTTACAATTCGAACACGTACAAAAATAGTTTCTCGGGAAGTGTGAAGTTTTTGGTAATGATATATATTTCGAAGTATATTTTTTGCCATCAACAATCACTTCGGAATCAGGAGCATATTCGGTTAATGCAATTTTCAAATCTCGGCTTAGATCATATCTATTATCTAATAAACCGTCCTTGTATACTTGTAACTCAACAACATCTACGGGGAATCCGTATTTTGGTATAACACAATATCTTGATAAAGAATCTATGACTTTCTCTTTGCGTAGCTTATCAATTTGCCTTGAATAAAATTCAGCTTCCACGTATTTTTCATCAGCAACAGCATCTTTCTTTGCATCTTCATACTCTTTAGTCATCTCCCGAACCGTCTCAACAAAATGCAGCATTTTTTCATCATTACCATCCATTTCATCAAACCATTTGAAATCATGATATTGGCAATAAACTGGCTCAGGCAATATTTTGCTGTTAATGTATTTATTTAACTTTTCCGGATGACTGCCAACGTATTCCCTGAATTTATCTAATCCATCCTTGAAAACCAATCCCTCAATAGTTTTATAATATTCCGGATAAACCCTGAAGAAAAAACCCAAACAAGTGGCCATTAGATGTCGGACTATTATTTTCTTGTTGAGAACATTAAAATATGGAGGCTTAATAATGCCCGAAATCATCTTCTCTGGCTCAGCGAAGTACGTAAAGTCGTGAGAATTTGTGCCACAATAAGTCAAAATATATGCTGCACTATCCTTGCGCCGGCCTGCGCGACCCGCTCTTTGAACATAGTTCGCTGGCGAAGGGGGTATGTTGCGCATGAACACGTTTTCTAAGTCACCGATATCAATGCCCATTTCAAAAGTTGTAGAGCAGCTTAGAATATTTATCTTCTTATTCTTAAAGTCCAACTGATACCTTTTAGCTGTTTTTTTATCAAGCTGAGCAGTATGCTCTTTTATTACAATTCTCTCTATCTTTTTTGTCTTATATTGGTTTCTGTAGAAATTTTCTGCAAACGCTTCATCAGGATCAACTTCGTACAAACTTCCCTCACACTTGTCCTGTGGACAAGCATTGTGAACATTGTATGGCGTAAGTCTACCACATTTTGAACACTGATAGTATTTTGAATTCTTATAATTTCGCAAAATATATCTGCTCACATCTATTTGATATGCATCTCTTGAACTATGCTTGATCATCAGTCTTTCGGTGCCATTTACTTCTGAAATCCCTATTGCTAGGTTGTTGAACAATATATCTAGTATATCTTTTGCCTCATCAACTTCACAATGGCAAGCCTTCTGAATATATCTCACAACCATGTTATCTCCACCTTTCACCGGTAGAAAACTTCGAATTCCTTGAAGAGTTCTGGGGCAATTGTACATAACATAGTTATCGAACCTGCGATATTCCAAATCTTCCAACTTCTCATCAGGCGTAAGCGTTGATTTAACATAGTTTATAGCAGGTGTAACCTTGAATACACTGAATACAACTTGCATGAGGGTAATTAAATCCGTTTTAGTAATACAATATTTCCCAAAAGTCTCTTCTATATCTTCCTCGTCTAATATATCCATAATATCAGTAAGATCAATATCAAAATAATAAAGCCCCATGCCTTCACCATCGTATGCACCATCGACGCGAAGGAGGTCAACCATTATAGTAATCCATGCATTTTTATGTGCAGATAGCTCGTTAGAGAAGAGGTTTTGTGTTTTAATCAATGATGTCAAATGCGATGCAAGCTCATCAACAGTTATATCTTTATAATCTTGTTCTTCTATGATTCTCCATATTAGACGTTTTCGAAGCATTCTAACATGGTTGGCATCTAGAAAGGCAGCTGCGAAGCTGGCCTGCTGCCTGCTATCAGAGAAGGAAAGAAATTGCTTTGCCCTTTCAGGTTGTTCTGTATCAATATTCTTTGGTTTTGATTTCAGTGAAAGCTTATTATACTTTTTCTTATTATCTTCCCCCTCATCGATTGATTCAAAAAGAATCTGTGCTATTAGCGCAGTGCCTTCATCTTTTCCCAAATTCAGGCTCTTAACAACACCAGAACGCCCTTTATATCCACAACAAGGGCACTGGTTTATATTATTATAAGCGCTTTCATCGTTTACCTCATTATTTTGAGCAACTTTATAGATCTCAAATTGATAACAATCCCCGCACACGCATTTATTCGCATTCAAATTATCTCTGGGGCGAATGCATCCGCATTTTCCACAAACAATATATGTCTCAAGTAAGGAGGAATCTACTTCCTCCTCATTTATCGCATTTTGCATCAAGAAATAGTCTAATCTAACAAACTCATTGTTCCCATAGTTTTCATAAATATCTACTTCATTATTTTGAAACAGATATTCTAATTGCTCCGTGCTATTATATTGTATCTTTCCAATAATATATGGGGAGTTGCAATAGCGGCAGTTCCCAATTTCGAATGCCTTATATGGGCCTATCTCATTTGCTTTCGTGAGGCTAAGTTGCTGTTTTTCAGCCAATGTGATATAAGCACCTGATAAAGGGCGCACAAACGAATGGTATTTTAAGTCATACAATCCTATTCCGTTTTTCTCGGCTAGGTTTATTAAATCTATAAGAGCTATCAAAGATTCAGCAGAAATATAAGAATTGAAGCTTTCGAGTATTGTTCTAAAAGGTTTACTGCCACCCTTTAAAATATTATAAAGGTCATGAACATTTCGGTCACTAATGAGCACTTCATACAGATACGAACGAATTTCGTCTAACTCTGCCCTTTTATATTTGCCACATATTTTTTTAAAGCTTGCCTCATCTTTAACAGTTGAAATTAAATCAATATAGTCTGATCCGGAAATAGCGTATTCAGCATTCCAATCCTGCAAGGGTATCCTTTTAGAAAAAATAATATCTTCAACCCCAAAGGTTGTTGATGTAAGATTTTGAGCGAAATTAACAATCTCGTCTTCTGATTTGCCCTGTTCTCCTAATGTAGCACTAGTTAGAATAAATCTTGGTTTATTCGGTGATAATCCCGTCAACCGTCTCATCAATAGTGACAACTCAATGCCCAAAGAACCATGATATGAGTGGGCTTCATCAAGAACCACATATTTCCAATTACTTAAGCGATCAGGAGTAAATATTGCATAGTCATTAGGGCGGATCAACAGAAACTCTAGCATCGAGTAATTCGTAAAAAGAAGGTGAGGCGGATTTTCTCTGATTTCTTTTCTTGAGACTAACTCGTTTTCCGGAATAAAAGTTTCATTTTCTTTACCATATAGTTCTCTATAATTTACAGGTACTGTTTCTTTTGTATCTCCTGTAAAGAAGCCATATTTGATTTCTGGACAGTGTGACAATATTTTTCTGACACGATCAATTTGATCATTAACCAAGGCATTCATTGGGTAGAGGAAAATTGCTCTAACACCAACATCATAATTTTCATTCTCAATATCTTTCATTAAATCATTTAAAATCGGCAAAAGAAAGCTCTCCGTTTTGCCCGATCCGGTGCCAGTTGTTATGATTGCACCTTTACCCGAACCAATTTTTCGTATTGATTCTTCCTGATGAGAGTACAATGGCCTATTAAAATTTATATCCCCTAAGCGACAAAAGGACTGACAAACAACACCCTCTTCAATCAGCTGATTGATACTTTTCCCTCGCTGAAACGGGAGATTCAAATCCACATAGGGACCTTTAAACAAACTTTCCTGGTTCAATTGGCTTTCAAAAAGTTTTTGTAGCTTACCATTGCCAAATTGAAAAGAAGAACGAAGGTATTCTTTATAGCGGTTGTTAATATAGTTCGACCGTTCGATTGGATTAAGTTTCTTCAAAATGATTTCACTCCATTCACATCAGATTAATAGTATAAGAGAATATATCGGTTGCGGCACTATCATCAATTGTATCCATGATTCTATGATTTTCAAAATCAAGGAGCAATCCGTCTCCATCTTTAGTCATGTACAAATCCATAGTACCATCGATAGCATCACTACAGATTTCAATTTCAACCGGGTTAATTTGCTTTAGTTTGCAGGCACCTTGTGGGCTTTGAATATAAATTTCTCCTAGAAAAGCACTGTCTGATAGTCTTCTGATAAAATATACATACACTTTCTTTAAATAGTTAAATCTTTCAACAAATTCTCCACGAACCAATTGATTGAAATAGACCTCGTTAACCTTAAGGAACGATTAACAAAATCTTCTCTTGCGTAGAATATTCTCTCATAACTTTTAAGTAGTACATAATTATTAAGCGCCAGACCTCTTGGCTTTTCATAAAAACAGATAGTATATTTCTCAAAAGAATTTAGGCTGAATACTTCATACTCAACCCCTTGTTCTAATATCCCACTTTTATAAACGCTCTCCTGCTTAGCGTTGTATACTTGAAAATAAACGTTGCCTTTTCCATAATAACTTACTCTGACCATAAGTGACTTTTTAATTGGGTCAAATACAATTTCGGTTTCATCTTCTCTTATGATGCACTTATTGTAGCAGTAAATGGCCTTATTAATCCTACCATTTTGAGTTATCCCGAGTAAAACATAATCACAAGATGATTTGTAAGATAAAATGAAACCGATTGGTATCTGTTTATATATGCCTTTGTCTCTCAGCTGCATCTCTTCCTCCAATACCTTTCCAGTATTAGAATAAAGGATTAACCCGTTCGCTTCCGCTCCAAAGACGTCCATTATGGTATCTTGGGATACATCACCAACCCACATTGGATCCGATGTTGGCACCCAGCTATTAGACGATAGCCGATAGATATCAAAAGAGAATGGTAATTGATAGGAATATATCACCCCTTTATAATTGAATTGAACAAAATTCAGATTATATTCTTTAATATTGAAGTCCGCGTTTATAGTCGTTGTGCAAAGTGCTGTCTTTACCGAAATCATGAAAGTATAATCATCAAGCTTTATATTCTCAAAATCAAGATCCGGATCATACGCAAGCTCAAAAAATGCTATCCTGCTCCTTTTACCACTATCAATCTGATGGACAGCAATTGTATATATCCCAGGCTCTTCAATATTTAAATCAACAACATATTTATAAGCGTTTTCTCTTTCTGAAATGGTACATTTCAAATCTGTAAGCCTATAATGATTGTTATTAACAGCAACTTCATACCGCGCATTATCAACGACACTTTCGAATACTAAAAATTTAACTTTCTTATAAACTGGCAATGTGGAATTATCATTTTGTCGTAGTAAGAAGCAGTTTTCTTGAGGCTCTCCAAATACACCCGGTTTAGATAGCGAGGAAAAGTTGAAAAGAGTGTTTTCAATTACGATCGCATCTTCAAATTTAACATTTCGTGAAGCCAATTTATAATAATCGTTAGCGTGATAAGGATTTAGGCAATCAAGTTGATTTTTATAACAAAAGATAGCTGTTCCTTTATAATCTGTATTATTTTGAATTTCTTGACCGTCAATGTTAAATACAATAAAATTTCGGATTAGTTTGCTTTTACTATCGTATAGTACTTCTTGTCCTGCCATCAATCTATAAGTTATAGAATCCAAAGGTTCGTTGATTCTTATTCTATTAACTGTCACTTGATACCCGCCAATAATTTCTCTAATATCTGGCTTCTTGCTTTCATAAACAATCTTTTCGCCTGCCATCACAACTACTTTTATGTCCCAGTAATTATACTGAGATTTAACTTTATGAATAGGGAGTATTAGATATACTTGATTGTTTTCCAGCATAAACTTCGGCTCCCAACGAGATCGAAACTCGGGAGTAGCCCGACTCTTTCTTCCTTCGGTTCGTTCATCCTTTAATAGTGCGACCCAGTTTTCATAACCACCTTTAATATATGGATTATGAATTTTAACTTCCTTATTCCATGTCTTTTTATCAATGAGCTTTGCAACAATAATGCTTAACCGTATTATAGCATCAAATTGCTGTTCATCCGCAATCAATTGTTTTGTTGCTCTTATCAACTTATATGTTTTATGAGTAACATTTATTTCAACATCATCTCCATCAGATAACATATTGCTACGCAATCCCTCATAAACAAATTTAAAGTCTTCATATAGATCATCTGACAGATCATATTCGAAATTCAGTTTGTAGATGTCATATATAAACTCGAAAAAATCTGATAAAAAATGGCTTGGCACAATAGCATTCTTTAAAACCACATTAATAATTCTTGCTCTTGAGCTCTTCTCTTCAGCTGGTCTATAACGGTTTAGTATTGATCGAATTAACCCCTCGACTTTTTGCTCAGAAAAACTTCGATAAAGATCTGAATATGTGCTTCGTACATTTTCATAATAATTACCATCATATTCAAGCATAGCAATTAGAACAAGGGAGATAACAACGATTTCAGGATCCATTAGTACTGCACCGCTATGCGAATTCAATGCATTTAGTAATTGACGCTCAGCTTGTCGGTGAATTTCATCCATTGCATCTGCATTATCTAAAATTTCAATAAGATCAATACCAATATTTTTACGATTTTTAACATGTTTGCGTAGATGATCTAGCTTTATTTCAAGTTGTGATGCGCCTATTCTCGAGGCTAACATTTCTAATAGTTGTACTTGTTCTTCTTCAGTAACCATACCATCTTCAAGGATATCATCGACGGCCTTACAAAATGCCAAGCTCGTCTTGTGACCTCCAATAGAATCCTTGCATTCATTCATCCATTCTTTCAAACGACGTACTTCTTCTTCATTTACTTCGCCGTCGCATATAATGCCTTCTATAATACCATTCAGCTCAAATATCTTCAAATTGGCATTATTTTCAAGCCGTAAAATTCTTTCTGATTCTGTAAGCAATAAATCCCTTTCTTCTTTTGATATAGCTTTATCTTCTATAGCCTCCTCAACTAGCCTAACGAGGTTCCTTTGAATACTATCCGTAACAAGATTGCGATTTTTATCCACCCAAGTTTGTAGACGTAAAACTTCCTTATAGTTTATAACTCCATCAAAATTTATACCTTTGATAATTCCTATAAGTTCACTTATATTTCGCATTTTGTACTTCTCCTTCCGGTCTCGGTTTCAAATAAAAATTCTTCGTTTAATTAATGCATTATTGTAGTCAATAAGCGCATCCGTCCCGATTCTTTGAATTTAAATTAAATAAAAAACAGCAAAAAAAGATCTACTCTTTCTTTGCCGTTATAAAATAAGTTAAGGTCATGAAAACCACCCACCTGATTCCATTAGTTGCAGGAACTTGCCCTCAGCCTTGCATAACTTTGGGCATTCAGTGATATTTTATTTTTCGACATAATTATACCTTATATCCCCTCAATTGGCAATGCTGTCAGTGCTCCCAATTCCTGCTTATCTTGCTGTATTTTCCATGACTATACTGCCCACATCTCCTTATCCCTTTCCTATGCTCCCTGGTATGTGATAAAATAGTCAAAAAATCGGAAAGGAGATCAATTCGATGGAACACATTGCCTATTGTGAATCCAAGGCTAAAGAACTGGACAATCTGCTGGCAGGAAATAAAAACATGCTGATCCGGGGGGCCACCGGCAGAAAACTGCCCCACGGAAGGGTCGCCCCTGGGGAAGCTGTCTATCTACTGGAGAACGACGGCTCAGGAATTATCAAAGCCAAAGGAATCGTATCCGATGTCTTTCACTCCGAAGCCCTCACCCCCGAGGAATCGGCAAGTCTGATTGAAAGTCACATGGACCGGCTTAAACTGACGGAGGCCCAAAAGAAGAGATGGTCCGGCAAGCGTTTTTTATGCCTGGTGGGCCTGGAAAGCATCACCAAAGTGGAACCCTTTTCCTATGTCCGGGAAAAGAACATGGATGACTGGATCATCGTGAACACCATTGACGAGGTGAGAGGGTAACTTGTAATGAAACGGATTTTTCTTTTATCCCTTATTGCTGCTCTGGTTCTGGTCATTCCCCTGTCCGGCTGGAATCCCTTCCGGATATCGCCGGCTCCCCAGTCATCCGCCGAGGAGTTCACCGAATACCTGGATCAGCGGATTCCGGAGCTCATGGACCTTTACAAAATCCCTGGCAGCAGCCTGGCTCTCGTTCAGGATGGCCGGTTGGTCTGGACCGCTGCTTATGGATACAGCAACCTGGAAAGGCAGGAACGGCTGACGCCGGACACTCCCATGCGGGTTCAGTCCATCTCCAAATCCCTGACGGCCTGGGCAATCCTCAAACTGGCAGAGGAGGGGCAGCTTCAGCTGGATGCTCCGGTTCATTCCACCCTGAAATCCTGGAGTATGCCGGATTCCCCCCTGGATTCCCGGCAAATCACCATTCGCCAGTTGCTGAGCCACACCTCCGGCCTTCCTCTGGGGGATGTCTTTACCCTCTACACTCCAGGGGGTCCCATGCCCACCCTGCAGGAGAAATTAACGGAAGAGGTCCATCCCATCCGGAAGCCAGGGGAGGCTTTTTCCTATTCCAATACCGGGTATAATCTGCTGGAGCTGGTGATTGAAGAAGTCACCGGTCAGCCTTTTTCTGACTATATGGCCCGGGAAATACTCCAGCCTCTGGGCATGGCCCATGCCACCTTCGACCTAAGCGGAGATATGGTGGATCGGATTTCTACCGGATATACCATCAAGGGGGAACCGGTGCCCGCCTACGTCTATCCGGAAAAGGCTTCCGGAGGCTTGATCGGAACAGCTTCCGACATCGCTGCTTTTTGCATCGCCGGCATGGAAGGGAATCCCAAAGAGCAGCAAGTCCTTTCAGCGAACAGCATAAAAGCCCTCTACACACCGGCCGCCAGGGACATTGGTGTATATGGGCTTGTTTTTGATGGCTATGGACTGGGCCATTATATAGAAAACCTTCCCGGAGGGCTGACCGCCATTTCTCATGGAGGCCAGGGAAGCGGCATCATGACCCACTACCATTCGGTTCCCGAGTCCGGCGACGGGCTGGTCATCCTGACCAACAGCCAGCGAAGCTGGCCCTTTATTGCTGCCCTTCTGGGGGACTGGGGGGCCTGGCGGGGTTTTTCTCCCATCGGAATGGAAGCCATCCTGTGGGGAGAGGTTGTTCTTTGGGGAATCACCGGACTTCTGTGGTGGGCCATCTTTGCTCTTACCTACCGGCTCCTTCACCAGTGCCTCTTAGGGAATCGGTTCCTGATTGGCTCGGTAAAAGCCTTTCCCCGGGTTTCTCTAGTGCAAGCCGGTGTTGGGGTTCTTCTGCTTTCAGGACTTTTCTGGGCTTATAACCAGAAATATCTCTTCCTGACCTCCGTCTTCCCCCGTGCTTCTGAGGGGCTCGGCGTGGCTCTGTTTTCCCTGGCCGTTCTGCTCTTGGCCATGGCCTTATTTCCCAAGGAGGCAAAGGCTATAAAAGACTGACCCTATTCCCACTCTCCGTTTTTGTATTCCTCCAGCAGCTGCAGGATTTTCGGTGTGCAGCGGTTCCCGCTGCAGCCACCGGATCCGGCGCCGGTGACCTTCTGGACCTTTTCCAGGGTGTCGGCTCCTTCCCGGATGACCCGCTTCATGGTGGACCGGGGAACTCCGGTGCAGATGCAGACCTTGGTCAGTTTATCCAGGATGTCCTGATTGAGATTTTCGTCCATTCCTATTTCTCCTCTCTTATCTTCTCCATATGCCCCTGATAGATTTCTTCATACCCTTTCTTGGTTGGGTGGATGTCAAAGCTCCCGGTCATCATATTGAAATTGGTCAAGGGTTCATTCCCCAGATACTGGTCAAAGGCGCTGTAGGTATCCACCACCTGGTAGGATTGGGCCCCATCCAGGAAGACCTTGTTGAGATTCTGGATTCTTTTATTGACGGTTTTAAAATAGGGGTCTGCTTCCGTCAAGGGATTGTAGACCGTCATCACGTAGATTTCGGCTTCCGGAGCCAGCTCACGGACCAGTCCGATGATTTTAGGCCAGTCCTTTCGGAATTGCTTCACCCCGGCGTCCATGCCCGGCACTGCCGATGCGATAACCGTTTTCAGCTTATCCCGGTTTTCTTTTTTCAAGAGAAGCCGGGTTAGGTCCCTTTCAAATCCAGCTGCTTTAACATCCAGCTGATATTCCTCTGCCAGGGCCCCTTTCACCGGCCGAAGCAAGTTGTTGCCGCCGATGCTGATGGTGATGACGTCTGCCTTCAAAAGACTGTCAATCGTATTCTTATTGGTTCTGATACTCCGAAGCAGCTCGCTGCTGTTTCGTCCCGGTTTTCCCAGGTTGACAAGATCTGCCGTGTCCAGGTTCTTCCTCTCCTTGATACCAGCATAAAAAAGGTCTGTGTACCCAAATCCCTTTTCTGCCTTGGAGCCGTAGGCGATGGAATCCCCCAGGGCGGTCATCTGAAAAGCGGATTCGGTGGTTTGATCCGGTTCCTCCTTGACTTGAGCAATTTTATCCAGTGCCGCCAGAAGCTCCCCCCGCTTCATTGGGTCGGAGCCCCGAAAGCTTCCATCCGGATATCCCTGCATGATGGCTGCCGCATAGAGGCCTCCGATGGCACCTTTGCCTCCGGCAGACAGGTTTTTCCCATCCTTAAAGACCCCTGCCGCCCCTTCTTTTTCCGGAATGCCGCCAATTTTGGTCAGTACCAGGGCAGCCTCTTCCCGGGTGATCCGGCTATTTTCGGCCTTGTTCTCCAGCGTTACGGATTCTCCTGCTATTTCCTTAATCAGTACCATAAATTCTTTTTGGGATACCGGCGCCTCCGGTTTAAAGGTCCCGTCTTCATATCCCTTGACTACGCCCCGGTCCATCCAGCCCCGGATGATCCCTTCCGCCCAGTGACCGGCAATGTCCGAACCAGTAGTTCCAAAGGCCGTGGTCGGCGGGGCAACTGCAAAGAGGCAGACGGCCAGGAAAAGGGCCAGGCCCCGGGCAATATATCTAATTCTATTTTTCATTCATGCGCCTTTCTCAAATGCTGTAAATCGTTGCCCCAAAGGGTATCAGGGCCAGCTTGGCCAGTTTAAAATGCTGCATGCCGAAGGGGATGCCAATGATGGTGACGCAGAGCAGCAAGCCGAAGACCAGATGAGCCACGGCGATTTCCCATCCGAAGATCAGAATCCACAGGATGTTCAGGAGAAATCCTCCCACTCCGAAGTTGCCGATTTCCACATCCTGACCAAAGGGCCACAGGACGAAGAAGCCGATCTTGATGCACTGGATGCCGAAAGGGATTCCAATAATGGTGATGCAAAGGAGCAAGCCTGCCAATGCCCAGGCCGCTGCAAGCAGGATTCCCCCAAAAATCCACCAAAGCAAGTTTCCGATGATACTCATTTCCAGGCCTCCTTCCAAAGCCCCCGCCCTTCCCGGCGGGCTTCTTCCTGAATAGCTTCAAATTCCTCTGCATATTTCACATTGGGAGGCACTGTGATGATAGTGGCGTGACCTTCTTCCAGGAGCATCCGGTTGAACATCTCCCCGTCNNCAGATAGACGTAGGCCAGGAGCCGGCCATACCGATCCCGTTCCTCAACGTCCATCTCCAGCCAGACCTCCCGGCCCTCCAGCATGTCCTTAGTGTAATCGGAAGAGACCTTTCCATAGGGTACGTTCTTTTCCAAATCATTGTGGACCGATTCCGGGGTATCCACTCCGATCATCCGCAGCTTTTCCTCTTGCCTTTCTATATCAACAATTATTGTATCTCCATCCACGATTCGGACCACCTCATAGGGTCCCAGTAGTTCCGGCCCCACCCAGCTTTCCAGCAGATTGAAAATCCCCTGGGACAGAGAGGCCCCTCCAATCAGAAAGGCCAGGATCGTCAGAACTATGGCTAATTTTTTCTTGGTTTTTTGATTCATGTCTTCCTCAGTTGTTGTTATGGTTCATGGCAGGATAAGTCCTGCACTCTGATTATACTGAAAGTTTCCTGTCTTTGCTACCCTTTCCTGCACACCGGGTCTTCTACACTGTGATATAATAGGTTTGAAATTTTTAAAAATATTTTTAAAAAACCTCTTGTATCTCCCCTGACGGGAGGTTGTAGCATGAGATGAAAGGAAGGAGGAATGGATATGTTCCGCATCGGCGAATTCTCTAAAATGACGAAAACCACCATCAAGACCCTCCGGTATTACGACGAAGCCCAGCTGCTCAAGCCCCAGGAAATCGATCCCTTTACCGGCCATCGTTTCTACACCACCGCCCAGCTGCTCAAGCTCCACCGGATCCAGTCCCTGCGGCAGGCCGGACTTTCCATCGAGGAAATCCGCCAGATACTAAATGGAAAGGATGCCGTCCCCCTTCTGGAAAAAAGACGGGAAGAACTGATGTCGGAGCTCTCCGAAACCCAGCATCAGCTTTCCCGGATCCAATTCATACTGCACGGAAAAGAGGAGGAATATTTTATGAACTACACCGCAACCCTGAAAGATCTGCCCGAATGCATCGTCTACTCCAAGAAGATGACCGTCCCCAGCTACGATGCCTACTTTGAGGTTCTCCCGGCCCTGGGCCAGAAGATGGCGGGAAAATATCCGGACCTGCAATGCGCCAAGCCCGAATACTGCTTCATCATCTATCTGGACGGGGAATACAAGGAAAAGGACATCAACGTGGAATACTGCGAGGCCGTCACGGAAATGAAGCCGGATTTTGACGACATCCAATTCAAGAAAATGGCATCGGTCCCTGCCGTCACCGTCATGCACAAGGGCCCCTACGCCGGTCTGTCTCAGGCCTATGCCTTCGCCTTCCAGTGGATCGAAGAAAACGGCATGCTGGTAGCTGACTCGCCCAGAGAGAGCTACATCGACGGCATCTGGAACAAAGAATCCGAGGAGGACTGGCTGACGGAGCTGCAGATCCCCATCACCAGACCGTAACCAGCCCATAAATCAGAAGCTTTACCCTATCAAAAGAAATGTCCGGGTTCAGATAGCCCGGACACTTCTTTATTCATCGCTAATATTACAGCGGATGCTTTTCCAATAGAAATCCCACATGTTCTCAACCAGCGTTTGGGAATCATACATATCCCGATAGAGCAGCATCAGATCCATAATGCCTTGTATGGAGGCAGCGAAAACCTGAACCGCAGCAAAAATGTCTTTTTCCTCTGCATCGCACTCGGACATCTCTCTTCCTACCACTTTTTTTATGCTGATGTAAAAGTCTTTTTCTTTTTGTCGGATCAAATCCCTGGATTTTTCAAACAAATCGGTTGATTCCATCATAAATAGCCATCGCCAGAATCTCACCTTGCTGGTATCTTTGAAATAATTGCAAATCGAAAAAAAGATGGTCTTTAGGATCTCTTCCGGAGTCAAACCCATGAGTTGATCCAGTTCACGGGTCTTTGCAGCATAAAAGGTGTTTATTTCCTGGGCAATCACCTCATACAACAAGTCATCCTTGTTCTCGAAGTAATCATAAATGGTCTGTTTTTTTATTCCTGCTCGCTTTCAGATCTGAGATAGGGTAGTATGATAACCGCTCTGGGCAAACTCTTCAAAGGCAACAGCCAACAGCAGTTCTTTTCTCATTTTAACCTCCGGGGCATATGGGTTAAGGATTTTTCTTTATTCGCGTTCAATACAATAGCTTCATACTTATATTATATTGCTTTCCCCATCGGCGGGTCAATAACAAGTTATCTTTTTGAATAGTTTTGAATGAGTGACCACTGGTTCAAAATACTTTTCCATTTCTCCGGGAAGTTTCTGGGTCTGTTCCATGACAAAAAATCCTCCCTCTGCCAATGCCTGATGGAACATTTTAAGAACAGAAATCCTTTCCATTTNNCAATCAACCCAAAGTCTTTTCCCGGAGGCTCCAGAGAAAGCAAATCATGCTTTTGGAATCTCACCGAGTTCCGGATTTCCGGATTTAGCTGATAGTGTCCCTCCTGCTCGGCAGGGGCAAAGAATTTTTCGAAAATCGGTTTTGGTATCCGCTGGATCAGCTGCTCCGGATAGCTGCCCTTTTCAATGATCGATTCAAAGAGATTGCTCTGATCGATGTCCGTTGCTAAAATCCTCACATTCCGAAAATACATCCGCCCCATGCTTTCATTCAGGATCATCGAGAGGGAATAGGGTTCCTGACCCATGGCACAGCCCGCATCCCAGATGTCGATGAATTTTTTTGTTTTCAATTCCGGAAGTGCATGGTCCCGTATGGCTTCCAGGGTTTGCAGATCTCTGAAAAAATAAGTAAATGCCATTAAGCTCCTCCGAAAAGTCTGTCCGGCAATCGGAGGACTGCCAGACAGACTGCTTATCTTTCGAAATTAATTGAACTATATACGTCTGCTGCAACTCAATATTTGTCAAATTCATTGTCCCTTAAGTCAATTCGAGGAAGGAATTCTTCTTGATGCCGGGTACTGCCGATCAACTTAACTTCGCCGCCGGACAAGCTATGGCCTTTTCGCAGTCGGAACCGGCTGACCATATCCTTCAGCATTATTGACTGTCCGGATAACTCTTCACTAGAGGCTGCACTCTCCTGGGCAGTAGCCGCATTGGTCTGAACAACCTGGGATACTTGATTGAGCCCCGTATTGATTTGTGCAATTCCTGTGGCCTGCTCATTTGAGGAATTCGCGATTTCCGAAATTAGGTCTGCCGTCTTGGCAACCCCCTCCACGATCTGGTTCAGTGCTTTTGCAGTATTGCTGGCAATCTCTGTTCCTGCAGAAGCCTTCTTGATGGAACCCTGAATCAGTTCGGTAGTTTCATTGGCTGCTTCCGCACTTCTGGCTGCCAATGTCCTTACTTCTTCTGCAACAACCGCGAATCCTTTTCCGTGCTGCCCTGCTCTGGCTGCTTCCACTGCGGCATTCAGAGCCAGGATATTGGTCTGGAAGGCAATGTCGTCGATGACCTTGATGATTCTGGAAATATTGCCAGAAGACTCATTGATCTCATTCATCGCTTCCAGCATCAACTTCATGTGTTGATTTCCCTGTTCTGCGCTATCTTTCACAGCAAGGGTAAGGGTATTGGCTTCCCCAGCATTGGCCGCATTTTGCTTGGTCTTTGCAGCTACTTCACTGACGGATGCGGTCAATTCCTCAATGGAGCTTGCTTGCTCGGTAGTTCCCTGAGATAATGCCTGGCTTCCGTCTGATACCTGTTTGGAGCCAATGGATACCTGATCCGATGCCATATTGATTTCCCCCAGAACTGAATTGAGGGATTCTAAAATAGAGTTGAGTGATGTGGATATGCTCGCAAAATCCCCTTTATATTGATCTACATTATTGACGGTCAGATTTCCGTCTGAAATTTCCCCGATGACATCGGCGATTTCACCCACGACTCCCTTCAGATAATTGGCCGTCGTGTTGACCGAATTGGAAAGCACCTGGAATTCTCCCTGATAGAAACCATCCACGGATACCCTAAGGTTACCTTGGGATATTTCATGCATCACGTTGGTCACTTCTTTAATGGGTTTTACAACCGCTTCCACAAGCTGGTTTACACCACTTACCAATTCTTCCCAGCCACCAGTAAATCCAGAAGCGTCCGCCCGGACATCCAACTTCCCTTCTTGTGCCGCTTTGATCAGTTTGTTGGTCTGGGTCAATAGTCCGCTCATGATATCAATGCAATTGTTCAAGTTGCCTTTGATTTCATTGAAGTCACCTAAGTAGGTATCAGTAATCTTCGCAGGGATATCCCCTTTGCTGATTCGGTCAATATATTCTGAGGTAACATTGATGGGTTTTACAAAGGCATCCACCAGATCATTGACTCCATTGACCAGGGTCTTCCAGTCCCCATTGAAGTCCGAACTGTCTGCCCGCAGACTCAGTTCACCTTCTTGGGCTGCCTGGATCAGCTTGTTGGTTTCCTCCAGCAGACCGTTCATTACATCAATGCATCCATTGATGTTTAATTTAATTTCATTGAAATCTCCATAGTATTCGTCGGTGATCTTGGCCGGGATATCCCCTTTGCTGATTCGATCTACATACTCTGCCGTCACATTGATAGGTGCCACAAAAGCATCAATCAGGTCGTTTATCCCCTGAACCAGCGTACCCCACTCGCCATTATAGAGGGATGCGTCCCCTCTGGCATCCAGTTGTCCTCGCTGAGTGGCTTCAATCAGCATGTTGGTTTCATTTAACAGGCCATTCATGACATCGATGCAATTGTTCAGATTATTTTTAATCTCATTAAAATCGCCTAGATAGGTATCGGTGATTTTCTGGGGAATATCTCCCTTGCTGATTCTCTCAACATACTCAGCAGTGACGTTTATGGGTGCAACAAAGGCATCCACCAGTCCATTCATACCGGTGATCATGCCCTTCCAGGCGCCGCTATATCCGGCCGAATCCGCCCGGACATCCAGTTTCCCTTCTGTGACGGCAACAATGAGCATCTGAATTTCATCATTCAGTTCCCGGATCGTTTCCACGGTCTTTTTCAGGGCGGGACTCAGCTCATCCCTATTGTCCTTGATTTCAATTTCAACGCTGACGTCTCCGTCAGAAATCATATTCATCACGCCGATGACCTTATTCTGCAACTCATCCGCAAAGAAATCCATGGACTGGGCCATCTGGCCAATCTCGTCTTTTCTTTTAATATGCAGCCGCTCGCTGAAATGTCCCTGACTCATCTCCCGAATCATGAAAGCCGCCCGGTTGAGGGGCTTGGTAATGATGGAGGAAATGAAGAGCCCGATGATAACCGCTAAAGCCATGACGATGCCGATGACAATCATGGTAACGGTATATACCTTGGTCGCCTGATCAGTATTGGATTCTGTTTTTTTGTGAGCATCAGCGATTTTCATAGAGACGATGGTTTCAATGTCTTCCTTAATAGCCCGGGTCGCAATACCCGCTTCGCTGTTTTCTCCCATAAGAATCCAGGCTTCTTCGTCCCGATTCTCTTTTGCCAATTCCAATACCCTGTCCATGGCAGTCTTATAGGCCATTTTGGAAAGGGTCAACTGCTCAAAGGCATCTCTCGTCTCTGATGTTTGAATCGTTTTTTCAAAAGAAGTCGCCAGTTCATCAATCTCTTTACGTCGCTCACTTATTTGATCAATATACTTCTTTATTTCCTCAGGGTCCTGTGCTCTGATGGCATCCCTGGCATGAATTCTGGATCGATGAAAAGCCGTAGAAATCTGACCGATTTCATTTAAAGGAACGGTCATTTTCTCATAAAGCTCGGTATTAGACTCATCCAGAACCCTGATGTTATACATGGAGAATATCCCCATGGCTCCGGCAATCATGGCTATGATTATATAGCTCAATAAGAGTTTTGCACCTATTCTCATGTTAAAAAACCAATTCATCTTCCTTCTCCTTCCGTACTGACGGTCGTTCGTAGCGGGTTAAAAAAATAAACAGAATACTGTATACATAACCTTTCGACAAAATGTTACATTTCTAAAGACATTATTTTGCTTTAAATAAGCAACTATTTTGCTAATTTTTAAATTTTACCCATCAAAAAAATCCTGTATTACATCCTTGACGATATAACACAGAATTTTTGATATTTTATTGATAGTACCGTTCTCTTATTTACTGAGAAATTCCTGCAGCCGCTTGCTTTTCGGGTGTTCGAAAATCTCGGAGGGCGGACCTTCTTCGATGATTTTCCCTCCGTCCATATACACCACCCGGTCCGAAACATCTCGGGCAAACTTCATTTCGTGGGTGACGATGATCATGGACATGTGGGCCAGAGCCAGATCCCTCATGACCGCCAAAACCTCACCGGTGATTTCCGGGTCCAGAGCGCTGGTAGGTTCATCAAAAAGCATGATGTCCGGGTTCATGGCCAGAGCCCGGGCAATGGCGATCCGCTGCTTCTGACCGCCGGAAATCTGAGAAGGAAAGGAATCCGCCTTGTCGGGCAGGCCGACCATTTCCAGCAGTTCCCGGGCTTTCTTCTCCGCCTCTGCCTTGCTCACCTTCTGCACCTTCATGGGGGCATACATGATGTTTTTCAGGCAGGACATGTGGGGAAAAAGATTGAAGTGCTGAAAGACCATACCGGTGGTTCCCCGAAGATCGATCTCCCCGCTGGTGATTTGCTCCAAACCGTTTATACTACGGAGCAGGGTGCTTTTCCCCGACCCGGAGGAACCGATGATGGCTACCACCTCTCCCTTTTTCATGGAGAAATCCACTCCGTCCAGGGCTCTGCAGGTGGCAAAATCCTTGATGATGTCCTTCATGATCAGGATATCCTTTTTTTTATTTATCTCCACTTTTGTATCCATTTCCATATCAAGCCACCTCCTTTCCGTCGTACCGAAGGGATCGCTTTTCCAGATAATTGGAAAGGATTGTCAGGACGAAGGTCAGCAGCAGGTAAATCACGGCTGCCAAGATGTACGCAGTCATATCCACATCCCGATTGACGGCGCCTCTTGAGGCCTTCATCAGCTCCGATACCGCAATGACGGAAACCAGGGCTGTATCCTTCACCAGAACGATGGCTTCGTTGGAAACAGGGGGCAGGATGATTTTGAAGGTCTGGGGCAGGATAATGCCGAACATGGTCTGCCTCTTGGAAAGTCCCAGGGCGTGGGCCGCTTCATACTGTCCTTTATCGATGCCGTTGATGCCACCTCGGTAAATTTCTGCAAAATAGGCTGCATAATTGAGGATAAAGGTGATGACCCCCGTGGTGAAGGCATCCATTTTAATATCAAAGGCAATGGGCAGGAAAAAGTAAAAGAAAAACAGTTGCAGCAGCAGCGGCGTTCCTCGAAACACGAAAACGTATGCCCGGCATAAAGCTTTGAGGGGCCAGATGCGGGAACGGCTTCCAAGGGCAATGGGCAACCCCAAAGGCAGGGAAAAGACCAGGGTCCAGAAAAATAGTTTCACTGTGACCCAGGTCCCCGCTAAAAGTGCCGGCAGGATACCGCCGGCATAATTGATCCATTCTAAAAAATCGGTTATAAAAGCATTCATTTCTATTCTTCGTGTCCCTTCAGAATGACGATGTCCTTGCCGAACCACTTGTTGCTGATTTCAGCTGCTGTTCCGTCATCAATGAGCTGCTGCAGGGATTCGTTCAGCTTGTCCGTCAAGGTGGTGTCTGCTTTTCTGGCTCCGATGGCGAAGAAATCATCTCCAAAGTTGAAGTTGCAGGTAATCATCTTCTTGTCCATTTTGGAGTTCTTGTACTCGCCCAACACCTGGTCAACCACGATACAGTCGATTCTGCCTGCCTGCATATCTAAAATGGCTTCGTCAAAGGTACGGTATTCGGAAATGTTTTGGCTATATGAATCAAACAGGTCGGAGGCCTCCATCACATGCAAGGCTGAAGAATCGGCCTGGGTCCCGATTTTATACTTGGCCATGTCTTCTTCCTTATCGATTACGACTTCCGGATTGAAAGTCATGACGATGTTGCTGTTGTTCAGGTACATCTTGGACATGGACATGTTTTCCATTCGCTCCGGAGTTACGGACAGGCCGTTCCAGATTACGTCAATACGCTTGGAGTTCAGTTCCAGTTCCTTGGAATCCCAGTCGATAGGCTGGAAGGTGATGGTCACTCCAAGGATTTCACCTATGGCATTGGCCATGTCTACATCAAATCCCACCAGGTTGTTGCTTTCGTCCCGGAATCCCATGGGGGCGAAGGTATCGTCCAAACCAACGATCATTTCTCCCTTATCCTGAATATACTCCCAGCCAGTCAGTTCAGCCGTTTCCCCTTCTCCGCCATTGCCGCCGCAACCGGTCAGAGCAATAAGGGACAGTACCATCACCAGGGCAAACATAAGGGACCAGATTTTTTTGTTTCCGCTTATTTTCTTAATCATTTTCACTCCATTAGCCAGGTCTTCTCTATGGTTCCCCTGGCTTTCCTTTCTTTCTTTTCTGCTTTACTTCGCTATTGCAATAAAACGCATACCAGAACATTATACATGGCCGAAAGAAAAACTGCAAGTACTAAATCAAGAGACCAGCTTCAGCCCCACAATACCGGTGACAATCATGGCGATACAAAGCAGCCGCAAGGGATCCATGGCTTCCTTAAACAAAATGATTCCTAAAATCACGGTACCGATGGTGCCGATTCCCGTCCAGATAGCGTAGGCCGTCCCCAGAGGCAGGTGCCGCAGGGCCAGGGACAGGAAATAGAAGCTGGCGATGGTACCAAGGATAGTCACCACGCTGGGCCCTAATTTGGTAAAGCCTTCCGTGTACTTCAGGCCCACCGCCCAAGTAATTTCAAAAAGGCCGGCAACAAACAATAACATCCAATGCATAAAACTTGCTCCTTTCCATAACAACAAAAAAGCCTGAGGGATATCTAAAATATCTCCCAGGCTTTTGTCCTTCCGTGTATACGGTTTTAATAATTTGTCACCGTACGCTTCATCTCGGACCAGACCGGCCGGAGGCCGCGGAACCCTATGAAGCTAATAATTAATTGTCTCACAGCATGGTGCTTATTTCAAGCCCTTTTTCGAAGGGGCAGACCCGGTTCTTCCCTGTTTTTTTAGCCTGATACATGGCTTTGTCCGCTCTGCAAACCAATTCTTGAACGTTTAAGCCCTTTTCTGACTCCGCCACCCCAAAGCTTGCTGTCAGGTGTCCAACTCCGGAAAAATTGTGTTCATTGATCCTTTCCTTTAGTTTTTCAGCCAAGGCCAAGCCGCCCTCCATGCCGGATTCCGGCAAAATAATTATGAATTCTTCTCCGCCCCATCTTCCGGCAGTATCGATTTTTCGTATGGTGCCTTTAAGAATTCCAGCCATCTCTACCAGCACAGCATCGCCAATCCCATGCCCGTGGACATCATTCACTTTTTTAAAATCATCGATATCCAGCAGGATGACTGAAAACGGAGATCCGCTTCTACCATATCGTTCCATTTCCATTTTTAAGACTGCGTCCAGTTTAAGTCGATTATACAATTGTGTCAGACTATCTAGTTCTGTTAATCGCCGGATTTCTTCCTCCATCTTTTTTCGTTCTGTCATGTCTCTGGACACTCCCAGCATACCAACAAATTGATTGGATTTATCAAAAATACCCGATACCGTCAAGTCCGTCCAGACGGTAGTCCCATCTTTGCAAGGCTGCTCAACATCCCCTCTGAAGTCCTCAAAGGGAAGATTGTTTTGAACAGAATAAATGGCATCTTCCAATCCTTTTTCCATATGGATAAGGGAGGAGGGGCACAGCAATTCCTCTCTCGATTGGGCCATCACCTCTTCTACTGTAAAACCCCTCAGTTTTTCGACGGATGGGCTGACATAAGTGAATTTTCCAGAAAGATCCATGGTCCAGATTACATCACTGGCATTATCGGCAAGCAATCGGTGTACCTCCTCGCTTTCCTTTAACTTCCTTTCCAATTCCTTCTGTTCGGCAATGGTTCTTTCAAGCTTTTGAGCCATGCTGTTGAAGGCATCCGAAAATTCCCCCAAAAACTCGACCCGACTGGAAAAATCTCCGGAGGCAATGGCTTTCGTCTGCCAAATCATGGTTTTCAGGGTGGCTTGGAGGCTCTTCATTGTCCCCATCAAATAACCCTTTCCCGCCAATTGCTTCGACAAATCCCCGTCGCTGATCGATTTGATTGCATTCCTTAAGTTTCGGAGAGCCTCATCGATTTCAGCCACTCCTTCTATTACCCTCAAATCTTCCGGCAATTGGTCTTCTATACTGCCATCCTGGAGCAGGGACTGAATATAGGTGATGATTTTATCTTGTTCCTTTGTCATTGCTTTTCCCCACTACCCTTAATCCGAAACCTTCGCCTGAAAACGGCAGGTTCTGTCTCCCGTACACCAGCAGTCAATCTCCTTTACACGAAACGATTTGCCCGTAAAAGATTCCAGCAGGCCACAGATAAATCCTTCATCATACGTACAGAATTCATATTCTTTTTCCGGCAGGCCAGAGCAATCTAGATCTTCGGAAACGGTCAGGACCAATTCTCCTTTTTCCAGATCGATATCCTCGACTCTTAATATTCCAATACCAAATTCCTTCATCAGCTGTTGCAGCTGATTGATAAAATCGCTTATGTCCTTGACGCCCTTAAGGTATTGCTTAAAAAGCTCTTGTCCTGCCAATTTGCCGGCATCAAAAAAAATCTGATCCGTTTTATCACATCCAACCTCCCGTTCAATAATGTCCCGGAAGGTGAATTGCATAAGCCGGTACATTTCCACCCTGGTTGTGTTTCCCATGTTGGGCCGCCCGTCCTTTATATCACCCAGCAAGTCCCAGGAAAACTTATATTTTCTCTTTTGTTCCATTCCCTCCACCCCTTCTTGAGTTCTCAGGATTCATTATAGCTCAATCCGCATTTTTTGTGTCTTTGGAATACCATATCAGCTTTTTGTCGAAAAAACAAGCATTCTAAATTATTATGCATGGAAAACAATGGTATAATAAAATAAAAAAGGACCCGGGTTTCCCGGATCATTTGGAGGTGCCTTGATGAAGCTTAAGAAAATCCTTCCCCCCATTCTGATGTTGGGGCTGGTAGCGTCTTTTTTAGTCTATTACTATTATCCCCACGATTTAGAGGATATTATTGGCCCTTTGCCGGAACCCGGACTGGAAACCCGCATGGAAATCTGGCGGAGTGAATCTCTGCTGGAACCGGCTCAGCTGCTCACCACCAAAAAAGGAAGCCGGGCTTTGGATGTCCTGGGCTTTCTCAATCAATATCAGTACAAAAGAACCAGCACCAACTATACCGCTCTTGATGGAAAGCTGATGTATAACATCAAATTTTACGAGGGAGATAAAGAAACCTTCCGGATGGTGATTCGAGGGGAAGAGCACGTATCCCTCTTCAACAAGCAGGGCCGCTGGACCCTGTATAAAACCACGGAGCCCCTGGATCTTTCGGTGATTCAAAGCTTTTAATCCAGGCTTTTAGTCCGGCCGATCCGGAATAAATTCCATTTCCCATTTATACTTGCCGGTTTCGGTGTCCTTCCCATAGCGGAAGTAGGCGCTGAACCGGTTTCCTTTTTTGCTGGTGAGTCCCCGAAACCCCACTTTGCCGTTTGCCAAAAGGAGCTTGACCATTTCCGGGGTAACCTGTTTGCCCATGGATTGAATAAACCGGTCATCCTTCCAGATGGTGAAGGGGCATCCATTTTTCCAATTGCTGCATCCAAAGGCCTTGGGGCTTTCGATGACCGGACTGCCGCATTCCGGGCAATTCCCAAGAGAATCGGCTCCTTCCGGTGGCTGGGTAGGGGCTCCGAAGAGCCGGTCCTGTTTTATTAATTCAACAGATTGTTTAGTGAATTCGACGATTAGCTGGAGGAATTCCTCCTTGGTAAACTTCTTCCGCTCAATGTCAGCCAGGGTTTTTTCCAGCCGGCCGGTGTATTCCAGGTCGAAGAGTTCTTTGACGGGAAGGGTCTCCACCAGGGTTTTTCCAAGAGGAGTACAGAGGAGATTCTTTCCCTTGGCCTCTATGTACCCCACGTCCAGCAGCTTCTTGATGGTCTCCGCCCGGGTGGCCGGGGTCCCGATGCTGAATCCGGACAGGATGGCCGTCATCATTTCCTCCGACTGATCCTCTTCAAAGCTTTTGCCACAGGTTTCCATAACCCGCAGCAGAGTTTTTTCCGTGTGGGGTTTGGGGGGCTTTCGGACGACTTCACTCACCTCAGTGTTTTCGATGGTCAGTTCTTCTCCCTCTGCCACCGAGGGCAGCAGTGTTTCCTTGGTTCCTGTGTTTTCTACCACCTTCCAGCCTTCTGCCAGCTGGACCTTTCCCTTGGCCAGCAGTTCCCCCTTGACATCCTTTTCGGGAACCGTCAGGATCAGCCGGGTCTCTTCGCTTTCGGCTACGGGCATGAACTGCATCAAAAACCGGTTGCGAATGGCCTGATAGACAATGTCTTCCTCTTCTTTTAATCGGCTTGGCACTACCGTGGTGGGCATGATGGCTGAATGGCTCTCCACTTTAGAACTGTCAAAGACCCGCTTCCCATCGTGGAACCGGACCTGACTCTCATAGGGAAGTCCTTTTTTATGGATAGCCAGTACCTTGGCCGTCTTTTCCTTCAGACTTTCGTCCAGCACGCTGCTGGCGGTCCTCGGGTAGGTGATCAGTTTCTTTTCGTATAGCTCCTGGGCGGTCTTGAGCACTTTGTCCGAGGTCCACCCCTTGTACTTGCTGGTGATATGGCCCTGAAGATTGGACAGGTTGAAGAGGTAGGGGGGATATTCCTTCTTCCGCTCCACCTGCTTGTCGGTAACAAGGGCCCGGCTGCCGGACAGCTGATCGGCTATGGCCTTCAGCACTTCCGGATCTTCAAATTTTTCGTTTTCTTCCTCCTGATAGAGGGCTTCCAGGCTTTCTCCCCGGTCCGTCTTGAGGCGGACCAGCAGCTTATAGTAGCGGGAGCTTTGGAAACCCGCGATTTCCTGGTCCCGGTCGTAGATGATTTTTAAAGTAGGCAAAAGGACCCGGCCGATGTTCAGCACCTGACTGTTTTTTCGGTCTGTCCCATTCCGATATTTTACGGTGGCTACCGAAGTCAGGTTGATGCCGATGAGCCAGTCTGCCAGCTGCCGTCCAAAGCCTGCGTCCTGGAGGGGCTTCATCTCTGGGTTAGGCCGGATTTCTGCCAGTCCCTTCAGCACCTCTTCCTTGGTCCATTCGTTTAAGAGCAATCGGTAAACCGGCTTTTGGATTCCCAGATAAAGGAGCACCTCATCGGCGATGATCTGCCCTTCCCGGTCGTAGTCAGTAGCGGAAATCAAGGATTCCACGTCCTCCCGCTCCGCCAGGCTCCGGATGATGGACACCTGCTTTTCGGCTCCCGAATCCACCGTTCCCCGCTGGCCGCCCTTTTCCTTGACCTTGTATCGGAATTCCTCGGGAATAAAAGGGAAGAGCTCCAGCTTCCAGCTTCGCCGCTCTTCCTGATAATCGGCTGCATCGAAAAGCTGAAGGAGATGGCCGAAGACCCAGGTGATCACATAGTCCTCTCCCTCCAGATAGCCGTCCTTCCTGCCCCGGATGTCCAGGGCTTCTGCAATATTTCTAGCCACGGAGGGCTTTTCAGCGATGATGAGTTTCTTCAAAACGGTTAGTATTCCTTTCTGTCCATGATCCTCGCGGAAA
>DIMT01000006.1:28883-53623 GCA_002425705.1 Firmicutes bacterium UBA5559
GGTATGGCCGGGAGCTCTCTCCCCTGCAGGAGCAGGATGAGAACCGTGGGAATCAGAAACAGGGCAAGCATATATATTCTACCTTTTTCCACCCCAAAATGAAAGATAATCGGTAGGAGAAGAGTCAGAAAAATCAGGTTGGCAGCGAAGACTCCCAGGGGGAATCCCATTCCACCCGGCACCTGGTCCACTCCAATGATGAAGAGGACAATCAGGTTGATCAGAAGCCCGGCTGTTGCCAGTCCCACTCCCAGCAGGTATTTACCCAAGGCCAGATCCCGGCGGGACAAGGGCATGGAAAGGGCCATCCGGTCCCACTTGGCCTTTTCGTCATAAGCGCAGGCCGTCACAGGAAGCATCATCCCGAACACGCCGGTCATGACGCTGAGCATGCTGTAGTTGTCGCTCTGCAGGGTGATGATGCCATATACCAGCAGAATCACACCGGCAATCCTTAGCTGGCTTTTCAAGTTGTAAAAATCTTTGATCAATATCCCGTTCATTGTCGTCCCTCCATTCCTTGTCTGCCTTCCTTGATGGTGTAGAGCATAATGTCTTCGATGGTCGCTGGGTCAAGAACCCCCACCGTTGGCAGGTTCGGTTCGTTCCGGTCAGTCCTGTCTATTCGGGCTGCCCCACCTGTTTGGCCTATCCGAATCAGAGCTTCCGCGCCATAGGCATTTTCCCGGGATCCGATGAGGATTTCGTTCGGGACTTCCGCCAATTCCTCCCGGCTGCAGCGAAGGATTTTGTATTGCTCCTTCAGCAGATCTTTTTCCTCGTTGAACACCAGCTTGCCTTGGTGGATAAAGGCAATGTAGTCGCAGACCTTTTCCAAGTCGCTGACGATGTGGGAGGACATGAGGATGGATTTTTCTTCGTCCTGAATGTACTCCCGGAACACCTCCAGAATTTCATCCCGGACCACCGGATCCAGTCCGCTGGTAGCCTCATCCAGAATCAGAAGCTTTGAGTCGTGGGACAGAGCCGCCGCAATAGCAAGCTTCATCTTCATCCCCCGGGAATATTCTTTAAAGGCCTTCTTTTCCGGCAGTTGGAATCGTTTCAGATACCCATGGAAAGTCGCTCCATTCCAAGTTCGGTAGATCCGCTTCAGTACTTTATCGAGTTGCTCGGCGTTCATTCCCTCGGGAAAAAAGCTCTCGTCGTGGACCACCCCCACCAGCTCCTTCCAGTCCCTGTCTCCCGGGTCGTGCTGGACCCCATCGATCCTCACTTCCCCGTCATCGGCTTTGGCCAGTCCCAAAATCAGCCGAATGGTGGTGCTCTTCCCAGCCCCGTTTTCCCCGATGAGCCCCAGGATGCAGCCCTTGGGCAGCTCCAGGTTTAATCCGTCCAGCCGGAACCCCGGGTATTCCTTGGTGAGCCCCTTTATTTCCAATGCCATCGTCATTTTAGTTTCCTCCTGTTCTCATTTCGTATTGAAGCCGCAATATTTCCATCAGCTCGGCAAGATCGATGCCACATAGGTTGGCATCGTCCAGAATTTCTTCAAATTTCTCTTCGATTTTTTTTAGATGGGCTTCCCGGATAAACTCCTTATTTTTTTCCGCCACGAAGCTGCCTTTGCCGGTGAGGGAAACGATGAACCCTTCCCGCTCCAGCTCTTCGTATGCCCTCTTGGTGGTGATGACGCTGATCCGGAGCTCTTTGGCCAGTAGCCGCATGGATGGCAGCGGATCCCCCTCGTTCAGTTTCCCCAGGATGATCAGACTTTTGATCTGCTGGACGATCTGCTCGTAAATGGGCTGGCCGCTGGAGTTGCTGATGTTGATATTCACGGGGTGTCTCCTTTGCTATACGAAATAATATTGTATATACTTAATATATACAATATTCCTTTTGGTATGTCAATATTTTTTTGCAGGATGAGCAAAGCACCTATGCAATGAACCCCCTGGCGATCCTAAAGGGTTAGTTTAGAATAGTCGGGGGTTCTTTTAGCAGTTTTTGGGCTGGTTATGTTGCGCTTTTGTTGAATTATACACTTGCGCCGATATGGGGGTCAAAAGTGGATATCTGCTGAGCAGTGAGACAGGGAAACACTGAGGCATGGCGATTGAGGGCAACTTGGCCAGGGGATTACCCCAAGATTAGCCCCGAACCTGGCCAACTTAGACAATTTATCGATTTTATTGCTGAAATTGGTATAAAATCAACCTCTCCAAGGCTCTCCCTGCTGTCATTTCGGCCTGATTTGTAAGCTTATGGCAGTGGGTATCGATTTAAAATCGATACATTCCTCCTCTTCCTTCCAGCTCGTCTCGAGACAGGTTGAAATTCCACTAATAATCGAGCCAGCTCAAATTTTTATACCAAAGAATCAAAAAAAGTTGCCGGATTGTCTAAAGGGGCTCTCAAGGCCCGCAAGGGGTTCTCAAGGCCCGCAAGGGGCCCGCAAGGGGCTCGCAGGGTTCTCCGGGGTCTCAAGGGCCTGAAGGGTATCTGCATGTAGCCCCTATTCAAACACCAGGCGGCAGGGTTTTTTGTTTTTATTGATGAACTGCCGTTCTTCGCCGCTGAGGCGGAGCATCTGGAGCTGATAATTGGTCAGACCGGCCGGCTTGCTTTCTTCGCATTTTTCCAGGGGTCTGCCCCGGACGAAGTCGGCGGTCTGTTTGCCGATTTTCCGGTACTTGGAATAGGCGGTCAGGGGCATGTTGTAGAACGCTTCGATTCCCTCGTCCACTTCTTTATTTTTGTTGTTGATGCAGATCCGGCCGTTGGACTGGATGCCGATGCCGATGCCGCTGATGCTGAATCGGGCGCTGAGGGAGGCAATTTCCGTCAAGTCGGAGGTGTGGTACATCTTGACCACTTCTACGGCCAAGCCTTCCTCCAGAACAGCTTCCCGGATTTCTTCCAGGATCCGAAGGTGGTTCTTGCTGATTTCATCGCCGGTGCTTTTATTGGCAAAGGCCGGAGAAACGCCGATCACGATGTCTGCTTCCCCTGGCTCCGCGTATTCCCCTTCCGACAGGCCTTTTCGCATGGTCCGGTATTGGTCCCTTCCGGTTTCTTCCAGAATCAAGTGGGGAACCAGGGCTGAGTCCTTGGTCTTTAATTTCTCCCAGCGCTCTTCCCGAAGCCGGTATCCGGTTCCGGGGCCCTGATAATTGTTTCGATTGTTGAGGCCGGAGATGACCCCCATCTGATCGTCCAGGATGGCGGAAACCTGAAGGCAGTCCCCGCTGACCCGCTGCTTCATCATGTTCATGATATTCTCAGCCACATCGGGAAATCCCCCCCGATGAAGAGCCAAAGCGATATCGGCGGCGGTGGTTCCCTTTGCCATAAAATCGTGGGCAGCCGTCAAGTCGGCGGACATATTCCGCTTGGGCATTTCTTCATTGGAGTAGGCGTAGGTGGCGGCTTCCACTTCCTCGTCAGTTATGGCCGGCAGACCCAGTTCGGCAAAGGCTGCCTGACAGGCCCGGGCCCCTTTATTCCGGGCAGCGATGGCTGCATCCTCCCGGATGGGTTCGATTCCTCCGTCCACCTGCATGTCCCGCTGAATGATATAGAAGTCATCGTAATCATCGCAGTCGGTGTTGGATCCGGCAAAGACGTCATCAAAGTTGGGAACCGCACTATAGCCGGAGGTAACAAAATCCGTCCCAGGAAGCATCTGCATCAACAGTTTGGCGGTTCTGCGGATATCCGAATGGGTGAAGGTCTGATCGTTTCCTGAGGCTACCTCCAGATCCAGCAGGGAAACCGTCAGGTTCTCCGCCGCAATGGCTAAAAATCCCTTGGGGACGGAGGTGGTGATGCCGATGCAGCTGATGGAGCCATTCTGAACGCCCTGGATGCCCGATGCCTTGGCCAGAAACACGCAGAGGATTTCCAGATAGAGCATGGACTTATTCTTACTGTGGCCAAGCAGGACTTCTGCTCCGGTTCCGGAGGTGCACCGCATCTTCATGCCCCTGGAGGCATAGGCGGAGGCCAGAAAAGCTTTGGACCAGACCGTATCGTCCCCGTCATCCATGGCTTCCTCTGTTCCGTACAGGGAAACGGTTTCGGCATAGCTGGTCAGCCCCCGCATCCCCATCTTGACTTCCAGGGACTCTTCCATGGCACACTGGGTCAGCACACCAGGGCGGGCAGACAGGCCGCCCACCAGAATGGCCATGGCATTAAAAGGCGCATAGCGGGACACGGCACAGGTGGTTTCGATTTCCGAAAATCCCCGAAGGGCGGCTTCTGCCGCATCGGCTGCCAAAAGGGCCGGGTTGTCCAGAACGTTGGTAACATGGGCCTGATTTGCAGGAGTTTTCCGAACCCGCATCTTCATCTGACCCATCATCATTTCCACCGGGTTAAGACAGTTGACCACTTCCAGCATCTTGGCCGGTGTGATGGCGGTGGTAATGGCCAGCACCTCTTCCCGGGAAACATTGATGTCCACGATCATGTGGGCAATCTCCCGGGATGGCTTCTTCATGGCTTCTGTCACACGGTCCGTCCGGATCCCGTAGCGGGCGATAAAAAGCTCCAGGGAATCGAAATCCTCCAGGGATTTACCGTCCATCTCCACGATTAGGCCATTCTCCACCCGAACCGAGGGAAGAGGGTCATAAGGAGACTTCATGGCTACCAGCCCGCCTTCCGGCCACTCTTCAAAAAAACTGTCCCGGTTGATGGGTCTGCTATTCAGTTTTTCCCGTCGCTTCGTATTCATCATAAACTGCTGCCTTTATCGCCCTTCAGTTTCTTTCTTTTCTCATAAACGGCTGCGGCTTCCCGGACATAGGCTCCGTTGAGAACCGCTCCTTCCCGCTCCAGTTCCTCGGCAATTCCCAGCAGGTCCTCTTTGGTGGACCGGAAGGGCCGAAGAGCGGAATAGATTTTCAGGATTTTTTCATCGTCAAACCTGGTCAATTCTCCGGCCCTTCGAAGGTTCATGGCAATCTGGGGGCTTCCTGCAGATTCGGCAATCTGGGCCTGATATTCCAGGGTCTGCTGGCTGATTCGGCAGTCTTCGATTCTCACTTCATCCAGCAACAGATTTTCCAGGTTGATTTCCTCCAGGGTTTTCCCCGTCGGGGTCTGGATCAGTTCCGGCCGCTGCTCCGCCAAGGGATAATCCTTTTTATAATCCAGTTTACTCATCTTCTTCCACCTCCTTCAGCACCACTTCCATCTCCATGGGGGGATGATGGGGATCTACCAGCTCCGTTTCCTTGATGTGGAGCAGTGCCGCCTTGATCTGATATTTCGCCAGGGCATATTGATCGTTCAGCGTGGGCACCGGATTGGGGATCTCCCCTTTCCCGTATTTGCTGGCATTTTTCCCGATCTGCCGGTACACGTTTCCGTCGTACAGGGGGGCCTGGGGAAAGATTTCCAGGTTATCCAGCTGTTCCAGATCCCGTTGATGAATCATGCAGGTTCCCTTGGATTGAATGCCGACGCTGATTCCCGAACCGGAGATTTTAGCCGCCTCATTGGCAAAGGAGGAAAGGTCCGAGGAGTGATAGTATTTCACAAAGCGGGGAAGAAATCCTTCTTCTTCGATGCCTGCTGCCAGCTCCCTAAGGACGTTGCCCAGGGGCATGCCGATGATGGTTTCCTTTTGCTGAACGCCGAAGGACGGGGACAGGGCTACCACGATTTCATTGGCTTCACCGCTTCGCTTGGCTTCCCCTTTTTCTATTAGTATCAATTCCAGTTTCTTGGCCATGATTGCTTCTGATTCCTCCTAAAAGTCTCTGGGACTCATTACGTTTTCCCGGGATGACAGCTCCTGCCATCGCTCCTCTGATATCACGTAGCCGGTCTCCGGCCCACAATAGTTATTTTCATCATTCAGAGCACTCTTAACCCGACCTTCCCGATCGATGATGGCGGCAACCTGCAGATAGTCCCCCGCCACCCGCTGTTTCAGGAGCCCTAAAAGATTCTCCGCCTCTTCGTGGTGACCGCTGTCGTAGAGGGCTTTTACCACGTTGATTCCGCTTCCTCCGCTTTCCATGAACTTTTCTGCTGCCTTGATATCTTCCACAATATTCCGGGGCGGCATATCATAACTGCTGTAGGCGTAGGTGGCTGCTTCAATTTCTTCATCGGAAATCTCCGGCAGCCCAAGGTTTTCAAAGATTCCCTGCATGGCTTTCGCCGCCCTATGCCGGGTCTGGATGACCTCTTCCTGCCGGACTGGCTGGATTCCTCCATCCACATGGATATCCCGTTGCAGCACATACCAATCATCGTAATCGTCGCAGTCGGTGTTGGATCCGGCAAAAATATCATCCAGATTGGGGGTGGCGCTATAACCGGAAGTGATGAAGTCGGTACCGGGAAGCAACTGCATGAACAGCTTGGAGGTCCTTCGAATGTCGGAATGGGTAAAGGTCTGATCGTTGCCGGAGGCCACCTCCATCCCCAGCATGGAGGCCATCAGGTTCTCCGCAGCAATGGCCCGGAACCCTCCCGGAACAGCCCCGGGAACGCCGATGCAGCTTACGGAGCCGTTCTGGGTTCCCTGAACGCCGCAGGCCTTGGTCAGATACATGCACCGGGCTTCCAGATAAAGCATGGATTTTTTTTCCGTATTTCCCATGAGAACCTCCGATCCGGTTCCGGAGGTAAATCGGGTTTTGATCCCTCTGGAGGCATAGGCGGCCGCCAGGAATCCTTTGGACCAAGGGGTATCATCCCCGTCGGTAAGCACTGCTTCCGTTCCATATACCGATACGGTTTCCGCATAGGTGGTCAGCCCACGAAGGCCCAGCTTCAGTTCCGTCGCCTCTTCCAGGGAACACTGGGACAGTACCCCCCGGTTGACTACAGCAGAGCCTACCAGCAGAGCCATGGCATTAAAGGGGGCGTAACGGGAGACAGCTGCCGTGGTTTCCAGTTCCACAAAACCCCGAAGGACGGCTTCTGCCGTATCGGCCGCCATCAGCACCGGATTGTCCGCCAGATTGGTGACATGGGCCTGGTTGGCCGGGGTTTTTCTGGCCCGCATCTTCATCTGGGCCATCATGATTTCAACCACGTTCAGGTAGCTCATCACCCGGACCAGCTTTGCCGGGGTGATGCTGCAGGCAATCCGAATCAGCTCTTCTTTGGGCACATTGACATCCACCAGCATTCTGGCAATCTCCAGTTCTTTCATTTTCATGGATTCTTCTGCAGCAGGAATATGAATCCCATAGGTGGCAATGAACAGATCGATGGAATCAAACTCTTCTCGTCGTTTCCCATCCATTTCTACGATAACCCCGTTTCGGATTTCAATGGATGGCAGAGGATCGTAAGGGGATTCCATGGCGATCAGTCCCACTTCCGCCCATTCTTCGGAGAAGCCATCCAGATTTACTGGACGATTTTCCAGAACTTCAAATCTCTTGGAACGCCTCATGCTTTCACCCCCAGTTCTTCTTTCATGACGATGGTCATACAAAGGGTATTGGTATCAATGGAAAAGTCCAGGTAGATGTGTTCGATTTCAGAGCCGGTGATCAGCTCCAGATTTTGCTTCAGTACCGGATAGTTTTTTTCCGCTACTTTCTTCCGGGTCTGGATTACCAACTGGCGGCTGTAATCATCGTCGGTAATCGACTGTTCAACAACCGTCAGAAAATCATCACCACAAATAACTATTACACGATCTGCAATAGTTACCCGGACGGTTCGAAGACCCTTCTGAAAATATTTCCGAAGCCAGCTCTTAAAAAAGTCTTCGATCTCCTTTTTCATTTTTCCCGGTGTTTTTCCCGTGAAATTGTACTCCGTCATCCTTTAACCCTTCCGACATCATACATAGCAGGCCCGGATCCTCGCCGAAGCCAGCTCATGTTCCTCAATCATCTTTCTCAATTGGTTATAGTAGAAGCCTTGCCTAAAGTCGGGCATTCGATCCAAGGCATAGAGGGTGATTTCATATTCGTGTTTCCGGCCGGGAGCAGGCCCCCCGTAACCAACCGTATACTTTTCCGGAATTCCTTCATAAGGGCCGATCCCGATGGACCAGCTGTTTTTTCCCTGAATCAGCCAGGATACCTGCCTTGAGGCATCGGCTTTTAGCTCATGGACATGGGGTGGGATACTTGCTGCGATCCAGTGAACCCACATGACCCCTTCATCTTCAATATTATCATAATCCAGAAAGGTAATGGCAAAAGATTTGGTCCCTTCCGGCTCTCCCTGCCAGCGGAGGGGAAGGGACAGACCCGGAATTCCCCATTCCTGGTCCTCTGAGTGGACGCCATACTCCCGGCTGATCCAGCCTTGCTGGATTCCTTCGCTCATCAGTTCAAGCATCCCTATCCTCCCAGTCCACAAAGGGGCTTTTTTTAATAATTCGCGCGCCATTTTTTCCCAGGATCCTGGCTTGAGCCCGGCTTGGATCCTTGATGCAGAAAACCGGCAAGCTTTCCTTCAGGATGCGGCTGAAGAGCCCGATACCTTCTGTCTGGCTGATTCCCAGGGCCACGCCCAGTCCGGGCCTTTGGCTGGCTGCCAGGGCTTCTTCAAAGGGATTTTGACATTGGATCAACTGATAGGGAATCCCTTCTTCTTCAATTCCGTATCCTGCTTGCTTGGCATGTTCCCAAATTTCCTCTTCTGCGTAAACCGGAATCAACAGATTGATTCTTTGATAGGCTGCTCTTTCATCCATGTTTCCGTTCCTCCAGATACGCAAAGAGTAGTCCAGTGGCCACGGCATTGCGGGGTCCTTCCGTGGAGCGGACGTTGGCCTTTCCGCTGACGATGCCATAGTGGGACAGGGCATCGGTCACCATGTTCCCCAGTTCAAAATCCAGGGAAGAGCCTCCCACCAGGACCACGTGTTCAAATTCATTGATATTTCCCGTCAGCGAGACCTTTCTCAAAGCCCTTAATATGTTCTGAATCAACACCTTTTCCTTAGCTTCCTTCCGAACCTGCCGGATTTTTTCCATGCTCTTTCTGGAATTGACCGGCTTCCACCCTTCCGGCTTGACGATTATGTTCCTGGCAAACAGTTTGCTGTCCAGGGGTTCATTGAAAAACTCCACGCTGCCGTCCTCGTATCGGATATGGTAGAGGGACTCCACCTTTGCCAAGGGATATTTCTTAATATCCTCTGCCAGTTTAAAGTCCTCCAGCCCCAGTTCTGCGCTGATTAGCATGGTGACCATATTGCCGGCTCCGGCCAGATGGATGGGTTTGGTTTTTCCCTTCTCATCCATCAGGCAGGCATCGGTGGAGCCCGCTCCGATGTCCAGTACCAGCAAGGGCTTTTCGGTACCGGGGGTGGTGAGGGCTCCCATGACGGCCATACTGCCTTCCACACCGCCGATTTCAATCCGGGTATGAAGGATTTCCGCCAATTGTTCTGCCAGCCTTTTCATATGAAGCTTATGGGTTTTGACCATGGCAGCGATTCCCACCGCCTTTTCCATGGTTATTTCCCTGGCAAGATTTCCAAGCACTTCCCGGGGAACGATGGTATCCACCGCCATGATGTCTTTGATAAAAACGGTCTTGTAGTCCTGTTCCGTCAGATTGGCCATCTCCATCCGTACTTTTTCCAGCATTCCTCCCACGTTGGTGCCCTTGGTTCCGGTGACGTCCTGGATTTCATCGACCCGGGACACAATGGTCATGATTTCCTGGGCACCCCGGTCCACCGCCGCTTTATAGAGCCGGTTCTTTCCCTGAATCAGGATTTCCCCAGCCGGTATTTTTCGCTCTTTCACTTCCCCCGCCGGCGTCTTGATGACCACCGCGGAACGATTGCCGATCAGGGCTTTGGCAATATGGACGATCTGTTTGGTTTCCGCAGGGGACAGACCGAAAACCGTGGCGATGCCATAAGGATTGGAAAGAAGGTCGATACAGCCCCCCGGCGACGCCACTTCCACGGCGCACTCCATCCCGATGGGCACTTTGCCGATCATTTCCACCTCATCCAAAATGGGAATTTTTTTCTCCAGCCGGTTGTTGACCAATACCCCGTCGTCGTTTTTCAGAATGGCCCCTTCCACCAAAATGCCGGATTGAACCGCTTCATTGATTCCCCGGGCTGCCATTTCAAAATCAACCGTATCCGGCACGACCACGATGACCTTCTGCCCTTCCTCTGCTTCCAATAAATCCTGGAAAGCTATGGTTCTGCCGATGCCGATGCCGATACCCCCCGGCGTATCCGGATTGTGGCCGATCAGGGTGGATTCGGTAATGATGGTTTCGGTGATGGTCTCCATGGCAAAATCCCCGATGACGGGGGTCGCTTCGTTGATCCGAATCAGATGAATCTGTTCCGGATCAATATTCATTTTTTCGGAAGCATTCTTGAGTGATCGAATGATTCCCTGTATGTTATCCCTGGTTCCCTTGATTCCTGTGGTGTCGGCAATTCCGCTGACGCAGCGGAGCAGCTTGCCGTCCAGTAATTCTCCCAGAGCAGTTTCCGTCGTTGCATTGCCGATGTCGACTCCGGCAACATATTCCTTCATGCTACTTTCCTTTCTGTGTCTTTTTGCGTAGCGAATCCTTCACGGAAAAGCAACAAATCCCCGCCCCCAACCAAGGGGGCGAGGCTGTAATATAAATTTTATTCGCTGCGGAGCATGTGCCGTTCTTCGTAGACCGTGGCCGCCTCCCGAATCAGGGAAGCGTTCACCGCCGCCTGATACTGGGTTTCCAGCTCCTCCGCGATGGCCAGCAGCTCTTCTTTTGAAGAGACATGGGGCCTCATGCAATTGTAGATCTGCAGGATCCGATCGTCCGGAATCCTGGTCATCTCTGCTGCTCTTCGGAAGTTTGCAGCAATCTGGGGATTTCCGAAGGATTCCTGAATCTGGGCCTGATATTCCAGGGTCTCTGCACTGATCCGGCAGTCTTCGGGGGTGATTTTTCCCGATAGAATATTTTCTATGTTGATTTCATCAACCGATTTTCCCGTTTGAGTCTTGATCAATTCCGGTCTTTTTTCATAAATCGGGTAATCCTTGATGGCATCCAATTTAGCAGTCATAACTGACCTCCTTTTCTGATGATCCTTTCCGGCTTAATCCAGGTTGAACTCCTCATCGAGGGGCCGCAGGGTCTTCCTGCCGAACAGGAAGTAGTATACGATGGCAACGGCATAAACGGCCAGCACCCACTTCAGTACAGCAATATTATATACCAATACGCAGGCAAATAAAATGAGAACTGTAATCAGGGCTATTACGGGAACGATGGGATAGGCCACCTTGAAAGGCCGTTTCATATCCGGTTCTTTCTTTCGAAGAACGAAGGTGGTGATGATAACGATGGTGTACATGATCAGGGCTGCAAATACGGAAATGGTTACCATCAGGGCTGTCTGACCGGTCATGGCAAGAGCCAGGGCGAAGGTTGCGGGAACCAGCAGGCCATAAGTAGGACAGCCATTTTTATTGAGACGTGCAAAGAGGGGAGGCAGGTATCCGGTTCGGCCCATGGCAAAGGTCTGCCGGGAGAAGGCCAGTACAATAGCGGAGAAAGAGGCTACCATGGAGAACAGGGCCACAACGGCGATGATCTTGGGCCACATGCTGTCCACACCAAGAGCCATCTCCAGGGATATGGCCAGAGGATAGTCATACTGAGCTACTACCTTATAGTCGGCAATACCAGCCGGCAGGAAAATAGCAATCAGGGAAGTGATAAACAGGGTGACGATTGCTGCAATATATCCTTTTGGGATATCTTTTCTGGGGTTTTGCATTTCTTCTGCCTGCATGGCTGCACCATCGATGGCAAAATAGAACCACATGGCGAAGGTCATGGCTCCGGCAACTCCGGCAAATCCATTGGTGAAGGCCGGATCCGTAAAGAAGTTGGAGGCTTCAAAATGGGGAGCTGCAACTGCTGCGTAAACTACAAGGCCAACCAGAGAAACGATTGTTACTACCAGTTCCAGTACCGAAGAGGACTTGATACCGAACAGGTTGATCAATACGAAAAAGCAGAAGAACCCAACCGTAGCCCACATAGCAGGGATGGCTGGAATTAAATAGTTGACCAGGGCACCCGTAGTGATGGCCACTGCAACGGGAGACACCAGGAAAGCGATCAGTACGGAAAATCCAGTCATAAATCCGGCAAAGGGTCCCATGGCTTTTCTGGCATAGGCAGAGGGGCCGCCGGCATGGGGAATGCTGGTAGCCAGCTCGGTGTAGCAGAACAGGAAGGTAACATACATAATGGTAACGGGGATAAAGGCTACCAGGAAGGATACCGGACCACCGGTTGCAAATCCGTAGCTAAATCCGTAGTAGTCGCCGGATATTACCAGTCCGACGGCGATGGCCCATAGATGAATGGGCTTCAGAACCTTTTTCAGTTCCTTTGTTTCTTGGGGCTTGAGATGCTTTTCTGACATTTCATTTCCTCCTTTAAAATAAGTGCGTACAACGATTAAAACACAACTTCCATATCCATGGCCTTCTTGCTTTTATCCATCATTTCCCCTTCTTTGAAATGCATCAGGGTGGATTTGATCAGATATTTTGAAGGGACCATATAGTCGTTCAGGATTTCCACCGGCTCCGGATTTTCTCCTTTGGCGTATTTCGCCGCATTGCGCCCGATTTTTCGATAAATCTTTTCGTCATATAGAGGCGCTTGGGGGAACAGTTCCAGGTTGTCCAGGGGTACCAGATCCCGCTGATGAATCACCGTGGTTCCCCGGGACTGCATGCCTACGCAGATGCCGGATCCGGATAATCGGGACCCCTGGCTTGCGATGATGGCTAAATCCGTGGAATTAAACACTTTAATGAACCGGGGTTTCATTCCTTCTTCCTCAATCCCGGCACATAGTTCTTTCAGTATGGTTCCAAGATCGATTTCGATGATGCTCTTTTTCAATTGGGTTCCGAAGGCTGGGGAAAGGGCAATAACGACTTCATCGGCGCTTTGGCCCGGCAAAGCTTCTTTCCATTCCTTAACTTCTAAAATGGCATTTTCTTGGTTGATAGCTTCCGTCATTTTGTTACCTCCTTTCCTATCTTAGATATCCTTCGGTTTCAGGGCACTATACTTTTCCTTGAGCCGGGCCCAACGCTCGTCACTCAGTCGATATCCGGTTCCGGGACCCATGTAATCATTACGATCATTGACCGCACTGATAACCCGAAACTCTTCATCAAAGATGGCGGATGTGTGGAGGTAATCACCGATCACCCGCTGCTTCAGCATTTCCATCAGCCGATGGGCGACCTCTTCGAAACCGTTTTCGTACAGGATCCGGACGATGTCGAAGCCGTTGGTCCCCTTGTCCATCATGGTCGTGGCTGCCTTCATGTCTTCGGCTTTGTTCCTTGGAGGCATGTCCTTGTAGCTGTAGGCATAGGTAGCCGCTTCCACTTCTTCATCGGTGATCTCCGGAAGGCCCAATTCTGCGAATACGCATTGGATGATCCTTGCTGCCTTGTTTCGCGCAGCCAGGGCATCTTCCTCCTTCACCGGTACGATTCCCCCGTCCACTTTCATGTCTCGCTGAAGGGTATACCAGTCGTCGTAGTCATCGCAGTCTTCGTTGGATCCGGCGAACACGTTGTCGAAGTTGGGGATGCCCCCATATCCGGAGGTAACAAAGTCGGTGCCGGGCATGAACTGCATCATCAGCTTGGATCCCCGTCGGAAATCAGAGTGGGTAAAGGCGGTGTCGTTGCCGGATGCCACTTCGATGTTCAGCATGGAAGCAATCAGACACTCGGCGGCCATGGCCCGGAATCCGTTAGGCAGGGCGGCAACCAGAGGAATCGCATTGATGGATCCGTTCTGGATTCCCTGAACCCCGCAGGCCTTGGTCAGAAACAGGCATCGGACTTCCAGATACAGCATGCTCCTTCCTTCAGCGCTTCCCATCAGCACTTCCGAACCGGTGCCGGAGGTGAAGCGGATCTTGATGCCCCGGGAGGCATAGGCGGAGGCCAGGAAGGCTTTGGAGTAGGCCGTATCTCCTCCATCGATCAGCACCGTTTCCGTACCATAAACAGAGAGAGTTTCGGCATAGGAGGTGAATCCCCTCATCCCCAGCTCCAGTTCGGTGGCTTCTTCCATGGAGCATTGGTTGAGGGTTCCCGCCCGGCCTGTCTGGGCGCCCAGCATCAAGGCAATGGCATTTAGCGGAGCATATCGGGCAAGGGCGCAGGTGGTTTCCAGCTCGGCAAATCCCCGGGTGGCTTCTTCGGCCGCATCGGCGCACAGGAGTACCGGATTGTCATCCAGATTGGTGGCGTGGGCCTGATTAGCCGGTCTTTTCCGGGCTCTCATCTTCATCTGGGCCATCATCATCTCCACCACGTTCAGGTGATTCATGATTTCGGTTACCTTTGCCGGCGAACTGGCACAACAGATTTTAACGATTTTCTCTCTCGGCACATGGATGTCTACCAGCATTCTGGCGATTTCCAGAGAGTCCATGGCCATAGCTTCCTCTGCGTAAGATACATCAATGCCGTAATCAGCGATGAACTTATCCAGGGAGTCAAAGTCCTTTCTCTCCTTACCATCCATTTCAACAATGACGCCATTTTCAATCTTCAGGCTGGGCTTGGGGTCAAAGGGAGACTCCATGCACACCAGGCCAACCTCTTCCCATTCATAAGCGAAGCCGTCCTTATTAATGGGCATCTGTTCGAGTTTCTCGAACCGTTTTGAGCGTTTCATCACGATCCTCCTTCAGAATAAAATAAAATAAGCCACAAATAAAAACAGTGCTTTGAAGATCCTGACTTCATCAGGCGTTTCAATCACGCTACTTTCATTTGTGGCTTATTTCCATCTGCCAATCGGCCTATTTCCATCTGCCTTAATCTTTAATTACCACCATATTACCCAAGTCGGGTACGGTTGTCAATCAAATTTATAAATTAATTCGGCGGGGAGTGGACCCAGGGTGGGGGCCAGCGAATGGGTTTTCTGGTGGGTTATCCACTATTTGCCCCTTGGGGGAGCCTTAAAGTGGATAAACGCTGGATAGCGAGACAGCGAGACAGCGAAACAGTGAGACGTGGCGTTTGAGGGCGACTTGGCCCAGAGAGTGCCAGAGGTACTCTAAACCAGGCCACTTAGACAATTTATCGACTTTATAGCTGAAATTGGTATAAAATCAACCTTTCCAGGGCCCTTCTGGCTTTCATTTCGGCCTGATTTGTAAGTTTATGGCAGTAGGTATCGATTTTAAATCGATACCTTCCTCCTCTTCCTTCCAGCCCGTCTCGAGGCAGGTTGAAATTCTATTATTAGTTGAGCCGACTCAAATTTTTATACCAAAGAATCAAAAAAAGTTGCCGGATTGTCTAAAGGGGCTCTCAAGGCCCGCAAGGGGCTCAAGACTCTCAAGAGGCTCCGGGCCCTCCGGGGGACTCAAGGAGCTAAAGGCTCTCGGGGGCCTCAAGGGTGTCTACAATCAGCCTTTTCCGCACTTTCAGCATTTCAGCACCGGCTGTTCCTAAAGTCCCGGTACTTGAACCGGAAGTCAAAGATAACGATGCCTACTGCTGCCGCCGGCAGCAGGAAACGAATAACCTGAAGGAGCGGCGTCCCCGGGGTTTTGGACATGAAGTAGAACATGCCAAAGCCTATGGCCAGAACGGCAGCGTATTCCAGGAGGGCGATGCCGAAGGCAATGGTGTAGACTCGGCGGACGGATTTTTTGTTTTGTTGCATAGCAATCACCTTCGATTATTACGACAACAGCCATTGAATCAAGTTGATGTGCTTTATGCCCTCGTAGTCTCGATTCACGATGATATCGTCCAGAGTAAGAAGGATTTTAGGGTAGTTATCATTAATTTTTTGTAGTGAAGCCAATTCTCTTTTCAGGGTAGAGTCCTCCATCACCGTGGCTGCAACTTGATAATAGGCCAGCTCACTGCCATTTTGAGCTACAAAATCGACTTCACCTCCGGTCATCTGGCCAACGTACACTCGATTCCCTCTTCGCAGCAGCTCCAGGTAAACCACATTTTCAATTAAGTGCCCCAGATCTCTTCCCTGCTTGCTCAAAAGAAGACGACGGAAACCCAAATCAGCAACATAATATTTCTCCAGGTTTGCGAGATATTGCTTTCCCTTAATATCATAGCGTTTTGCCTGATAGATCAGGAGGCTGTCCATCAATCCCTGGAGGTATTTTTCAACGGTTCGGGAATCAATTTTTCTTCCTGATGAAGTCAGGGTATTGGCCACCTTTGAACTGGATAAAAGACTGCCTATATTATCAAAAACAAATCGGATGACATCTTCCAGCATCATGACATCCGTGATCCGCTGCCTGGCCACTACATCCTTTAAAAGAACCGAACTGTAGATACCCCGGAGATATTCCACGATATCTTTATCATTACCCTGTAGCTGCATCGCATAGGGCAAGGAACTCTCGGTCAAATATTGCTCAAACAATTTCTTGGGAGGCTCATCGATTCCCAGGTTTTCCATGCCCTGACAATATTCTTTAAAGGATAGCGGCAGCATTTGGAGTTCAATATAGCGTCCCGTAAGAAGGGTTGCCAATTCTCCGGACATGAACCAAGCATTGGAACCGGTTATATATAAGTCAACATTGCACTTAATAAAAAGGTTGTCCACCACTCGTTCAAACTGATCTACATGCTGTATCTCATCCAGGAATATATAGTTTTTACGATTAGCCAGCAGTCTGCTGCTCAGATAGTCGTATAGGGTTCGGTAGTCCTTCAGGGCTTCATAGGCCAGTTCTTCAAAATTAATATTGATCATCTGCTCCGGCGAAACGCCGTTATTCAACAGGTATTCCCGATACATTTCAAAAATAGTTGACTTCCCGCACCTTCTGATTCCGGATACCACCTTTATGATCTGCCTGTCTTTGTTCCGGATCAAAAAGTCCATGTACTCTTTGCGATAAATGTAATTCACACCGACACCCCCTCTCTTAATTACATTATAATAAAATTTTCCAACAAATCAATTAAAAAGAAACATCAAAATGAAATTTTGATGTTTCTTTTTAATAATATCGCATTACAATGCAGCTTTTCTTCAACGCGCGCCTATTCCTTTAATAATACAACTCCGCCGGTCCCTTGTATTCCTGAATGGTGTTACCCCCGTCCACCACCAGATCCTGCCCGGTGATATAGGAAGCTTCCCTGGAGGCTAGAAAGACAATGGCATTGGCCACTTCCACTCCGTCTCCACCTCGGCCGGCCGGCGTGTTGAGGCCGCCAGCCGCTTCGCTTTCTGTCTGGGAGGCGGTGGCAATCCATCCGGGGAGCACGTTGTTGATGGTGATGTCGTGCTTGGCCACTTCAATGGCGATGGACCGGCTCATGCCGCAGACCGCTGCCTTAGCTGCACTGTAGGCCGCTTCTCCAGGGTTGCTGACCACGGGGCCGGTGACGGAGGATACGTTAACGATCCTGCCATATTTCTGCCGGATCATATGAGGAATCACATTTTTTGTCACGTTAAAGGTGAGGGTTAGATTTCGGCCGATGGACTTGTCCCAGCTTTCGTAGCTGACCTGGTCGAAGGTGGTGAAATCTTCTTCTTCTCCCACCTGGGTCATCCCTGCGTTGTTGATCAGAACGTGGATTCCCCCAAAGTCCTGTATAATCTGTTTTATTACCTCTTCCACCTGGCTCCGGTCCATCAAGTCTGCCACATATCCCCGGGCTTCGATGCCCAGCTCTTTGAGTTCTTCTTCCCGCTCCCGAATCCTTTCCGTGGTGGAAATCAAAGCGATTTTTCCCCCCAGCTCTCCCAGGATCTTTGCTGCTGAAAAGCCGATTCCCGAGGGACTTCCTGCTCCGGTTACCAGGCACACTTGGTCAGTAAAATGGATAAATGATTTCATGAGATGCTCCTTTTCCATTGTGTTCTTTTCTTTTTTGTCTTTTTCTTTTCTGATTGTATCATGTTTTAGATCGCTTTCCCACAAGCCCAAGAAAAAACCTGACGGGGATTTTCACCCGGTCAGGCCTAATTTATTTTCCTATCTCAGCCGGAAGGTGTCATAGCCTTTGTAAGTGATGACCTCCACGTCACGGGCTTCCCGGAGCCGCTTCATGATTACTGGAATATCCGGGCATTCTCTGGTCTGGAGGAATCCTTCCATTTCGTACTGGTTCATCGGATGGCGTTTGATGATGGCCCGGATGGCTTCGTAGTCATCCTTGATTTCACTATGAAAGCCTTCGGATTCCAGAAGGTCAATGGGGGTCCCTCCCAGCATCCGAACAGCGGCATCCATTCTTTCCGGGGATACGGCACCTACGCCAGACTCCGCCGGAGGACGAATCGGAGTATTGATATACAGGCGGTCATACCGAATTTTTTCCAGATGTTCTTTGTACTTTTTCAGCGATTCATCATCGTCATTGATTCCTTCGATCAGCATCAGTTCAATCCAGAGCTGTCCCGGGTATTCCTGGGAGAAATGCCGAATCCCGTATTCAATCATATCAAAACAAATGCTGCCATGGGGGCGGTTTATCTTTTGGAAGGAGACCTGATCCCAGGCGTCCATGGTAGGCAGGACGATATCTGCAAGCATCAGCTCCGCCCGAACATCATGGTCATACAAGAGGGCACCGTTGGTGATGACAGCCACTGGCTTTTCACTTCGCAGCCTAATCCCTTCGATTAGTTTCCCAAGCCCAAGATAGAGGGTCGGTTCCCCTTCCCCCACGATAGTGATCACATCATAGCCCAGGTTTTCCTCCAACACCCGATCCAATTCTGCTAAAATGTCTTCTACTGGGAAATACAGACTGCGCCGATTGGACATATGGTCTGTCCTGCCCAGCTGGCAGTAAATGCAGGAGTAGTTGCAGGTCTTTTTTGGAATGGGGCTGATTCCCAGGGAAATTCCCAGACGCCTGGAAGGAACCGGTCCGTATACATATTTATAGGGTTTTTCAGATGCCACCTTCTTCTCCTCTTTCCTTTCAATAGAAAACGGGCAGGAGAAATCCCCTGCCCATCCGGCCTATTTATCTAGTTCTTCCAGTTGTTTGCTGACTTCATCCAGACGGCTCTTTAGAAATTCCTGCTGATCTTTTAGCACTTCCTTATCCGTCCATCCAGAAGCCATACCGGCCATAAATCGGCCACCCGGTTTGCGGCATCCGTAACCGGCACCGGGACCCATGCCCCTGCCCATTCTTCGGCCCATTGGGCCTGTTCCATCTCTTCCTGGCATAATAAAACCCTCCTTGTGTCTTCAAAGCCTTTCGGCCAATTGTTTGTTTATGGCATATGCCATTTATAGTTTTATTATACCTCGTTTCTGTCATATGTCAATAACTATTTCGAGAATATTTTCGTCACTCTTCGATCAGCCTGGTATGACGCCGACTCTTCCTGACCTTCTTCCGGGGCTCTCCCCTTCCCTTTAACGCCTCCAGGATGGCACCGCATAAAAACTGGATCAGGGGCCCGCAATCCCCCAGTTGGTCGGATTCCAGAAGGGAGCCGTAGTAGCCCTCCTGATGGTGTTGAATGATGGGATCCACCGGAATCCGGAAGAAAATCGGATTCCAATGGCCAAGTAAAAGGGTCTGCCACAACCGGCCCATCCGGCCGTTGCCGTCGGCGAATGGGTGGATGGCTTCAAATTCATAGTGGAAAACACAGCTTTTAATCAAGGGATGCTCTTTAGCATCCCTGGTCCAGGAAAGCAAATCCTCCAATCGATGGGGAATGTCCTCATGGGCCCCTGCCCGGTAAATCATCGCTTCCCCCTCAAAGATGCCTGCTTCCTCCCGACGAAAAGTTCCGGCCCCTGCCAACTGATTTCCCATCATCAACCGATGGGCTTTTTTTATGTCGTCAACAGAAAAGGGATCCAGTTCCGGCAGCAACCGGTAAACCTTTTCCGCCGCCTCATCCGGCTCCAACCCCTCGATGGCGAAGGAAGCTTCTGCCATGGCATGCCAGGCTTGTACCCGAGCTTGGTTTTTATTACTTCCCTGCAAATCTTTTTTCTCTTCCGCTTCTGCCATTTCTGACATCTCTGTCAGTTCTGCCATTCCTGCCAGTAATCCTTCGATTTCCAGCAAAACAGCCTCCGCTGAACGCCACAGGGTATATTTTGGAATATTATTCATCTAATTTCTCCTGTATTCGCATATTATTTCGAATATTTCTTTACACGCCGCATATAACATGCTAAAATTCCATATACTAAAAATTTATTATCTAATGAACAACCAATCAAAAGGGAGGAACCATTATGACCATCCATCTGGATAAAACAGACCGGGCGATTCTGAAGGAACTTCAGCAGGACAGCTCCATTTCCAATCTGGACCTTTCGAAGCAGATCGGCCTTTCCCCTTCCGCCTGCCTGGCCCGGACCAAAAACCTGGTAGAGTCTGGCGTGATCACCGGCTTCACTACCCTGGTAGACGAAAAGAAGCTGGGAATGGAAGTCACTGCCTTTGTGCTGATCAATCTGTCCCCCTTGAACCGGGACACCATCGCTGCTTTCTTAAAGGATATCAGCAGATACCCTCAGATTCAAGAGTGTTATTCCCTAACCGGAAGCCACGATTTTCTGCTGAAAATCGTCTCCCGCAACATGGAAAGCTATCGGAATTTTCTCATCGATTCCCTGATGAAGAGCAGTACCGTCAGCAGTGCTGTCACCAGCATGGTCATGGGGGTGGAGAAGTACAGCACCTACTTACCGGTGGAAGAGGAGGGTCTCTAGTGCGCGAAATGAAAAAAGCTCTGAAAGCCGCCTTTCCCCATACCATCCCCATCCTGACCGGCTTTCTTTTTATCGGGATGGCTTACGGCATGCTGATGGACAGCAAGGGCTACGGCCCCGGGTGGTCTTTTTTATTCAGCCTCATCGTCCTGGCGGGATCCGCCCAGTTTGTGGGGGTCACTTTCCTGACCTCTGCCTTTAATCCCCTATATGCCTTCTTCATGACCCTGATGATTAATGCCCGGCATCTGTTTTACGGCATTTCCATGCTGGAACGATACAAGGATATGGGTAAACTCAAACCCTATCTGATTTATGGCCTCTGTGACGAGACCTTTTCTGTGATCTGTGCCACCACACCGCCGGAAGGGGTCAATGTCAAATGGTTCCGGTTCTCCATCACCGCCCTCCATCAGTTGTACTGGATTACCGGCAGCGTTCTCGGGGGCCTGCTGGGCTCCATGATCACTTTCAACACCAAGGGACTGGATTTCGTGCTGACCGCCCTCTTCGTGGTCATCTTTACCAGCCAGTGGAAGGCTCATCCCAACCACAAGCCAGCCCTGATCGGCCTGTTCAGCACGGCAGCCTGCCTGATTCTCTTCGGGCCAGACCGGTTCATCATCCCGGCCATGATCGGCATCATCCTGCTGCTGATCCTTTTCAAGAAGCAGATTCGCGGTCCCATTCCGGAACCAGAGCAGGGAGAGGAGGAAATCCAGTGCCTTTAACAACTACTCAAACCTTGATCATCATGGGGGCCATGACCCTGGGAACGGTCATTACCCGGTTTCTTCCTTTTATATTATTCCGCACCCCCAAATCCGAGCACTCGGTCATCACCTATCTGGGGCAGACACTTCCCTATGCCGCTATCGGCCTTTTGGTGGTATACTGTTTGAAAGGGGTCACCTTTACCGCCACCTCCGGCTGGGTCCCCGAAGCCATATCCATTGCATTCACCACTCTGCTTCACGTCTGGAAGGGAAACACCCTGCTCAGCATCGGGCTGGGGACGGTCCTGTACATGGTGCTGGTTCAAGTGGTATTTGTGTAAGATTCATGAGCGAATAGAAGAAAGGGAGGCTTTATGAAAAAATCTTTCATCCGGCGGACCATGGTGTTTTTTATTGCCATCTGTCTGATACCCTTTCTGATTTATACGGCCATTTTAATCAGTAAAACCGGCGATATCGAGCAGCAGCGCATCGCAGGGAGTCTGGAAGCGATTGCCGAAGAAAAAGCGGCAGCCCTTCAAAAGGATTTAAAGAACATCGAAAACGAAACGATTAACCTGGCCGAGTGGGCCTCCTTCCTGATGGCCCAGGATTCCAATATTCCCGGGCTCTCCAAGGAGTATCAACGGGATGAACGAGGAGTTCTGGGACGGGTTTCTTCAGGCATGGTTGTGCCCTCCAATGTTTTTCTGCCCGCACAGCAGGAGCTCTCCGAAACGTTGATTCAGGAAATCAACAACTCTGAAAAAATGGAATCTCCCATGGAGAAAATCAAAGGGCAGACGAAGGATGTGACCTATACCTATATGGTCACCGCCGAGGGGCTGTTGCGGGTTATGCCCTACCTTTCCAACAATGCTTTTTTACCGGACCACGATCAACGGTCGGACTATTTTTATACTCGGGCAGTGGGCGACGAAAACCCGGATCGGATCGCTGTCTGGACCAATCCCTATTATGATTACGGCGGCAATGGCTGGATCATTACCTGCTCCTGCCCCTACTACATCAACGGAAAGCTGGGGGGTGTGGTATGCGTCGACGTATCCCTCCAGAATCTGGCGGCTTCCATAGCCGATTTTCGTATTGGTGACAGCGGTTTTGCCTTTGTGATAACGAAAGAAGGAGATGTCATCTATCACCCGGACATGATGAACATCATCAGCAAAAGCGGCGATCGGCTTCAGACCAAACTGCTGGAAGGACGGGAGGTTCCCACCGGGTACGAAACCATTATCCGGAATATGATGGCCAGCGGCAATGGTTCCGGGTCCTACCTGGCTGAAGATTACAACTACTATGCCATCGGCTATCATCCCATTGAAAGTCTGGGGTGGAGTCTGGGAGTGGAAGTGAACAAGGCGGAATATTCCCTGGGGTCCCGCTATATCACCATGGGATTTTGGGGGTTGATCGGAGGACTGCTTTTGGCCTGCCTTCTCTTTGCCTATTACCTGTCCAGAAAGATCACTCAGCCCATCCGCCAGCTGACCGAAGATGTACAGAACTTTTCGGAAGGCTCTTACCAGAAGGTCCACGTCCAGTCGGAAGATGAAATCGGTATGCTGGGGGATGCTTTTAACCAGATGATTCAGGACATCAGCGACAATACCGCTTCCCTGATCTACGGAAAACGTCAATTGGAGACCGTCTTCAACAGCATCGAGGGGGTCATGATGATCCTCCACCCGGACTTCACCATATCCCTCATGAACCAGGAAGGCCATGACCTGTTAGGAAAAAAAGGACGGGCTCCGGAGGAATTTCAGCGATGTCATCAACTATTCTTCGACTTGGATCATCCCTGTCCGCACTGCCCGGTTGTAAAGGCTCTGGAATCCGGTTCCGCCGTTACCCGGGAAATCACCATGCTTCAGAACGTCTATCGAATTACCGCCTATCCGGTACTTTCCGAGGATAACCAAATTCAGGAAGTCGTGGTTCACAGCATCCGGATCACCGATCAGGTACTGCTGGAGCAAGAGCTCTTCCAATCGGAAAAGATGGCCGGGGTTGGTCAGATGGTGGCCGGAATCACCCATGAACTGAAAAACCCTCTGGCCATTATCAAGGGAGCGGTCTATCTGATCCGGGCTAACAAGGAAATGCCGGAAAAGCAGGAGGAGGCTCTGACAGAAATCACGGACAGTTTGTCCCGGTCTGAGCGGATTATTACCAATATGCTGGATTTTTCAAAAATATCCCAACTGGAAAGGGAGTTGGTTTCGGTGAAAAGCCAACTGGATCAAATCCTGCTGCTGGTCCGCCAGGATCTGGTGAAGAAAAAGATCAATACCCATCTGCGGTTCGAGGAAGAGGGTCTTCAAATTTATGGAAATCGGGATTCCTTCAAACACATCTTCCTCAACATCATCAGCAATGCCATTGATGCCATGCCGGAAGGAGGAGATCTGACCATTGAAGGCTCCCGCCCCTCACCGGATACAGCAAGAATTATATTTACCAATACCGGCAATCCGATTCCTTCGGAAGATCTGAAACGGATTTTTCAGCCCTTCTACACCACCAAAGAGACGGGAACCGGCCTGGGACTATGGATCGTATCCAAGGAAATCCAGCGGAATCAAGGCACCATTGAAGCCCGATCCTCTGATCGAACCGAAATCATTGTAACACTGCCCTGCAGGGAGGTACCTCATGAAAAAAATATTGATGGTTGATGATGACAAGAGCTTTCTGAAGGTTTATTCGGAAATCCTGAGGGGCAAAGGTTATAACACCTCTACGGCGGAAGGAGGACGTCAGGCCCTGGAGCTTTTGGGGGCGGATTATTATGACATCGTCCTTTCCGATGTGGCTATGCCGGAAATGAATGGCATTCAGCTTCTCAAGAAGATACGCACCGACTATCCGGAGGTGCTGGTCATCATGTTCACCGGCGAGGGCTCCATCTCCGGTGCAGTAGAAGCCATGGAAGAAGGGGCTTATACCTATTTAGTCAAGCCCCTGGAAGTCGACCAGCTTCTTCTCAATCTGCAGCGGGCTTCCGAATATCTGAACCTGAATGCCGAAAACCGCCTGCTAAAAAACCGGCTCTCCGACTTTCGATCCGACTCTTTATTTATAGGGGAATGTTCTTTTGCTGAGGACCTGAGAAAAAAAATCCTTCAGGCAGCCCCGACCAATTCCAGCGTGTTGATTACCGGAGAAAGCGGAACGGGCAAGGAGCTTGTGGCCAAGGCGCTGCATTACACCGGCCGGCGCGCCTTCCGTCCCTTCGTAACCGTCAACTGTTCTGCTCTCGCGGAAAGTCTTCTGGAGAGCGAACTCTTCGGCCACGTGCGCGGGGC
>DIMT01000020.1:0-29468 GCA_002425705.1 Firmicutes bacterium UBA5559
GGAAAGTAGGACGTCGCCGGTTATTAACTTTTTTATGTGGCTCCATGGTCAAGCGGTCAAGACACCGCCCTTTCACGGCGGTAACCCGGGTTCGATTCCCGGTGGAGTCACCATTTTTTTTTATCTGAAACTGGATATGCGCGATTGGCGGAATTGGCAGACGCACTAGACTTAGGATCTAGCGGGCGACCGTGGGGGTTCAAGTCCCTCATCGCGCACCATTAACGGAAGGAAGACTGAGTAATCAGTCTTTTTTTGTTTATTGTCGAAAATACATTGAATAAAGTTGCTTAAAAAAACTAACAATTCTGCTTTCGTAGCCGATAAAGTACTATACACTTTATGAAAGCGAGGAGACATAATGAGTAAATTAAGAAGCAAAGGACGGCTTTCCGATTTTCGGATAACTACCCGTGTAATCGCAGTTTTTGTGATGTCCATTCTGGTTGCTGTGACGGTATCGGTGGGTGTAGCTGTGTTTTCTTACCAGAACTATAACGTGGAGGTAGCCCAGAATCAGTCAGCCTATAGCTTAGATGCGCTGGACAGCCGATTGGATGAATACGGTCAAATTGCTTTCAATACAGCGGTTCAACTATCCGAAAACGGAGGATTGAATCAATGGGTCAGCAGTTCTCCAGGAACTGCAGCACCGCAACTGCTGGATAGTTTGAAGAACGCTACCCATGGTGATTTCATCGTTGTGACCGACCAATCCGGCCTTGTCATCGGTTCTACCGATACAACAATAGCCGAACTCCAGGTGCCCCTTCCTGAGTTCGCCTATGAAGGTGCTTTGGGGGATGGCCCAGTCACCACTTTCCGACTAGGCGATAACAATCAATACTTTATCTGGGCATCTTCCCCGATTGTATCTTCCGAGGCTAGAGTGACTGGAAGAGTTCACACCGGATATCAATTGAGCAACAATGAATTAGTGGATTCTGTCAAATCCCTCTATGGAACGGATGTTACCATATTTGCCGGTGATGTCCGGGTCTCGACAACCATCATTCAGGATGGGGAGCGATTGCTGGGAACCACATTAGACCCAGGAATTGCGGGGACAGTTTTGGGCGAGAAAAAAGAATATTTTGGCGAGGCTAAGATCCTCGGTATGCCTTACGTAACGGCATATCGACCTATTATCGATTCTGCTGGAAATGCCATTGGGCTGATTTTTTCAGGGAAATCCATGGCCGAAACCAATGCCCAGGTTATGGCAACCGTAATCAAGATCCTGATTATTGCTTTCGCCGTACTGGCACTCTGTACCGTGTTGATTATATTTTTCCTGAGAAAAAGCCTTTCTGCTCCCCTCAGGAAGTTAACCGATGTGGCCGACGGAATAGCTCTTGGAGATACGGATTTTGATATTCGGGTGGAGTCCAAGGACGAAGTTGGCATATTGATGGATGCCTTTCGACGAATGACCGAAAGTGTCCGGAAGCAAGCAGAAGAGGCTGATCGAATAGCATCAGGCGATCTGAATATCAGTATTCAGCCTCGTTCTGAAAAGGATCGCCTGGCCTTTAGCATGATAGACATGGTAGACTCTTTGAAGGGGCTGGTAGGAGAAGCTGGCCGAATGACAGAGAACGCTATTGAAGGAAACCTGTCCAGCAGAGGGAATTCCAATGAATTTCAGGGTGGATACCGGGATATTATTGTAGGCTTTAACCGGACGCTGGATGCAGTTATTGGGCCACTGAACATGTCAGCCCACTATATGGAGCGAATCAGTCGTGGGGATATTCCCGATAAGATTCAAGAAGAGTACCGGGGAGATTTTAATGGCATCAAGAATAGCATCAACACCTGTATAGGGGCTATCCAGGGACTTCTGGAAGACGGTGTGATGCTGTCGGAAGCGGCAAAAGCAGGGCAGCTTTCAACCCGTGGCGATAGCAGCAAACATGGGGGTGAGTTCCGACGAATCATTGAGGGTTTCAACGATACTCTGGATGCGGTCATCGGACCCTTGAACACAGCAGCTGCCTATATTGAAAAAATCGGAAATGGGGAAGTCCCGGAAAAAATATCCGAGGAATACAAGGGTGATTTTGACCGAATAAAAGCCAGTATCAATGCTTGTATCGACGGACTTGGTGGTTTAGTAGAGGGGAAAGAGGCCCTCGGCAAAATGAGTTTGAACGATTTCACAGCCAGCGTGGAAGGAACCTATAAAGGCATTTATCAGGAAATCGGAGAATCCATTAACATGGTATCCAGCAGTATTCTTCAAATGATCGCTATGCTGAAAAACATTTCCGAAGGGGACCTTCAGGATTTGGAAAAATTGAAAAAAATTGGTAAAAAGAGCGACAAAGATACGCTGATACCTGTTGGCATCACCATGATGGAAAGCATTGATTCCTTAGTTGCAGAAACGAGGGTTCTGTCCCAGGCGGCAATTGCCGGGGACCTTTCCAAGCGAGGGGCAGCAGACCGTTTTCAGGGAGAATTCTCGACAGTCATTCAAGGAATCAACAGTACCCTGGATGCTATCGTAGAGCCTATAACGGAGGCCTCCCAGGTATTGCAGGAAATGGCTCGGGGCAACCTGCAGGTTCAGATGGCTGGCTCTTATAGGGGAGATCACGCTGAAATCAAAGAAGCGATGAACGGTACGCTGGAAAGCCTCCGGGGCTACGTCACCGAAATATCTGTGGTACTGTCCGGAATAAGTGAGGGAAATCTGGACCAGGAAATCAAACAGGATTACAAGGGGGACTTTCAGGAAATCAAGGATTCTTTGAATAATATCATTTACTCACTAAGCCGAGTTCTGGGAGAAATCAATCAGGCAGCGGAAGAAGTGGCCTCCGGGGCTCGTCAGGTCTCCGACGGCAGTCAGGCCCTGTCTCAGGGCTCCACAGAACAGGCGGGATCCATACAAGAGCTGACGGCATCCATTTCCGAAATTTCCTCCCAAACGAAGAACAATGCCATCAATGCCAGCCAGGCAAGCTTACTGGCAGAGGAAGCTAAGAACAACGCAGAGAAGGGCAACCAGCGGATGACAGAAATGCTTCATTCGATGGAAGAAATCAATGAATCATCAGCCAGCATATCCAGAATCATCAAAGTAATCGATGATATTGCCTTCCAGACGAATATACTGGCATTGAATGCAGCCGTGGAGGCTGCCAGGGCTGGTCAGCATGGGAAGGGATTTGCTGTGGTTGCAGAAGAGGTTCGTAATTTAGCAGCCCGAAGTGCAGCGGCAGCCCGGGAAACTACGGACTTGATTGAAGGCTCTATTTATAAGGTTCAAAGTGGGACGAAAATAGCCAATGAAACGGCGGAAGCCTTAACAGAAATCGTTGGTGCCATCGATAAATCCGCTAGCTTGGTGAGCAGTATTGCTACATCGTCTAACGAGCAGGCCACCGGAATTATGCAGATCGATAAAGGCATCGAGCAAGTTGGAATGGTGGTACAGAACAACTCGGCTACAGCGGAAGAAAGTGCTGCAGCAAGCGAAGAACTATCAAGTCAGGCGGAGCTCTTGAAAGAAATGGTCGGAGGGTTTAAAATAAAAGAAACGAACCTTTATCTGACGGAGGACTAACTAATGCCAGCAGCCTATGCCCATATGGTATTCGGAGGGGAAGTTTATCGTAAACTTCCCTTTTCTGTGCAATCAGCCATAGATGCCCATCGATCCCTATTTGGAATCGGCCTGCAGGGGCCGGATATTTTATTTTATTATCATCCTTCAGCAATCCAGGCGTATGTTTTGTATGGACATAACATTCATAAGCGTCCGGCGGTGGAATTCTTTCGCTACGCCCTGAATCAGCTGGATGAAATGAAGGGCGAAGAGAAGGAAAAGGGTACCGCTTATTTAATGGGATTTCTTTGCCACTTTATTTTGGACAACAGTTGTCATCCAATCGTAAGAAGAAATACCATTCCAGGAGAAGCCTCCCATCGGGAGATCGAACGGGAGTTTGATCGTTTTCTGATGGAAAAGGACAAGATCCGGTCGGAATGGTATTTCCCCTGGACCAGGACCGTTCCCATGGCAGGGAAAGATTCCGGCGTCATCGGACGTTTTTATCCCGAAGCAGATGCCGGGGTCATTAAAAGAGGAATTCGGAATATGAGGATTTACGAGACCGGAACGACTTGGTATCGAATGCGATCCAGATTGGAGCTGTCCCATATCAGTGGACAGCTGGAGGAACGGATGAAAACCTCTTTGGAAGAAGCGGCAGAAATATTAAGTCAGCTTCCAGACCATTCCGCGGATTTGTTCTGGACAGCATTGGATTGCAATTTTGGCTGATCCCGGAAAAATTTGCGAATAGAACTATTCTGTAGTAGAATGATGGGTAGTGCAAGAATGGGATTGGAACAAGGGGAGCATTACATGGAACAACAAGTTGACCGCCATAGTTTTCAACGGGTTTTAGGGCGTACGGATGTACTGGCTCTTTCAATCGGAACGATGATTGGATGGGGTTGGTTGGCCTTATCCGGTTATTGGGTTGCAACCGGTGGAGTTGGAGGATCTGTGGGGGCTTTTCTGCTCGGCGCGGTTATTTTTATTTTAATTGGCAATGTCTATGCTGAGCTGGCGGCAGCCTTGCCAGTAGCAGGAGGTGAGATTGCCTTCTCCTATCGGGCTTTGGGTTATTATTTTTCAGTTTTCGTTGGCTGGACGATCACTTTTGCCTATATAGGAGTCGCAGCCTGGGAGGGTGTTGCATTATCTACCGCCCTAGCCTATCTGTTCCCCGATATTTCCTTCCCCTGGATACTGATCGGTGTAATCGGAGCAATCGGAGTAACACTGCTTAACTATTTCGGACCTAAGCCGGCAACGATTTTTCAGGTTATTATTACATCGGCGATGATGCTCAGTGGTTTTCTGTTTTTCTTTACAAGCGTTTCCTTTGGAAATCTAGCCAACGCCGAGCCCTTTTTTACCGATAGCTGGGGGATGATCACGGTTTTATTGATTGTGCCATCCATGTTGCTGGGATTTGATATTATTCCCCAGTTTACAGAAGAAATGAATATCGTACCGAAGCAAATTGGGAAATTGCTTATTTTTGCAATCTTTTTATGCTCTACCTGGTATATCCTGATTATCGTAGGGGTTTCTTTGGCAGCTCCGATTGAAGTTCGGATGGCCGGCCTTCTTCCCGTAGCAGATGCCATGGCCTATAGCATGAGTTCCCCTGTTTTTGGTAAAATAATGATTTTTGGAGGAATCCTTGGGATTTTCAGCAGCTGGAACGGATTTATGGTTGCAGCAACTCGAATTCTTTTTGCCATGGGCAGGGCCCACATGATTCCTCCTATTTTTGGTAAATTACACAGCAGATACAAGACCCCTACGGCGGCAATTTTTCTAGTGGGAGGCCTCTGTGCGCTGGCGCCTTTGTTTGGTGAAAAAGCACTTCTTTGGCTGGTTAATATTAGTTCCTTTGAAGCGGTTATTTCCTATATGATGATTGCTATTTCTTTTTTAATCCTTAGGAAGGCGGAACCAAAGATGGAGAGGCCATATATATTTCGTTTGGGTATGCCCCTGACTCTATTGGTCATTCTGATCTTGCTGGTTCTGCTGTTCATGTACACTCCGGCAGGCCTCAGCATACTAAAATGGCCTTATGAATGGCTAGTCATTACGATCTGGTATTTAATTGGGGCGATGATCGTCCTTTATTCCCGGCTCACCTATAGTAAAATCACAGAATCGCAAAGAGAAATTCTAATATTCGGGGAGAGATACAGCAGAGATGTATAAAAAAGTATTGATTGTCTTACTGATTACGCTGATCGTGTCCATTGGATTCAACCTCAGCAGAAATCAGGTGGTTGGTTCGGATTACTGGAACGGTGTCAGCCTGGTAAAAAAATTATCAGCTGGAGAAAGACAGTGGATCAGTAACAGGGAAACCATCACCATAGGGGTTAGCGATAGCTTGCGTCCCCTTATCATGGTAGACGGAGATCAGGCGGAGGGCTTCCTGGCAGACTATCTGAGTATCCTCTTTGAAGACTTTGGTGGCAGGCTTACCTATCGTGAGATTGTGGAAAAAGACGTAGAAGAAAGCATGATGAGGGGTGACATTGATTGCGCCCTGGTCATACCGAATTCAGGAATGAATAGTGAGATTGCCTTTACTCTTCCAATCGTTCCAATCAATGGCGCCCTTTATTTAAAGGGTGGATCAATGGTGCAATCAGAAGAAGAACTGGCTGGGAAGAAAATTATTGTTGTGGAGAGTGGCGGCATTTATCCAGAGAATCTTAATCTGACCAAAGGTATCGAATTTCAATCCGCAGATTCGATGGAATCAGCTTTTGAAATGATGGAAACCGGGAATTTTGACGGTTTAGTCGGCCATGGCATGGCCATTCATCAGGCGATACAGCAAGGATATGCAGGAGATAAACTGAAGCCCTGGAGCCTTTCGGTCTATAATAAGAATATTTCAATAGCCTCCTTAAAGAATTCTGAGATCAGTAATATTGCCCGGCTGGGTGTTTATTATATTGATGAGAGCATTCTGGTGCCAGAGCTCCAGATGAAATGGTTTGGATTATCCAATCAACTACTGGCCAGTAAGCCTTTTGGGAACATTGCCATTCTGATTTTTATCCTGGTTGCTGGTGTGGCCTTCATCTTCTACCTGTTTTACTTCACCAATAAGAGCCTGTATGACGAGCTGGCTGAGCGGATGGAGTTGCTGAGGCTGAGCAAAAATGAGCTTCAGACCACCTTTGACGGAGTCAGTTATTATATGGCGGAAATCGATAAGAACTATCGGGTGGTAGGCATCAACCGGGCCTTCGAAGAATACCTGAAGGTGAACCGAAGGAATGTAATCAATACTGAAATTACGTATCTGTTTAAGGTAGGGGATGAAAATAAGCAGGCACTTCAGAACAGCATCGATACAACCTTTAAACTGGAAAAGAATCAGAGCCTGGAGTTAAGTATCGGCCGCATGATTCTGGAAATCCGCTTTTTCCCAATCAAGGATTCCCGGGAAAAAGTATTTAAGATTCTGATGATGGCCATCGATGTAACGGATGAGCGCAGTGCCAAGAAGCAATTGATACAGGATAATAAAATGATTGCAATCGGCCAGCTTGCAGCAGGAGTAGCCCATGAAATACGCAACCCCCTGGGGATAATTCGAAACTATTGCTTCTTGCTCCGATCACAGCCGGATATGGAACCGGACTTGAAGGAAAAAGCGATTGATGTTATTGAGAAGCAGGTAGAACGTTCAGGAAAGATTATTGATAATCTCCTGAATTTTTCCCGAAGCTCCAACAATGCTCCTGAAGAAATGAATCTGAAGGATGAAATCCTAAGCATTATCTCCTTTCAGCGCAAGAATATGCAGGAAAAAAATGTTATAGTTGAGGTTATCTGTAAAGATAATCTGATTGTCCGCATCCTGGCAGAATCCTTTGAGATAATCCTGATCAACTTGATTCGTAATTCGATTGATGCTATGCCTTCCGGTGGGACCATCAGCATCATCTGTTCGGTCGACAGAGACATCGTCCAGATGGAGATTTCCGATACAGGAACTGGAATTCCGGATGATTACAAAAACGATATCTTTAATCCGTTTTTTACTACAAAGCAAAAAAATGAAGGCAATGGGCTGGGATTATACCTGGTCTACAATGAAGTACAAAAAATAAACGGAAACATCCGAATGGAAAGCACCATTGGTGAGGGAACCACATTTGTTGTGACCTTTCCAAGAGTGGTAGAATAGTAGGGGATGAAGCGATGAATATACTGATTGTAGATGATGAAAAAGATTACTGTGATGTAATGGAATTGATTTTTACTTCCCATGGGTATGAAGTGGATACTTGCAACAATGGGTTGGAAGCGCTGGATAAAATGGAAAGAAAGACCTATGATCTGGTTTTAACCGATTTGCTGATGCCTGTTATGGACGGCTCAGAGCTGTTAGGCGAAATCAAAAATCTTTATCCGGCTACTGAGGTCATCATGATGACAGCCTATGGGACCATTGAAAAAGCCGTTGAGACCATGAAGCAGGGAGCCTATTCTTATGTGACAAAGGGAGACCGGCCGGAAAAGCTACTGTCGGAGATCGAGCTGCTGGGCAACCGAAAAAAACTGGACATAGAAAAATCCTATCCTCCCGGGTCACTGGAAAATGAATTTATGCTCCAAACCAACAGCCCGGTCTTTTCGCAAGTGCTGGAAATGGCAAGAAGGGCAGCCAGAAGCAATGCCAACATTCTGATTCTGGGAGAATCCGGAGTAGGGAAAGAAATCATTGCCCGATTCATTCACGATAAGAGCACCAGAAGAATGATGCCCTTTGTGAATCTGAACTGCCATTCCATACCGGAAACCGTTTTGGAATCCGAGTTATTCGGACATGAAAAAGGCTCTTTTACCGGAGCTACAGGAAGAAGAATCGGACGAATCGAGAGCGCCAAACTGGGCACACTGTTCCTGGATGAAATCGGTGGAATCAGCCTTACCATGCAGACCAAACTGCTGAAGGTCATTGAAAATAAGATCATCAGCCGGGTAGGAAGCAATGAAGAGATTGCAGTAGATTTCAGGCTGATTACAGCTACAAACAATGACCTGAATCAGGACATCCGTGATGAAAAGTTCCGGGAAGACCTTTTCTACCGCATCAGCACCATAGTCATCAAGATTCCGGCCCTTCGAGAGAGGAAAGAAGATTTGCCCATGTTCATCGACTATTTTATGCAAAAGAGCCAGAAGGAAATGGGTGTGTCCCCCATCCGGATCAATGACCAGCTGATGCAGGCGCTGATGAACTATAATTACCCGGGCAATATCAGAGAACTGAAGAATATCATAGACCGAATCGTGATTTTTTCCGAAAACGGTGAAGCCAGAATGGATCCCGGATTCTTCACGGACAGCATACCAGATGAAGAGGGGGGAGCGTTTTCAGAGAAGACCTTAAGAGAGTTAAGGAAGGACCTGGAAAGCAAATACATACAAAATATTCTCACAATTTATGAAAATGATATGAATCGAGCCGCGGAAGTATTAGGTATTACGAAGCGGCAGCTGTTTAATAAAATGACAGAATATGGATTGCGAACGGACAAACAATCCTGATTGCTGACGTTGTCCAGGCTCCTGCGAAACGGGTATCCTCCCGATTTGCAGGAGTTTTTTTATGAAATTTTTTTCCTGAAAAAGATCCGGACTGGAAAAATAGTTCCCGAAAGGATGGCCGGGATCCAAAGAAAGCAAGGCGGAATTGTGCGACAAATTTGACAATTAAAAAAATAGTGAGTTTCAAACCCCTTTGTTTTCAACGATGATTTAGGGATGATGCCAACAAAAGACAAGTAATTGATAAAAGTTTATCTTATTGGCATGGGGATTGCTTTATATATAAGTAAATCAATCACCTCAAAACAAAAGGAGAAGAAAAATGGGAAACGAAACTCAAACTTTACAACGAGCTTTTAAGACCAAAGACGTTCTTGCTCTGGCCTTCGGAACAATGATCGGATGGGGTTGGATCATGCTTTCCGGGAAATGGGCTGCCGATGCCGGTATGCTGGGAGCGATGGGTGCCTATGCGATCGGAGCAGTACTTTGCGTCTTCGTCGGAATGGCCTATGCAGAACTGACACCGGCGATCCCCTGCACCGGAGGAGGGGTAGTGTTTTCTTACAAGGCAATGGGTTACTGGCCCTCCGTCATTGCCGGACTGGCTACCAGCTTTGCCTATCTTGGGGTTGCTGCCTGGGAAGGCCCTGCCTTTGCTACTGCAGTGGACTATGTAGTACCTATTCCTAAATTTGGCTTGCTTTGGACCATTTCAGGATTTGATGTTTATGCAACCTGGGCTTTAGTGGGAATGGTAGCCGCAGTTATTATTACTTATGTAAACTATAGAGGAGCAAAAGCTTCAGCAATATTCCAAACCATTGCAACAACCGGACTTATTTTAGTTGGAATTATTTTCTTCACTGGTGGAGCTTTCATGGGAGATCTGGACTATGCGCAGCCCCTCTTTACAAATGTAGCCGGCTTTGCCGCTGTGCTGCTAATGGTTCCCGCCATGTTCGTCGGGTTTGACGTTATTCCTCAGTCTGCCGGGGAAATGAACGTACCTTTGAAAAAAATCCCCAGCCTGCTGATCCTTTCCATCATCGCAGCAGCAGCATGGTACATTCTGATGATTCTGGCCACTTGTATTTCTGCGCCTACCAGCATCAGAGTAGGTGGAATCATTCCGGTAGCCGATGCCATGGCCTTTAACTTCGGAAACCCGATCTGGGGTAAAATTTGTATCGTTGGTGCTCTTTGCGGCATCCTGACCAGTTGGAATGGATTCCTCTACGGAGGCGCCCGAGTTATCTACTCCCTGGCAAATGCAAAAATGCTGCCCGCAAAACTGGGCAAGGTTCATCCGGTTCACGGAACTCCCAGCAATGCAATCCTGCTTTGCGGTATCATCAGCACATTCTCCTGCCTGCTTGGAAAAGGAGCCCTGGTATGGTTTGTTAACGCCAGTTCCTTCGGAGTTGTAATCATGTACACCATGGTCGTCCTGTCCTTTATCTTCCTGAGAAAGAATCAGCCGGAGCTTGCTCGTCCTTACAGAGTCAAGCACGCAGGATTTATCGGAACGATGGGAATCCTGGTTTCCGCATTCTTCGCTTATCTGTATCTGCCCTTTGGACCGGCTCCGCTGGTAGCAATCGAGTGGACATTTGTACTGGTATGGTTCGTTATCGGGGGACTGCTGGCAGCCTGGTCAAAATCCCACTATAAAATTACGGAGGAAGAGCGACAGCTGGCTTTATTTGGAGAAGAGTATTCCGGCATAGAAGGATCTAAAAAAGTTGATTCTGCAGATTCCGCAGTGAATTTAGTATAGGAGGGAAATTATGTTAAGAGATGCACTCCCAAAAGTAACCATGCACCTGCCAGGTCCCAACGCACAAAAGGTCATTGACAGACGAGCCCTGGCCATGCCCAATGCCATTAAGTGCGGGTACCCCTGCGTCATCGCAAGAGGGGAAGGGGCAATGTTTGAAGACGTTGACGGAAACATATTTCTTGATTGGGTTGGAGGCGTTGGTGTATTAAACATCGGTTACAGCCACCCGGAATTAATCGATGCCGTGAAGGAACAGTCTCAGAAATATTTCCACGCTATGATGAATATCACCACCCATGAACGGTACATCGAGCTGGCAGAAAAGATGAACAGGATGGTTCCGGTCAAGGGAAAACCCAGAAAGACCATGTTTGTCAACTCGGGTGCTGAGGCGGACGAAAACGCGGTTAAAATCGCCAAGAGCGTAACCGGCAGGCCGAACATCATTGTATTCTCCGGCGCCTTCCACGGCAGAACCATGCTGACCATGGCTATGACTGCTAAAAAAGCCTACTCCGTTGGCATGGGACCATTCCCGGATGGAATCTATCGGGCAGAATTCCCGAATATGTACCGGAAACCTGAAGGAATGACTGACGAAGAAGCAATCGCTTACTATATCGATAAGATTGAAGAGGTCTTCGTTGAAGGATCGCCGGCTGACTATGTGGCGGCCATCGTGTTCGAGGTTGTACAGGGAGAAGGCGGTTTTATTCCAGCTCCCATCGAATGGTGTAAAGCGGTTCGTGCCATTTGCGACAAACACGGTATTATGATGATCGTGGATGAGGTTCAGTCCGGATGGGCAAGAACCGGCAGGATGTTCGCTTCCCAGTACCTGGCTGAAGCTGGATGTGCCCCAGATATCATGACCACTGCAAAGTCCATCGCTGGGGGACTTCCCCTGTCGGCGGTAACAACAAGCGCTGAAATTATGGATAAAGTAACGCCTGGAACCATCGGTGGTACCTATTGTGGAAACCCGGTTGCCTGTGCAAGTGCATTAAAGCTCATCGAAGTCATGGAAAGGGAAGAATATCCCAAGAAGGCTTTGAGAATTTCAGAAAAATGCATGGCCCGATTCAATGAATGGAAAGACAAGTACCCTGTAATTGGTGACGTCAGAGGTTTGGGCTCCATGATGGGCGTTGAATTCGTCAAAGACAAAGTTACCAAGGAACCGGATGCGGACATCGTGAGCGCCATAGTTGCGGAAGCTGTTCAGAATGGATTGCTGCTGGAAAGTGCAGGAACCTATGGAAACGTCATTCGTTTCCTGTGCCCTCTCTGCGTAACGGATGCACAGCTGGAAGCCGGACTGGATATTTATGAAAAAGCAATTGTGACATGCATGAAATAGTATAAAGGAATCGTTTTAACAGAAGAATCGCCTCAACCATCAGAACAGGATGCAACCATATTTGCATCCTGTTCTGCTAAACGGAATCTGAAGGAGGGTATATGGAAGGACAACGGAGACTGCAGACCCATTGCAGGTCTTGCATCATGGAAGATATTATCCGGCAGGAGGGTAAAATCATCGGCATGCTTCTTCCGGATTATGAAAATTGCAACTATGAGGAAAAGACCATTAGCCTGTCATTCTGTGTGTCAGAATGGGAGTTGAACCGGATCGGAATCCTGCACAGCGGCATCATCGCAGCCGCTTTTGATTACACAACGGACATTTTAGCCCGATTCTTCGCTGAGGGAAAATTTACCCCATTAATCGGATCGGAAATAAAATACATTCGGCCACTGGAAAGAGGAGATAAATTACTGGTTCATGTGAAGGCTCTGTCTGTAGGGAGAGAAATCCTGCACTTTGCCATTGAAGGCAGAAACTTTATCACCGGAAATCTGACCGCTAGCGGCTCAACTATTTTTTGTTTCAGTGACACCCGATCATAAAGTTATTGATAATTATCGGGTTCTAAGGTACAATTTATTAAAATCAGAATCTTCTGTATTTGCAAAGCGAAAGGTAGGTGAGTACATGTCGTTGGAGGCAATCAAACAAATCACAGATACCGAACTAACCTGTCAGCAAGAAAAACAAGAGGCTGTTGCAGCTGCTCAGAAACTGCTGATTGATGCGGAGCGGGAAGGAAAAGCTCATCTGGAGAAGGAAATCGCCCGGGGTGAGGCGGAAGCCAGGATCTTGTTGAAAGAAGCGGAAACGAGAGCGGGACGTTATTCGGAGGAGCTGCTGAACGAAGGGAGGAGCAGGTGTGACCTGCTTAAAACCGCAGCAGAGAAGAAACTGGAAAAGGCTGTTTCCATAATCGTAGAAAGGGTTGTGAGTGTTTAATGGCTATTGTAAAGATGAAACGCCTTCATTTGCTGTCCCTTGCAGCAGACAAAGATCAACTTCTCCAACTTCTCCTGAAGGCGGGATGCGTTGAAGTAAATGAAATGGATGCGGAACTGGCAGATCCCGAATGGAAATCCCTTGTAAGAAAAGAACAGGCAATGGTTGGCAGTGCCAGGTCCGCAGTAACCTCCGTCAATGCAGCACTGGAGACGCTGAAAAAATATGCCGGGGGGAAATCAAGCCTCTTTATACTGCGTAAGGAGCTTGGAGAAGAAGCGTTCTGCGATGGGGAGGCCAGAACGGCAGCCCTTGAAAAAGCTGCCTTGATCAATGAATATAACCGGCAGATCAGCCAGGCTAATTCTCAAAAAAACCGAATTGGCAGTCAACGGATAGGGCTGTTGCCTTGGCGAAGCCTGGATGTGGACCTCAGCCTGAGAGAAACAGAAAATGCTCGGCTGGCCTTTGGGGTATTCCCTGCAGCGGTTTCTATGGATGAATTACACCTTGCTTTGCTGGAGAAAGATTTGGCGGCAGAATGTTTTCACGCGTCTTCAGACCGGGAGCAGCATTATGTGCTGATGGTTTACCATAAAGACGAAGAGGATACTGTTATGGAAGTTCTTCGACCTTTTTCCTTCAACCCATCTGCGCTGAAAGATATCGAAGGAAGTGCGGAAGAGAACATCCTTGCCTTGGAATCAGAAATAGAGGAATTAGATAATAGGCGGGTACTTTTAGAAGAAGAGATTGCATCCTTCTCCGTTTTCAGAGAAGCCTTGCAGCTCTGCGCGGATCAAATGACCCAGGAATTGTCCAAAGAAGAAGCAAGAAGCCGTCTGGTTACTACAGGGAATTTAATTTATTTGAAGGGCTGGGTCCCGGCACCGGATATTAAAAAACTGGAAGAAGTGCTGAAAGACTTTGTATGCGCCATCGAAATTACCGATCCAGGAGAACAGGAAATGCCGCCAACGGAGCTTCGAAACTCCAAGCTGATCCACTCCATGGAGATGGTCACGGAGATGTATAGTCTTCCGTCTTATCGGGGAGTCGATCCCAACCCCCTGATATTCCCTTTTTTTACTATTTTTTACGGAATGATGTATGGGGATGTGGCCTACGGCATCGTGCTCATTGTTCTTTCCCAGTTCATCATTCGGAAATACCGACCCAAGGGAGTAGTGGGAAATATTCTCCAGTTGGCAACCATCTGTGGGGTCAGCGCACTGATCTGGGGTTTTTTGAGCGGATCCATCTTTGGCGATGCGGCCAGTGTGATTGCAGAAGAATTTCTGGGTATTGAAAATTTTGTTCTGTATGTGCCTGTGTTGGATCCCTTGGCCGACCCCTTGAAGATTTTGTATCTGGCAATCATCATGGGAGTCATTCAATTGATGGTAGGCATGTGCATCAAAATCTATATGTGCTTCCGGGACGGTCATCCGCTGGATGCCCTGTTTGATGTAGGAAGCTGGTGGCTCCTTTTTGCGGGTATCGGACTTTTGGCCCTGAAGGGGACTCCGGTAATTCTTTACGCCGGCATTGCAGCTCTTGTGCTCACTCAGGGCAGAGAGAGCAAAGGGTTTTTAGGAAAACTCGGAGGTGGCATAGCCAGCCTTTACAACATCACCAGCTGGCTGGGGGACGTATTGTCTTATACCCGTCTGATGGCCCTGATGCTGGCTACGACAGTCATTGCCAGCGTTGTAAATATTCTGGGGTCCCTTCCGGGTAATATCTTTGCATTTTTCCTGATATTCATCTTTGGGCATACCTTCAATATGGGCATCAACCTGATCGGGACCTATGTCCATGCAGCCCGGCTTCAGTATCTGGAATATTTCAGTAAGTTTTACAAGTCTGGAGGCCGGCCTTTTAAGCCTTTAAGATACAATACGAAGTATGTGGATGTTATTCCGGAAGAGGAGGTAAACAGATGAGCTGGATTGCGCTTATTGGAACGGCCATCGCCTTTGTCGGAGCGTCCCTGGCAGTAGGTCTGCCTTGTGCTGGCTCGGCTAATGGAGTTGGAACGGTGGGAAGAGCCGGAGCCGGAGTCCTTTCTGTTGATCCGGGTAAATTTTCCAGAGTTCTGATTCTTCAGATTCTGCCGGGAACCCAAGGGCTTTATGGATTGGTCGTTTGGTTTCTCGCCCTCATGAAACTGGGCTTTTTTGACGGAAGCCTGGTACTGTTCACCCTTCGGGAAGGTTTTGCATTCTTTGGTGCCTGTATGCCCGTAGCCATCGGAGGCTTTATCTTTGGCATCGTTCAGGGCAGACTGGGAGCAGGTGGACTTTCCCTCATGTCCAAGCGGCCAAAGGAACTTTCCAAAAGCATCATATTGGCAATCATGGTGGAGTTTTATGCCATTCTGGCGTTGCTGACCACTTTCATGATGCTGAATAATTTTTAATTCGTATCGTAAAGACAGAAACGGTCGAATTGCAAGTCATTAGCTACAATAAATTAATTTTCATAATGAAAGAGGAGGCAACAAACTATGGAATGGATGGGATTTGGTGGTACGGCAATCGCAATGCTGGGTGCAGCCCTGGCAGTCGGAATGTGCTGCGCAGGCTCTGCAAAAGGAGTTGGAAGCGTCGGAGAAGTCGGTGCGGGAGTGCTGACGGAAGACCCCGGTAAATTTTCTTTGGTCCTGATTCTTCAGATTCTGCCGGGAACCCAAGGCCTGTATGGCCTGGTCACCTGGTTCTTTGCCCTGATGCAGCTGGATTTCTTTACTGGAACACTCCGTGCATTAGAAATCCAGGCAGGCATCATGTTCTTTGCAGCCTGCATTCCGATGGCTATCGGCGGCTATCTTTCTGCCATCGCACAAGGCAAGTGTGCGGCTGCAGGTGCCGTATTATGCTCTCAACGCCCAGAGGAGCTTTCAAAGGGGATCATCATGGCAATCATGGTGGAGTTTTACGCAATCCTCTGTCTGCTGGCATCCTTCCTGATGCTGAACAGCCTGTAATAATTGAGCCGGAAATGCGGATGAGCCGCAGCCGGTTCCCATCGAAAGGACGGCATATTATACATGAAGGGAATAGAAAAGATAACAGAAAAAATCATACAGAATACCCAGCAGGAAATAGAAGAAATCCAGCGGGAGGCTCAGTTAAAAGCGGAGGAGATTGCAGCTCGGTATGCGGAGGCTGCTCAAAAAGAGGTCGATGAGATTCTTTGCCGTGGTCAGATCGCAGCAGAAGAGCGGATGGAGCGATTAGCCGCCGTGGCGGTATTGGACGCCAGGAAACTGGAGCTGGCGGCTAAACAGGAAATTCTGAACCAGGCATTTGAAATGGCTTTGGACCAGTTGAATCATCTTCCGGAAGAGGAATATATCGTTTTACTTGGGAAACTGGCAGCAACCGCCTCCAGAAACGGGAAGGAAGAAATTGTTCTGTCTCTGGAGGATCGGACCCGAATCGGTGAAAGAGTTGTTCGAGCAGCAAACGAGCGGATTCAGGGGGGAGGAAACCTATCCCTTGCTTCAGAACCAATGTCCATGAAGGGCGGCATGATGCTCCGCTATGAAGATATTGAAATCAACTGCACCTTCGAGAGCTTGATTCGTCGGATAAAGAGCCAAATGTCCGCGGAACTGGCAGGCATTCTCTTTGAATGATTCATCGCATAGAGGGGAGGAATCTTAATGGCAAAAATTGATGAAACAGACTACCTGTTTCTGACTACCCGGGTACGCTCTCTGGAAAATAACATGGTGAATCAGGAGCGGATGGAAATGATGCTGGAATCCGGGAAAGCGGAGGATATGATCAGGATTCTTCAAGAATGCGGATATGACGATATCTCAGCGGCTTCCATGGAAAGCCTGGAGCAGAGCATCACAACAGAGAGGCAGAGAACGCTCAAAGAAATCGCTTCTTTTATTCCTAACCCCCATGTTCTGGATGTCTTTCGCCTGAAAGACGATTACCATAATGTAAAAGTACTTCTTAAATCATTGGTTCAGGGGATTGATGGAACAGGACTGCTTACAGAATCCGGCCGTGTCCCATTGATCGTCCTCCAGAAGGGAATCCAGCAAAATGATTTGACGGGTATTCCCATAAAGCTTAAGGCGGCCATCACGGAGGCAAGGGAAGTGCTTTCTGCTACAAAGGATCCACAAATTGCAGATACCATCCTGGATCGATATTATTATGGGGAATTTTTTGATGTAGCAGGAAAAACAGAGAGTAAATTTCTCACTGGTTATGTTCGGATTTCCATTGACACAGCCAATCTGAGGTCCGTCATTCGAACACAAAGAATGGGAAAAGGTTCGGATTTCCTCTCTTCCAGATTATTTTCGGGTGGCAGCATCGACATAAACCGAATAATGGAAACAGTAAATTCCGGAGATTCCCTGGAAGACCTGTATGGCACTTCTCTTCTGAAGGACGCAGCCATTGCAGGAACACAGGCAGTTCAGGGAGGTCCGCTGACCCTATTTGAGAAACTCTGCGATGATGCAGTAAGCCGATATCTGGCCACTGCAAGGTATGTCCCCTTTGGAGAGCAGCCGGTTATTTCCTATCTGGCATCAAAGGAAACGGAATATACAGCAGTCCGCATCATGATGACCGGATTGATCGCCGGGCTCAGCAGGGAACTCATTCGTGAAAGGTTGCGTGAAATCTATGTATAAGGTAGCGGTAATGGGAGATCGGGACAGTGTGCTGGGGTTTAAGGCTTTGGGACTTGATGTTTTCATAGCAGAGAATAAAGACCTGGCAGCCACGCAGATTCATGATCTGGCTTCAAAGAAATACGCCGTGATTTACATTACGGAGACCCTGGCCGCTCTGATTCCTCAGGATATTGCCCGATATAAGGATGAGCCTCTCCCTGCGATTATTCTTATCCCAGGGAAAAAAGGCAGTTTGGGAATCAGCATGAAAAATCTCAAATCTTCAGTAGAACGAGCGGTTGGTATTGATATCTTCAAAGATTAGCGTAGAAGGGAATAGAATATGAGCAAAGGTAGAATAATCAAAGTATCCGGCCCTCTGGTGGTAGCCACCGGGCTGGCCGATGCAAATATGGCAGACGTGGTGCGGGTGGGAGAGCAGCGGCTCATTGGAGAAATTCTGAACATGACCGGTGACAGCGCCTTCATTCAGGTCTATGAAGAGACTTCCGGTCTCGGACCGGGAGCGGAAGTGGAAACAACGGGTGTTCCTATGGCGGTTGAACTGGGGCCAGGATTGATCAGCACCATCTATGACGGGATCCAGCGCCCGCTGGAAGAAATCATGAAGATTGCCGGTTCCACCATCACCCGCGGTATAGAAGTGCCCTCTTTGAATCGGGAGAAAAAATGGGAGTTTACACCGGTTGCCAAAGAAGGGGATTCGATTATCGGTGGTGATATCCTTGGAACGGTCCAGGAGGGTCCGGTTGTTCTTCACAAAATCATGGTTCCTCCCAACGTTTCCGGAACCCTTGTTTCAATCAAGCAGGGAGCCTTTACCGTTACGGACACCATAGCTGAACTGAAAACCGCCGGAGGCGAAATCAAAGAACTAACGATGATTCAACGATGGCCGGTTCGTGTCGGCAGACCTTATAAGCAGAAATTCCCACCATCGCAGCCCCTATCCAGCGGACAAAGAATCATTGATACGTTGTTTCCGATTGCTAAGGGTGGCACGGCGGCAGTTCCGGGGCCTTTTGGATCCGGTAAAACCGTGGTCCAGCATCAGCTGGCAAAATGGTCGGATGTGGATGTGGTCATCTATATCGGATGTGGAGAACGAGGCAATGAGATGACAGACGTTCTTCGGGAGTTTCCGGAGCTTACCGACCCCCGAACAGGCGAGTCTCTCATGAACCGGACGGTGATGATTGCCAACACCTCTGATATGCCCGTTGCTGCCCGGGAAGCGTCCATCTACACCGGAATCACCATCGCGGAGTATTTCCGGGATATGGGTTATGCTGTGGCGGTTATCGCCGACTCCACTTCCCGATGGGCCGAAGCCCTCCGTGAGATGTCCGGCCGCCTGGAAGAAATGCCTGGAGAAGAAGGATATCCCGCCTATTTGGGTACCCGCCTGGCTCAGTTTTACGAGCGGGCTGGCATTGTAGCTTGTATGGGAACCGAAGAAAGACAGGGTTCTCTGACCGCCATTGGTGCCGTATCTCCTCCTGGGGGGGATATTTCTGAACCGGTGTCTCAGGGAACGATGCGGATTGTAAAAGTATTCTGGGGTCTGGATGCCAGTCTGGCTTACCGGCGCCATTTCCCGGCGATAAATTGGCTCTCGTCCTATTCCTTGTATCTGGATACCCTGAAACCCTGGTATGATCAGAACTTGGGAAAAGAGTACTTTCAGAATAGGGAAAAAGCCCTTCGCATTCTTCAGGAAGAAGCAACTCTTAATGAAATCGTTCAATTGGTCGGCAAAGATTCCCTTTCTCCGGAAGATCAGCTGACATTGGAAACTGCTAAAATGATTCGGGAGGATTTTCTGCAGCAAAATGCTTTTGTAGAAATAGATAGTTATTCTTCCTATGATCGGCAAGCTAAATTAATGCATCTGATCCTGAAATACGATTCCCTGGTACGGGCGGCGCTGGTTCAATGTACGGATCTGCAAAGCTATTTCTGCATTGCTTCGAGGGAACGAATCGGACGGGCAAAGGGCGTGCCGGAAGCCGAATATGAAAAGGTCTATTCAGAGATTGAAGAATGGATGGAAAAAGAAATTGATGCTATCGTCGAAGAAGGAGGTCGGAACAATGATTAAGGAATATCGTACGATACATGAGATTTCCGGTCCTCTGATGGTAGTTCGTAAAACAAAGGATGTAACCTACGATGAGCTGGGTGAAATCGAAATGCCCGATGGCCAGCTCCGTCGCTGCAAGGTTCTGGAGATTCATGAAGATAAGGCTGTTGTTCAGCTTTTTGAAAGTTCTGCCGGCATTAACCTGGCTCAGTCCAAGGTGCGATTCCTGGGGCATAGTTTAGAGCTGGGGGTTTCCGGGGATATGCTTGGCCGTGTTTTCAGTGGCATGGGTGTACCCATCGATGGTGGGCCTGAGATCATTGCGGAGGAATTTCGCGATATCAACGGCCTCCCGATGAACCCGGCAGCCCGGGATTATCCTTCTGAATTTATTCAGACCGGCATCTCCACCATTGACGGATTGAATACTTTGGTGCGGGGACAAAAGCTTCCAATCTTTTCCGGATCGGGACTGCCCCACGCAAATCTGGCTGCCCAGATTGCCCGTCAAGCCAAGGTGCTGGGGACCTCTTCCAATTTTTCGGTTGTTTTTGCTGCCATAGGAATAACTTTTGAGGAATCCAATTTCTTTGTTCAGGAGTTCCGCCGTACCGGGGCCATCGACCGAACCGTGATGTTTACCAATCTGGCCAATGACCCTGCCGTCGAACGAATCTCCACCCCTCGTATGGCATTGACGGCGGCCGAGTACCTGGCTTTTGAAAAAGGCATGCACGTACTTGTCATCCTGACCGACATCACCAACTATGCGGAAGCTCTTCGGGAAGTGTCTGCTGCCCGGAAGGAAGTTCCCGGTCGACGGGGATATCCGGGGTACCTATATACGGACCTGGCTACCATGTACGAGCGGGCCGGCCGTCGTCTGGGAAAGGAAGGATCTATCACTATGATCCCGATTCTGACCATGCCGGAGGACGACAAGACCCATCCCATACCGGACTTGACCGGGTATATAACAGAAGGACAGATCATCTTATCCCGGGAATTGTTCCGAAAAGGAATCCGGCCGCCGGTGGACGTTCTGCCTTCCCTTTCCAGACTGAAGGATAAAGGTATTGGCAAGGGAAAGACCCGAGAGGATCATTCCGGCACCATGAATCAGCTTTTTGCTGCCTATGCCACAGGGAAGGAAATGAAAGAGCTCATGGCCATACTGGGAGAAGCGGCTCTCTCGGAAACTGATTTGATTTTTGCCCGATTTGCGGATGAATTCGAACGCCGTTACGTAGGTCAGGGCTATGATGAAAACCGATCGATTGAAGAAACACTGGATCTGGGATGGGAACTGTTATCCATGCTGCCGATTTCAGAACTCAAGCGTATCAGTACCGATCTTATCGATAAATACCTGCCGTGTAAAAAAGACTGACAGGGGGCAATAATCAATGGCTACCTCAACTACAACCAATATGACCCGTATGGAGCTGACTCGCCTGAAGCAGCGGCTGAAAGTGGCCCGAAGGGGCCATAAGCTCCTGAAAGATAAACGGGATGAGCTGATGAAACAGTTCCTGGATATCGTCCGGCTGAACAAAGAGCTTCGTGTCAATGTGGAGGAAGCCCTCATGAAGGCCCACGCCTCATTTACAGTGGCATCGGCCCTTATGTCGCCGGCTATGCTGGAGCAAGCGCTGCTTTACCCGAAGCAAAGCGTATCGCTGAACGTCCGGTACCAGAATATCATGAGTGTTAACGTACCAGTATTTGATTTTAAAACCAGAAGCGACGATCCCAGTGAAATTTTCCCTTACGGTTTTGCCATGACTTCCGGAGAATTGGATGCTGCAGTTGATGCCCTTTCCCGGATCTTTCAGGATATGCTGAAGTTGGCCGAAGTGGAAAAAACCACTCAGCTGCTGGCTGAGGAAATCGAGAAAACCCGTCGCAGGGTCAGTGCCCTGGAGTACGTGATGATTCCAAACACGATGGAAAAAATCCGTTACATTTCGATGAAACTGGAAGAGAATGAACGGGGAAATATCACCAGGCTCATGAAGGTGAAAGACATGATTCTCAAGGAAGCCCACGGGTATCAAGACTAACGGATCGGAATAGTTGACCTTATACGGAGTCCTTCAAGGCATGACCGCTTTGAAGGGCTTTCCTGCTTGATGCACCAAGTAGCCGAGCTAAGGGAATATTGATTGACCGTTTGCGCATGTTCATGTTACAATTTTTTGACCGACGGACCCATTGGATGGAAAAGGGTCCTTTGTTAGAAGGAGGGCAGCAATTGATACGGGAATGTAAAAAAGTCTATCCACCGGCTACTATTGGGATCATCGGTGGTGGTCAACTGGGAAGAATGCTTTCATTCGAAGCAAAAAGAATGGGCTACCGGGTGGCTGTACTGGATCCAAATATGGATGCCCCAGCAGTTCAGGTCAGCGACTATCATGTGCAGGGGTCTTATCATGACCTGGAAGCTTTTCGAAAATTAGCATCCATGTCGGATGTGCTCACCTATGAGTTTGAGCATTTGAATGCGGATCTTTTATTGATTCTTGAAAAGGAAGGGCATGCCCTTTTCCCGTCGGCGAACACGCTTAAGACGATACAGAATAAATTTGAACAAAAGAATTTTTTGACTAAGATCGGAATAGCTGTTCCGGATTATAAGATGATCAGAACCTGCTCGGAATTGGAGTCCTTTTACGCAACCCACAACAACAGGGCTGTGGTGAAGACCTGCACCGGAGGATATGATGGAAAGGGCAATTACATCCTGGATGAGCAGTCTGCCCTGAGAGAATGTTATGAATATTATAACGGGATTGATATCATGGCAGAAGAGTATGTTGATTTTGAAAAGGAAGTATCGATCGTGGTGGCAAAAAGTGCTTCCGAAACGATACTGTATCCGATATCTGAAAACACACATAAAAAAAGCATTTTAATCAAGTCCTTGATTCCTGCCGATATCAGTGAGGCGGTTAGGGATTCCGTCTGCACCATGGCTACAAGAATCGTGGATGCGCTGAATGATTACGGAATTTTCTGTATTGAATTTTTCGTCAATCGGGATTCCGGGGTTTTTGTGAATGAGATAGCTCCCAGACCTCATAATACCGGTCATTATAGCATTGAGGCATGCATTACATCTCAGTTTGAACAGCTGATCAGAGTTCTGTGTGCCATGCCCCTGGGTTCTTCAGAGATGAGGATGCCGGCAGCGATGTATAACATATTGGGTCATGAGGAACTGGAAGGGGAATATGTTACCCGCGGTATTGAGGAGGTCCTTGCGGTCCGAGATTGCCATTTTCATCTCTATGGTAAAGGAGTGGGGGGCTATTTGAAAAAACTAGGGCATATCACGGCCTTGGATTCGGATATCCGTCATGCTAATGAAAAAGCAAAAAAGGCTGTTAAAAATTTTGAAATAAAAAGTGGAGGGCTTATCAATGCAAAAACCTAAGGTTGCTATCATCATGGGCAGTGAATCCGATCTTCCGGTTATGATAAAAGCAGTCGAAGTTCTGGAAAAATATGATATTCCATATGAAATTAAAGTTGTTTCTGCCCATCGGACACCGGAGAGAATGTATGAGTATTCGAAAAATGCAAAGAGCAGAGGCATCGAGATCATCATAGCTGGGGCCGGAGGAGCTGCTCATTTGCCGGGAATGGTGGCATCCATGACCAATATCCCCGTTATCGGAGTGCCGGTGAAGCTAAAGGAGCTGGATGGATTGGATTCCTTGCTGTCCATCGTTCAGATGCCGGGAGGAGTTCCCGTTGCAACGGTCGGCATCAACAATGCAAAAAATGCGGGGATTCTGGCAGCTAGAATTCTTGGCATGAAATATGAGGATATATTCGTTAAACTGGAAGCGCAGACAAAAGAGATTGCGGAGTCTGTCCAATTTGATTTGGAAGATAAAGTGAAAGATCTTCAATAGAATAAGCTTACGGGATTGTGATATAATGATATCAAATAAGTTCTTAAGGAGGGTACAATGGACGGGCAGAAACGATTAGAGGATTATTGCAAATCATCGGTCCGGGATGATGTGGCAAGGCAGCAGGGGACCGTCAACAGCATGCTGGCACCGGATTATCACGACTGCAATTTTGAAGAAGGCTCGGTGACCCTGACCTTCAAGGTACAGAAATGGGAAACAAACCGGATTGGTATTCTTCACGGCGGCATCACTGCTGCAGCCTTCGATTATGCCATGGGCATGCTGGCCAGGTTTTATGCGGATCAAAACTTTACTCCGACAGTCAGTATGGAAATCAAGTATATCCGGCCGGTAGAGCTGGGGGAAACCTTACTGGTAAAGGCCCGTGTGGTTTCAGTTGGGAAGAAGATCATACACCTGACCGTTGAAGGAAGAAGTCAGGAGAGCGGAAAATTGACCGCAACCGGAGCAGGAATATTCTATCAGAATGATAAGCGAAGTTGATGAAAAGGGAGGATTATGATGGATAAGAAGTTATATCGGTCCGAAGATAATAAAATATTCCTCGGCATCTGCGGAGGAATCGGAGAATATTTTAACGTGGATCCGGTGGTGATCCGGGTCATTTTTGTTGGTCTGATTTTTGCCGGCTTCTCCGGTATCCTGGCCTACATCGTTGCTGCTTTTGTGGTACCCAAGCCCCCGGCAGGTCGGAAAAATTCCGGCGGTTCGGATTCCAGAAGGGATCCAGGGACCATCTATGAGGAGTACAGCTCCAAGTTTAACAGCGGCAATCACAACGAATAAAAGGACTAAAAGCGGTCGCTGTTGTTGAGGAGATCCTTTAAGTAGCCTCCTTGAATATCCGTCTTTTTCGGAGAATTTTCAACTTCCTCCGCCCATTGACAATAGGCGATGGACAAGTGGAGTTCTCCGTTTTTGATTTCCAGGATTCCATAGGAAGGAAGCCTTCCGGCTCTAGGCAGGGTCAGGCTTCCTGGGTTGAAGAGAATCAGATCGCCGAATTCCCCGCAATAAGGTTCGTGGGTATGACCGAAAAGGGCTGCCTTGCAGCCTTCTTCCTCTGTTTTGTAGAGCAGCCGCTGCAGGCTGCTTTTTACGTCCTCCCGGTGACCGTGGGTCAGGAAGATCTTCCCCCCCTCCGTTTCCAGAATCCTGTGAAGCTCACCAACCCCGCCGTCCATGTTCCCTTTGACAGAGAAGACGTCGGTCCCAAGTTCCGCTTCCAAGGTCCGGGCATCCCGCTCGTAATCTCCCAGATGAATGATGCCGTCAAAGTCTCCGGCCTGCTGATAAAGGTGGGACGCTTGATTCGTTTTTCCGTGAGTGTCGCTGAGAACCAGATATTTCATAGATGAATAATCTCCTGTACTTCTGTTAAAGCTGTATGGATAAAGTTAGTTTGCCATCGATGCAACTGAGGTAACGAATTTCCAGTGTTTCCGGAAGTGCCGCCGGCAGGGGCAGCTTGTCCAGATCAGCCAGAAGATGATTTCCGTCCACGTGAAGGAAAGGCTTTTTCAAAAACTGGGCTGCCGTCTTCAGAAGGGGTCCATTCAGCAGAGCCGCCTTAACCGCCATCTTTTGGGCCATATTGCCGTTGGAGACGGCCGTCTCCCGGAAGTCCGCAAAAATCTTGTGACCGGAAGGGTCAAAGCGAAATTCCTGAACGTTGATATCGTACTCCAGGGTGAGGGGGCCCAACTGCCGAGCCATGACCTCAGCCCGGACATAAATGCGGCCATTGTGGAATCGAATCTGATAATCCTCCAGAAGACCTTTTGACCGGGAAAGAACAGCGGTTCGAAAATCGTCCGAAAGAACCTGGTCGTCCAGCACCAGTTTTCCCTTTCGTACCTCCTCCGAATCCAGACTCAGCAATAGGGCAGACAGTTCTTTTTTATATTCCAGCAGGGATGCGGCAATGGCAAAATAATCCTTCATCGGTACTCTCCCCTTTCATCTTGAAACCTTTGGTGAGGCTCCAACCTCTGTTTGGAACCCTATGGACTCTTTCTATTCATTATAACATCCGGCCATTCTTTCCACAAGAAGGTTGATAAAAGAGGGGATATGGGGTAAAATAAAGGATAAGACTTTAAAACTGGAGGCAACATGAAAGATACATTCGGACGGGAAATCAACTACCTGAGGATTTCCGTCACAGATAAGTGCAACCTGAGATGCCGGTACTGCATGCCGGAAGAAGGGGTAGCCGACCTGGGTCATGAAAATATTCTGACCTATGAAGAAATCCACCGTGTTGTGGAGGCGTCAGCGAAGCTGGGCATAACCAAATATCGATTGACGGGGGGGGAGCCTCTGGTCCGAAGGGGTATCGTCGGGCTGGTGGAACGCATGAAACAGACTCCCGGTGTTGAAAAAATAACCATGACCACAAACGGGATTCTGCTGCCCCAGTTGGCAGAGAAATTAAAAGAATCCGGTTTGGATCGGGTGAACATCAGTCTGGACTCCCTGAGGCATGACCGATACCGGGAAATCACCCGGGGCGGGGATCTGGATCAGGCGATTGCCGGGATAAATGCCGCTGCTAAGGCAGGTCTGACGCCCATCAAACTGAATGTGGTGATGATGAAGGGATTCAACGATGACGAAATCCTGGACTTTGTCCAGCTGACCCTTCAGCACGATTACGAAGTGCGTTTTATTGAACTGATGCCGGTGGGACGGGCAGAAAACGATTTTGCTCACGGCTATATGGCCAGTGAAGAAATCAAGGCTCGGCTTCCTCAACTGATACCGGTTGAAAAGCAGGAGGGGGTAGCGGAGATTTACCAGTACCGGGGGGCTCGGGGGCGAATCGGATTCATTACCCCTATCAGTTGCAATTTCTGCAGCCAGTGCAACAAATTAAGGCTGACTGCAGACGGAAAATTAAAGACCTGCCTCCATTCCGAAAAGGAGATCGACCTGAAGAAAGCCCTTCGGGAGGGTCAGCCAGGAGACCTGGAAAAGGTCCTGACAGAAGCCATCAGAGGAAAAGAAGAGAAGCATCATCTGGAATCCGGGCAGGCCCCGATTTCCAGGGATATGAATAAAATCGGAGGGTAACATCCATGGATCAGCTGACACATATTGATGAGCAGGGCCGCCCCAGGATGGTGAATGTGGGAGACAAAGCCGATACCCACAGGACTGCAGTTGCCAAGGGCAGTATTTATATGATGCCGGAAACCCTGCAGCGGATTCGTGATGGGGGAATCGCCAAGGGTGATGTCCTGTCAGTTGCGCAGACTGCCGGCATCCTGGCCGCTAAGAATACGGCTTACGCCATTCCCATGTGCCACAATATTTTCATTACTGGCGTGGAAATGGATTTTTTTGTGGATGAGGAACATTCGGCCATTCATATCGAGGCGACCGCCAGCACCATTGGAAAAACTGGCATTGAACTGGAATCCCTTCATGCGGTATCCGTTGCCGCATTGACTATTTACGATATGTGCAAAGCCATCGATCGGGGCATGCGGATTTCCGACATCCGGCTCAGCAGCAAATCCGGGGGAAAATCCGGGGACTACAGGGAGGAATAAATATGGCAAAGGTATTAGCAATCAATGTTAGCGATAAAAAGGGAGTCATCAAGCACCCGGTGAAAGAGGCCCGATTCCTGGAAAATCAGGGAATCGAAGGGGATGCCCACTGTGGGCAGGATCCCATACGGCAAGTAAGCCTGCTGGCCAATGAAAGCGTGGACAAGATGAGGTCCATGGGTCTGGAACTGTCAGAAGGCGCTTTTGCTGAAAATATCACTACCGAGGGGATCGTACTGAAAACCCTCCCCATTGGCACCCGTCTCCAAATCGGGGAAACCCTTCATGAGGTTTCAAAGATCGGAAAAGAGTGTCATCACGGCTGCGCCATCAAGCAGCAGACCGGCAGCTGCGTTATGCCTACAGAAGGGATATTCACTGTGGTCATCCAGGGAGGAATCGTTCGCCCGGGAGATGAGATCCAGTTGATATAAGTATTGATATTAATACTGTATACATATTGAAAGAACATTGGAAAATTCAGCCTTTTAAGATATAATGCTGATAGGTTTTCCCAGTTGAATTATGGAGGATTGTATGGCAAAAGTGAAGTTTACCGAAACCGTTCTGCGGGACGGGCACCAATCATTGATCGCAACCCGAATGAGAACGGAAGAGATGGTTCCAATCCTGGAGACTATGGACAGTGTGGGCTACAACGCCCTGGAGATGTGGGGAGGAGCTACCTACGATGCCTGTCTCCGATTTTTGGATGAAGATCCCTGGGAAAGACTTCGGACGATCCGAAAGAATGTGAAAAATACCAAGCTGCAGATGCTTTTACGAGGACAGAACCTGGTAGGATATAAGCATTATGCCGATGATGTGGTCTACGAATTCGTTGACCGGGCCATTGCCAACGGCATTGACATCATCCGAATTTTTGATGCCCTGAACGATACCCGAAACCTGGAAGCAGCCATTAAAGCAACCAAAAAATTCGGCGGCCACGCTCAAGGGACGATTTCCTATACCATCAGCCCGGTCCACACCAACGAAGTTTTTATCAAGCTGGCAAAGGAAATAGAAGAAATGGGCGCCGATTCGGTCTGCATCAAGGACATGGCCGGCCTCCTGAGCCCCTATAACACGTATGAGTTGGTCAAGGCCATCAAGAGCAAGATCAGCATTCCCTTGGAACTGCATACCCATGCCACCAGTGGTTTTGGCAGCATGACCTATATGAAGGCGGTGGAAGCCGGCGTGGATATCATCGACACCGCCATCTCTCCCTTTGCAGAAGGCACCTCCCAGCCTCCGACGGAGCCGATGGTTGCTGCTTTCAAAGGCACTGAATATGATTCCGGATTGGACTTGGCGGTTCTGGACAAGGTGGCCGAGTTCTTCATTCCGATCCGACAGAAGTACATCGACAATGGGCTGATGGATCCCAAGCTGATGGGAGTAGACATCAACACCCTGATGTATCAGGTGCCTGGCGGCATGCTGTCCAACCTGGTTTCCCAGCTGAAGCAGGCCAACGCCATGGATAAATTCGATGAAGTGCTGAAGGAAATCCCAAGGGTTCGGGAAGACCTGGGCTATCCGCCCCTTGTTACGCCCACCAGTCAGATCGTAGGCACCCAGGCGGTGCTGAACATCGTCATGGGCGAGCGTTACAAAATGATCCCCAACGAAGTCAAGATGGTAGTGAAGGGTATGTATGGCCGGACTACCGTCCCCATCAAGGAGGAAATCGTCAAGAAAATCATTGGTGATGAGCAACAGGTTACCTGTCGCCCTGCTGACCTGATTGAACCGGAAATGGATAAAATCCGAAAAGCAGCTGCCCGATATATGGAACAGGAAGAGGATGCCCTGTCCATGGCCATGCTGCCAAAACCGGCGGAAGATTTCTTCAAGAGCCGGGAACAGAAAAGATACGCCATCGACCTGAATCTCCTTAACGAAGAAGACATGGTATACCCGGTGTAACAACCAACTATATAAGCAGGTCTGCCAACTGGCAGACCTGCTTATATAGTTGG
>DIMT01000020.1:29480-40315 GCA_002425705.1 Firmicutes bacterium UBA5559
CAATGGATGCGGCATCCTGGATGCCAGGGGTATCGGCTAGTTCCTGGCGGAATCGCCAGGTGAGCCAAAGCTTCAGCAAGTGGGGGGAAAAGAAGGTGAAAAGAGCTAGGAAGCCGCTGATAAAAGCGGCTATTTTCAATATTTTGGAACGATTCATACTAGACCTCCTCCACGATATAGACGGAGGGATATTCATTCAGAAAATCCAGGGCATTATGGTGGTCCAGGCCCTTGGGAAGCCGAAGGGCGATGTTGAGGCAGATGGCCCCTGGAATCACCGGGTCCAGTTTGCTCAAGGAGGATTCGTATAGCAGAATGTCCTTTTCCTGCAGATCATGCTTTAGCTGGCGCAGACAGCTGATGGATTCCAGCTCCAGGTAGATGTCCATGACTTTGGATTTGGAATAAAAATACCCCTCCACCCGCGGCAATAGAGCCAGACTGGTAAAGATCAGGATGCCGGCGATCAGCGCGCCGGAATAAAAACCGATGCCAATGGCCAGACCCAGGGTCGCGGAAGCCCAGAGCCCGGCTGCTGTGGTCAGACCTTTGATTTTACTCCGGCCTGTAACAAAGATGGTTCCCACCCCCAGAAAGCCTACGCCGGTGATGACCTGAGCCCCAAGTCTGGCGGGATCGGAAAAAATATCCATGACTTCAATGATATATTGGTTGGTCAGCATCGCCAGGGTAGCTCCCAGGCAGACCAGAATATGGGTCCGGAATCCGGCGGGGTGGCGATTGGCGCCCCGTTCCAGCCCAATGATGCCACCGGCAAGAGTTGCCATCAGCAAACGGAATGTAATGGAGAATATAGAAAGTTCATAAAAAATATCGGGCAAAGTAAACATATCAAAAACTCCTTTAAAAAGATTTAAAAAGCGTCCTGAATCTTTGAAATATTATACCACGGATTGGAAGAAGTGTGGTAAAATTATAAAAAACTGACAGGAGGCCGATATGCTCCGGGAAATCAGAGAAAAAATGCACTGCCTGGAAGAAAGAAAACCCTTTCGGGGAGAGATGCTCCAGGAAATCCAACGGATTCACGCCATCGACTGGGCCTACTCCTGCCTTCATCTGGGAGGTAGCTCCGTCTCCAAGGACATGGTGGGCAGAATCATAGGAGGCCAGTTTGTGGTAGAGGCAACCGTGGAAGACCATCGCCTGGTAGAACGGCTGGAAGACACGATGAAGGAAGCCGTAAGCCTGCTGGAAATGGATTATGACCTGGATGAGCGGGTACTGGAGCGGCTGAGCCAGAAATTTTATTCGGATGGCAGGATTGGCTGGCGTCGGGGGAATCCCCTGAACCTGGAATACAACTTCACGCCGGTCTATTCCAAGGATATACCGGAGGAAATCCGGGAACTGTTCCGATGGCTCTACAGCGACGAGGTCAGCCCGGAAATCGGCGGGAATTCTCTTCTGCGGGCGGCCCTGCTTCACAACCGGTTCCTGGAAATCAGCCCTTACGATGATTACTGCGAAGAGATGGCCTGTATTATTATGCATTACTATCTGATGCAAAAGGGATATCCGCCCTTTGTTCTCCGGTTCAGCCGGGAAGAATACAGGCAAGCGGTGACGGCTTATCTGAAGAAAAACGACATCAGCCTCTTTTACAGCTGTCTGGAACGAAGCCTTTACAACAAACTGGAAGTGATGATACAAATAACCGCCGAATCCGAGGATTGACCCCGGAGACGGCGGTTGGTTTTTTATTCTGGTACTTTGAAATCGGCAAGCTGTTGGCGAACGCTTTCCGGGGAGGTGGAACCCTGGGATTTTTTCGCTGCGATACAGGCCCGGATATCAATCTTTTCGTAAATGTCCTCCTCAAAGGCGGGCGAGAATCCCTGTAACTCTGCCAGAGTCAGTTCCTCAATGGCTTTCCCTGCCTGAACACAGTGGAGGACGATCCGGCCGATGATCTCATGGCAGTCCCGGAAGGGAATTCCCTTGGTCACCAGGTAATCCGCTGCATCAGTGGCATTCATAAAACCGGATTTGGCGGCCTTTTCCATGATCTGGCCGTTGACCTTAATGGTGGCCATCATTTCGGTGAAGATACCCAGGGAATCCGCCAGGGTGTCGGCAGCGTCAAAGACGGGCAGTTTGTCTTCCTGCATGTCTTTATTGTAGGCCAGAGGCAGTCCCTTCATGATGGTTAAAAGAGTCATCAGATCTCCATAGACTCGTCCGGTTTTTCCCCGGATCAGCTCCGCCATGTCGGGATTTTTCTTCTGGGGCATGATGCTGCTTCCGGTACTGAAGGCATCATCCATTTCGATGAAATTAAATTCGGTGGAACTCCAGATGATCAGTTCCTCGCAGAAACGGGATAGATGCATCATGGTGATGGAGCAGCAGCTTAAGAATTCCAGGGCGAAATCCCGGTCACTGACGGCGTCCATAGCGTTGGGGCAGATGTTGGCAAAATCCAGTTCCTTGGCCAGATATCCCCTGTCCGTCTGGTAGGTGGTGCCGGCCAGGGCGCCGGAGCCCAGGGGCAGCCAGTCGGTTCGCTTGAAACAGTCGGCAAATCGCTGGTGGTCCCGGCTGAACATCTGGCAGTAAGCCAGAAGATGGTAAGCCAGGGTCACGGGCTGAGCCCGCTGCAGATGGGTATAGCCAGGCATAACCGTGTCCTGATTTTTTTCCGCCAAGTCGATCAGGGTTTCCAGCAGGGTGCTCAATAGCCCCTGGATCCGCTGAATTTCCTCTTTCAGATAGAGGCGGATGTCTACCGCCACCTGATCGTTTCGGCTCCTTGCGGTGTGGAGTTTCTTGCCGGCGGGGCCGATTCTTTCTGTCAGGATGCTTTCGATATTCATATGAATATCTTCCTGCTCGATGGAGAAAGCAATCTTTCCTTCCTCGATTTCTGAAAGGATCTGCAGAAGAGCCTCTTCAATCTGGGTGGCCTCTTCTCCGGTCAGGATTCCCTGCTTGGCCAGCATTTTCCCGTGGGCGATGCTGCCGGTGATGTCCTGCTTGTAGAGTCGCTGGTCAAACTGGATAGAGGCGTTGAATTCTTCAGCGGTTGAACTGGCGGCCTTGGCAAATCGGCCTTTCCATAGCTTACTGCTCATTGAATATTTCCTTTCTATTTCTTCTTGTTCAGGGCCCGGATCTTCAAGGGCAGGGAGAAGAGGTTGATGAAACCTTCGGCATCCGCCTGGTTGTAAACCTCGTCCTTGCTGAAGGTGGCGAACTCTTCACTGTAGAGGGAATAGTCGGATTTGGATCCGGCTGGAATGCAGTTTCCCTTGTAAAGTTTCATTCGAACGGTACCGGTAACCACTTCCTGGGTCACATCCACAAAAGCGGACAGAGCTTCTCTCAGGGGAGTGTACCAGAGGCCGTCGTAAACCAGCTGGGCAAATTTCAGAGCTACCATATTTTTGTAGTTCAGGGTGTCCCGGTCTAAAACAAGCTTTTCCAGGGTGCTGTGGGCCTTGTACAGAATGGTTCCGCCGGGCGTTTCATAAACCCCTCGGGATTTCATTCCAACCAGACGGTTTTCCACGATGTCGATGGTGCCCACTCCGTGACGGCTGCCGTATTCGTTAACCAGGTTCAGCAGTTCCACAGGGCCCATAGCCGTTCCGTTGACAGAAACGGGAACGCCTTTTTCAAATCCGATTTCCAGGTATTCGGCCTGATCCGGTGCCTGTTCCACGGGAACGCTGAGAACGTGGATGTCATCCAGATGCTCGTTCCAGGGATTTTCCAGGTTTCCGCCCTCGTGGCTGATGTGCCAGATGTTTTCATCCCGGCTGTAAATTTTTTCAGCTGTCTGGGCAATGGGAATGTTGTGGGCTTTGGCATATTCGATCAGTTCTTCCCGGGAGGAAAGATCCCAGGTACGCCAGGGAGCGATGATTTTCAGGGAAGGATTGAGGGCCTTGATGGTGGTCTCGAACCGGACCTGATCGTTGCCTTTGCCGGTACAGCCGTGGGCGATATAGGTGGCACCTTCTTTTTCGGCAATTTCCACCAGCTTCTGGGCCATCAGGGGACGGGCCATGGAGGTGCCCAGCAGATAGTCGTTTTCATAAATGGCTCCGGCTTTCAGGGTGGGCCAGATGAAATCGGCGACGAATTCTTCTTGAATATCGATGATATAGGATTTGGATGCACCGGTGGCGTAGGCTTTCTTTTCGATGGCATCATAATCTTCTTTCTGACCGGCGTTGAGGCAGACGGCAATGATCTCGCTTTCATACTTTTCCTTGAGCCAGGTCAGGATGATGGAGGTGTCCAGGCCTCCGGAATAGGCTAATACGATTTTCTCTTTTGACATATTGTGTTCCTCCTTGGGGTGTGAATTTTTATGCGTTCAGTTGATTTGTTGGAGCGGATGTCTAAAACAATCCCCTGAAAAGGGATTGGCATAGGAAGATTATACCTCCATCCGGGATGAATTGCAAGAGGAATATTCATAATTATGCATAATTACTCATAAATTTCCCTTCCAAGATTATGATGGAAGAGAAGGAAAATATGGTATAATAGATTTATGGAAAAGAATAAATGGCGCATGCTATGCGAAGAATGCAAAGAGATTAAAATCATCAAGGAACCGGATATGGGCCAGTACACCTCCTTCAAAGCGGGAGGACGGGCGGCTCTTCTTGTGTTGCCGGATAATCAGGAGGAACTCCGCCGGGTATTGGAATATATGTCCGGGGAAGAACTGCCCTATATGATTCTGGGAAACGGATCCAATCTGCTGGTGCGGGACGGCGGCTACGAGGGAGCCATGATCAAACTGGGGGAGGGATTTCATAATATAGAAGCGAACCGGAAAACCGGGCTTCTGACGGCGGGGGCCAATGTCTCCATGAGCCAGGTGGCCCGGGTAGCTGTCGACGCTGGGCTGGCTGGATTTGAGCCCTTGAGCGGGATTCCCGGAACTCTGGGCGGAGCTCTTTATATGAACGCCGGAGCCTACGACGGAGAAATGTCCTTTGTGGTCCAGGAAGCCCTGGTCATGAATCGTAACTGTGGGGAGACCCGGATCGTGCCCAAAGAAGAAATGGGGCTGTCTTACCGAAGAAGTGCTTTTCAGGAGTCGGGGGATGTCATCCTGCAGGTTACTCTGCAGCTGACACCGGGAGATTCCAAAAAAATTGAAGATAAGGTAATGGAATTTACCAGAAAAAGAAACGAGAAGCAGCCTATGAACTACCCCAGTGCCGGGAGCTTTTTCAAACGACCGGAAGGGTATTTTGCCGGGAAGCTGATCACCGATGCGGGCCTGAAAGGCCTAAAGCTAGGCGGTGCCCAAGTGTCTTCCCTTCATGCCGGATTCCTTATTAACACAGGAGAGGCAACGGCGGAAGACATCCTGCTTCTCATGAAAGTGGTCCAGCGTACCGTTGCGGATCGGTTCGGGGTCGAACTGGAACCAGAGGTCCGGATCATCGGAAAGGAGTAATCATGGAAGTCGTCATCGTCACCGGACTGTCGGGAGCCGGAAAATCTCAGGCCATCATTTGCCTGGAAGATTTGGGGTATTATTGCATCGATAATATGCCTCCTTCCCTGATGGGGAATTTTCTGAGGCTGACCATGTCCGACGGCAACAAAATCGAAAAAGCGGCATTTGTCGTTGACATCCGTGGGGGAGACTTTTTCTCCGACTTGAAAAAAAGCCTGGAGGAAATCAGGGTCTACGGCATTCAATATCAGATTCTCTTTCTGGAAGCCTCGGATGAAGTGCTGATCCGGAGGTACAAGGAAACCCGGCGGGCCCATCCCCTGTCCAGAACCGGAGCAGCCCGGGAAGGAATGAAAAAGGAACGGGCTATGCTTCAGGAAATCCGCTCCATCGCTGATTACGTCATCGATACATCCAATATGAAACCAGCCCGTCTGCGGCAGGAGATCCAAAAATTGTTTATTCAGGGAGGCCAGAAAAACATCTTCACTCTGAACATCCAGTCCTTCGGATTCAAGAACGGAGTGCCGGAAGAGGCGGATATGGTCTTTGATATGCGATTCATCCCCAATCCCTTTTATATCCCCAGCCTGAAGCACCTGACCGGCAACAATAAGAAGGTGCAGGAGTATGTGATGAAGCAGCCGGAAAGCAAGGTTTTCTTTGAGACGATCTATAACCTGCTGACCAGCATCATCCCTTCCTACATAAAGGAAGGGAAATATTCCCTGAACATTGCCTTCGGGTGTACCGGAGGACAGCATCGATCGGTAACCATGGCCAATGAATTCGCCCAGGCTTTTGAAAAGGAAGGGCGAAGGATAACACTTGAGCACCGGGATTTATAATGATATAATGCGGTTGGAAGTTGATTAACAGGAGGAAGAAAAAATGGAAAAATTAATTATCGCGGCAGCCATCTGCGGTGCCGAAGTAACCAAAGAGCACAACCCTGCCGTTCCCTATACCATCGAAGAAATCGTCCGGGAGGCTAAATCTGCCTATGATGCCGGTGCTTCGGTGATCCATCTTCACGTCAGACACGACGACGGCACTCCGACCCAGGATAAAGCCCGGTTCCAGGAAGCGGTAGATGCCATATACAAGGTCTGCCCGGATGTCATCATTCAGCCTTCCACCGGTGGTGCTGTGGGCATGACGGATTTGGAAAGACTTCAATCTACGGAAATCACACCGGCTCCTGAGTTCGCCACTCTGGACTGCGGAACCCTGAATTTCGGTGGAGATGAAATTTTCATCAACACCGATAACACCATCATGAACTTTGCTAAGATCATGAAAGAACGGGGCATCAAGCCGGAACTGGAGGTCTTCGACAAGGGCATGATTGACATTGCCCTGAAGGTGGATCGAAAAGGCCTGCTGGTTCATCCCCTCCACTTCGATTTTGTTTTGGGCGTCCAGATGACGGCCACCTTGAGAGATTTGGTGTTCATGGTAGGAAGCATTCCTCCAGGCTGCACCTGGACGGCTGCCGGAATCGGCCGCCACGAGTTTGAGATCGCTGCCGGTGCCATCATCATGGGAGGCCACGTGCGGGTAGGCTTTGAAGACAACCTGTATGTTGAAAAGGGCGTCCTGGCCAAGAGCAACGGGGAACTGGTGGAAAAGGTGGTCAAGCTGGCAAAGCTGCTGGGAAGAGAGATCGCTACCCCGGATGAGGCAAGGGAAATCCTCAGCATTCCTAAACGAACAATCAACAAGTAGCAAAGGGCCGTCGGAAATGCACCCAAGCAGATCTGCCGGCCTTCTTTTTACGGGAGAGAACCATGTCCTTTTCAACGGATACGAAAAATGAATTAGCCCGGCTGAATCCGGAAAAAAAGTGCTGTATGCTGGCAGAGATCGCCGGCTTCATACGAATGTGCGGGAGCATACGGCTGGCCGGTGGGGGAAAGGTAAAACTGATCATCACCACCGATAACGCAGCGGTTGCCCGTCACTTTAAGGTCATGATCAAGGAATACTTTTCCGCAGAAGCGGAACTGGAAATCGAAGGAGGCACCGGGGTTAAAAAGGGTCACACCTATCTGCTGACCATTAACGAACCAGCGATGAGTGAGCAGATTCTTCGGGAAACCGGCATCCTCATGGTCCGGGAGGGAATGAACTATATCAGCGACGGCATCTACGACGGACTGATCAAAACCAAATGCTGCCGGAAATCCTATCTTAGGGGAGTCTTTATGGGATCCGGTGTCCTGACCCATCCGGAAAAGGCCTACCACATCGAATTTCTTTGCAATACCCAGGCCCTGGCCAGCGATGTGAAAAAGCTGATCAACAGCTTCACCGGCATCCATGCCAAGATCGTTGAACGGAAAAAAATTTATGTGGTCTATGTCAAGGATTCGGAGCAGATCGTGGACATCCTCAATATCATGGGGGCCCATGGCCAGCTTTTCGCCTTTGAGAACACCCGGATCTTCAAGGAGATGAGAAACAAGACCAACCGGATCAACAATTGTGACAGTGCCAATCTGGATAAAACCCTGGATGCTTCGGACCGGCATATGGCCAATATCCGTAAGATTGATGAAGCCAAGGGATTAGCCGCACTGCCCCCTAAGCTATATGAAGTGGCGGTTCTTCGGATTGAAAACCCGGACGCTTCCCTGACGGAGCTGGCGGAGATGATGGACCCTCCCATGAAAAAGTCGGGCATCAACAAGCGGCTGATGAAAATCGAAGAGTATGCCAATAAGATGAAATAGGAATAGAGATAGAATAGAAAAAAATAGAAGTTGAACTGTAAGAGTTGAGAAGCAGAGGAACAGGAGAAGGCATTGTTCAGGATTAAAACACAAATCCGCGTTATTTACGCCGACACCGATGCCATGGGCATCGTTTACCATACCAATTACATCAAGTGGTTTGAAGTGGGGAGAAATGAATACCTTCGGAAACTGGGGTACCCCTACTCCCGGTTGGAATCGGAAAAGCTGTGGCTGCCGGTGGCCAGCGTGGAATGTATCTATAAGGCCCCGGCCCGGTACGATGATATGCTGGAAATCACCGCCTGGATGAGCGAATTGAAAGCCGCCAGCCTGACCATGAGCTATGAGATCCGTCATGCAGAAACGGGAGAACTGCTGGTTACCGGCAGTACCCGCCATGCCATCACCGACGACCAGATGAAGCCGGTACGGTTTAAGAGCTATAATCCGGAGTTGTATCAATTGGTTACGAAAGCAATGGAAGAATAACAGAAATGGAAGAAGCTTCTGAAATGTCAGAAGTGGAATTAGTGGAAATCGAGAGGAATAGAATGGAAAAAGGACAGCAACTGGTGATCACGATCACCGATATGAGCAATGAAGGAAAAGGAATCGGAAAGCATGAGGGGATGACCATCTTCGCCGATTCCGGCGTCCTGGGGGACCAGGTCCTGGTGGAAATCACGAAAGTAAAGAAGAATTATTGCCTGGCCCGGGTACTGGAAACGGCCGTCCCTTCCCCTTCCCGGGTAGAATACGACTGTCCGGTGCAGGAAGCATGCGGAGGCTGTCCTTTGGGCTCCCTCGATTACCCGAAGCAACTGGAATGGAAAGAAGGCTTGGTCCGGGACCGGCTGATCCGGCTTGGAGGTATTGAAAATCCTCTGGTCCGGCCCATCGTTGGGATGGAACGCCCTTATCGATACCGGAATAAAGCCCAGATGGCCATCAGCTGCGGCGGGCTTATCACCCGAAAGGGAGGCATTCAGGAAAATCTGGGAACTCCAGCCATTGGATTCTATCAAGCCAAGACCCATCAGGTGGTGGATTGCCCGGTGTGCCTGATTCAGAGTGAAGCGGCCGAAGCCGTTGCCTCTGGGGTTCGCAAGTTCATGAAAGAAGACAACATTTTGGCCTATGATCCCAAGTGGGAAAAGGGGCTGTTCCGCCATCTGGTCGTGAAGACGGCTCTCAACACCGGAGAAGTCATGGCTATCCTGGTGCTGAACGGCAAGGGGATTCCCAACGCCCAGAAGCTGGTGGAGATGATGGATGAAGCGGTCAGCCAGCTGCCGATCCGGGATGATGGAATCGAGTATTCCCTGGAAAGCGTTTTTGTCAACGTCAATAAAAAGAAGAACTCCGAAATTTTAGGGGATGAATTCATCAATATCGCCGGGAAACCCAATATCTTGGAAGAAGTGGGGGACTATCAATTCGAGATCTCTCCCGGATCCTTCTATCAGGTCAACCCGGTTCAAATGGAGCACCTTTACCAAAAGGCCGCCGAATACGCCGGTCTGACGGGGAAGGAAACGGTGTTGGACCTTTACTGCGGAGTAGGGACCATCGGACTTTTCTATGCCAAGGATGCAGGGAAGGTCATCGGCATCGAGTCGGTGAAGCAGGCCGTCCTGGATGCCAACCGGAATGCTACCCTAAACGGCAGCGTCAACGCCACCTTTATCTGTGGCAAGGTGGAGGATGTCCTGCCGGGCCTCCTGTCCGGACAAGAAGGAAAAGACGGAGAATGGATCCCACCGGTGAAACCGGATGTAGTCATCCTGGACCCACCCAGAGCCGGTTGTCACCCGGCCCTTCTGGAAGCAGTTGCAGAAGCAGCCCCGGAGCGAATCGTCTATGTGTCCTGCGACCCGGCCACCCTGGCTCGGGATGTAAAGCTGCTGTCAGAAATGGGGTATGAGATGAAGGAAGCGACTCCGGTTGATATGTTTCCCCAGACGGCCCACGTAGAGACGTGCGTACTTTTGTCCCACAAGAAATCACANNGCATCTTCACCGTCTTTATAAATTGGGAAGTTAAACAAAATAGACTTTAGGGGCAGCTCAACCTCGTCACATGGAAAAATCTCTATTTCTTTGATTAACGAAGATATTAGGGATTTTTTCTCTTCATCGCTGATTTTGTCGTATACCTTGTCGAAGTTTGCCAACAGGGTATATATGTTTTCTAAAGTGATGGCATTCTGCTCTACGGCTTTACGGCGCAGCAGAACATCTTCAATCTTTTCTTCAAGCTCTACGATAATGTCATATAGCCCATCAAGTCTGAGGGTCATATCATGGAGCTTGCGTTCTCTGAAACGAGTATCCTCGGGCAGACTGTCGATTTCATTTTCAAGCCGAGTTTTATTCAATTCAACCTCTTTTAGCTTGGCTTCATAATTTTTCAGCTCCCTGTTCAAGGTGGAAGTATCAATTTCTTTCCCAATCCTTGATTTAATTTCTCCTGCAAAATCCTGATTCTGAATCAGCTCTCGGATCGCTTCAATGACTAACGGTTCGATGTCGGTTTTCTTGAGCATGGTTGTATACTCGCAGGTTTTTCCTCTGGCTGCACGAGCTTTGCTGCACACATAATAATAAACTTCTTTATAGGTACCGTCTTTGTTTGTCCATGCGTGCTT